>NZ_JBBCYH010000021.1:0-72655 GCF_037144955.1 Paenibacillus sp. USHLN196 | reverse complement strand
TCGACTTGCATGTATTAGGCATGCCGCCAGCGTTCGTCCTGAGCCAGGATCAAACTCTCCAATAAAGTATTGAAAAGAGCGATAAGCTCATTTTGAATCTGACGAGATTAATAAATCTCATTTGTTTTCCGGTTTTCATACGGCCAGATGGCTTGTACCGAAAACCTTCACGTTCATCCTGCAATCAGGATGATTACTCACTCGTTGTTCAGTTTTCAAAGATCAAACTGTTTCTGACCATTTCAAGGCCAGAAGAATAATATATCACATTGCCAAACCGTTTGTAAAGTCGTTTTTCAAAAAGAATTTCTCAGACTTTATAAGGCCGGAATAGTAATATCATTTACCGGATTAGCTTACTAGTTGTAAAATATCCCAACAACAACTTACAGTATTGAATCATAGCTATTTCACAGTTGACTTTATATCTGTGTTCATCCGAAAGTACCTTTTCAATAGAATCTAATATGAATTGAATTTCATTCTTCAAGTTCTTTCTTAGAATAGGATTAAACATCAGATTTCTGCATCCATTCTAAACCTAATATATTTAGGAGTAGATAGTATTTCATCTAAACCCTGTGTCTGAAAGACCGCTCCTCTCATTTTCACTTAGTATATTAACTGTAGTATATCAGCGGGAGCCCACCTTAAGATTTCAATATCATCGTAAGAAACCCATTTTAAACTCTCATGTTCTGTTGCAAATGGAACCCCAGATATAAGTCTGGCATAATAAGTGATCAATCTAACTCTAAAGTTCGGATAGTCTTACACAACTTTCTTAATGTGCTCACCGACTTCGATATCGCAAAGTAACTCTTAACCAATCTCTCTAAGCTAGTGCATCCTTTGGATTCTCACCCTGCTCAATTTTACCACCAGGAAACTCCCAGTAACCGGGCTGAGACATTTGTTGTGATCTAAGTGCACAAAGGACTTTATTGTGATCGTTGGTTATAACCGCCCCCACTACACTAACTTGTTTCATCTTGTAAATCCTCCTGTAATGCAAGTTCAATAAGTTTGTTTACATCATCTTGTAGATCTAAAACTTGCATTTTTTGTTACAGTTGGGACAGAGATCTACCGTATTTTGAATTGTATCTTCTCCTTCCCTTGCCAACCAAATAATATGGTGAGTCTCTAAATAAGGTTCTCCCCATTTATTATGAAATGGCGCAAGTTGCTTACATAGCTGGCATATCCCTTTTGCTTGGCGTTTTGCATATTCTGTAACATATGGGTCCCTTTCATAGGTCGTGACCGTCTGTCTTTGAGCACTTTTCTTATCTCCCCTTTCTCGTCAGGCTGATTCTCCTGGTAAACCTCTTCAGCAAACTTCGATTCTTCCGTTAATTAACAGCTCAGAAAGTCCGTTATTTGTATTGCCTTTCCAATATTCTCTGGCTTGTTCGATTTTTTGAGAGAAAGGAGTACCGTCTTGATAGTTTTTCGCAGCGTTTAAGCAAGACAATCGTGAAGGATACTCAGGATATTCTTGCAGTCTAACCATTTCAACTATTATTTCTCTAATAGCTCTGATTGTCTGCTCCACATATTTAAAAGCTACATCTGCATTCTCTTTATCCAACTTCAAACCTTCATTTGTATAATGACCGTGCAAGATTTGAATAAAGTCTTCACCTTTGAAATTCAACTGTTCCTTATCAAAAAAGAAGTGATACAAGGTATTTTTTTGGTTTTTGTCAAAGTTAACTATTTGACCTAGGGCCATCTTCTTCCTTGTACAATGTGATAGACATACAATTCTCTTCCTTGCATAGCCTGCCCCCCTATTAACCAATGTTAACAAAGGTGAATTCGGCATTCACCAGCTTTATCCTGCCTGTTAGTTGAGCAAAAACAGCTGATCGCATTGATCAGTTGCTTTCTTAGTTATATTGAGCTATCGTTTCCCGTTAGTTGAATCATTTGGAGTCTCATGGCATAGGAGTTATTAAATTCTTCAACGTGCTAATCATCCAAAGATACATAATAACAGTTACAATCGCACCTGAAAGAATCCAATTATATAGTTTGCGAAATTTCATCAATTTCCCAATCAACTTATAGAAAATCATTAAGAGCATCGTTGCGACCATGATAAACCCAATTAGAAATATTATGAGCATATTATCGCACGTCCTAACCTCATTTACTTGATTAATCCAATACGTATTTATCTATACAAAGTTGCGTTAATCTGCCCGTTTGCTTAATGAGGTCATCAGTTTAATATAATTTTTCCGATCAACTGCGGTTTACTACTACGGATGACAATAGGGATCGTTTAGCATTTCTGCACACGTTGATTTTTTTCGTTAAGCTAACGTTTCCTGTTAGCTTAACGAATCGCATCAGTAAAAGATGCTTACTTTACTAATGCATATATGTTCGTGTCCCTTAATTCGCTTCCATCAACAGACAGGTCTTCAATCCTAATAACACCTTCCAGGTCAAACCTCAATCTTTCGGGAATCATCTTGCTTTTAGTGTTTTTAGTGTCACAACGTATTTCTATTCGATTTGCATTCAGGTGATTAAAAGCAAAATCAGTGATACCTTGTACAGCTTCAGTCATGTAGCCTTTACCACTGTACCTGGTATCAATCCAATACCCGATTTCAAACTTTCGAACCTCCCAATCAATACTGTGTAAGCTAGAAGAGGCTATTAATTGCCCGGTATCCTTCAAAAATACAAGTAGCCTTAGGTTTTATCTACTTAGGAATTTAATATGTGCTTCTCTTATCCGAAGTTCTGAATTATACTCCGTATGCTTTTCCTGAGCCCATTTCATCCAAGGCTTCAACTCTTCAATCGAAGCATTTACAGCTTCACATACTCCCTTACCATCACCTGGTTTAGGCATTCTAATCAGTAGACGCTCTGTAAAAAACTCATCCGGAAAATCAATCATGATAGGATTCATAGACAGCCTCTTTTTACATGCATTATACAAAATAATCCATTGTATTGATAGTACATTTGCCCTGGCTACAACCACGTTAGTCTGCCCGTTAGTTGAACAAAGGCAGCCGATCATATAGTTTGGCTGCCCCTTGCTTTTATTGAGCTAACGTTTCCCGTTGGTTGATGAATGCTGATTCACTACGCTGAAACCCCTTTAAGTGATTAACAGAAATTTTCGATTCTAACTTTCTTTGATTTTCCTTTCGATTACGTAAAATAATAAAAATCCGAATATCAGACCGCTTATGGTATAAGGTGTTGTTCCTGAAGTAATCAAAAGGGAGCCCAAAGGTATGTCATCATAAGAAATAGATAGACCGGACCAGAATAATATTGGGAATAAGGAGACATAGAATGAAGGTAAGCCAAATATACAGAGCTTAATCCAATTAATTTTCCATTCTCCGGACTTTCGAAGTAATTCAAAGAATCTTAACAAACCGAGTAATAATCCAAAGAAAATCGGAAAAAGTACAGAAAAGACAACACTAGTTATAGGTTGATACGTCGTGCGTGCTTCTACTTGTAAATGATGTTGATATTTTAACCCAGATATAAAAACTAAGATCACAATTATTAAGAACCCCAAATAAATAAACAAGTTATTTATCGAAACCTTCTTCATTAGTTCACCTCCCACCTATTCATTCTCATCTTTCATTCCTTTCAGCATCTAAATTATAAAGTATCTATTATATCAGAATTAAAACCATTTCTTGTATAAATCCAAGAAACAAAGATTGATTTGTGGGGGATAAATTTGGTTGTAGATAAGGAGAAATCCACCGTTTCGTTGCTCAATAAGAAAGGGAAAGTGTTAAAGAAAGTTAAACTTAATATTATCTTTTCTGTTCAAACGACTAGTGATAACAAAATACTCATAGTCGAGAACACCAAGCTAACTATACTGAATGGAACAGATCTAAAACAAATTAGAAGTGGTTATTCCTGCAATTAAGACGACGAGAGTAACGGTTTACTTAAAAGAAGATCTTAATCTATTTATGGTTGATGGTAAGACGATTTCTAAGTATTCATTGAAATAGATTTTTTACTAAAGGCTACTTGCGAAGCAAGTGGCCTTTTTCTGTTAAACAAGGTATACAAAATATATCGTTTACGTGTAGAACACAACAATCAGATCTGACAATATTACTAGAACTATTACATTTTTATTTGGCTTGAAAATTACAGTTTGTATACCGATAATATATAAAGCAATTCGTCAGATTAAAATACGGATACATAGAAGGAAATTTCATGAAACACCTTAGAAAAATTATTACAGCCGCTTTGTTTATGAGTTTAGCTTTAGGCGTACATAACGTAGGTGCAGACGCATCGTTTAAAGATGTATCATCGACTCTCACTGGGCTAACAATGCCATTCAATCCGCAGTGTCAAGAGGTTATTTTAAAGGGTACGCTGATGGTACGTACAACCCAATGCACCTGTGACAAAAGAAGAGTTTGCTGTGCTGCTCTCTCGTGTATCCTCTAATGAATCCAAGGAGGGCATAGCCTTTCCATCTAGTGTACTTGGACGTTGGAGCGAAGAAGAGGTAACCGATGCCATTGCCAAAGGTTTTGTTTCTAGCAATGAGATTGTAGATCCACAAGAAAAAATAACACGTATTCAGATGGTACGATGGATGGTTAACGGTTTAAGTGAGACAAGTTCAAGTTATGCTGAAGCGACAATGGATACTGTAGTCCCCGTGGCAGAGTATTATAAAGGCGGACTAAACAAGAAGGATTATAGTGATGTATCCGTGGCTTTGGGCACGGGGTTGATGACTGGTTTCACGAACGGTAGCTTCGATCCGGATCAAACCACAACACATGCTCGTAAATGTAAGTGTATTTAAGAGGCCATCTGCAAATTGCAGTGGCCTTTTGCTTGTGATAAAACTACTATTACGGTAAAGTCTGGCTGTTGAATTCAGCACACCTTTATCGAAAAGGCAGTCATTAGTAAACTTAGTTGGTTCATTCATGAGGGCAGCGTCACAATTGACTTCACGCTGACCTATCCCGATCGTGTTCATCGTCTCATCTTGGCGGCACCTTCAGGTAGCAAATTAATAGATAGATCCAAAAAAACAGCCCCTAGGATCAATCTAAGGGATGTTAAGGTTACTTTTAAAGTCAGAATCCTTCAAGTAAAGTATTAATGCTATCAAATCCACTAGCATATGAATTTATAATCTTTAGTATCTTGCTACTTGTGTTTAAGTTTTGAATTTCTCCATCTGCGGTGTAGGAGTTTTTCTCTTTTCCATTTACCATCTCTGTTACTTCAATCTCATACGAATAACCAACGTAATTCTCATCAATCACTGTATTTGTGTTAATGACATAATTTGTTGACTTATTGTTTCCTTTTTTATCTGTGGTTGAATAGTTAACAGTGGAAAATTGTCCAATGTCTTTACCTTCTTTGGATGAACCATCAGTGAAAAAATCGCCGGACTCAACTATTAATGATATTGCACCATCCTTGTATGTATAGCTTTTATAGCTATGGCTCTCTTGGTTTGTGCTATATCCTTTAATAAGAACATCATTTTTAAATGTACCTCTTGCAACTGAACGAATAGAACTGTTAAGCCGTTCACCATTATTAAAAATTAAATATCCTTCTCCATTTTTTTATCGTTTTTCCATTACCCAATATAAATTGTTCTTTGTTGTGCGATCTCATCTTCATTTGCTGCAGTAACATTAACTACATGGGGTTCTATTTAATGCTGACAAGGGGTTATCCTATGGCCAAAGTTAGTTTAGATATATCGTACCTACAGTACATACTTGCTCATATCCCTGTTGAATTAGATACTACAATTGGGAAACAAGCACAGCAAATACAGCGCGGAAACTAAAAAACTGGCACCGGAAGTAAACCGACGCCAGTTTAAGTCCTAAGTGCCTTCTCAATGTCTATGTGAGTAGGATAAAATCTCTTTGCAGTGTACCTACATTTTGGAATTACCGTATTTATCCACGATAATCTTGCTATAGACCGCACCGACACCATAGGTGGCACGGTTTTTCGCCTCCAGGTACAGACTCAGGGATTCTCCTTGATACGGGCCCACAAATGTCTGCTTGAAAATTCCGTGTGCATCCAGCGTAACCGTTATATCCTCGATAGCCTCAGATCTCTCTCCACCCATACGGACGAACATCTGTTGCCCGGCGTATTCAGTGAACTTACCTTCCACCGTAAGCGAACGGTCGGCATGGAATTCGGTGATGACCATCCGATCTTCAAGCACGGTCGGTTTCACATAGACTTCCAGTTCGGGCAGCGGAGGCAGCAACTCTTTCGGCGTAACCTGCTCCGGACGTCCGAGAAGCTCCTTAAGCTTCGGATTGACGTATTGCAGCAGTTCTGCAGCTGCAGCACGGGTCAGCGCCTGTTGTCCCTGATATCCGTTAATTGACCGTTCTGTAATTCCCCGCGCGTAGTCCTTCGCAAGCAAATACCAAATGGCATTCGCCTGGTCGAAATGAACTCCGTCTGCCGCGGCGATGACCTCCGCAGCTTCCGAGCGTGTAATGGCCCCGTCCTTCAATGCGGTTTTGTCCACGCCAGTCAGCGGGAAATTCCGGCTAGAAGCGATGCTGTAAGCGCCGTCGGCCCAGTGTTTTTTCTTCTTAGGCGAATAGGCTTCATAGTTGACGTCGTACATCTTCAGGAACGTTACCCAGAACTGGGCTTGGGTGATTTTCGCATCGGGCTTAAAGGTTCCATCTGCATATCCGGTCATAAGCCCTGACCGTACTGCCCATTCAATCGCTTCCTGATTGGCGTGTCCTGCAATGTCTGTCAGTCTGGCAGTGTCAGAACCCGCATAGTTCTTCGTTTTCAGACGGGGGAGCACCTTCACTTCTGCCTCATCCTTAACGGTTCCAGAAGACAGCTTAACAACATATTCGCCTGCTTTCACACCGGTTATTACGCCTGCAGCCGTTACCTTCATTCCGGCGGGCTTGCTGCTCTGGAAGGTCAGACCTGCCGTAACATCCTTGGACACTCCGTCATTGTATGTACCGTTAATTTGCAGTGGCAAGCTGCTGCCTTCATTGATCATGATTTCAGGCATGCCGGAGGACAATCCGACCAGCTCATGGCCTTTGCCTGTGGTGAAGGACCATACCTTGGTCGATTGGGTAGCATCGCCTTCGGCCTGATATGTAAGATGGACCGTATAAGTCTGATATCCCTCTAATACGTCTTTAGGGAACAGATACAGCGTGTCGCCGTCCATTTCCTCAAAATACGGAATCTCTTCCCCTGCCTCATTCGTAATGACCGCTGTATGGGCCACGATATCTGCTTCAGCTGTGGCTGAGATAATGCCGCCTGAATATTCGACATCAAACTGCTTCAGCGGATCCGGTATCTCGTTGCCATAGAAGCCAATTTCTGCGTTAGTCATCCCGTCATAAGGATATACAGCGACTCCTCCGTCAATCGATCTCCGGGTGCTGTAGTTGGATGCTGCCAGATCGGCAACAGCAGTGCCATCCTTAAGACCAAACCCGATCTGATCGTAATTCGGGCTCAGAACAATTTTACGGTGATAGGCCGTATCCAGCCATCCCTGAACGGCTTTGGAACTGCTTGCCTGCCCGTGATGCATTACTTCTCCATTAGCAAATCCGTTCCACCCCGCAGCCTTCAAACGGTCCGTGATCCAGACACCTGTGAATCCCGGCTTTCCAGGCTCCTGAATGTGAAGGGTCACGCGGGCAGTTTCCTCATTAATGTTGTAATATTCGGCATGTAGTTCTGCTGCTGTGACAAGATTTGCATTCAAGGTTAACGGTTTTACGCCTGATTTAACCCGAATCTCATTCAGAAAGGCCAGTGCATCCAGGTAATCCTGAGCATAAGCCTGACTGGCCGAGGCTGTGGCCGGCACAGCTAATCCGGATCTGCCCCCTATTATAAAGAGCAACAGAATTACGGCACACGCAAGCCGTACGACACGGCGAGGCTGAGACGGTGCAGCTTCTTGAAGTTTGTTATTTAACACCTGAATCTCCTTCCCTTGTTGCCAGATATGTAGGATAAATATGTCCCATAAATGTATATCGGTAATTGTCCTTTTTTTTATTGCTTCCTTTTTTGGCTCCTACCTATGACCTTGCCGCCGGGTACCACCAGTTGCGAAATGTCAGCGCAGAGAAAAAGCCCAATGTAACGGCGCAGCCGGGTGCTTTCCGGAGTTGCTTGGGATTTAGGGCCGATGAACCGGGGGATTAAAACACCTGTTTGCTTCTTTATGTTCGATGTGTACGTATTTTTGCCCTGGCATTTCCTGCAGCCAATTAAACGTACACAAAAGTATGGCATTCTCATACCAGCTCAAATCCTCATATTTAGCTATGTACTCTCTAGCGCGGTCAAAGAACCTCGCTTCTGGAATATGCGAGGTTGTACCATTAACAGGAACATAGCGCAGCACGCCTTGTTTTCTGCTAATCCAAAGAATATACCTAATCAGCACACGGGATTAAATCAGTCCATATTAAGAACAACACGGGAGAGGTTCTAACTACGTATGAGGCTCGTGTAATGAGCGCTATACAGTCTTTATGGTTCACAAACATAGACGGGAAACCCTATGTTGAACTAAAATACGCTAATATATTGAATGAATTAGGGCTGACAGATGGATCAGCAAATTATAAGCGCATCTAGGAAGCCTTAATGTGGCTTATGAAAATAGAAGTCACCTTAACACAGTATCAACGTTCAAAGGATTCAGAATATGAAGAGATCGCTGATAATTCAAATTATATTCACGCCAAGGTAAGCACAACCAACCATTTTCAATATAAGTTTCAAATTAAACTGCCTGAATGGTTAGTTGAAGCTAACCGGGTAGGCAACCTGTTTGATATCTCTCTCATCCTCAGAAAAATGGTCTCGTTAGATTCTTTAAAACCATTGGAACTTTCTCAACCTTGTTGAAAATGGGCCTAGCGTTGTACATCCGCATTTTCCAGACGGTGCTCCATACGTATTGAGGAGTTCGAAAATCCTCCGGATGTGCACGATGGTTTGGGAACTGCAGAAACCTTTATCGGAGATCCCTCCAAATTATTATTGATTAATACGTACCATGTGATGCTCCTCAATAAAGATAACGTCCCCACCTGTAGAGATAATTCTTATTTGTGACTCTGTAGACAGATATTCGTAACGTCCAGGGATCCAGCCCCCTCCAAATTTAATTTCAATATAGCAGCCGCTGCACACAAGTTCACCGCATACAAAGTGACGTCTGCTCCCCCGGTCAGGATGTCCAAGAATAATAGGGCCTTCAATCATATCTGGTTTATTTGCTTTAGAAATCATTGGATCCTTCTCCGCAACCCATTTACGATAACCAAGATCCCGCGCCCCAGATATCGGCTCTATCCATTCGGCCTCGCTGACCGGAACATGAGCGAACTGGCTAAAACGCTCTGGTTTAAAGAGCATACGCAATTCGCTTAGTTCCGGATTACAACGATAATCAGACGTTACATTAGAAGGGAAATGTGCAATAAGTTTCTCCCACATATACGATAAGAAATCATCATTACTCAACAACGTGAAGCGTGGTAAACTGAAAAACAACTCACCGCGCCGAATCCCTACTTGCACAACGTCCTCCACCAAAAGCTTATTAAATCCTTCGCCATAGATGAGGTATAAACCAAAGTGCAATAAAAAGACATCTATCTCTTTTTTAGCGCTACTATCTAAGAGCCATCGAAGAATAGTCACCCTATCTTTTCTAGTTCGGGGATTCACATAAACTCGAGTAGACCAAATCAAATTTTTAAAGTAAGACTCCGGATATGTATATATGTAGTCATCATTGGAACATCTGATAATTCTAACTGGCCACTCTAAACTGTTATGTTGAAACATTCCGCTAGTTACTAGTGCTTTGAATAACATTTTTATTTGATTCAGTTGATCTTCTACCTTAATTTTTACCAATCCATACACCCTTTCCGTAATCCATGAAGGCGATACGTTCTTCATATCTTTCCTTATTGGGTTATTCCTGCTATTCCCTCCCAGAAAAGTCACCGAATGGTTCTGTATGTCCATTCTCTTTCGTATAACATTTCTTTCACTTGTTCTTCCACTGACTAGAGGCATTCACCACATAGTCCCGCACGAAACACATGGCTTCTTGACCTTCTTTTCCAGACCCGTAATCCCGTGATCTGAGTACGAGTCTCTATGTTCTGATTCATATTAAATAATGTTGATCCTTGATAAACGGTCAAGACGATTCTAATTATAGCCAGTGTAAGATTACCTTCCCATAACCTATATACTACATACCCTCCAAGAAGAGTAAAAATAAATCTAACATTGTCCTCCCTCACATAGCAATAATTAAAAATAGTGATTTTATCAGTAACAAAATTGGTGTATATACAGAGCAACTTAGTAATTATTAAAATTATACAACATTAACGCGGTGTCGTTATAAATAAACAAACGTTAAAAAAGGCTGTCGAGGCTTTCTCAACAGCCCTAAGCCCCTAAAGGCCCTAAAGGGGGCTTTTTTATTCGTCAGCAGCTTGCAAAAGCCTATACACCATAACTGAAGCTTCCTCGATTGTAGTCGACTTTTTCGGATTAAAATTATTATTAGTATCACCTAGAATTATACCCATAGATCTAAGAAGCTTGATAGAAGACTGGGACCATGTTGAAAATTTCTTTTCATCCTCGAATCTAAAATAATCATAATCGTAATTAAATTCTGGTTTAGCCTTATCTAATGCTCTTATGAGCATAACGCTCATTTCTTCCCTGGTTATAAAGTTATTCGGACTAAACTTACTTGGAGAGATTCCTTTAACAATTCCTAGATCATACGCTTTTAAGACTTCAGGATTAACTGTGTCGGTGAAAGGGTTTTTAGCTACAGTAGTAAGAGACTCACCCGTTAGTGCCTCGTAAAACTTAATAGCTATTTCGCTAAATTTCTCTCTTGTTATTTTCGCCTTAAATGACTCATTAATAACTGGAGAGAGAAGTCCTTTTTTCTCCGCTTCGCTCAATTCTGGCTTAGCCCATTCACTCGCGTTTTTATATACTCCTGTAACAACAGTAGGATTATTCTGAATTTCAATAATTTTTATTGGAGTTAAGATGTCCTTGGAAGTTGAAGAACTTAGGATGTTGTAGCTATTACTACCCCACCCCCAAATAGTATTATCATTTCGAACCACAAAGGTTGCTTGGTCCCAATTATTTAGGGATGTAGCTACTTTTGTAACATTTTGCATGACCATTTTTGGTGTGCCTACAGTATCAACTGAATCATTTCCAATTTGGCCATATGTATTACCTCCCCAACCCCATAGCTGTCCCTTGTTATCAATCGCCATGGAGTAATTCGCACCAACGCTCAAATCTATAATGTCACTAATGATAAGTACAGGATCTTCTACTATGTCGGGTAAGTTTTTACCTATCTGATCTGAGCGGTTATGCCCCCAACCCCAAACCTCACCATTCATCTTTAGCACTATGACAAAGGAGTCGAAATCTGAACCTAGTTGGACCTTTTCCACATTATCCATCATTTTAACAGGCCCATCCTCGAGCTCAAAGCCTGCATCGATAGCATAGCTCATACTATCACCATACGCCCATAATTCACCTTTAGTAGTTACAATAAAGGTTCCATTATCAGATGTGGCTACCTGTTTAACGTCATCCATTACTTTTTCAGGTTGAGTTACTGGATTACCCCAAGCATCCATGGAGAATGCCCATAATTCATTTTTCTCATTAATGAAACGATATTCATATATGTTATGAGATACCTGTTTAACTTTTCCAATTCTTTTCAAGTCTACTTCATCATCAGAAAATCTGGTTGATCTGTTTATGACTTCTCCATTACTTTTAATTGCTATGTATCCACTAGATGAATCCAAACTAAATTGTTGAATATCGCCTGCAACTTTCTTAATAATTGGAATACCATCTTCAATTGTACTCCAACTCATTAAGTCCCCATTATTGCACAGGTACATCGTTAAATTCCCAGACGTTTCAATTTGTTTAATGCTTGTTCCCGTGCTTAGATCTGAGGCTTGTGCTCTTTTACCGTTTAGTGCTGGTGTGACTAGCAGAAAACAGAGCAGAATAACTATTAATTTTCTCATGTTGTCCTCCCATAATTATGTTTCATTATAATAATGAATTATAACACATAACTTAACATAATAATTCGGCAAACTAACGGTGACCCTTGATCTTGATACTATTCAGGAATCTTTAAAAACATATTTACCTTCAGCTTCACGAAGACCATTTTAAATATTTTCTTAGGAGAAGCAGAGAATTTATACCTACATCCAGATAGATTTGGCTCAGGTTCTGTTATTGCATTCCCTTACTATAGTAAGACAAATTATTGAGACTCTCTAACCCGGGAGATTAGTTTGAAGTTGTACTGTTTGGTGTCATGGCACATAAACATATCCCCTCCCTCTGTGATGTAGGGAGCATAAGTGCACTGCTAACGTAAGAACACAAATAGGATCATCCTGGCTACCGATATATATATATAAATAGACCTAAGACTCTGGACCCAGTGATCTTAAATCTTTCGATATCAGCTTCTTTATTAGTATTGATTTGTTTACAGATTCGTTAGATTCAGTATTACTGTATTCAAAATATCTAAAAGTTTCATATTGTGTGGGTGTAGTAGTGAGTCAACGTCTAGTGAATCTGACAATTTGGAGATGTAGAAAAACAGTCCACCGGTCAGTATAGTATCTCAAAAGGCTTACGTTTGGGTAGCGAAAAAAGCTGCTCTTTAGTAGCGTAGTAACAGTCTGGTGCCCGTCTTTCCTTTCATTTAGCTACTAATTTTTTTTGAATAGACGGTTTTAATATGAAGAGCCACACCTACTGGAATTAAATAAAAAAAGAGCCAAGGCGGGATTCCTGTAGAATGAAGCCACCACCACAACCATTTACAAAAGGAGACACCACCATGACTGCTCAAATCTTAGCATGATCGAGCGCAGCAGGCTAGAAATCCTGCATCAGCAGGGAGAAAGTTCACGAGCGATCGCGAAGGAACTGGACAGGCTCCCCGTGGAGATTGCCTTTGGCGTAGCTGTCTCTAAGTATCCTACTGGAGCCCTCCACCGCTACTGCTGACGGAGTCAGGAGTGGTTATCCCAGCCTGAAGGCGATGCATGGAGTTCCGGTCTTATTTTGCTGATCCTTCCTCGTCCTAGCAGCGGGGCTACAATGAGAATGCCAACAGCCTTTTGAGAGAACTCTTTCCCAAATGCACAGATTTCAGTCACATTACAGTTGAAGACTTTGAGCATGCCCTCCATCTCATCAACCATAGGCCACGAAAATATTTGGGCTGGAAGACAGCTCACGAACACTTTTCAGGAGCACTGTTGCAACCACCAAAAAAAACCTTTTAGTAAACATGACATCAGTTAAGATGGGCTTGAGCATGTCTACTAAAAGGGGATGATACTAACAAGCAACTTTCGAAGAAACATGATTTACGATTTTTTGTGAATACTTGTGCTACTTTATTAAACTGGAAAACTTTTTTTTATGAATTTACTGGATACAATCCATCCTATAGATGCTCCAATAAGAGCGATTAGCATACTCATAATAAAGGTTTGTAAGGCTGGAAATTTTAGAGCAATACTGACTATCTCATGTAAATCAGTCTCAAATGATATTTTCAATATGTATCCTAGTATAACAGACACAAATCCAAACGCTACACCGTAAGCAATTACTTCGTATAACGTATTCCCAGCACTTGCTTTTCTTAATAACGTACCTGACCGAACATGTAAAATGAGAGCTAATAAAACAAAGAAGATTGTCCATGTGTAATCAAGATTATATTTATCACCGATCCATTCGTCCCCAGAGGAAACAGCACCTGACGGTGAGTACCCAAACAGACTTATTGGCTTTATCCCGGTAATAAAGGAATAGCTTAAATGACCATAACTATCTATATCCTCCCCTTCCATACCCAATTTAACCTGGAAACTATTTAAGTGAGATAAATTCCAAGTATACCCCCCAATTTGAGTTGCAATAGCAAGTTTAGTCGAATTAGACCAGTCTTCATCAGTGAATTCTTTCTCCGTAAATAAATTTCCACAAATAATGGCTATACAGATAATCATGCCTGAAAAAGTAGTCATAATAGCTCTTTTTATAGAGATCCCGTACATTTGATTAGAACCTAGTCCTTTAAATGCCTTAGGCAAATTGAATAAAGAACCTACGGAAATAAAAATAAAGCTGATAATAAAACTATGTAGCCATGCATTACCAAAGCTATAGGTTGTTTTTAAGAAAATTGATCCTCTCATTCCAGGCTCATCCGTTGTCTGACCTGAGAAAAGAGAAATACATGCAAATACTATAGCGTAGATGATAGCTATTCGAAAAGTGGAACTTAATCGTTCACTCGCAGATGTTGTAGGTCTTTTCCAACCTAACAAATAGCCAGCGATGAGTAAGGTAATCATCGGAATAGTCATGAGCAAAAGAACTCCACCGCTTGTGTCTACATTCAACCCAAAGAACGAGGTATCTACATTTAAATGCAAGCTGACTAAGTGGGAAAGCATCAAAACATCTGTAGATGAAATAAGGCTAATCTTGTCAACAATTCTTGCAGAGAAGTCAGTATAATCAAAGTTAGTCTCTGCCCAAATTAAACTCTTAATCTTATTATTTAATTCAGCACTGATAAACCAAGAAAAAAGAAGGGAAACAACAAGAGGAACCAGAGCAAATATCAATGAAGTTCCAAGTTTGGCTGGCTTATGTTTGGTATATAGAGCGGGTCTAATTTCTTTATTGGATGTGGACTCCACAGTCACTACGTTTTGAATTCGATTAGATTTTTCGGCTACTTTTTCCATTGAAACTCCGCAAGATATGCAATATACGTTTTCCTTACTATTCTCGCAACTACAATGATTACAGAAAAGAATCGTTGAATCCTTTTTTAATCGCAATCCTTCAAACAATGGTATTAAAGGACTTCCATCATTCTGACAGTACAATGCACCCTCCACTGTTTTCGTGCCACAATGCTTGCAATACATCCTCTCACTTCCTCTTTCCATGTTGTTTAGTTATTCATTCTCATGCCACAGCATGGACAGTGATTAGCGTGTAAAGGAGTAAGTTCTCCACAACTTCTACATTCCACTTCACCTTGGAAAACTATTTCTTGTTGCATTTCTACTTTCGCACCACAACTGCCACAATATTTATCAATGCCATCCGTTGAATTACCGCAATTTCCGCATGTAGTCCCCTGCTGTTTTGAACTCTTACACTCCGAAAGTTGTCTAAGGGAACGATATATTTGTTGATCTAATTGAAATAAATCTTTTGTTAATTCGGTCATTTCTAAATCAGAAATTTGGCCAGTTCTTATCTTGTAATAAGCCAACTGACCAAGATCTAAGAGAATCTTACTTTTCTGTTGATTAAGATCATTGGTCTGCTTATTGAGTTCATTTATTTCTTGAGCAGTTTGTAACTTTTGCTTGCCTTGCTCAATACCTCCCTGAAGCTTGGACAGTCCTTCTCCTATTATATTTTGAAAATTATTAGACATATCTACCATCCTTTTAATCGATTTAGGTCATTTGTTCGTGTTTATATTATTTTTGAAAATCATACACTGTTAATCCCTTTTTAATGCCGGCAACAATTTTCGCCTGGTACTCAGCATTACTGAGTAAAACATCTTCTTCTTTATTTGTCATGAATCCCATTTCAATAAGAATGGACGGCACCTTCAACCAGTTGAACCCCGTTAAATCACCCCGAGGGATGATACCACGTGACTTCGCACCGGTTTCACTAATAATATTTTGGGCAACCACCTCTAAAATATCTTTACTTTTCTCTGCAACCGGCTTCGTATACTCGTTTTCAGAAGAAGGGTAGAAAAAGGTCATTCCCTTGACTTCACTGTTGTCATTCCCATCTGCATGTAACCGAATCATCAAATCTGCATGCGCATCATTACATATCATTGCTCGTTCACTGTTTGAAATGTCGACATCGTTAGTTCGACGCACCATGACCACATCAAAATCTTCAGCAAGTGCATTCTCCAGCATCATTGCAACTTCTAAATTCAATTGGTGCTCTGCCTTCTTTGTTTGAACCCCTTGCGTTCCACCTCTCACTTTTTCTTTCATTATTTTGCTGCCAGGTGCCGTTGGCTCCAATTCCAAATTTGCTTTTTCTTGATGACCAGCTTCAATACAGATGAGAGGCTTTTTAACGTTGTCGGTCTTCTTAGGTAACTCTCCATTAGCTAATGGCTCCTGTTTAATGGATACCACCGAATCCGTCGATTCAGGAGAGATAGTTTTATTCACGACCTCAGGAGTTTCAATCATTGGCTCGTGATAGTTTGAGCTACAAGCGGTTGTAAGTATAAAAAAACTCAATAGAAAACAAAGTATTCCTAATCTCATATCAATAAATCACCCTGAAATTTCCTATTTAGTATACGTAGTCCTTAATAAACTCTAGCCCAAGGATCTTGACTGTACAATTTGGTAGTTCCATTGACATTTTTGCAAGAGGATCCTGGATCAGATTCATTTTTATAAATTGAACATTCACTCCGGCCAAAACTGTTTACTTGCCATTTTCCAGTATAGGAGTCTTTCTCTAATGTGTAGGTATTTAAGTCTGCTTCGTATACCCTTTCCTGATTAAGCTCTAAAGGGAATAGCTTGAAAAACTCAATTCTGTAACTTCCGTCTGCCAATTTAACGATGGATTCGGTTCTGTAATTTTCTAATGGATCAATGATTTTTGGATTCCCTTGATTATTTAAGCTCACGTAGTCTTTCTCTATTCTATTTTTTAGATTGTTATAGAAGTCTGAATCTCTACTCACGTTATTGCTGACTAGACTGAAATCAAGATTATTTACGGCATTAGCATAATTAACTTGGTACTCAAACAGTCCGTTCATTGCTTCAATAGATGTGGCTTCAATCTTACGAGTGAATTCTAATGTTGATGTTTGAGCCGTATACTCAGGAGACTCCAATTGGAGTGCAAGAGGGAACTCCTCACCTGGACTAACTTTTTGCTCGGGGCGATATGTTAATTTGTATTGCTTTACATACTTTTGAAAAACATTCTCATAAATTGTTTGCAGCTCTAGTTGTAAATTATCCTCTTCATGAATGGAGAAGTAACTTCCTCCAGTCTCCTCCGAAATCCATTGTAAATCTGTAAAAGCATCTCCAAAACCAATTGTATAAATGGGGATCCCCAGTTGCTTAGATAGATCGATAACGGATTGTGCAGACGATCCATAGTCAGAATCTTCGGAGTCTATTCCATCTGTAAAGGCTATAATGTATTTGGGGCCAATTTGTAGATTTGTATCATACAATGCCTTAGTTAAGGAATCGTATAATGCAGTTCTTCCATTATCGGACTCTAAAGTGCTTAAATATGAGGCGATGTGTTGTCGATCTGAATTAAATGCAATATCTGCAACCTCCGGTGCAAAGCTAGAGAATGTTAACAACCCAAATTTCCCTTTCGCATCATGTGGGACATTTTCAAGAAATTCTATCGCTGCATTTCGAACCAATTCCATCTTGGATTGATTCATAAATCCATTTGGTGGTTCCATCATACTTCCGCTTTTATCTAGAACAAGATCGACACTTACGGTATCAATTTGGTTCACTTGAGAAACGGAGTTAACAGGCAAACCGTTAACTTTAAACATGTCTTTTGTCAAGCTAGTTGAATCTAACGAATTGGAAAATTCATTGTCGGAAAAAAGCGAAAAATAAACGTCGACTTCTCCATTCTCATATTTGGACGAATCTACCTGATTTACTTGAATATAAGCAGGTTTTAAGACAAGTTTTGCTGGCTCATTTGAGGAACTTATCGGTTCAGGAGTTATCGAAACAGCTTGATCCGTCTTTGCGTCTGATCCTTTATTTGAATTAACGGTCACTTGGGTATTGAAAGCTCCGCTTACTGAGTTCCAATACCAAAGTCCTGCTGCTCCTCCAATCAAAAGAACTGTCGCAATTGATAATATTAATCTTTTTGATACGTTAGGTTTAGATACTTTTTTTCCTTTGTGATGAACCACTTCCACTTGTGTACCAGATGCCTCATTACCTTTTTGTGGTAGTTGAACCTCCTCCTGGTTCCTTTCAGGTTCCGAGGCGTTTCTCGCTTGTCCACATTCGCTGCAAAACATGTTTTTTGGGTTTAATTTCTTCCCACAGTTTGTACAATACATCTCTTTTCTGCCTCTCTCTCATAGACTTTTAGTCCTAAATAATCTAATAATCATACCATCGTACTACCTGACTGGCTACCACTATTTAGGATTATAGTACTGTTCCTTTTTTTGAGTAACGGCGAGATAACGCTAGCACATAGAACTAATGGAGGACGCTTCACGAGGTGTTGGTAAAGTAAATCTATTAAATGAAGGTTCGGATTTCGAAAATGCGTAGGCTTATTTTGAGGATGTCAAACGAAGTGCGATAGCTCCTCTAGAAACGATTTGTAAGTAGGTCTCCAAACCAAGCATTTTCTCAGAAAGTGGTTAATCGAATTTTGAGTAACTTCCAGCGCTTTATCTGAGATTTGAGCATGATTGGTTCCCTAGGAGAGCGATCTCAATCAAACCACTTTGTAGGGGGATTACGATTGGAGAAATAGACTTATAGCCACGAATTGTTCTCCATCTAGCATAACAGACAGGGTCTCTGCGATAGTCGTTTGTAAGCAACGATTAGATTCTGTTGGGGCACTACACCCAAGGGATTCGATAACAAAATTGTGGGAGATAATATTCTCCATATTACGCCGCAATACAAAGGCCGGGATTACAAAAAGCCGCTAATTTAGCGACTTATAAAGAGTGATTATCTTTTTAACTGAATGATTTCCTGTTCAGTCAATCCAGTTGCCTTGGCAATCGTAGCTATATCCAAATTCAAATCCAGCATATTTTGGGCCACTTCTGTGATACCTGCTTTTCGTGCTCCTTCAAGCATCGACGCTTCATCATGCAAATATTTCTGACGCGCTTCATACAAGCGACGGGCATCGGAGTCCTGGCTCAAAAATTGCAAGGTATCCATAGCCTTCTCTAATCCTGGTTCATTCATCTTCAGCACCTCCCGATGTGTAGCATCCACACCCTTCAGAAACAATAACCAGTTCTCAAGACCACCGTGTGAAGGAATGCTATCATCTAACTTAGGTAATTCCAGAAAATGTATCTCAATGTCATCAATTAGAGTTAAACCTGTTCGGTTTTCTCTAAGATGAAATGTACTATGGTAAGCATCATTTGCTAAAAATGCATAGTTCAGTATATTAATTGTGACGCATTTTTTCAATTCTTGGTATTTCTCTCCCTCATGAAGCTGACTGGAATATCGTTTACTCCAGTAAAACAATGTCCTTTTCTCAATATCGTACTTATTAAATAGCTGCATTTCAATATCAATCAGTTTTCCTTCTGATGTTCTAGCGTAAACATCAAAGATGGATTGCTTATCGAGCGGGTCATCTTTGTCCGTTTAAGGATTCATCAAGATAATTTCTGTAAGTGGTGGATCTCCCACTTTAGTGAGTACTCGATTCAGAAATGCAAGTAATACATCTTTATTATTTTCACTGCCAAAGATACGTTTGAAGACAAAATCTACTCAAAGATCAAGTAATTCCATAACAGAAACTCCATTCTTTAATACACTTCCATTATACCAAAAATCAAAGCGTTCACAGCAAATTTCATGCAGGCATCAAGCTATTTATGCCTGGCCAGCATAAGGACTGTATTCACCAATTGCGTTCAAGGGAACATTTACTGTAGCCATAGCTCTTTTCTTTTGTTCATCATTAACGTGCGTATATATCATGGTTGTTTCAATCGAAGAATGCCCCATAAGTTCCTTCACCACGCGTATATCTACATCATTTTTCAGTAACATTGTAGCAAAAGAGTGCCGTAATTTGTGGCATGAAAGTTTCATATCACTAACATTTGGATTGCTCTTCTTGAATGCTTCAAATGTGAGATTAACGATTTTCTGTATCTGCCTTATAGAGAGTCTGCGCCCTTTTTGAGATACAAAGAACGCTTCTTCCTGAAGTCTGTAAGGAGAAATCCTCTCCTTTTCTACCGCCAGTAGATAGTTCAGTAATACGTCTGGTACAGGTATCTCATTCCACTTTCGCCCTTTCCCAAATACTTCAATCGTTCCTCTAGTTTTTTTCAAATCTTTTAAATTCAACCTGTGAACTTCCCCTACACGCAATCCACAATAGGCCATAAGTAAAAATATCGCAATGTTTCTGTTCTTATAGCGTCCCTCAATATATTTAAGATTCTCAGATAGATCCTCTTCCTCTAAATAGATCGGTTTCTTATTTTTTTCAGTTTTAGACTTTTTCACTTCAGCAGCCGGATTTTTTGATGCAAGATCAAAATCAATCAGAGCCATATAGAATGTTCGAATGGCAGAAAGAGATCTATTACGAGTCTTATCACCAGCAGAACCCTGCTTGTCACTTAGAAACTCCATGATGTGCAATTTCCCTGCATCTTGGGGTAAAGAGCCATTCAACGAGTCTAAAAAGATCAGGCTTTCTCTCATATACTCTTTCTGAGTTGATGCCGTGTATCCGGATTGTTTCAGATAAATTCGAAAAGCACGGATTTGTTCACTATACAAATCCTCGAGTTCATATCGGTTACGCATTTCGCTCACTCCGGTCTCGTATTAAGACTAATTTTGATAAGAATATTCGTTAATCAATTTTCCAAAACAAGTACATCCATTTAATATGATTAATTGAAATAAAAGGTCATTTCACGAAGAAAGTTCGCCTATAACGAGTCTACTTCATACATTAAAATCTATTAAAAATTAAAGAGCGTCAAATTAATGTTTGGCGTACTTTAATATAGCACATAAGTTCCTCTAGAGGGTTCAATTTCACTTAAACTACCACATAGGTAGAGTGAATCTAATTTCTTGCTTTCGAAATATGAAATTTTTCAGTGTTATCCATATTAATCTAGTCGCAACAGCATTCCGGATTACCAATCAAAGTGAGATTTGTATTCCATCATCATTATCATCAAGATTTTCCCATACGAAACAACGTTCCTGGATATCCTGTTTAAGAATGTTGTATTCCATTTCTAACCGACTAAGTGACATTAATAGCCTCATTGTTTACTTGCAGGCTGTGTTTTCTTTATTGTGAATTTTTTAGTTAAATTATATAATGATTTTGCTTGAATAACATTTATTGCTATGAACAAAAAACAAAAGTGATGTGGAAACCTAAAGGAGCGTTTTTATGAAAAGAAAAATCACATGGTTCATCTTGTTCGTTGTCATTTTCGTTCTTTTTTCACCGGTCAATGAAGTGAATGGAGCAACCAAAAAGGTTACTGTCACTACTAAGGTTGAAACCTACAAAGGGCAGGAATATATAAAAGTGAATGGAGGTAATAAAACCGCAACTACCAAAATCAATAAGAAACTAAAAAATGAGGCTGTTCAATCAGCACAAGCTAATTCAGAATATAAAAAAGATAATAATGGATACAATTATATATATCAAAACACATTATTTAATAAGAATGAGCTTCTATCTGTTTCTATGGAAACTGTGGTGAATGTTGGCGGTCCTGGTAGTATTCATATTTACAGCGTTTATAATTTCAATCTTAAGACTGGAGATATAATTCAGTTGAAAGATTTAACACCAACACAAAACCAATTAAATAATTTGAATGAGGCGGTAGTTTCTGGACTGCTAGAGAAAAAGAGCAAAGGCATCTCCATCCCAGAAGACAATATTAAAAATCCTTCTTATGACGATGCATCTTTTTATTATTATAATAGTGGAATTGTAATTCGATTTAATCCTCAAAAACTATTCTCAACTAGTTATATCGATATAAAGGTGCCTTTTAAGACCATTAATAAATCAAAACCGGAAAACGCTATTACAGAGCCACTGAAATTTGTTCTAAACGAAAGTACAAAGTCCGACTTGAAAATAGGAAAGATAACAGGGTTTGCTGGTCTAAACCTCGGTATGACTAAAAAGCAAGTATCCGATACTTTGGGTATGCAGCCAAATGATTCATTCTATGATTTAGGCGGGGAATTCTGGACATACAAAATCGCGAAAAATGCTGGATTTAATTTTGATGATGGCTCTGGTACTTCTAAAGACATGCTCAGGTATGTAATAATAGGCGCTGGTTCCTTAACATTTAGTACATTTGCAGAGGTTCATAAATCTCTTGGAAAACCGGTTAAATCTTATTATGATGATATACTCTTAGATCTCTATGTAGAACAGTACAAGTTTGGTGAAAACAGTATTGATATTTTTGCGGATACATCAAAAAGCAAAATAAGTTATGTTCAAATTTATCGAAAATAATAATTATGAAAAGGTGCCCGTACTAGGTTACTCCATGCATGATGCCGTTTGGATAATGAACGTCGTCATGTTTCAGACGTCTCCTCGCTCCGACTGCTCTTCAAGCCCTAGTCGAACAGAGCCACACGATGTCTAAAGCGACTCCTCATTTCCACTGGGACTTTGGGCTAGTTGAATGCATTTGCTGCACTATAACTGTTACTTGATGAAGCTCGAATTATTCAAACAATATCTGCAATTTTAGGATATCAATAGAATAATAATTAAGAAGGAAAAAGAACAACTGGTCATAGCCCCGTCAAGTAGACAATAAAAAAAGAAATTTATCAAGCGGCGACTTTTCCCGGAAGTTCAATCGGGGGGAGGTCGCCGCATTTGTTTTGGAAACGTTCCTTGTTGTAAAACAAACTGTACTTCGTAATTTGGCTCCTTGCTTGCTCCAGATTCTGAGGCTTCTCCAAATACAACTTCTCCGTTTTTAAGTGGGAGAAGAACGACCTCAATACAAGCATTGTCATAGCAGTTCCCACGACGAGAAATTATCTGTCCATTGATGATCAAAATATTTATATAAGTACAATCCATGATCATTAATTACATGCCCGTCAAATTCACTACTATCGTAACGATATAACTGAACGAGATTGTAAAGAACCGTTTTTTCTTCATACGGAACAAGCACTATTTCAATGTTCAACTAAGCTCCTCCTTTATTAGGTGTATTTTCCCATAGAAGTAGAATGCGAGTTCCTTATAACCAAACAACCCTCAGTTACTTCAATGAAAACAGCAGCCGATTAACGACCGATTGTCGCGTTGTTCATTAAGCTATCGTTTCCCGTTAGCTTAATGAACTATTGTTATAAGCTTTTGGATTTTTAAGGAGCACAGAGCCTCCGCTCGGCATCTAACCGTACGGAGGCTCTTCACAAACTGGATTGCAATGACTGGATCAGTCATGAATCCTTGTTATCTTAGATCAGGTCAGACTGTTGCAATAGTCTTCTAAGGATGGTAGCTGTCTCGGCTCTTGTGATCGACTGCAATGGTGCAATCGTATTCGAACCGCGACCCGTCACTAGTCCCGTGTGGATACTAGCTGCGGCTGCTTCCTTCGCCCAGTCGGCTACTTGTACTGCATCTGAGAAGCTGGATAATTGCTGCACAGCATTGGCAGGTACCTGGCTGTTCAGTCCTGTCACCTTCATGGCTCGTGCGATCAGAGATCGCTTCCTGACGGTTAATCTGCTCTTACGGACGGAATGTGCCGTCCTCATAGCCGCTGATCAGACCATAGTCAGAAGCAGTTTTCACGACATCTGCATACCAGTCTCTCTCGTTCACATCGCGGAAGCTATTGCTTCCTTCACCTGGCTTTAGACCCAGTGCATGTACGACGATGACTGCGAATACGGCGCGTGTAATGCTGCGATCTGGTTCGAAAGTTCTGTCCGATACGCCACTCACGATCATACGCGAGCCCATATCGTTCACTGCTGTATTACTCCAGTGGTTAGCCACATCCGTGAAGGCTTGAGATTAGTACACAATGCTATATGCACTTTTGGTCAAGCTGTTAATCTGAGCATAATATACTCCGTTAATTGTTGTAATCTTCGTTGGTACATGACGAGCGCTGCCATCTTTATCAATGACGACGCCTGTTGTCATTTGGTCTGGAGCACTGTTGGCTGGAAGAGCAATCGTACGCTCCACGTAGCTACTGAATTCATTTACAGGTGTGGTGTTACCGTTATAGCTAGCGATTACGTTGAATTCCACAGGTGTTCCGACTAGCGTATATCCACCTTGCTGTGCAACGGACTTCGTTGCTTCCACCGTATTCGGATCTACTTGAGCAAATCTCTACTTGAAGCTTAATGCTCTCAAGGGAGTCGTTACTATTCAATTCAAGTTGCTCAGCCACGCTGTCAATCTGAATCTGACTTGCTGGCAGTGTGTAGCTTGCTGTGTCCGTCTGGAGCACCAGCACCGCCTGCTTATCTTCCATGAGCTTCATCGTCTGTCCGTTCAGCTCACCGATAATTACACTTGCACTCGCGCTATTACTATCCCGTGACTGGAATCGTGATTACGCTGCCAGCGGGTTCGGTATTCAGCTTCTGGGCAATCGCTTCCGCATTTACAGAGATCGTCACGACCTGCTTCCCATTCACTGTGGTAGTCGTTAAGCTTCCCGCAGATTCTGCCCAGCCGTTCACCAGTACCTGAACGCCGCTGCTGGAATTATTATTTGTCAATGGTGGCGTAACGCCTCCACCGCCGTTGCTTGCTCCAAGTACCAATAGTTCCAGCAGAGTTTCCACTGCCTGTATTATTATCGATCGGGTTATCAGGGCTGCTGATACTACGAGTAATGAGCAGCGTGTATGTCTTCTTGGTGTTGCCATTCGGTGCAGTCACCTCGATAGTTACTATATTGCATCCGTTTTCGAACGCAATATTTGCACTATTTCCACTCGTACTATTTATCTGAACGCTCGCACCCTCTTGAACTGGAGTGACACTAACCACTAACGTGCTGGTTGAACTGCTCACGCTAGCTGTATACTGTCCACATCCGGGCTGAAGGCTGGAGTCAGATTAAGTCTTGGAACCGTGATCGCTGTCAGAGTCGCATCCTAATATGGAATGGCTACTTGACGAGTGACATGAATCGTATATGTCTTCGTCTGCCCACCTGGTGCAGTCACCAGGATCGTGATGGAATTGCTTCCAGCAGTCAGGGAGATCGGGTTACTAGCTTGTCCACTTGTAGTGACATTTCCGTTCACGGTCAGTGTTTGAACTGCACCCCAATTGTTAGACACCAACTAGCAATTGGAGGTGCAGTTTTTTTGTCGAAATTTAATTTAGACTTGAAAATAGAAGCTATTCATCAATACTTATCAGGAAATGAAGGGATTAAAAGCATTGCGAAATCCTTAGGAATTAATCATGAAGTCCTGCGTATGTGGATCAAGCAATACGACTATCACGGTATAAAAGCTTTTGAAAAAACCTATACAGCTTACTCCCTTCCATATAAACTAGACGTACTCAACGATATGAACGAAAATGGGACGTCTCCAAATGAAGCAGCTGTCATTTTCAATATCTCTTCTCCAGGGGTTATTCGAAGGTGGCGTAGTCAGTTCAATGAAAATGGGATCGACGCCCTAAAACCAAAGATAAAGGGGCATCATCGTATGACGGATAAGAATAAAAAAGGGCTTAAAAAGAATGAGGCTGCTGAGGGATCCGTTGAAGCTCTACAAGCTGAATTAGAACGTTTACGTATAGAAAATGCCTACTTAAAAAAGTTGAATGCCTTAGTTCAAAACAAGGAAAAATCACCAAACAAGACAAATCACAAGTCGTCTATGAATTAAGGCTTGAATTCCCGGTAGTTGCATTGCTAGCGTTCGCTGAAGTCCCACGGGCACCTTCTATTACTGGGTGAAACAGTTGGAGAAGCCCGATCTAGACACAGACCTGAAACTCCTTATTCAATCCATTTACGAGGAACATCAGGGGCGTTATGGCTATCGCCGTATCCGTGATGAACTATTTAATCGTGGACACCAAGTTAACCATAAAAAGGTACAACGTATCATGAAAGAATTAGGCTTGAAATCTGTGGTTCGCATAAAAAAATATCGTTCCTATAAAGGAACCGTAGATAAAATTGCACCTAAAACGTACTGGATCGTAACTTTCAAGCAGAAAAACCAAATGAGAAATGGGTTACCGATATTACGGAATTGAAGTTGTTTGGAGAAAAGCTGTATGTATCACCTGTTATGGACTTGTTCAACGGTGAAATTATCACTTACACAGTAGGGTCTCGCCCTACGTATTCATTAGTCTCCGAAATGCTAAATAAAGCCTTTAAGCGCTTATCCAGCAAGGATGAGCTCCTCCTGCATTCGGATCAAGGCTGGCACTACCAGATGAAGCAGTATCGACAGGCTTTAAAGGAACAAGCGATTACCCAGAGCATGTCACGCAAAGGGAATTGTTACGATAACGCAGTAATGGAGAACTTCTTTGGCATTATGAAGTCAGAGTTTCTTTATCTTCATGAGTTTGAAAGGGTAGATCACTTCAAGCAAGAACTAGCATGGTATATGGATTACTACAATCACAAACGCATCAAGTCAAAATTAAAAGGCATGAGCCCGGTACAATACCGAGCTCATGCCCAACAAGTTGCATAAAAATATTTGTCTAACTTTAAGGGGTCACTTCACTATTGATCGGCTGCTTTCTTTGTTTTACAGAGCTAACATTTCCCGTTAGTTCAACCGGCACTGATATGTAACCATTCCTCTTTAATAAGATCGTATATGACCTCATCAACAACCCGTGAAATAAAGCTCCATCCACAGAAAGAGTGAGATAATGACAGTCGATATATAATTGAAATTAATATCTTAAACTCCTGAATAATATAAATGATATTTCCTAAGCTTAATTCGTTAGAAAGCTATTTTCGCTATACTCTTGGTAAATGCCATTCCCCAACGCAATGTCATAGGCAGGCGCCTCCCAAATAACCAGCTTCCCGCTATCATAAAGGATAGCGAAGGTGTGATTCATTCCATTCTTATCGACAACAATTTCTTGTATGCTTACTGGGTAACTAGTCTCTACGATATTCTCAGTATCGAATGGAGCAAAAGCTTCGTACAGAAGATCCAGGTTGTCCGTATTATTGATCGGTCCGCTGAAGAACGACTGTACGGCATCCGACTCCCAATCTTTTTTATTGAAGGCCATCAAAAAGGCTTTCATTTGTTTCTGATATTCAGTAGGAGAAGACACTTTCCCACGTTGCATGACTAGATCATCGACACCTATATTATTGAGAGGATCCCAAGCAATAGGACTGTTTTTTCGCTTCTGTTCTGCACGAAATGGAGCGAATATGCTCTCTCCCTTGAAGTTCCAAATATAGACAACCGGCTGCTGAATTAAGGAAGTTTCCGTCCCCTCGAGCGATAGCAGATACTCTTCGTTTTCTTTATCATAGATGGTTACAGTAGAGTTGAAACTTGCTTCATCCCCCGCAACATAGCGGAACGGAGCATACTTGTCCATGATCTCGACCAACCAGTTCGGATTATCGAAATTAGGGAAATAAGGTAGTACCCGTTCCAACTCACCGCTGTTGAGTGCTTGGATGAATTGACGATACTCGTGCTGCACAACGGCGTGATCTGATTCTGTCTCCGATCGATGACCGTTAAACATCTCGGTAAACCGCCACTCCCCATTCTCCTGAACAGAACGAAGAACAAGCACTGAATCTGTAGCCTTCTCAGAAGTATAGTAGTAAATGTGATGCGTACTGTCAGGGGAGTCCGTAAAGCTCATCCGATAATCCCCCGGATTATTCGAGTTACTGGTGTGTAGCTTGTTATATAACTGTTCGGAATCCGTATTGGTAGCGTTCCAATAATAGGTAGAGAAAAACGACGGGATTTTATCATACTCTCGGTTATTATAGAGTGAAATAAACGCCTCGCCCATTTGGTCTGGATCGGAGTAAGATTTCTCGTCGCCAACGGTCGTAACTGTGTTCTTCTCCTGTGATGACTGCTCTTTTTCATCTTTACAGCTGACAAGCAAAATTATGCTTAATACACCTATCATACAAAGCCATAAACTCTTTTTATACTTGTTACGGTTAATACTAACAAAGCCCATCATTATTCCGCCCCTTATTGGTGTATCTTGGAAAATTACTCGAATATCAAACTTCGACATCATTCGATTATTTTCCTTCTTTAGACTCTTCTTATTCAACACACCATAAATAACGTCCATCAATTATCGTATGGAGCACTACATTCAAGTTAAAAACGATATAAATGAAAAAGAACCCCTTATAAATTGGGATTCTTTAAAGTTACATTTTTTTGAAACAAGAAGACTTAGACAATTTTTCTGCTCTCAGCACAAATATTCAGCATTTGAAGACTGTTCCTCCGTATCGTCTCAGTGCTCCTACTGTCTTAACCCGTGAGATATTATTTTAATGGATTATAAATAAACCCATACTTGAGAGTATTTTTGTCTTGAACGAGAGCTAATCCGCTGTTAAAACTTCCTACACTAGCGTATTGAGGTTTAATCACCTCTTTGCCTGTCTTATCGATAAACCCATATAACGTATCACCATTTATTTCTTTTCCAACAGCCGCCAAACCTTCATGGAAATCTTTCAACTCATTATACTTTGGTTTTATAATGATTTTCCCCGTTTTATCAATAGCTCCAAATAGACTTCCCATAGATATAAGAGGATTGTACAACTGCCATGCCTTCACTAAATGAAGATATCGTTTCGTATTCTTTTCTATTTGTTGGCTTAACAATTTTCTTCCCTGTTTTATTTATGACTCCCCAGTAGCCTGAAGGATTTACTATTATCGCTAATCCATCATGGAAATCTGTGATCTCTATGAATTTTATAGAAGTAACGTTAGTGAGAACAATTTTTCCTGTTTTGTTAATGTATCTATTACTACTTGTAGTATTTTCATCAAGATAAACACGGGCAATACCTTCATTAAAGTTATCTGCTATGTAATATTGAAATTTAATTATTGTTTTCCCGCTTTTATCAATGTATCCCCATTTTCCATTTTTCTTAACTGCAACTAATCCCTCATTAAATCCACCAGAGCCTTCTCCTAGATAACCTAAAGCTCCGCCAATAGCTTGTATTGGGGTTTGATGACTTCTTTACCCTTACGGTCAATGAAACCCCATAAATTGTTCTTTTTAACAGCAGCTAAACCTTCACTGAAATCTTTGACAGATTGATAATTTGTATCTATCACAACTTTACCGTTTTTATCAATAAACTTCCATTTCTGATCATATACTCTGGAAAGTCCTTCACTGAATCGATAAGACCCATGACGATAAATATCAAAGTTATATTGAGGTTCAACAACCCAATCACCAGATGTATTAATTACTCCAGCCTTGTAGTCTAAGACTACCCATGCAAGTCCTTCACTAAAAGTGTATGTACCATCATATATTGTTGCATTGTCATACATTGATTCAATGACTGGAGCTGAACTAGTATTATTTGCTTGTATTACTGGAACGAACACCATAAAAAATAATGTTATGGAAAGAAGTGTGATAGTCAACTTTTTCATTTTTAAGTCTCCAATTCGGTTATTTTATATATTCTTATTCATTCGAAATTTGGAAGTTAAACTCCAGCTAAAGCTAAAATACTCATTTGACTCCTCCCTTATGATATTAGGACAATAGTACCGGTTCTATTATACCAGTATTAAATGAGTAAAAGTACTAGTTGAATTTATTGAAGACGTTCGTAGACTTATGAAAAACCACTCTTTCTACAAACTCTTGTACACTAAAGAATATCAATCATACAGCCAAAAAGTGATTAAGGAACCAAATGTATCCATATGAATGGTTGGTCCCTTGTTTAATTGAATGTAATGGAGTGCATACTCTACACCGTCAATCTTCAAGTTAATCCTGCTACTGTAGTTGAAGAACTACTTAATTGGAAGCCCAATCCCTAGACGTTTACTTGATCAGAATAGCTTACTGTTAGAGTCCTTGAAACAGGAGTTACGAAAATGGGCTCATATACAATCTCTATGGGGAATGATTGTTTGCCCAATGTATCAAATTTTAGTGTATAAGATATCCAATCTGAGCCATAACTATTTTTTCTGTGTGGTCGATTTTCCTTTTTCCTTAATCGTCATCCTCGGAAAAGTACCCATTACGATGGTCCGCAACCCTTCGGTCCAGAGAATCCCTATCAGCCGCATCATCCAAATAATCAATTTCAGCTCTGCTTCTATTCGACCTGCGGGCTTCGTCGGCTGCATCTTCCCTGTCTCTTTCTAATTGCAGCTCGTATTCCTGGTTAAGGGAAGAATAATCGGAGATATAATTATGGTCAGAAGAATAGTCGCTGCCTGAGCCATAACGGGTAGTTAACTCCTTGAAAATAAAGGGACCGTGTATACCAGAAAAATAAAACAACAAATTCCTAAGATAAATAGAAGCGGCAAAACTAACCATAGCCATTGGTGTAGGAAAAAGAACGGAGTTTGGGAGAATCCGTAGACTATTCTCAGTTTCATACCTGCTCCTTGCAAAGTTGGATGTAGCGCAATATGAAATATAAGATAAAGTAAATAACAAAAAGAAACTGATTAAACTATATAGTTGTCCTTTTTGTAGTAATAGCAATGAATAAAAAGAGGCCCGCAGTTACCATGTATGCCACTTATTATTCACATTTACATTTACGTATACGTAAATGTATACGTAATATTTAAGAGGCCATCTGCAATTTGCAAGTGGCCTTTTGCTTACGATTTTAAAAAAAACCGTGGGAATAAGAATTAGTTGTCGCGAGTTCCTCGCAGACTTAAGGGAAGTGTTTCACTGAACCACCATCCACCCGCAGGAGTTTACAGTCTGATTTCCAAATTGCTGTAATTTTGGACAGTTCCCGTTTTTGGGATAATAACGCCAGGTATGTCGAACAGGTTATCGAGGTAGATGCTGACCTGATCTGGCTGGCTTCCCGTATGGTGGAACATGCGAGACAAACGAAGCTTCCTTTTGGAAGGCACAATCCTTGGTTTCCAACCTTACAACGTATTTACAGAAGCTTGTCGCATTAGAATTCAGGAAACAAACGTTCGATAAAGGCTTGTTGAAGGGCAAGCTCTGTTTTCCTATGCCTGAAAAAGTCAGATCCGGGCTTGTCTGAGGTGAAACAAGTCCATAGCCGATCTTGTTTTGACGATCATAATTATTTCACGGATTCAGGAAATTGATAATATTAATTGAACAGGTTTCCGGGATTTCTCCCGAAGACCTGTTCTGTGCCAATTATATTCTCTTACATCTGTATGCCTTGAAGAAGTCAACGTCTCATTTAATTGAGTTAAAATAGATACTTCACGTTGTATTTCAAAAGGTTACCCAACTATCAACATTATGCTGTATAGCGTGTTATTCTTTATATTTAGCATCAGTGATAGGCCAAGCACTCTTGCGTTACTTCTTTAAAAAGTTGAGCACAAGTGTTTGAGAGGAGAAGCTCTATTACTATAACACCCAGTTCCTATGTGTATATCATGACGTTCTGCAGTTAAATACTCCCTCAGTTGAAGCTTCAATATTTGTTCTTGACAATAATATTCTAGCCGAGACGTCTATTTAAATGTTTAAATAACTCCATGAAAGAAGCCAAGTTTTTTTCAAGTGCGTACACATATTTAAAATTTTGGAATCAACGTGAATATGGAGAATGATGATGTGGTGAACTGTGATGGCAGTATCTTGATTATTGCCGTCTGTATGATAACACCAATTCATCCATGATAACCTTTCCAATACAAATTGTTTGAAGGTGTCTTCTGGGGCAACGCAAAAATCGATGAGATTGCAGCGAAGTATGAGGTGAGCAATACGACAATCGCTATCGCTTGGTTGTTGGATCTACTGCTGCTCCACCCCCTAAACAAAGCATCTTCAGCAGCCTATCATAGAACCAACGACAGCGACACCAGCAATATAAAAACGCCGGAACTCCCTCCTAGGACCGGCAAGCATTCACTTCTCGTATGAAAGATGAATAGACCAAAAAAAACCATCTGTCCGGACTTTTGCTTGGACAGATGGTTTTTTGTTTCTGAAGAAGTTTTTATTTTCACAAACCAAGTGTGACAAGCCGTCACATCAAAAACCGAACGAAAAAAATGTCATTGTACTAAAAGTATTAAAAATACGAACGATTGATGAATGCTTAATTTAAGTTACCTAAAAGGCTGTTATTTTTGAACATTCTTTTTCATACCACCAGTAGCGCCCATTTACGATTCTCATGCCCAGGACGGCCAACGAGTCTTGACTGTCATAATGTGGGAGGTACATCAAAATTAGACCCACCCCGTCAAGTTTCACTTTTTCTTGGAAGGTCTCCATTTGAAGCCACAGTTCATACAGCCGTTAACAATTTCACTTCTCCCAACGAAGCCGACTAAGATACTTACAGGCAAGGACAAACTAATTGATATCCAACAAATAATGCCGAAGAAAATGAAACCTTCAGTTTCCCCACCCCCTATACCACTTCCACCACTCACATTCTGCATAAAAAGATAAGCCCCAACCGTACCGACTAACACTAATATGAGTGGTAGTAATCCCATCCACCCAAGTGTTTTGAACATGTTTGAAAAACTGTAACCCCTTTTATTGGCTACAATTTGCTGTGACTTGCATTTGCGACAAGTAACGGAACTTACATGATTTGCAGTGTTCGATTGAATCCCCGCTCTAGACTGACCGCTCCTGTTATCTTGGGAGAGCGTTGTCTTGTTAGGTTGATTGATTGTTGATCTAGTAGTACGTTGCACTTCTTTTAACTCCCTCCGGATGGTCTCTTTGTCGTTTACTTTACATATTCTTTAATAGCTAAAAGGGCCTCTCGGGCATCTTCCTTATTTTTAAGAACAAGTTCTTCGTCAAGGTACTCCTCGTATTCCGAATCGATCCCCATCTCCTCATCAAGCTCGGCTGAGGCATATTTAACTTTAACCCATTTTGTGGTTACTACATTAATCTTAAGATTTAGCATAGTTTTGGCGACTTCTGTACTTGCAGCCCCATCCGATTTTGTGAAATAGTCAATTGCCTCACTGTCTACTAGGGCCTGTTCTGCCTCCGTAATCTCAAGCGTGTCATACCCTTCATTTTATATCTCAGTCGCCAGCGTCAAATAGTCGAGTAGCCGTGCTGCCTCCTCTGAAATAAACTGTCCTGAGTATTTTTCTTGTACTTTAAATTCAAATTTGATGTCGTCACCGCCACCGCATCCGGAAAGTAATAAACTAAGTCCGGCCACTATTGCAATCATCACCCCGGCCTTACTCTTTCCCTTTGCCTTATTTCTCTGATTTTTAGGCGGTTTGGATTTCATGTAAATTCCCCCTCAATGTATTCAGTATATTTATCGGTTGAAGTGTACTAAAAAGAGAGCCTTTCAGCTCTCCGAATATCCACAATATATCAACGTTGGACGAGTTCCGTGAAAAAAAAACAACCCCAAAGGGCTGCCTTCCTTCAATCCTCATTTGATTTTTTATACTCACTTAATTCTTCAATTAATTTTTCCAGCCCTTCAGGGCTTAACGTTACTGTTCCATTTCCAAATGCAAAGGTGTGATTTGCTTTTGTTGATTCTCCTGTAACTAAACAGGGTTCCAGATTGTCGTATTTTTCAATGATGATCCTCTCACCATCACTGAATACTTCAAGCATCTGTTTCTCCCCTAAATGCAGTTCTTTACGAATCTGCTTTGGAAGAACAAATCTTCCTATCTCGTCAAGACTCCGGATATACTTCTTCTTTTGCAAACCATCCTCCCCCTGCCCAAGTTAGATTCTAGATTCTGTTTACGTTAGCTTTAATTTGTTCAATCTTCTGTTTCAGCTCCTTCACTTGCTTATCATCATTTTTATTTTGAGCAACATTGATTTTATCAGTGAGTTCCTTGATTCGTCGGTTGCTGGATTTGAACTGAGTCACTTTCTCTTTCATTTCGGGATCATCCCCGGCTAATTGAGTAGCTTCTTGAATCAATCCTGACCAGAGATAAGAAACCAGAAGCTGGTTTTTTCTTCTGTCCGCAAGCTCACCATCTGTCATATCAATATCCTTCGCTAGGCCGATTACAGTATCATATTTAGCTGTCATATAGGCAACCTCATAATTAATCGATGCAGCATCAGGGTATTGTATCTGTAGTTCCTTTAGTTTGGCCGTTTCTTTGTTCTCAATCATTTTCATGACCACTGTATCGGATTGGGTGGGGTCAAGCTGTAGGAGCTCTTCATAAAGCCCTTCTTTTTCATATAATAGTACCATTTGTTTCTTTTCGGCTTCAGCCAGGTTCTCGTATCCGACTGTTTCCAATATTTTTAGAGCTTCTTCGTTTTCGCCATTCATGACTTTGCGGTAAACATCGGCCGCCTGATCTGAGTTCAGCGCTGGCTTCTCTTGCGTCTGCTGCTCCTCGGCGTTTTCTGAAGATGCTGCATTCGCGTCCGGATTAGGCGGTGTGAGTGTGTTCGCTAAAAGAATTACGGCCGCTACACCCACCGATCCCAAGTAAAAATACTTGGAACTGAAGAAGCCTTGTTTTTCTTCCAGATCGCCTTTCTTCTTGACAGGTCGAGCAAGATCATTTTTGGATCGCAAGCCGCGGTTCAGCTTCTCTACAAATTCAGATGAAGTTGCAGCCGTTAACTTCCCGTTAGCCTTGGCTTTTCGAATTTCCTTGCGTCTTTCAAAAAATTTCATTTGCTTTAGGTTTTCCTCGTACTCCCGGTGAATCTCTTCCTGACGTTCCACATTTACAATGGTTTCTTCCAGCACCCGTTCAACTTCCTGGACTGACGAGGCCCTAAGCACCTGTTCTGCAAACCTGATTACTTTATCCCTTTGGTCTATAAAATCAATTAGCCGCGGCTTGCCCAAAACCCTATAAAGTGTAGTTAAGGATAACAAAATTACTTCTTTCAGTCCATCCAACGTAGGAGGGGTGCTGTAAAGCCTATGACCTTCAAATTCAAAGACCAGAGCCTTAATTTTACTATCTGTCAGATCCACAAAAAGATTATTTTTATCCCACAAAATCGCTGTATTAGGATTATTTTTAGCTAATTCAATGAAAGATCGGAAATAGTAAATTTGGTCTTCAAAATACAACTGTCGCAAGTAGAAAAAAGATTTCATGTCTTCTAAAAAGTAAGTGAACACCAGGCGATTAGTCACAAGTGTTATATCATGTGCAAACAAATAATTTTTGAAGGCTGCTAACGATATTCCCTTTTGCTTATAGACCGTTTCTAATTCATCCAGGCTATCAAAATCGGTATACGAAAGCGGTATGCTGTAGTGAACTTCATTACCAACCACTTCAATTTCACCATATTTATTAACAGTAGATTGCATACTAGTTTTCACTCCATTCACTGAATTTCTAGATCTTCTTTTAATTTTTCAGGATTATACTGGTCTACTTCATCTTGATCTTTCTTTTCCAGATTAGAACCGCCTACAAAAAAACCATCATAGATAAGCTGTACCTGATTATCATTATTTTTAACGAAGTGTAGTTTGTATGTTTTAGGATCGCCACTTGCGTATTTTCCGGGTATTACATAAGTCATCGGGATGATTAGCTCACTTACATTAAGGTTGGGATAATAAACTTCTTGTACTTCTTCTAAAAGCAAGCCAAAACGTGAAGCACTCAGCTCCATCTTGTGATCATCATTGCTACTTGTCCCACTCTCTGGATAGATGCGTGATTGTTCATGAATAGATATGGTAGATTTAATTTTCTCTGACATTTCTTTTTGTAAACCATCTACATCTGCTGTAGAAAACACTGTACGCCCATGAAATCCAGTAAGTGTAGCAACATATTGCTGTGCCATTTTTTTAGCCTTGTCAATATCTTCATTCTTAAAGACAGCTTCCCTTTGCGGTTCCTGCTGTTGCACTGGTTCCTGAACTTGTTCTCCACCACCTATAGGATTACTTACAGGTGCTGCTGAATCATCCTTGCTGCACCCCGACAAAACGATTATGAAGGCAGCTGCTAAAAAAATAAGTTTTTTCACCCTGAATCACTCCTTTTATCTACGTTTCATAACCATCATTTTAACCGCCGACTTAGCACCTGAAGCCACAGATCTAGCCGATCCAGTACTGAATCCCCATTGTCCTAATATGCCTGGAAGAGTCAACGAGAGGATAAAAAATGCTGCACCCATAAATAGGTGATACGTATCCCCAAAGTAAGAAGGTGGTATAAGGAATTGATTTAATCCGACCGCTATAGCAATAAGTTGTAATGCTAACGTGACGAAAGCAATAATGAAGTTTTTGAGCCAGAAATCGAAAAAGTTGTACGTGTCATTTATTTTTGTTGCTATCGCAATTGGCCCAGCAATATACAAAATGGCTACAAAGGCGGTGCGATAAAAGAGTTGAAGCATTAAAACAATAAGCAGAATACCGATGATTAAAATGACGATGATTGAAAACAGTCCTGGCCCCATTAGAATATTGGTAATCATGTTTAATATCATATTTTGACTGCTGATCGTGTCGATAATCTCATTCATTAGCAGCTCCTGCGCGTGCAAAATCCATTCAATGATCGAGTCGTAGACGAAGAGAAAAAATGCACTGACTACAATCGACACTATTTTTTCATTCCATACGGTTGTGCTGTCCTCCGCATCACCCATTCGTAAACTCACAATCTTCGCAGCATTAAAGGCAATAAATATGGCTAAAACAATCTTGGATAATGCAAAAATACCATCTTTATACGCTTCATACGATGGATTTCCGATCACATCTGTTGGGGATATGACAGTTTTTTTCATTAGATCTTTAATGAAATCCATGGCTGAAACCCCAGAATCCAAAGCGATTTTATAGACATGACATGATACGTCGAATCGACCACAACTTACTGTACGTTCAACCGGATCATATTTTTTGATAAAGTCTACATAGCTCTCTGGAGCATTTTCAAAAAAGGGTTGATGCTCATTATAGTAATCTCCTTCATCGGCATAACTGACTGCCGGGGAAATCGTTATTACTAACGTAAGGAGAAGAACGAAACTTGCTAACCACTTTGCTATTTTCATTGTCCTCCAGACCTCCCAATAAAGAAAATGAGAAACAGGACAACAAAAACAGCAACACTCCACTTTAATGTGATCCGATACCTTAACTCTCTGATCTCATCCTCTGTCATTTCAGTTTTGTACTCTAAATAAAATTCACGCTTTGCTTTTTCTATTGGCTGCTCATAAATTTTGGACAGTAGCTTGAATAGCTTATCTAGGCCAGCCAGCGTATTACGGGATAGCTTCAGCAATTTTGCTCTTTGGCTTGGAGATAGTCTCATTCCCCGTCCCTCGCCCTCGTAGCATTTTCTAAAGCCTCTTGTGCTTGGCGTTTTAACTCGTCGTCACTGGTATCACCCGTAAGGATGATGTCCACGTCATTCACCTTCCATTGCTCATTCTCCCGGATCCAAACCGAATGAACCGAGAAGGTTTGAATATAATCATCAGCTGGGCTATTTGATCCACCTAATTCATACTGCAGACGAAGCGTTGCATAAGATTCGGCCTGATCGTCTCTGTCCTTTACTTTTTTCGTATACAGCTGTTGTATGTCCACCTTTTGTAGACCGGTGTCTTCAGACATGTGCACGTCTTCATGATCTTTTTCCCGATTATCTTCTCTAGCAAAACGATCGGCAGCAGCCTTCGATAAAAACTCTCGATGCTTCCCCTGTGCATACGCACGTACAAAGTCTTCAGAGCGCTGATTGAGGGCTTCAACATCCTGGTATCCTGCAATGGTCTGCCGCGCCTTGTGCAGCGCTGTGTACTGGTTAAATCCCCATCCGAGAGACAATGCAAGACCAACACCTAGAAGGAGCATTATCCAACCCTTTTTCATTTCTATTCATCCTCTCTACCCATAGAGTCGTCAGCTCCTTCGTCCGGATAAGACTCTTCCTCGCTCCTCCCGATGCTTTGGAGGAAAGGCCAAGGATCTTCTCTTGTACCGTATATATCTCCTGTCTGAATTTCGAAGTGTAAATGTGGCCCCGTCACACGCCCGGTTTTCCCACATGTACCAATCTGTTCGCCTTTGGTAACATTTTGGTTTACACTAACCGATACAACCGTCATATGGCCGTATAAGGTAAACCTGTTTCCGTGATTTATGATGATATGATGACCGTAATTACCGCCGCCTGATTTCACAGCAACCGCTATAGTCCCATTGTCTACTGCATAAATTGGATCACCGATACTGCACGCTAAGTCCGTACCCTTATGCATAGTCGATGGTTTACCGGTTACTGGATGCGTCCTCATTCCATAGTGTGATGTAACCACTAAAGGAGGGGTAACAGGGTATGCATAGTCTCCGGAAGCAACATATTCGCAGTTTGCCGATAAGCCGCCAAAACTATTAACGATCCGTGTCACGGTTGGAATCCAGTGAGCATTTAGATTATTAGGATCATTTTTCGCACCGACTGGAGCGTACTTGTTACCTACTTGCTCAATGGTGACTAAGCCCTGAGAAATATAAAGTCTATACAAATTGGCGGCCATGAACTCAATGCCTTCATCCAGGGTTCTGAACGTCATAAGTCCACCTCCATCGGGTCTCATGAGTCCACCGGGATTATTTTTGTTTTTCACGGCTGGTGATTTCCCATATGTGGTTTCATGCATGGCAATGGACATCAACAAAATAGGATCAATGTTATTGTTTGTAGCAGTATCAATGAATACATCTTGTTTACCGGTAAAAACCCCTAGATCGGCAAACATTTTGTCAATGTACCCCATGTTTAATTCGCCAGGGGTACAGAGCAAAGGCCCAGATCCACCAGGTCCACTTCCGCCGCTGTTATCATCCACGATAGCGGCCATGATCGCCGCTATGACTGCTACCATGCCTGCTACAAGCGCTATGATCAAAATGTAGTACCTTGCTTTGTAGATTAAAGCCTGTTTTAAAAAGTCGTTCATTTACATGATCACTTCACTAAAAGGCTTCCGGTCGAACCATAGCTGTTTCTCTACGTCTGTCAGAACGACTTGCAGCCTAATTTTTTTAGATCCAACAAAGTACAGCCCCTTACCAGCTTCATCTTCCTTACGACCTTCCACAACCGTTATGGCCGTCTTTTCTTCTTCCGAAAATTGCATGTTCATTTCACGTTCTAAGAAGTCAACTTCAGTATCAGCCATCGGCAGATAGAATCTTTGAGTCGCCTGGTTAATAACGGCTTCTCCGTAATTTCGTTGATCGTCTCTAGCCGATAAAAAGTCCTTGATAGATTGACTGGCCGGTGTAATACCGCAGTTAAAGGATCGCAGCATTTTCATAGCCGTGTACAAATATTCCATTGCCAGAGGAACCTTCGGATCGGCAATGATATGAGCTTCGTCAATATAAAGTTGTGATTCTGATTTATCACCGTTCACCACTTCATATTGGATATGAGATAAAAGCAGGAAGTACACAACACGCTGCAACTTTGGTTTGTGCTGAAGCTCTAAAATATCAAAGTCACACAATGGATTCGTGATATCCACGTTCGTGTGACCGTTCAGGATTTTTGCAAAAAGTCCTTCGGAATACGCATATAGGATAGTGTGGAAATCAGAAATTTTCGTAAATTCTTCTTCGCCTTTTTCCTTCTTCTCTGCAAGGAAATCATACAAATCACGCATAATCGGAAAGTCTGTTTTTTTAAGTTTCCCTACGTTTGTTCGCTCGTTGATGTTGAATTTCTCGTACAACTCTATGAGATATTTTGAAAGTATATCTTCCTGAAGATCATTCATGTCTGGATACATAAGCTTAAACATGGTTAACAGGGTACTTATTTTTGCAAGCAATGGATTTCCTTCTGACATTCCCTGTCTTTCCATTTCTTTTTGTGCGTCGACGCTGATCGCCGGTATATCGAAGGGGTTAATTATGCTCCCACCATTAAAAGAGAATTTAACCCACTCACCGCCGAGACTTTTATAAATCGCCCCGAACTCTCCCTTGGGATCAATTGTCCGGATGATGTTGCCAAGCATCCATTTACGCATCATGTTCGCGAAAAGGGTACTTGATTTACCGGTTCCTGACATCCCTATCAAAAACTCATGTTTATTGTGCAGCTTGGAATCATCTACGATTACGACATTACCGGTTGTTATGTTGCGTCCCTTAATAATCCCATGTTGATCAAAAATTTCGTTTTCATGAAATGGAAAAAAGAAGCTTACTGCTTCGGCGTTCATTGGCCGATACGTTAAGTCATAGACCTTGTTATTACCAATTGGAAGAAAGCTATCAAAAGCATCTTTGAGCTTGGTCATAGGCGTTACAGTTTTTGCAAATGGCCCGACAACGGATTTAACCAGTTGCGTCAGTGTATCAAGTTGTTTATTATCCGCTGCAACAATGTGAATGAGCAATTGGAACATGTACATCCGTTCATTTTTGTAACTGAGCTGATTGAGCGTCATACGGGCACTATCAATCTGTGCTTCAGCTTCAGCCTTACCAGCATCGTTTACATACTTAGAATCAGCCTTTTGCCGGTTCTGACGTATGCTTTCAGACAACTGCTTTCGAACCTCTGCCGAATCATATTCCGTCAAAAACTGCACCACACTGATGTTCTCGCTCAGATCGTTCAAGTTCATAATGTGTTCCTGGTTCAATATAGCGCTGTATTCAACAGCAACTAGCGTACGTGTAAAGTTAGCACCTGAACGTACAAATGATTCTTCTTCTTCGATAGAGTCCGGCGATAACATATTTAATATGTTTTCATTGAAGCCGATATAAGAAGACTCTAATGTCTCCTTTTTCTTTTTGGAGAATATGCCCATGGTTCCTCTCCTTCCCTAACAAACTACAATCATTTTTTGTTGAATAAAGTTTCCTCTGTCGTACCAACTAACAAACTTATGACCCCTCCCTGTTCCCGTCATACCAACCACAAACTTATGTGTATCGTGTTTAGAAATTATAGATTTTTTGTTTTTTTTCCTGGAGAATCTGTTCATATTGCTCTCCTTTCTTTTTTACATGATGTGATCTGTCTTCATCTGCTGCCAGCTTCCACTCATTTCTTCGTAAGTCCGTTCACCCACGGTTAACGGGGAGAATAGAGCTGTTTTAAAGCTGAAATTCACTTGTGCGTTTTCATAATCGATGCAAGCAAACATTAAGTGAAAAAGTTCTTCATTATCCAAAACTTTTGTTTTCAGCTCGTAGCGTCCACCAAGCATATTTTCTATTTGAGTGCTTACGATCTTAACGTCTCGTTCCAGTTCATCAAGCACCTTTTTGCGGTTCATAGAATTAAATGGACGTGCCATTATCACGTACCTGTTCCGTGAAACCATGTTTTTACTTTTCTGTATATCGTCAACATATTTTAAATAGCTCTTAGCAAGAATTGCCTTTGGATAGGATTCCTCTTTGGCTGTTTGATCATCAATATAACGACCATAATTTGTAAGGTTTATCGGTTGAGCAATTTGGCTCACCTGAAGAGGTAACATGGATCGTGGTAAATCATTCAAAAATGTTTCATAAGCCTGAAAAATCTTCGTTTTTTCTTTCTTATTCAGCAATGACAAGTTAACACTGGATACCCGAATGACTTTCACGAACCGATTATCAGTTGTTTCATAGCATTCAGAGTACACATTCTTTATGCCAAGCTGTTCCCGTATATCTTTCGATGCATTCTTTTTTTGTTTACTGCTCATGAAATCACCTTTCGTATAGACAAATAATTTTTGCCGTCTATTGAACTGGATTCTCCATATAACCCGATGTGTAAAGAAGTTGATGTTTTTACGATCCGGGTGATGGAGGGTGAGGATGAGTAAGAATGTACCCCAAGGTGATAAACAAATTAGAAGCAATTGTGCGCTAAATGAGTAGCCAGCATGAACTAGATACCACAACACCAGAAATCCTATAGCCATTAATGGCAAAGAGATAAGTATATCCCGGTACTTGATTAAGGAGAGGATGTATTTTTTCGTATCTACATTGAGAGGAAGTTCAATCTTCCCTTCCTCCCTTAAACGGTCTCTACGCTCTACTGCTGACTGATTGTCAAAAATCACATAATCAGCCCCTTAAATTAAAGATTGCTTTGGAAATAGTCCACAATCTGTTTTGCGAGAACAAATACAATTAATCCGACAATGCAAGAGATCAAACCTTTTTTGAATCTAGGTTGATTCTCTTCCCCACCAAATGCAGCCATCAAACCACAAACCAAAATACCGATTGTAAATAGAGTAATGAAGGTTTTCGTAATATCACCAAACAATGTATTGAACAACCCTTGTAACGACTCGAACATTAAGTATTCCTCCCTTAGTGTTAACATTTTCCCTACTAATAGGAATTTTACAGGACTTCTTCTAAGTCGAATATTGGACGATACTCCCAACCATAATTAGCTAATTATTACCATATAATCCCTCTTGTTAAATCTAAATAGTATCTATTGGATTAATTTTGACATGTAAAGAAGGGATTGCCCGTTGTGAAGGCAATCCCTATAGGCAAATATCCCTAATAATTTGTTCTGCTACTAAATTTAAGTAGATTTGATTTGTGATATTGGTCCTTTTTACCTTATTTTCAAGGACCTTCTTCACGTTATTTCCTAAATTTAAGTTCAAATGAGCCTTCTTGATGTCCTCATTCATAAGATAATAGAAAAAAGACTGCTTACTGTCAGTGAATTTGTATGCTATATGCCATAATTTGATCTTTGGTTTCTTGATCAACCATAATCTCCAGATTTCCTTTTCCAGGATCGATGTACTCTCTTGATCCATGTATAGTCCGGACTAAAATGGCTCAGACCTTAATCCGGGTTTCGTTATTAAGGACAAGTATTGAAGGTAGTAAGCGTATATTGACGTCAGCTATTCATGAGAGTTCAAAGCCCGTGGTGCGTTCGGATAATTCCTCACAGTTTGTCTCTCATGCATTTGAGTTGGCTTCCGAAGGATTGAAATCCTACATGAACGTATTCCAACACGAACACTCACATCGAATAGGGCCATCGCATTCTTCCAGATGATAACTTGTAATGACTTTTCCCTATGGATAGGCATATGAGACGATCACTGAACTCATGATCTTCTACAACGAAAGAAGAATGCACTCCAATATTAAAAGACCTAGCTCCTTTGGATTTCTACAAGTTGAACATATATTCCAATATAAACTCCAAGAGTTTCTATGGTATGATAGAGTTGGAGGTGATTGTTTTGAGGGAGGAACATGTACCACAATATTTTATCAATCAAGTTGTTGATGAACTAGGTCAAAAATGTGAAGAACTCTACGATAAATTGAAAGATGGAAACATTCGGGACTTCCTGCATGACATCATTTCTTCAGAGCTCACACCTGCTAATCTTCATGAGGTAAGAAGAGTTACATTTAAAGAACTTCAAAAAACAAAGAAACGATGGCTCAAGTCTCTTCAAGAGCTTTCCGGTATATCTAAAGTAAAAAACAAACGTGTTGAGGTTGTTAAAGAACTTGACCTTGCGAATGAACTCATTGAGATGTACGGTATGGAGCAGTTTAAAAAAATTTATGAAGTAAATACGCTTGAGGAGTTAAATGTAAAACGAGTTAAAGAGATCACAAAATGGGCAAATGATAAAACATCTAGACTCATTGATTTCCTATATATTAAAGACAAGACACCTTTACAAATAAAAAAAGCAATTAAATCAGATACGATCGTTACAATTGCAGATATACTGATTAAAAACTTTGATGGGAACATTAACAAAGTCATCATTGATCAACCGCTTATTTATACGGATCACGTTGCTGTAAATCCAGGCTGGTCACGAATGAAATTAACTGAAAAAAGTGTACTCATCGATAATAAACTACATTACATCAGTGAATATCAACCGGATGAGAACTATTCACTCTTAACACTTGTTAATCAGGAAATTATAAATGAAGATCAAATTTTGCGAGCCATCGATGAAACAGATTCTAAACTATTTAGAGCTGTGCTATCCATGCGAGATCGCAAACTGTTTTTTGAAGAGCGGAAAATATATGTAACTATCGGGGATCTTGTGAGAAGAACTCAAAGTTCTGATAATAAAAGCAACTATCTTTCCGTAAAGAGCCGATTGACTAAACTTGCCAATGTTAAATTCAATGTCATCAACGATAATGAAACCCTAGTATTTGGCATCTTTGATCGATTACACATTACTGAATTTGGCGATGGAGAAATGGCTGAGATCACGATTGCAGAGGACGTCCACCAAAACTACATGATGGGTCAAGTCGTTCGCGCATACAGTGATAAGTTAATTCATTTTGAGAATCGGATGTCTGAGCATCTCATCTTTCCTTTACAAAAGGAGAGATTTCTTTGTTACTTGCGTCAGAAAGGATATACTGCTGAATTCGATTACACGTACTTTATTCACAAAATACAGTTTAAAAGTAAAAGAAAAGATATCAATTTGGCGTTTATTGAGGAGTGCTTAAATGATTTTGTTAATCATGGAGTAACGGTTGAGACCTATGTCCGAAAGAAAGATGTGTTTCAGATCACCTTTTTACCGGTTAAACCTTATGAGGCCGAGGATCTGCTTGGGAATCAACAAATCACTGATTTTATTAGCAATCCAGAACAACTAACCTTACCAATATAGTATTTCCCCCCTGATAGAGTTAGTTTACTACTAACTCTATTTTTATTTTTCCTCCAAATCTCCGCTAGTATAAACAAACTACTCCAAATCTCCGCTAAACTTTAATTTACCACCTAAATCTCCGCTCTACTTGCACGAAACACTCAGTTCAAAAATAATTCGGCGAAATTTCAAGAGGAAATTTAACTTTAGGTACAACATTTCAATAATTATTCCTCCAAATTTCCGCTAAACTTATGTACTTTATATGTATATAGACAATGCTTCTAACAATTTCAGAAGAAGTTCTCCAAATTTCCGCTGAAAGTTTCCGAAAATAAATTTTCTCCTCGTTAAACTATCACTAATCCTAGGCACACAAGGCTTTAGAGGTTTCCCCCCCAAATCTCCGCTCTATTTAAAAGTCTTATATTTCAAAGGGTACTTCATAATTTCTCCAAAACTCCGCTCAATTCGCCTCTATTTACCATGAAATTTATCGGTGATATAATGTTTAGAGAAGACAAGTAGCTTAATTTACATAATAATCAAAACTCAAAATCTATTGTCGAAATAAAGAATTCCATAAAAAAACCCAATCGCAATATTCTATCTAAATGGCTGAGTTTGGCGACCTGGCACTTAGATAGAATTCGAGAAATCGGGTTCTGGTCTTACTTCTTTAACTGATATGTCCTAATTATAGCATGTCTTTTTCAGAAAAAAAAGCCAAAACCTTTATTTCTCATACCATTTTCGGGTTGAAATGAAGGAGTGACATTATGAAGCATCATCCTGATTTATTTGACGCACGCACTCTCTACAATGACACTCGTTTGCTGTTCAAACTTAAACTGCTGCTAGGTACAGTTTGTGCTTATGGTGGCGAGGTTCCTTTATCCCAAGGAGAACTGGCTAAACGAATGGGAACCTCTACATATCGTATTCGTATCCTCCTTCAAAAACTAGATCTCGAAGGTATCATTCATTATAATGAAATCGGCATCTTATTTTTTAATCGTTATACCTTTGTAAGAGATCAGGAAGAAATGACTCCCACTAATCTATATGCTAAGAACTTTGTATTTTTCACCTGCGATGAATTCCTCGCTGAAGATCGGAATGTTCAACGATTTGTCCTTCACTATGTGGGTAAGGAGCTCGTATACATCCCAAGAAACTTCCGATGGGGTTATGTTAGCGATCTCTACGGACCAACAGGTCTCCTTAATATAAGAACTCCAAAAGAAGCTAAGCAAGTCCTTTTGAAAGCTTCTAAATATCTGAATATAAAAATACACACTGAAAACTTCCAGGTTCTCAATGTCCATCAAAAATGGATCGCCATGGGGGAAGTTTTTTCGGAAGGTGCTGAGTTGTGGGTTCAAAAACAACTGAAAAAGCATCGTTTTTGCTGTGAATTCCTATCTCGTAAAGCCGTTTGGCAAATGGCCAAGGTCATGGAAGATTATTATGTGAAATTCGGATATGAGTATGCGACTGACATTTTTGATAATGCTCTCTATCGTATTCAGCATAATAAAATGCGTTCTCAAACTTTCTTAAACATGATTTATAAGGATGATTCCGATTACATCGTAAATGACGAAAAGAATGAACTAGATGAAATCAGTGCTTATTTTCGTTCAATTATGGAGTCTGCAGAGCTCAATTACGCCGTACAGTTATCTGTAGAGCTTGATCATGTTCAACAACAAAAACAAATGGCTGAAACTATTCTCTTTACCAATGAAGAAATCTCAGACATAAACCAAAAAGTTATCGAAAAAACGGAGAAACAACAAGGCTTAATTTGGGACAAGCTTCGACTGATTAACCTTTGCTGGCTGAATCGTTTCAGATCTCATCCAGAATGGTTTGTCGAACGTTATTACCAAATAAAAACTCTACCCGCTCCTATTCTAGAAATCAAGCTAGAGATCGAAAAATTTATTTCAAAGCGAAAGAGTAAGGCTGTCTAATTTTGTGATATCAAGTTAGGCTTCTTTGAGTTGTTCTTCATATAAAATATTTCCAACTTCATGCAGTGACTTCTACAAGACGGTAGAGTGACTGCTATTTGTCTATTTGTAATTGGAAAAAATGAAAGAACCTCCTCATTATTTTAATAAAATTTACATTGAAAGTGTCTCTTTTCTGGTATTTCTCAGCCATGTTTTCACCTCATACCTGAAATGTCTGTGGATAAAGTTTTTTTCACTTTTGATTACGTGTTTATTGTTGTTTATATTACTTTCTTGTAGCTGTATATTGTTTTTCTTATTGTGAAATGAGATCAAGTAACCGTTGATATAGCGTATTTCATCGTGAGGAAAGTTTTTAGCAGTGTGTGACCAGCGTTTGACTATCTTTCCCAAAATAAAACTGATGAATTAAACCTTATGTATCAAGGGTTTTTAGTAACCATTAAAAGGTATTAACTAAATGTTTTGAACTATGGTATTAAAGAAATCCTTTGAGATATGGTTTTAAAGGATGATGTTAAAAGAGGGTTTTAATAGGTCTATAAAAACTCCATCACCTACAAGATAAAAACGAATTGAACTTTCAAATTCTCAAAAACATTAAAACCAAGTACGAAGTCTTTTAGCAAATGCATGAACAAGCGACCGCAATTAATGCCAACATCATACTGAGATCTTATATCTAACGAAACAAACATTTTAAGCTTTTTATTCCGATTCGTATAAAGACGAGCTTCAAAGGAAAACCGCATGAAATATGCACGACCACAGAACCTTTGATGTCTTTTGATAAATGACGACACCGCAAGCTAACGAGTATCATTCATATTCAAAGTTAAGGTCACTAAGCCAGGCGCTATACTAACAATCTGAATTCAAGCAACCAAGCACACATACCCTGCTCTCTCCTATCCTGAGAATATTCGTAGCCCTTCTTTATAGCTGTAAATGTATTGAATGGCTAAGCTCCTGTATTCGCTATTTAAAGTGCAGAATATCGTCTGATTACAAGTGGTTACTCAGGTAATTGGCTCCATAACTACAGATCTGTAACATCTAGTAACCGGCCACAATTATCAAGGTAGCGTAGTAGCTGTTTAATTGCCTCATCAATCTAAAGAGAGCTATGATGGCTAGCAGCAGGAAGTGAGCCGTGACACATTGTAGCTCTACCCTATAGGGACAGTTAGTTAGATCCTTAGTAGCTCTGTAAACAGCAAATTTGTGTACTGCCAAACATTATAGAAGGCTAAGTTGCTAAGGTCGAAAATAGAATCAAGCAGTGGACATACATCCGCTACCTTCAAATTCCAAATGATAAAGAGCGAACAGGGCTATCGTAAACGCAGATTCAAACGGTCCCTTTCGTGTCTACATCTTCTCCTTAACATCACAAACCAATCATAAGCACCTAGGAAGCCTTCTAAAACCCCACTGTAGTCCATTTCATACTTTCTATCTATATCTTAACTCCTAACGAAATGAGAGGCTCCTACCTCGCTCTGACACAGTGAGTATCAGAATGTTTGATTTTTTTAAATTTTGTACCTTATTGACGGAGCAAGTACATAAGATGTATTTTTTAGTTTGAAAGGGGCGTAATTGGCACAATTACGTTTATGTTTACGTATACGTAATTGTATGATATGCTTTTCTTAATGAATGGGAGGGGATTTTATGGCTAAAGTTATTTCTTTTGGAATACAGAAAGGCGGGTCAAGTAAAACCACTACTTCTGGCATTGTAGCTTATATTCTTAGCCAGGAATATAACAAAAGAGTACTTGCTGTGGACCTGGACTCTCAAGGGAATTTAACAGAATTGTTAACACAACAAGATATCTATAATTTCCATGAGAAAACTGTTTTTGAGGCATTAAAAGAAAAAAATGCTCGCAATTATATACATAACGTAGCTGAGCGGCTGGATATGCTTACAGCAGAAGATCATCTTGCTCGATTTCCATCTTGGCTGTATGAAACTTATCGAGGTAACCGTTCACTTGTGTTGAAGGAAACATTGGATACCGTTCGGAACAATTATGATTATATTATAATTGATACCCCTCCTGCTCTAGGAGATCAGACTATTAATGCTTTAGCTGCATCAGATGCAGTTGTTGCTATGTTTGAAGCAAGCAAATTTTGCTACTCTGCTATTAGTCGTTTTTTAGAGACGGCTATCCATGTACAAGAGTTAGTTAATAAGGACATGAAGGTTGCCGGGATCTTACGTTCTCTTATAGATGTAAGAAGAACAGACAATAAGGCGTTGATTGAGCTCATAGAGGAAGAGTATGGAGAATTATGCTTCGGAACTATCATGACTCGTACAGCTGCAGTTGGGCGGTTATCTATTAACGGTTTTGAAGGTAACCCTGAATTAAATCAAGGTTTAAAACAATATAGAGAGTTCGTTAAGGAGCTGATCCAGCGTGTCTAAGATGGATGATTTGAAAAACAAAATTAGAAGCGCGTCAAGTAGTAAGAGTGTTCATTCTGAACTTATTGATAACTCTCATGGAACTAAACCGAAAGCTTTACCTAGAAAAAAGAAGTTTGAGGAACTGCACAGAAGAGATACGGTATGGATTGAGAATGAGCTAAAAGACAAGCTGGATAGTCAGAGCTCAGAATACGGTAGAGGGGAAAAAACAAGAATTATCAATGAAGCGCTGAGACGATACTTTAGTGAACCAAGTTAAAGCATATAAAAAAGTCTACATTTACGTAAACGTAAATGTAGACTTTTTTATATGTTTTCCCTGCATTCTTTTTGATTCTCTAGTTCAGTAGATTAGATCTAGTGTCTTGTCTATTCTTTTTTTACAAGAATACAGTCACTTACGTATAAAGGTGCGAAAACAAGGAATAATGAGAATAAAAGCATTTAAGGATAGAATTATGTAAATTTTTAGTATACGTATATGTATACGTATACGTTTGTGATGTTGTAAAAGGATGCATGTGAAGACTCAGCTGATTATTAACTAGAACGGATCACATTTTCTGACGAATTGAAAACGGGCTTATTACTAAACCACTCAAGTGAATGCGTGAAGCCAGATCTGATTTTGATTTAGAGTGTGGGCTATGGTACAGGTAACTCATACCATAACAGAAATGTTTAGATGTGCTTAACTAACTACTAGAGGTGTAATAATCAATGAAGTGCTGAGACGATACTTTAGTGAATCAAGTTAAAGCATATAAAAAAGTCTACATTTACGTAAACGTAAATGTAGACTTTTTTTTGAGCATGCCACGTGTTTGTTTTCCCTGCATTCTTTTTGATTCTCCAGTTTAGTAGAATGATCTAGTGTTTTATCTATTTTTTTTACAAGAATACAGTCACTTACGTATAAAGGTAGGAAAACAAGGAATAAGTTTTGACATGATGATATTAGATAACAGTCTAATCCGAAATGACACAATGTTCTTGTCCCTCGACACTAACCTCGGATAGTGACACAATTCACCCAAAAGATCCCTATCAAACATAATTCATATATCAATTCAAAGATTCAATACTAAATAAAGCTAAGGATCGCCCTTGTCATGAAACGATCCTTAGTTATATTGCATCAGAGTGATCTCTGGATCTACAGGCGATATATTCTTACACTATGTATTCGGGTCTCGGTGCCACTTATCATCTCCCATTATTCTATCAACAATATGATGAGCTTCCCAAACAGCCGCAATCTCTAGTCCTTCACATTCTTCGCGATTAGAAGCTCTAATCTCTCCCATATGATAAATCAAATATTCCCCTGATATCTTATCAATGATACAGGCAGGTGGGGTCCATGCCTCCTCTTCATGTGGGAACGGACGATTCTCAATGACCGGCCAATCGCCTGATTTCAGTACATCATCATATACACCCACGATAAATTGGTATTCCTCTTCTTGAGGTATCCCTTCTATAGAGTCACTTATATGATTATAGATTGCAATGCTGGCATCTTTAAGCCTTCTTCCAAAGGCAAACTTACCGTTGGGCAAAGGGATAGCGTAGATATCTCCCAATTTTATTCGCTTACGTTTCGTATTTTTCACGGCTTTCCAAACTCCTTCGTTGCGGCTTTAATATACTTACTGTACTTCTTATTATTCGGAGAAATGCCATTGATCGCATTCCCTGAAGTACCATTTTGAGATTTAGCACCGCTGCCACGTATTGCATTTTTGTTACTTGATGACCTATAAATGGTTGCTCGACCATATCCATATTTATTCATGTGGTGGTTAGCATCCCTTTTAGCGATGTTTTCTAAAGGCGTACCTTTTCCACTTGTTCGCCCAGTATAAACAGTACCCGTTTAGTATTGGTTTTAGTGTAAGTTTGCTACGAATCTAACAATCACTATGATAATAATCGGGATGAAAGGAAAATTCTCATCATCATCTACTAACGAAACTGGATTATTTAACGAGTAACTATATCCATTTCTGTTCAATGGATTATCTAAGTCCGAATCCTGTTCAAGATCAAGTGTTATAAAATTTCCATGCTGAGGATTATAATATCGACTTCATAAATAATATAATCCTGTCTCAGTATCATATTTATAACTAGCATACTGATATGGGTTCTCTTCTGCAAGCGTACCGCTCAGGCTTAAAACATTCCCCCATGCATCATATTCATACTGAGCTACTTCTTATCCGTCTTCTCCAGCGCTGAGATGATACTTTAGTGAACCAAGTTAAAGAAAATGTAAACATATACGTCTACGTTTACGTATGTGTAAAATTTTTTAAGCATACTACATATCCTGTTCAGTAGATAGATCTAGTGTCTATTCTTTTTTTACAAGAATACAGTCACTTACGTATAAAGGTACGAAAACAAGGAATAATGAGAATAAGAGCATTTAAGGACAGAATTTTGTGAATTTTCAGATACGTATACGTTTTCTAATGAATTGAAAACGGACTTATTACTAAACTACTTAAGTGAATGCGAGAAGTCAGATCTTGTGATTAGGGTGCGGAGTGTGTTGCACGTAACTCACACCACAACAGAAATATTTAGATGTACTCACTACTAGAGATGTAATAATCAATGAAGTGCGGAGAGGGTACTTTGGTGAACCAAGTAAAAGCAAATGTAAATATAAACATTTACGTCTACGTTTACGTGTATGTAAACTTTTTTTTAAGAGTGCCACGTATGGGTTACAAAGGATTACAAAATGATTCGTATCGTTAAAAGACAGACGTACTTAAAAAATATGTACGTCTGCTTCCCTGCATTCTTTTTGATTCTCCTGTTCAATAGATTAGATCTAGTGTCTATTCTTTTTTTACAAGAATACAATCACTTACGTATAAAGGTACGAAAACAAGGAATAATGGGAATAAGACCATTTAGGGATAGAATTTTTTACATTCTCACAAACGTATACGTATACGTTTGTGAGAATGTAAAAAGATGCATGTGAAGAACTCATCTGATTAACTAGAACGGATCACGTTTTCTGATGATTGAAAACGGGCTTATTACTAAAACCACTCCAGTGAATGAGTGAGGCCAGATCTGATTTGATTTAGAGTGCGGACTACGTTGCAAGTAACTCACACCACAACAGGAATGTTTAGATGTGCTTAACTAACTACTAGAGGTGTAATAATCAATGAAGTGCTGAGACGATACTTTAGTGAACCAAGTTAAAGAAAATGTAAACATATACGTATACGTTTACGTTTTTAAGCATGCCACGTATGGGTTATGAGGATTATACAATGATTCGTATCGTTAAAAGACAGACGTACTTAAAAAATATGTACGTCTGCTTCCCTGCATTCTTTTTGATTCTCCTGTTCATTAGATTAGATCTAGTGTCTATTCTTTTTTTACAAGAATACAATCACTTACGTATAAAGGTACGAAAACAAGGAATAATGAGAATAAGACCATTTAGGATTAGAACTTTATAAATTTTCACAAACGTATACGTATACGTTTGTGATGATGTAAAAAGATGCATGTGAAGAACTCATCTGATTAACTAGAACAGATCACGTAAAACGGGCTTATTACTAAACCACTCCAGTGAATGAGTGAAGCCAGATCTGATTTGATTTAGGTTGCAGACTATGTTGCAGGTAACTCACACCACAACAGAAATGTTTATATGTACTAACTACTAGAGGTATAATAATCAATGAGGCTCTGAGATGATACTTTAAGTGAGCCAAGTTAATGCAAATATTAATGTCTACGTCTACGTTTACGTAAATGTAGACTGTTTTTAGGCATGCCACGTATTGGTTATGAAGACTATAAAATGACTCGTATCGTTAAAAAACAGACGTACTTAAAAATAAGTATGTCTGTTTTCCCTACATCCTTTTGGTTCTACGGTTATGTAGATTAGATCTAGTGTCTATTCTTTTTTTTTACAAGAATACAGTCACTTACGTATAAAGCTACGAAAACAAGGAATAATGAGAATAAGACCATTTAGGATAGAATTTTTGTAAACGTATACGTATAAGTATACGTTTGTGATATTGTAAAATGATGTATGTGAAGAACTCATCTGATTAACTAGAACGGATCACGTTATCTGATGAATTGAAAACGGGCTTATTACTAAACCACTCAAGTGAATGCGTGAAGCCAGATATGATTTTGATTTAGAGTGCGGGCTATGCTACAGGCAACTCACACCATAACAGAAATGTTTAGATGTGCTTAACTATAGCGGTATATCTATTGCTCGCAGGAAGTTGCTTAATGATGTTCCAGGATGAAATTGCTTTTTTACGACTTACACCATGATTTGCAGGTCAGTAAGCATTTAAAAGAACAAAGCGTTTACAATATCTAAAACACACATACGTAAACGTAAACGTAAACACTTACGTTTACTGAATGCAAAATGACCGTTTACTGTTATTATCAACCGTTAGTTCATACGGATACAGAGCAAGTAAGATACTTAATCATTGATCTAGAGCCACTGCGCAGCTCATACACCGAGATAATCGAAAGGCCGTTTTTCCCTTCGTCTCTGGAAGTATAGAGCAGCCACGCACCAACCAATACCCATACGATTTGATTCATAGCGGCTGGCGCGCTGTTAGATCCGGACGAGATAGATCACGAACATAAAAAAGAAGATGGCTTGGTTTTCCAAACCATCTTCTTTTTTAAAGACTTGTTCTATCTATCATTCCGTAAATATCATCGTTAGCATTTTTGTGCGTTTCAGGTTTATTGATTTCATTTTCTGCCGGATTTTCTGCAACGTCTTCTGGTTCATTTTTGGACAAAGGAGCTTCACCTGTTGGAATTGATATAGGAACATTTTTTAGTCCAGATAAAATTGAACGCAATTCGTCAGCTACTGGTTTTTGGAAAAGAGTCTTTTGAATATCGTATGCCGTAACATCACGATAACCGAACTGTTCAATCATATGTCTCACTAAATTAGTGATTGAGTTTTGAACATTAGATTGAGCATTTACCCAATCGTTTAATTGGTCAGTGTCGGGTAATTTTCCAATGCGCCATGAAACGAGTTCTCTTCTGTTTTTATCGCTCATTCGTTATGCAACTCCTGGAAAAAACACTTTGGTATGCAAAATTTCAAGACCATCCAAGTTCATATCAATTGCAAACTCTTCCGGAATCCAGAGGATCATACATTTCACATCCTCTGAAAATTCGGTCAAACTTGGATAAAGGTCTTCCTCGAAAGTGATACTTCCCCCTCCGAAAACCATCATAAAATCAATATCACCACCTATTACGCTATACCTTTCTTGTACATCTTCCAAAATTCTGTTTGATTCGCCATATTGAGCTTCAGACATAAATTTTTGAGCCAATTCATGATAATTATTTTGATTATCTTGCATGATTTCATCAAAGCGTTGGCGATTTATTTTCAAATGACCATTAAGCTCCGATTCCAGTAATTTCGTTGCTTCTTCTGCTGCATGTCCCACGCCGCGTTTTTCACCATGGCAGTTTTGTAAAACTGGATTTACGCCGCGGCTATGAATGTACTCAGTCGTTCCAGAACCAATATCAATTCCTAATCCTTTCAGAGAGAGAAAATCTCTTTGAGTCATGCTATTGCGTTTCGGGTCGTTTTTATACAATTCGCGGAATTTTCTCAGAATCGTTTCATTCGTTTCGATCAAAGCGTATAACGCAGGAATACCTTCTTGTGTAATCTTGGCATTCGTATATCTAATGGTGACTGTTACAGACTGAGATCCAACATATACAATGACGACATGAACGATTGGAGACCCTTCTTTTCCGATGAAGCGTTCTTCAAATTCTTTTGCTATTTCTGAAGTGTACTCAGAAGCAGGGATTGCACCAGCCAAAGTCCCCTGAACATCAATTTTCTCAGGGAGCTTCTTATTTTTCTTGTAATAGTTTTTTACTACTTGTGCAGCTGTTAAAGACAAGTTCATAACGATAGGGATGTCATGTTTAGATTTTTTTCCGAGCTTAATATTCATGTTTTCTGACTTTAAAGCATCCAGATTTGCGTGTTGACCAACAGAAAAGAATCCGGATCTTTTCAAGGAAGGACTAGCTATATTTACGCTGAGTTCCTCCAGCAAATTCGCGATATTTTTTTCAATATTTGTTTCTGATGCAGGTTCAGGATTATGAAGTCTTTTGATGACGGAAGGTTGTTCGATACGTTCACCATTGATCCGAATTTTTGTTTTTGAGTTACCAAAATCCGTTGTCACTCTCAATTTCAACAGAATCACTCCTAAGATATAATTTTAAATTCAAATTCAATTCACAAGGCATTCAAATATCATTCGTAGGTTCATTGTAACTCCAACTGAATGTATTAGCAATTCAATTTGCGCTCATAATATGGCGAGTTTGGCTGCTGATCAAACATTTTTTTCAAAACGAATCCAAAATGCTTTCAATTTGAAAACATTTGGGATGATTTAGTGTTGAGAAAAGTTTTTATCTTAACGTGACAACTCCAAGTCATCTCTTGTCCTTTCTTGCTTTTGGTTCTTTTCATTTTCCTTGTCTTTTTGCATATTATTTTGATTATTTTGGCTCAAACCTTTGTTTAAAGTCTTTTCCATTTCGTCATAACGATCAATTTCTTGTCGGTACTTTTCAGGATTTTTTTGTATGTTATTTATTGCAGATCGTAATGTTCTTGTTTGAGTATTGTTAATTTTCCTGTCGATTATTATTTCGAGTTTTTCAATTTTTTCGTAGTGCATTTTGTATAGACGTGGATTGTTTTCAAGTTTAGTTTTAAGTAACTCAATTTTACTCTTTATATCAGCTAATTTTAAAACAAATCTTCGAGGTTCTCTTTTTAAATTATCAATAGCCAGTGTGATTTCTTTTCTTTGTGCTTTTACAATGCTGCTGTTAAGCTTGACCTCAACTTTACTCAATTTTTCAAGCTCTGTTTTATTTTTATTAGAATCTTTATTCAGTCTTTCTTTAAGTGATTCCAAATTATGACGCGCAGCCAACAAGCTTTTTAAAGACTGTATTTCTTCCTTTTGTGGTGTATCGTTAGTTTTACTAACTTTATTGATTCTATCGTTCAAGTCTGGACGGATCGGAACGACTTTATTATCGACAGATTGATTATTTTGATTTCCATGTAGTTGTTGTCTTCTCATTAATCTGCTTTTTTGTTTATTCGCAAGTTCTTCAATGATCTCAATAACTTGATTATTCAAGTGATCTCTTGCGTCCATTATTTAAACCTCCCAGTCATAAAGAAATGAAAAATTATTTATTCTTCCTCCGGTATTTTTCGGGTGTGTTCTTCGATATAAAAGCAGCAAATATGTTAAATAATTCTTCTCTTTTCTCAATAGACAAATGCTCAATTCCAAAATACTTCTCAGCTAATGCACCCGTCTGTATTAAACGGTTAGCGCGCTGCTTTCTTTCTTTATCTGATGCTAGTTTAACTATTCTGTTTTTTCTCTCTTCGAGCTGTTCAATCTTTATATCAATATCAGAGATCGGAGTTTTTCTTGTATCCATATCAATTTACTGAATTAGAACCGGTTGTACTAAAATTATTCTGGTTACTGTTTGTGCTCGGAACTTGACGGCTAACTGCATCATTCATATTTTTAACTTCCTGCTGAAACTTATCAATAAGTTTCTTAGCTTGCTCTATGTCCTCAACTTCCCATGAATCCATCAAATATTCCCCAATGTCTTTTTGAGCTTGCTCGATTATTTTCTTCTGCTTCTCTCGTAACTCTTTAATCTGTTCCTCTAATTTCTGCACTTGTCCGAGTTTACTTTTTTTAGCCATTCCTGTTTTCCTCCTTTAGGTAAATACGGTGTTTTGTGCAATAATTTTACCGTAATTTAGGAGAAAAGTCTACTAAAATGTGGAAATGTATGGTATAGTAAATCACAAAACGAAGTGAGAGTGCCCATTTATACCCCTGTTTCGCAGGGAATGGGTCTCACCTTCGCTCGATTTCATTCACTTCCCGTGAATGACCTTTCCGTTGGAAAGGGAGTTTGCTTGCAGCAAATAACCCGCAGGGGCTTGGAAGGAGGTGGGCATGGTATGGGGTACTTTTACTTCAGCTCACAGATATTTAACCGTATGAATCATTCCGCTGTCGCGGCCGCAGCTTATCGCAGCGGAGAACCTTTATATTCTGAACGCGATGGTTTGACAAAAAATTACGGTGAAAGAACTGTTCCACCTGAGTGCTTCATCCTGGCTCCGAAGAATGCGCCTAAATGGGTCAATAATCGTGAACGTTTATGGAATGAAGTCGAAAAAATTGAAAAGCAGAAGAATGCACAAATAGCGAGAGAAATTCGTCTTGCTCTTCCTAACGATCTAAACAACGATGATCAAAAGGAATTGCTTCTTCAATTTTGCAAAGAGAACTTTTCAGATGAAGGAATGGTTGCAGATATTGCAATTCACAGAGACAAAGAGAACAATCCCCATGCTCATGTCATGCTCACCATGCGTCCGTTTAATGAAGATGGTTCCTGGGGGAACAAACGTCAGAAAGTTGATAAAGAAGTTAACGGGGTGATGAAGAAAGTAAGTGTACATTTGACTAACTGGAATGAAAAAGAAACGCTCGTTCAATGGAGGAAGAATTATGCGGATCTAATTAATGAAAAGTTAAAAGATCGTGGTATCGAAGATCGAGTTAGTCACGAAAGTTACAAAAATCAAGGACTGGATCGTGTACCTGGAATCAGACTGGAACGTACAGCTTTCCAGTATGAAACTAGAGTGAAAGAGCAAGCGCTCAGAAACAATGTTCCTTATGAACCAGTTACTTACTATGGAAAAATTAACGAAGAAATTAAACAAATTAATTCCGAATTAAATAAGCTAAAAGAATTGAAAAAGCAACAAGTTGTTTCTCTTTCTGAATATAAAAATGAAAAATCCCTTTCTGAACAACTTGATGTTATTCGATCTAGTCGAAAGCTGAATGATGGAGAGAAAACAGCTCTATCTATGGTGGCGCAAAGATCGAAAAGTTATGTGGATTATATCATTGCAAAACAAGTTAAAGATGAAATCGAAAATGGAAACTGGAATAAGAAAATTGAAAGCGAAAAAGTTAAAATTACTTCTGAAAAGAACTTACTAAATAAAGCATACAAAGCATATCAAGATGATCCGAAGCAAGTATTGAAATATGGCTTCACTCCTTCAAAATTTATGGATCAAATGAAGGAGAAGGTTTCACATATCAAAACGCTAGAACAAAAAAATATGGAAGACCTATCTAAGTTGAAAATGCTTTTAGACAAAGCTGATCAAGCTTTAGATATTCAAAGTGATTTTACTCGAAAAGAATTTTCAGTTTTGTATCAATCCACCAATAATTATTCTGTCGATGAAATGTATCATGCAGTTCAGTATTTTAAAGAGACGAACCAAGTTCTACGCGAAGATGAAGTATCTTCTTATGCTGTTTCCAAATATAAAGAGCATGAAAAAAACACTCCTTCTTTAGCTGAACAAACTAGAAATATTTCGAAGAGTGTTTTCATCTTAGACAGAGCGATACAGAAACAAATGAAAGAACGGTTAAGTTCTTTAAAAGAACAAAACTTTGATCTTGTTTATGAAGCGAACAAAAAGATTGAACAGTTCACATTACAAAAAGACCGACATGAAAAAGATTTAGCTGGAAACGTTCAATTACTTCGAGTGAATTTACAAAAACATTATTCTGATTCACTCGATCACATTACAAATGCTGAAGTCTTACTACGCCTTCAGGATCGGCAAGACAACGGAATGAGTTCCGGACGAGTTGACCAGGATCTTAATGTTATTCATCAACAAATCACAAAAGAAATTAATGACAAACCTATGGATAATTCATTTACACCTGATCAACAAGTCGAACGTCAATATTCACAAAGTGTTGCATCTGGATTGTTCCAGGCATTGGAGCAAGCGCAACGTGCGAATGAAAACAAAAAACATGAAAAAGATCCTACTGAGAAGAAGCAACGAAGAAGATACAGAGGTCAAGAGTTGGATCATTAAGGAGGTATTATGGAATTTAAAAACAAGGCGTGGAAACCTATTTTTGCTAGTTTCCTGATGAGTATTTTGTTCTCATATCTGCTCATGGTTGGTTTTTATGTAATTGGCCCAGGTGGCGATTTAACTCAATTATTGCTAGAGCCTGTAAAGGTTGTTTCTTTTGCTTACGCCCAGGAAAATTTGAAAGTCATATTTTCCTTGATGCCGTTTGTTATCTTAGGGGGCATGTTGTATTCCATGAGGTCATCTATTTTGTTACCGAAACTTGTGGATGCCAGTGATTTCGGATTACACGGAACATCAAAATGGGGTCAGCCATCTGATGTAGTTAATGGGAAGACATTTTCTAAACGTAATGCTTACAACAAAGATCCAATGAGCGCATTCAAGATGGAACCGGGTATCATCTTGGGGAAAATTCCAAGTCGAAAAGAACTAATCATCATGCCCAAAGGAACAAATATTGATAATCGAAATGTTTTAATTATCGGATCATCTGGATCAGGTAAAGGCCAGGCTTATGTTTTTCCAAATATGATGAATCATGTTGAAGAAACTATTATCGTAACCGACCCTAAAGGGGGCGCGACACGTTCCTAAGTGAAAAGCTTAGGCGCTGTCGAACTTATACAGTTCACAGTGAACTGTTATTCCGAGAAGTCAAAAGATAGGGTAACGCCTTGAAGGGCTTCCTTTAATCCTCCGACTTGCGAAGACGTTAGCAAGAACCAATTCGTAAGAAGCTCGGTGAAGTCGGCTGAGAGTCGCCGTAGACACCTAACGGTGTCCGAAAGTCCTCAGAGGTGAGAGACGCGACCTATAAGCCGGAAGTCTACAAAATACCTATGGTTAGGATGCATGATAAGCCCAAAGTGATTGAGGGTAAAGTGCAGACGAATCTCTGATTGTACGGGTCTATATCGGGAGGGAGTCGAAAGGCTCTCGGACACAAATATGTGTCGCTACTGTGGATTAGTAAAACTCTCCTTTATGAAAATCCATACATTGTTACAGGCAATGTCAAGGTAGCAGGCTCATAGGGGAAACCTAACGGTATATGCATAGATAGGAATAACGGAACGTGGGAAACTGCCAACGTAGAGGACTTGCATTCCGATGATACGGTTCCGAGGAAAGCTTTGAGGATACTACTCAATGGTATAACTCGGATTTATGGCAGTGAAAGTGGTGGCACAGTACCGATGAAGCGTGTAACGAACGTGGAGGGATAGCCACTAGTCGATTGAAGATTGACAGTTACTGACTTGGTTCACATGGTTTCATGTAAGACTAAGAGAAGTAATTCTCCAGACAGGACAGGAGGTTACAGCCCATGTTGAAGAAACCCAAGCTGAGATACAACGAATATTACGACATGCAGAAAGTGTATGACGGGTTATATTCCGACAGTCTCAATGGTAACAATTTCTACAAGTTAACAAATATCATTGGTTCAGAGCAAAATATACGGTTAGCTTATCGAAACATCAAAACCAACAAGGGAAGCAAAACGGCAGGTACCGACGGTCTAACAATCAAAGACATCTGGCACCTTAACGACTTTGAAATTGTTCATGAGGTCAGAAAACGATTGAACAACTACCGGCCCAAACCTGTTAAAAGGGTTTTCATTCCTAAAGAAGGATCTGACAAGAAACGGCCGCTAGGCATTCCAACAATCTGGGATCGTCTAGTACAACAGGCGATCAGACAAGTCCTTGAGCCCATTTGTGAAGCAAAATTCCATTCTCATAGTTATGGGTTTCGCCCAAATAGAAGCACGCATCATGCGCTCAGCAGAATGGTAAGTCTCATCAACATTGGTCGTGCTCACTATTGTGTCGACATTGATATTAAGGGCTTCTTCGATAACGTGGATCATGGAAAACTGATTAAACAAATGTGGACTTTAGGAATAAGAGATAAATCCCTAATCTGCATAATATCCAAGATACTAAAATCCGAAATCCAGGGGATAGGAATACCCACCAAAGGAACTCCGCAGGGAGGTATCATATCACCTCTTCTCTCGAACATCGTTCTTAATGAACTGGATTGGTGGATTAGTGACCAATGGGAAACTTACCAGCCAACGAGAAGGAGCAGGAATGGATTCGCTCAGTATGCTAGAGATTATACGGATTTAAAATCAGGATACATTGTCCGTTATGCGGATGACTTCAAGATCATGTGCCGTACATACCAAGAGGCTAAACGCTTCTATTTTGCGACGGTCGACTTTCTTAAATCCCGACTGGGATTAGAGGTCAATGAGGAGAAGTCCAGCGTGGTTAATCTCAAAAAGAATTCCTCTGACTTTCTTGGATTTAAGGTGAAAATCACTCGGCAAAATAAAAGTAAACATGGCTTCTCAGCCAAGACTTCTATGAGTGACAAAGCTATTGCGAAAACCAAAAGAATCCTAAAGGCGAAAGTCAAAGATGTACAGGCTGAACCCGTAGCAGACAATGTCCTTAGATTCAACACAACCCTTGTTGGGATTCAGAATTACTACAGAGTAGCTACAACCGTATATATGGACTTAACAGAAGTGAATTACACTCTTCTTAAGACCATAAAGGCTAGACTCAGAAATAAAAGTATAATAATGAGTTTTAAATCAACTAGTGAAAATTTCAAGAAGAGAACAAGAGGTATCCATCCGGATTCCAAAATCTATAGCGTACAACAGACGCCGATGCTCCCTGTTTCAGGTGTTCACCATAAAAATCCCTGGAACTTTAGTCAAGACACCTGTGACTATACTGCCTTCGGCAGAGCTAAGATTCATACGAATCTACAGGCGATACCGAAAGATGTGCTCCATCAAGTGATGATGACCTACTCCAAAAACAGGAGTATTGAGTACAACGATAATCGGATATCCAAATACATTGCCCAGTATGGAAGATGCTTCATTACAAAAGAACCCATTGGTATTGATCGAGTACATTGTCACCATATAACTCCCATCCACCAAGGTGGGACAGACAAATATTCGAACCTTGTCATTATTGATAGCTTCATTCACAGACTGTTACACATTACAAATGAAGACAAGATAAACAAATACCTACTATATTTCTCTCTCGAAAAATCGCAGTTGATTAAGCTTAACTATTTACGAGCCGCCTTAGATAATGAACCAATAACAAGTTAACTTTCAGTCAATTGGAAACGATGGAACGCCGTATGCGCGGAAACGCGCACGTACGGTGTGAAGTGGGGGAAAAGACGGAGATTACTTCAAACTCTTACCTATCACTATAGATTTATGAAGCGACTCACCAACTCAAACGAGATCAAGGTTACAAAGTTTATCAAATTGACTTTGTTAATTTTTCGGAAGAGGTTGGCTATAATCCACTGGATTATGTTGACGATGATGAAGATGCGCGAGCTGTCGCGAATACTATTGCATCCAATGCGGTAGATGATGGGAAAAGGGATTTTTGGAGCGAATCGGCCATAGCCTACTTTGCAGCTATTATTCTCTATATCAAAACGGAATACCGTCATACTGCAACAATGACTCATGTAGTACAATTTACAGCCAAGGCAGGAAAGGATGAAGAATTCCTGGATAACTTGCTGGAAGAAATGTCTGTTGACCATCCAGCATATGACATGTTTACTCTGGCTAATATGAGCGCCGGGAACACAAGAACGGGAATTATGTCCACATTGGCTCAACAAATTGGGATCTTCGCGATGCGGAAGATTGCGAAATTTACGGCAAAGAGTTCTTTTAACTTCCGGGATCTTCAGGAAGAAAAAACGGTACTTTACATTAAAGTACGGATGAAGAGTAATCCATTTAAGCAGCTCACGGCCACTTTCTTTGAACAACTAATTGACACCTTCTATGATATCGCGGACGAGAATCATTCACGGCTGCCAATTGACTCTATTTACTTACTGGATGAATTTGCGAATATCGGGAAAATCAATGGATATCCGAACATCCTGGCAACTTGTCGAGGACTGGGGATGTCGATGCACACGGTTATTCAAGATATCGGGCAATTGGAAGACAAACGTATGTATGGCCCGGATATGGCGCGATCCATCATCAACAATCATGATACAACACTGTTTTTGCGAACCAAGGATACCAAGACCGCCAAATACTTCAGTGATGTTGCCGGGGAAACCACGATTAAGCATAAACAGAAAAGTACCTCTATTGGAGAGAAAAACGCTTCTAAGAGCATTTCCGAACAGTTTGTAAAGCGACCTTTGATTACACAAGGTGAGCTACTTAATGTAAACCCTGCTGTGTGCTATCTTTTCGTAAACGGCTATTTTCCTTTAAAACTAGAAAAGTCTTATCAGTATAAAGTGTATGGCGAATTCCTATTTGGAAAAGACCGTAAACCTAACTACGAACGTTCTTCCAGAAATAACTTTTTGAAGTTCTTCGGTATTAGCTCAGTAAACCATGTTGAGAAGCTTCCAGAAGCTCATACAGCCATCGATCCAGAAGAACGGGAATTAGAAGATGCGGATTATGATGAAGCCTTAGAAGCCGAAATGCTGGCCTTAGAAGAGGAAATGGAAAAGATTCCTGAAGAAGAAGACGTACCGTTTGCGGAAGAAGATGAATTTGAGGACGGAGAAGGTATATCAACAGAAGAACTAAGCATGTTGTTAGGTAATCTTGACCCAATCGATCAAACACCATTAGAACCACTTGAAGAAGCTCCTATTGCTACTGAAGCAACAGATGATGGATTTACCGATGAAGATGTACAGGCGGCCTTTAGAGAGCTAGAGGAAGCGTTAAACGGCATTGGTGACGACGATCCTGACGCTGAAGCTTTAATGGAAGTGATTAAGGAGCTTACAGATGAAGCGGCTGCTGATCAGGAAGAAACGGTTGAGGATGAAGAGAAAAAGGATCTGGACGATTCAGACGACTTACCAATGTGATAAATGGAGGAATGCACAATGATAACCGTACTAGCTGAAAAACCTGACCAGGCTAGAAAATTGGCTGCGCCTTTCCCACATACCAAGGGGAAAGGCTTTCTTCTCATTAACCCATGCAAGGAGTTTACGAGCGGTGCTAAGGTCACATGGGCTATTGGGCATCTCGTAGAACTTAAAAATCCAGATGAATACAACGAAGCCTGGAAGAGATGGAGCTTGGACAGTCTCCCTATTATTCCGGAGAGTTTTGAATATAAGGTTTCAAAGGATAAGGCAGTACAGTTCAAAATTGTAAAGGATTTATTGAAAGAAGCCGATCAAATTATTATAGCGACTGACCCGGCGCGAGAGGGTGAAAATATTGCCCGGCTGCTTATTATGATGGCCGGTTGTTCCAACAAGCCAATAAAACGGCTATGGACTTCCTCTCTAACCGAAAATGCGATACGGAAAGGTTTTGCTGAAGTACGGGACGGATCAACGACCATTAACCTCTTTTATGAAGCCCAAGCTCGGCAAATCTCTGACTGGCTAATCGGGCTGAATGCTAGTCGATTGTACACGCTGCATCTGCAGCGTAAGGGGTTCAAGGAAGTATTTAGTGTTGGCCGAGTACAAACGCCGGTGCTTACTCTCATTTACAATCGTCAGTGTGAAATTAAAAATTTCAAATCCGAACCATTTTATGAGCTTGTGGCTGAGTTCGCCGTTTTTACAGGGAAATACACTGGTAAGCTACGCGATCGTTATCAATCTAAAGAACAACTGTATGAAGCGGTAAAACCCTATATTGAGCATGGAAAGGCTACTTATAATGGGGTAGTCAAACTAGTTGAAGTGAATGAAAAGCGGACGCAGCCGCCTACCTTGTATAATCTGTCCGGTTTACAGGCTGCCATGAATAAAAAGAAGAAATATAGCCCAACGGACGTATTAACTACTGTGCAGTCACTCTATGAAAAAGGTTTTGTCTCCTATCCGCGATCCGATTCACAGCACATAACAATAGAAGAGTTTGCATACTTGAAGCAAAACCTAAGTAACTATCAGCAGCTCATAGGTGTGTCGTTCCAGGCGCATAGTTTGGAGCCATCCAAGCGATATGTGAATCCGGATAAAGTGAGCGACCACTACGCCATTATTCCGACCGAAAAAATACCATCAACGACCGCAGACTTTACGGAAATGGAAAAGGCTACCTATGATGAAATTATAAAGAGTGCGTTAGGCATGTTTTTGCCCGACTACACTTACGAGGAAACAGTCATTACAACAGCCATCGGTGAAGTGGATTTTATTACAAAGGGAAAGACTGAAAAGTCTATCGGCTGGAAGCTGCTGTATCGCAACGATCCGGAAGGAATAGATGATGAAGAGGACGAGGATAAAGCCCTACCGCGCGTTAAACAGGCTGATCCAACCACTGGGATCGTGGGAGTCAAGGACGGGATGACGCAGCCGCCTAAGCCGTACACACAGGGACAGCTTATCACGCTCATGACTAATGCCGGTCGTCACGTTGAGGATAAGGAAATGCGGGATGCCTTGAATGAGAGTGAAGGATTAGGCACTGAAGCGACAAGATCAAGTATTATCGAAACACTCATGCAACGTGAATTTATACTAGTGAAGAAAAACCAGGTCTATGTAACACCGAAGGGCGAGGTTTTATGTGAAGCTGTGAAAGGTACCGTTCTTTCCAAACCTGAAATGACGGCTCAATGGGAAATATTCCTGAAGGAGATCGGCCGAGGTAACAAGAAAAGCAGCGTCTTTATTGAGAACACGAAAAAATTATGTCATAAATTATTGGAACAAGCTTCTGCTGACATGGGAAATTTGAACGTCCAGGCGCAGATTGCAGCCACCGAAGAAGCCGATCAAATTTGCAAATGTCCTTGTGGGAACGGCTATATAACGGACAAAGGGAAGTTTTACGGTTGTACGGCCTATAAAGAGGGTTGCAAGATAACATTTTTCAAAGAGCTACTAGGCAAAAAGTTAACCCCTACTCAAATTAAGGCGCTATGTGAGAAAGGGAAAACGGGCACGATCAAGGGATTTACAAGCAAAAGTAAAAATAAATTTGAAGCAGCTCTTTCCTTGAAAGATGGAAAGATCGAATTTATTTTCTCATAACATTTTCTCATGACAGAGAGGGGAAACACCATGTACCAATTTTATGAGATCGTGGGGAGCGAGAAACCTATCTACGTGACAAAGCCTGAAGGATATCTGTCATATGAGGAAGTTCCAAACGGGGATCTTGTTAACTATGAAGAAATCGCCTACCTGGAGATTGTAGAAAACGGGGTTAAATTGTACGAACCTCTATATGTGAGGGAGGGTGAATAAGGATGCCGTTTCCTAAATCTGGCGACTATGAAGCGAAGATGGCTCAGGTGCAGAAACAAGTTGACCAGGCCATAGAAAGAATATTTAATAAGTCTGAATTTCAACGCTACTTAGAAGTAGCTTCTAAATTTCCAAAATACAGTTTGAATAATGTGGTTATGATTTACGCCCAAAAACCTGAAGCTACAATGGTACAGGGATACAATGCGTGGAAGGACATGGGGCGACAGGTGCAGAAAGGTGAAACGGCCGTTAAAATTTTCGCTCCTACATTTAAGAAAGTCGAAATGACTAAAATAGATCCAGTTACACAACGTCCTCAGCTCGATGCAAAGGGAAAAGAAATTACCGAGAAGAAGGAAATGCTTACAGGCTTCAAGGCGGTAAACGTATTTGACGTAAGCCAAACGCAAGGTAAAGAAATAGTCAATGTACGGCAGTTTGTCCGTGATGATATAAGAGACAGTGCAGGAGCTGCACAGATGTATCGTCAGTTTTCCGATCATCTTGCAAAGAAAATGGATGTACGAGAGAATGCCGAGGATTTTAAGGACAAGCCTAATGTGCGTGGGTATTATGATCGTGAGGATCATGCCATCCGGATCAATCCGGCTATTGAAAATTCGACAATGAAATTCAAAACATTAATCCATGAGTATGCACATTCGCAGCTCCACCGAATGGACAGTCCTTTGAAGGACTTGCCACGAGAACACAAGGAAGCCCAGGCTGAAGCCACGGCCTTTATGGTCACAAAGTATTATGGAATGGATACCGAAGCCTACAGCGCCGGTTATATTGCAACCTGGGCAAAGGATATTCAATTGGCTAAACAAGCCCTGGGCGAGATCCAGAAAACCGCTAATAATATTATTCGTGAGGTTGACCACCAATTGAATAGGGAACGTATACAGGAAGCTACAAAAACGCAGCTAACGATTCCTGGTATGGATGCAGCTAGAGAAGTGGCAGCGGCTTCCACGGATCGAGACGAGAAGCCAAAAGGACAAGACAAATCGAATCTAAATGAGTTACCAAAATCAAAATCAGGGCCAGAATTAGAGCGTTAAATAGGCTGATTATGGTATAATAGAGAAGACAAAGTAACCGGTGGGATTATCGGCACGGCGAAGCTTACCCGAAAGGGGGTGACGCCGTGTCACTTCTTGAAGTCGTGCAGCATTTTCTTGAAATTAGCGATAAGCTAGTTAGTATTGCAGTGGGGTTAATAGCCTTATGCAGTGCGTGGAAAGCAGCGCGGAACAAGAAAAACCACCGGGAATAGGTTGGTAGCCTTGCAATCCGGTGGTTTTTCATTCGTTTGATTGAAATTCGCCGTGGTCGCCCACCGGCCTTTGTTAGACAAGTCACGATGTTAGCGCATCGTGGCTTTTGTTTATTTTACACCTGTTATACTTTTATTATACCACAGTAGGAGCGTTTAGGAACATCCAGGCACATCAATTTCATGAGTTACCGATTGTCCTGGTGATCTTCCACTCGTCTATATCGTTTGGATCAACACCGCAGATCCTACAGATTAATAGTCCAAGGGGCATTGTAGGTATTTTCTTGCCGTATTCTATATTCTGATAATGCCGTAAAGAGCATTCCATTTGAATTTGAATTTCTTGTACAAGTGATTCCTGAGTATAATTCGCTAATTCCCGTGCTTCTTTTAATCTCAAGGTCGGTAAACTCCCTGTTCTCTTTTTTTATAGATATTACCGAAGTATCTAATATTCCATAACGATCTAAAGATCGACGTCCTAAAGGACGTGTTGTATAATGGATAGAAGGGGTCATCCTCCCCTTTCCGATGGGTGGGATACTTTGCCGGGTCCTCTCACCTTGCAAAAGTTTCGATTCATCAATTGCATAAAACAAAAATCGCCCTCATAATGAGAATATACGTTCTTGTTTTGGGGGTGGTTTTTTGCTTCAGGATGAACCTAGTATGTGGCACAGTCGTTTTATTCTTCCCGAACATCGTGAGTCTATGTTGCGACAAGAGAAAGAAAATCGGCGTAAAAAATTGCCTGTTTTGGACGAACAGGAAAAAGAGGACATTGGTCAGAAACTTGCAATGTCATTAAAACTTGGTCGTGAGGTAACAATCCGGATATTTGGGGAGTTTGAGGATCGAACGCTAACGGGGATAGTCACTCAAATGGATCAACAGACAAGGCAGGCTAAAATTTCAATCGACTTAGATGATTGGGAACGAGTACCCTTCTCTTTGATCCTGGGTGTGGATGAAGGCTAACATTCGGAAATAGATGCAATTTGGATCCAAGCAAAGTTTCTGCAGCATGGAATTTATCAGGTTAAACACGAACATTAATTTGTTGGCCAACTTGCCGGCACGAAGTAATTTCCGAATATTAAAAAGGGCGGCCTACAAGGGGCTGCCCTTTTTCTGTATATGCTTCAGCATAGGCTTGGCTTGAGCCAAGTAAGGATTTTAATTCATCAAGGGCTTATGCTACCAGCTCTAAGGCGGTAAAATACACCGCCTAAGACCTGGTACGCACCGCTGCGGGGTTACTCAGCCCGATAACTAGGCGGCCTAAGCCGGGGGAAAACACCCCAGCTAAAGCCGCCTACGTTCCTGGCCTTCGCTTAACACCCCACACGGGGCAAAGGTCAAAGGCAGTTTGATTCGCACCGTTTAGTGTTCTGACTGCCCTTTTCTCCTGCTTTTGTCTTTGAGCTAATCCCATGCCCTTTCTCCGTCCTAATAGCAAACCATATATAACCCTGGTGAACAAGGTGGAAAAAATTTTGAGAACGACACTCAAATTTTTTTCCATCCCTACGGGCAGCCTTGTTCCCCAGGAACATATATGGTTTAAACGCTATGACGGCGAAATGGACATGGGATTAAAACGCTCTTTGACAAAAGCATACGAAAACGGCAAGACAGCGAGACCCGAAACTGTGCATCAAACCTAAAACCTAAAGATTCCCGGCTCCTTGGAAGTGGATTGAAGGTTAAAAAAAAAAATAGAAATTGCTGAAAGGAGGTGATGAAGATGCAGAATGAGACGATTGTCATGTTGGCCGTTATCGCGGCTTTTATGCAAGTCATTGTTCAACTTTTAGGAGTCGTCAAGGCGTTCATTGAATGGAATACGGCTCAACAAAAAGTAAAAGGCTCCGACCGTTCGCAGCGGTCGAAGCCCAAGAAAAAGCCTAAATAATTAACCCGTGCTAACAGGTTGGGTAAGGGGGATGCTTTCTCAACCCTTACCCTCCCATCATAACACAAAATTTTATCATGTTAAAGGGAGGACAACCCCAATGGAAATGTTACTTTTGATACTCATTTTGTTCAGTATTTTTCTTCAGTCGATTACTTTCCTGCTCAATTGGTCAACGCAAAAATACAATGACCGGAAATAGGAAGACCGGCAGCGGCCGCCAGGCTGCTGCCCACATCCATCCATCAAAGAGCAGGAGGAAGAATATGAAAACTCATAAATCAAAAATATTAGCAGCTTTGACTGTATGCCATGGCATTTATAAAAAAGCGGTGTTTGTCTTAAATGGACAACCGGTTAAAATACACTTTCTGACAATGGACGAGTACCGGGGAATGGTTGATAACCTCACCCCTGCCCGAACTCATGAATGGGCAGGTATGCTGAAGATGGTGGATGAAAGAAAGCCCATCTATTATTGCATTTGGACGGTGCAAGTTACTGAGTGTCATCTTATAACCAACAAGATTCAGGAACTAATTGATGCAGTCATTACTGAACATGTCGCAACTTTTGAAATGGATATTCCTTCTATTGAAATTCGCGGCCAGCAAGAAGCTAATTAAATCTAATGCGCCGGGTTTCTCCCGGCGCAATAAAGGAGACTGAATAAAAAATGAAATATCGGTACTATAGAAAGCCTACAACGCAAAAGGCGCTACAGACTGCCAAACGTCTCATAGAGTCCGGTAGGCTTCAGCCTGGCGAAATAATCAGCGTTCGCGGCACGTTCACACAAAGAAGGTGGTACAGACTTACAATCCGTACAGCGAGTGAGCAATTTCAATTTACCGGCTTCTCCTGGTTCTATAGTGGTGAAGGTTCGAGAGGGTTACAGCAAATGCTTAAATGGCTGCTTGTTCCGGAAAATGTACGAAAGCAGTTAACCAAAATTGAAAATCACGGTGACACGTACAAGCCGAATAGTGTTTTTATCCGATAACGGAAGGAGAATCAGAAGCGTGGAGAGTGTTTATAAAAGCAGCTCAGTGCCAAGTGGTAACGTTGTTTTGTTTCCTCAAAAGAAATTTTCTTTTGAGGAAGACCTAACCCCTGAACAGGAATTGAAATATTTCATGTTGGAAATGGCTGTGCCGGTGATACCAGGCTTGGAAGAAAGACTAATTCGAGATGGTAAAGCTGTCGATGAATTGTTTACGGTGGTAGCAGATCAATTATTTGGAATAAAATAATGGGAGCTGATGAACTGATGGACTTGAAATGTCGCATTGAGGTGGAACGGCGTTTACTTAATGAGCTGGCTGAGAATTACGGTATAAATGATCCGCGAACGTTGATAAAGTCCCAGGAGCTTGATTCAGTACTGAATCAGTATAATGAGTTAATAAAAAAGGAAAAGCCGACTGCATAAGCAATCGACTTAGGGTGAGAAACTTTTGCCGGGTCGCTCACCCTTCCTATTTTATCATACATCGCTGTAGTAAACAGCAGGATTAAAGTCATGGAAAGAGAGGATGGATGAAGAATGGTGATATGTACATGTCCTTATTGCGGTGGTGATCTGAAGAGTGAAATAGATTCTTATTACTGTGGTTTTTGTGAAATGTCTATTACAACTGAAGATGCACAGGAGAATGGTCAGCGCAAGCAGATCCCTTTCCTGCTAAACAATGTTACCATTTCAGATGCGGACGAGAACACCATGCAGCTCATGCAAAGATCAACCAATGATTTAATTGTTATGCTTCGTTTGGTTCGTCAGAAACGGACAGATTTTTATAACTATCTGAGGGTTCTTAATAAGGCCAAGGGTGATTTTCAGGAACATGCCGAGTTAACAGGTAAGGACTATGAATATTGGACGCGAAAGGCATGGGTACTAGAAAATATTCTAAGGGATCGTACCGGGGTCTTTCCTGAGAGAATCACAGATGACTATTTGTCTGGATTGGCTGTAAGAGCAGACAAAATAAACGGTAAATCCATGAGAATAAGAGCTAAAAAACAAACAAATCAGGATACAAAATAGTGGTTTTTGTATCCTAAATATGCTATTTCTCTATTCGATACATAGCGCCCACTGGCGCAGCTCACACACCCAGGACGGCCACAGCCGTCCTTTTGTTCGGCTCCGGAAGAAACAGCAGCCAGACACGTACCAGGAACGCCCACGAGCTGAAGCCCAAGCGCCCAGCACGCGCCGCTCCATCCGATCCGGACGAGATCCGCGCAGCATAGCGCTCACCGGCGCAGCTCACACACCCAGGACGGCCATGGCCGTCCTTTTGTTCGACTCCGGAAGAAACAGCAGCCAGGCACGTACCAGGAGCGCCCACGAGCTGACCCGAGCGACCGGCACGCGGCTGCTCTCTCCGATCCGGACGAGATCCGCGCAGCATAGCGCTCACCGGTGCAGCTCACACACCCAGGACGGCCACGGCCGTCCTTTTGTTCGCCTCCGGAAGAAACAGCAGCCAGGCACGTACCAGGAACGCCCACGAGCTGAAGCCCAAGCGCCTAGCGCGCGCTGCTCCCTCCGATCTGGACAAATCCGCAGGGAAAAGAAAAGACCACCTTAGAAAGATGGTCTTTGAAAAAGCCATTAACCGTTTACCCCATGATTGAGCGTTCCGATTGTAGTAGGTGGAACTGGAACAATAATGCTAAAAAGCGCTACTGTTAAGAACATGGCTATTAATGTTTTTTTCATT
>NZ_JBBCYH010000020.1:0-83454 GCF_037144955.1 Paenibacillus sp. USHLN196 | reverse complement strand
ATGGCGGAGGGGTTCCACACGTACCCATCCCGAACACGACCGTTAAGCCCTCTAGCGCCGATGGTACTTGGACCGCAGGGTCCTGGGAGAGTAGGACGCCGCCAAGCGAAAACCCTTCGGGGTCTTTTTTTTGCCCTCGTGGAGAGATAGAATGGATTGACAGTTGATCGGTTTTAATTTTGCATAGTGAGCCAGTAAGGCCCGTTGGTCAAGGGGTTAAGACACCTCCCTTTCACGGAGGTAACAGGGGTTCGAATCCCCTACGGGTCATAGAGATGGAGGCTTAGCTCAGCTGGGAGAGCATCTGCCTTACAAGCAGAGGGTCGGGGGTTCGAGCCCCTCAGCCTCCACCATTTTAGAGGGGCATAGTTTAAAGGTAGAACAACGGTCTCCAAAACCGTTGGTGTGGGTTCAATTCCTGCTGCCCCTGCCATTTTCTTGAGAGCCATTAGCTCAGTTGGTAGAGCACCTGACTTTTAATCAGGGTGTCGAAGGTTCGAGCCCTTCATGGCTCATTGTTAAACGCACGTGTGTGGCGGAGTGGGTAACGTACTACGCTTAGAGCATGTCTATTGAATAAAAAAAACTTGAGGCGTACTCAGGTTTTTTTTCGTGTTTTCTCAAACTCTACAGCAGGTAAAAGAACCATTTTCTGAGTGGAGTATATCCATTTATGATAGTCTTGTAAGAACAATTTATCTTTGTTCACAAGTTCATTAACAATAAGAATCAATACTTCGGTTTGCATTGAAAAAGTTGTCTTCAAGGAGTAATAGAAGGATCGATAGGTATCTTCCGCATTTGAGGCGTCAGAACCGGGCAATAACGCGTTTACTGAGACTTTAGTGAGATTCGCCAATATAGGGCTCCCGGCGGCTAACACCAACTATTAGTGGCACTCTTATTACGGGAACATTGGCATCAGGTAGGTAAGTGGAGAGGGAAAATCAATTCCGTCAGGGGACTATCCTTTCGACGTTTGGAGAAGTAGGCTGGTTGCCTCATTTAGTGCTCTAAATACGTTATGTAAGCATTTTAAACCGATCTAATGGAATTAGTAGAGGAAATACATGAAGGCGCGGAGAATCAATAGAGAGAGAGCGTGACAGGCACGGGCCATGATGAAAGTGTTAGCCCTATTAGGAAAAAGAAAAGTCTTGATACGAAAGTTAATAGTGATGATACATCTATCGGGGTGTATTTAAAATTCAATAAGCTATAAATAACATCAAGTAACCCCCAATATTATAGGTATTGGGGGTTACTGCTTGCAAAGGAGTATAATCATAAACAAAACAGAAATGCAATTTGCGTGATTGTACAGTGACAGAGAAGAATAAAGCTCTTTATTAAATAGAGATCCTTTAACATGGTGCAACTTTATTTGAAGTATTAGATCCTCGTGAAGGTATATGGCTGTAAGGAATGAAGCCGTCATTTCGGATATAGGATCTGAGGAAACGTAACGGAAGTCACACAAGATGCTTAAAGCTATTGAAAATCCTATTCGCAAATAGCTGAAAGCATCCCTTATTCTTATGCTGCATTAGGTGATTCACAAGAAGATTTAATTAGTACCTGAACATGATTGATCTTCTTAACGCCCGCCTTCCCGGCCTACTTTATTCAGCTTCACCCAGCATCAAGGGGGCAAAACAAAAGTTATATTGCCGTGAAACTGCCGCACAGGGTTTGATGATGTTACCGGAGGTGAAATCGGATTAGGAATACCGCTTGAAGTTTTTCTAAACGAGGCTTTGGTTTTATATACGGATAACACTCTTGAAAAGTAAATTTCTTGTAATAATTTCGCTTCCCTCTTACAATAAACAAAATAGGATTTGAGTTCATATACTTGGGGAGGGATTTTTGATGAAACGAACCGGAATGAAGAGATCTTTAGACCGCCTTGGACGTATTGTTCTTCCAAAAGAGATGCGAGATACCATGGGTATTCATATCGGTGATCCGCTTGAGTTTTTCACAGAGGGAAAAGAGTTGATTTTAAGAAAGTATAAGTCAACGTTATGTGTGTTCTGCGGAGATCTGAATACAGAGACGTATTTTAAAGAGCAGTTCATTTGCCGAACCTGTGCACAAGATTTAAAAAACCAAGATGACATTCCTCAAGAGTTCGTTCCTCCAATCATCCAAACCCCCGCATTCTCGGAGCGTACGATTGCTCTTGCTTCTAAACAAGATACTTCTAATGAGTTTATTAAGAGAGCCAGTAGTGAATTTCCGCAGGTAAGGCAAAAAACGGCCATCAAACTTCAACAGTTGAAAGAACTTATGGAACAACAGCCTGATCTGGCTCAGCAGGAAATTGCAGTTCAATTGGGTATTAGTCAAGGTCGGATCTCTCAATTAAAGAAACTTCTGTAATAGTCGTAAGAAAGGCAGTCCATATGAATCAATCATGATTACGAAGGATCAGCTCGATCAGGTGCAGCAGTTATATGCGAAAGGCTCATTTACCCTACTGACGAAAATATTTGATTCTTATACATTGATAGAATGGCTGGATTTTGCCGATCAAGCATGTAGGGTCATTCATATGCAAGTACTTTCTCTATACATAGAAGCGTCTTTGCATATCGGTAACATTCACCGAGTAGAGAGTGACTTGATTCCCTGTTTAAGGGGAATATTCACGACAGACGGAATCTAGTGAAAATGAGAGCTTCGTTCGGCAGTTGCTTGATATCACCGAAGGAATGGTATTGGTACTTCACGAACCCTGTGATGGTTATGCGGTTATGGGGAAAATCGGCCCATGGCTAGACAGGGGACAACTTGTAACGGAATTACGATTTAACCAATCTACACGATGGCTCTAGCTAATCTACGTACAGGTAACCTGCTTGATGCACAAGCTAAATTACATGAGCGGCCAAATTCTAGTAGCTCATACTGGGATACTAAGCTGAAGGATATGGAGACATCCTTGGGTGAGTATAGCCTACTCTACACAGATGAGGTGCAGTCTCCTTCCGGAAACGTGCGGCTTTATTGGAATTAACTCGGACGGACTCGTGGGTAGGAGATATAGCGATAAGCCCAGATAGATTCATTGGAGCGGTCATGGATTACTCGGGACAGTTGAAATTGATCCAAATGGACGATGGTACGGAACTAAAGATATTGACTGCCTGATTATGTTGCGAGTAGAAAGCCCTGCAAAGACTTTAATAATTATGAGCATCTTTTTATACAATGCCAATCGGATTTTTCTTCTGGAAAACGAAGATTGTTTCCTTTTAGAAATGAACAACAAATAGAAAAAGGATATTTTTTTGTGTTAAAGGGTGTGCTTCTGTATATAGCTGACGTTGGTGATAGAAGAATTGAAAAAGGAAAAGTGAATGCTCGTCTTCGATGTATTTTTGAAAACGGAACTGAATCAGATATGTTACTTCGTTCATTGTCAGCGGAATTATATAAACATGGTAGGAGAGTTACAACGCCTGATAGTGAACTTCTTAATAAATTCAATGATATTTATGAAGAAGATGAAAAGACCGGTTATATATATATTTTAAAATCTAAAAGCAATAACCCTGAAGTGAGGCTTATAGATAACTTATACAAAATTGGTTATTCTAATCTAAAGTAGAAGAAAGAATTAAAAATGCTGAACAGGAACCAACATATCTTATGGCACCAGTATCAATAATTTCAATATATCAATGTTACAATATGAATCCTCAGAAACTAGAGCAACTCCTGCATAGTTTCTTTGGTAATTGTTGTTTGAATATTGATGTTTATGATAAAAAGGGCGTTAGACATACACCAAGGGAATGGTTTATTGCTCCACTTTCAATAATCGAAGAATCCATTGAGCTTATAATTAATAGGGACATTGTAAATTACAAGTATGATATTAATAAGGAACAAATAATTAACAGATAATGGATTGTTAGAAATAACTGGTATAGCAAATATGCCCTTTCTAAGTCATAAGCGAGGGTGTATTTGCAAGCCGTATGGTTGTATTCCGTAGAACTTATCTAAATGAAACGTACAAATTAGGCTGTAAATTGGCTAATTCCTGTAAACGACGTGTTTAAAACATACGTGTTTGCACGTATTAAATCTCTTGACCTTCTACTCGGCCACGTTTACACCCAGCCACCTGCTACTTCCCTCACTCTACATAACTTTCACTATCGATCGATAATCCCACCTAGCTCAGCCACATCAATCAAGCCAATGTCCCGTTATCTAGTTTCTATCCCTTTAATCTATTTCCACATACCTAACCACCCATTACTCAAAACAATATTAATCACACGCACCTAATTACATTATTCACAAAACCATTCCCTTACCATTGTGACGGTTTTTCGCGAGCCGGCCACGCCCCCATTCAATCAAAACTGTGACTTGATCCGGATTTAGAAGTAGATTTGCACACCTGTTATAGATCCGCACCTAGCCAAAGAATAAACATGGATCTAGTAACTAATGATGCGTCTAAGTCACTAAATGAGGTTTTCTAGATCCAGACATTGTATGGGGTTGAAAAGGTGAAGCGAGGTAAGAAAGAAGAGGGGCATGATGCGTAAATAACCAGCCCACAAACGTGATAACACGTAAGTTTAAATCACGTAGATCTGTGCTATAATATATGTAGACTCTCAACCAATCAGATAAATGCTAGAGTAGGCGCGTTTCCCTTCAAATGAATTCCTTACTCTAGCGGTCCTGCAGCTAATAATACATACACTGGCTTGGACTAAACACTAAGTCAATGACTACTGATGTAATCATACAAATTCTTAATTCACAAAAAGTACTCATTCTAGGTGAGTTTAATAACAATGTAGGAGGAGACCTTTCATGCGTGATACAAGCCCCAAAGTAGATAAGTTATCTTCGCTTGGATATGTCGTAAAGGTACAGCACGTTATCGATTTTTTAGTTTTGGCCGAGCTGCAGTCTGGGCGGAGATTCGGTAAAGAACTGGATCAAGTTATCACTAAAACATTAAAGGGCGTGGGAGTCAATGACTCATACCTCTCCCAGCGGCTTAAAAAGCTCGCGGAAAAAGGACATGCTCACAGTTACTGGGATAGTGATAACCGCTACTACCGATATTATGAGATTACTGAATCCGGAATCGAATACTTTAAACAGTTACAGCGAGATCTCCCGGAAAGGGTGGCACTTGCTCAACGTGTGTATCAGGCTTTTGACTCTACGTTGAAAAAATTCGAGTGAAAGGTAGGATCATAGTGGAACGGGATTATAAGGACATTGTAGCTGAATTGAAAAGAGCTTTCCCTAAAGATACCGTTAAATTCCGAAGTGATAACCATAGACCGTATATTCCCAATCAGGTGTACACCGACCGGGTCGAGTCTGCTACAGAGAGCCGGTGGAACCTTGAAATTAAAGAGCTCGAGATTAATGTCCCACATCGATACGTAAAGTCGATCGTTCAAGTGCAGATTGATGTTCACTTCCGAGATGGGTATGGATTTGCAGTCATTCCAGGGGATCCTTCCAAAGAACCAAGTAACATTAACACGGCCGTAGATAAGGCCGTAAATGAGGCGTTTCTAACGGCTCTAGACAGCTATCAGATGGGATGGAGAGATCTTGCCCCTTATAAGATGAAGGACTGGGCTGGAAACCCTGCTCTGAAGCACTTACTAGACCATCCTGAACCTGACAGCCAGACCGCTGTAGTGCAATCTAGAGCCATAGTGGACCGACATTGTCTTGTCTGCAGCAAAGTTCTTACTGGAGACGAATGGGATCTTTTGGGGCAGGTCCCTAACTTAAACCGGGATAAAATGACGTATTGTTTCGATCATTTACCGAATCATCTTAAACGGAAAATCGACAAAGATAACATTCATCAATTTGAGATAAGAACCCAACTGGATTAACGTAGTGAGATGTACTCAAGTAACGGACAGCACGTTTATTTCAGCTGTCCGTTACTTTTATCCGTTGAGATACTACGGTTCCTTAAGTAAATCGTTAACTTCTAATGTTTAATTCTCTTATTAACCATTCGAAATTTATACTATATATCAATAGTTGAGTCCATATAATTGTGTAAAAAGAGTTTCCAGAAAATGAAGGGAGCCATGTGGAATACCCTCAGTTAGAATGTTGTTGCGAGAGAAATTACTCACCCGGATATTCAGAAAAAAGTCAAACGTATGGAGTCTTTCTGGTCATTTTAAGGATGTAGTTTCGCTGAGGAACTTCCACGACATTAGATGAGGTTAAACGAGAAATTAAAGCATACATGACCTACTATAATCACTACAGATACCAGTGGAACTCAAAAGGATGATCCCTGTAGAATATAGAGATCACCTTCTTCAAGCCATGTAGGTCTTTTTTAGAAATGTCCTTTACATAGGGTACAGTTTAAAATTGGTCAGCCTTTCTTTATTTTCCAATAGGTTTAACTTTAATTTGATCAGCTACCAATTCATTCCTGGCACTATCGAATTTATATGTGATATCGAAATCACAAACATATGTCGGAGATTCGCCAACAGATCCCGATGGCCGAATTTTTTTTTGATTCTCCAATGAATAAATCACTACACCACCGAAGGCGAGCTCATCTTGCTTGTAATCTGGCGATGGATCAGTACTATAATTAAATTTAGATTTTTTTCCTTGCACATTCGTCGATAGAACCGGTAGCCGCCGGTTCTTTTAGATTGGAAGCATTTTTTTCCCTTTGGGGATGACAGCCACGCGGCAGGCAATGTCCAAAAAATATTTTTGACTCTAAACCCAAATACAGAAAGAGAAAGGATGAAGGCAATGCCAAAGCAAATCTTTGTTGGGTTGTTTTCGTTAGGTACGGTGGTAGCAACGCCAGGATGCATGGAAGTAACAAGCGAGGATGAACTAATTTCTGCACTAGCCCGAGCCTTTAGGCGATTAGATCCTGAGTAGGGCAAAGAATACTTCACGATTTCCTCTTGCCAGTAGGCTTCTATTATAGGCATAAACCGTTCTGCAAGGCCGTTGAAGTATAATCGGTACCGTTCTTCCTGTTCGATCCATTGGCGCTCTGTAGAGCGTTTGAACGGCTCTACAAAATCACTTCTACTAAGCTTATAGCATGTAAGATACTCAGCATCACTTAAATTACCGATCGGGCTGCGAAATATAAAAACGTCACCTTGCCGGGCAACACCCACTGTTTTCCCTTCATATCCAGGTACGTGATCGCTGACCCGCACAATGATTTTTTCATTTAACATAGCTGGCTCACTCCCTCATGGACGTATGTTACCAAATATTCACATCCCATTCACATTTACCTTTATTACAAAGGTATTTGATTGTTTGAGAATTGACCGATAGTTAATTTTTGTATATATTTGTAATAATATGGAGACAAAAATTGCCGGGTCTCACACCTTTGACTCCATGAATATGTGAGATATGGAGGGATTATATTGCAAGAAAATGAAGAGGTTTTCTTACTGTCAGATAACAATCATGTTCTGGATAAAGCTTTTGAATTATTTCGCATCTGCTACAAACAGAACGATTGGGACGAAGCAAAAAAGATCGCAAGTCACATGCATAAAGTCGCAATGAACCAATATAACACTCAACAAAAGTATGGAGACATATCCCCACTTCAGTTGCCCATGAGAAGGCCGCTCATATTTTACATCTATAGTTACCTGGCTGAATCTATCGTGTATCAAAAGCAGGGTCTATATGAAGAAGCGCGATCCTGCATATCACATTATGAAAATTTAGATCAGTACGATATTCAAGATCCTGAAGGCCAAGAAGAAGTTCGCCGGTTTAAGATTTTTGCCAAAGCTAACTCCTACGCTATTGATCTACTGGCCGGTGACTTTGAAATTCTGGAAGAGTACCACACCTTTATTCAATCAGACGAGGAAGAGATATTGCCTGGTTTGATTACCATATTGGAAGCCGCTAACCTTAACAACTGGAATGTTGATCATATTTTGAACGATCATATCTCTAACGATCTTGAGACATTCGCAAGCTATGAAGATATTGGGAATCGCGTGTATTACATCAAACTACTGAACCAACTAGCCATATATACGCTCAATAAAAAATCCTACCATGAGACAATAAATTATATTCTTGAATATCTATCAATTGCGGTTAATATGGATGTGTACAAGGAATTTATTACAAATTCGGCTATGTATGAGAAAGTTCGAAAACTAGCATCCACAGAGCAACAGCTAAGATATGAAACTATTATAAAAGGAGTCCTGACAAATGAAAAAAACATTAATAGCCATGTTCTTAACAGTAGCGCTTTTTAGCATTATTGTTCCAGTTCCACCTACTACAATCGGAACGCTCAATCATGGGGTAAACGGTTAATGACTTTTTCAAAGACCATCTTTCTAAGGTGGTCCTTTCTTTTTGCCTGCGGATTTGTCCAGATCGGAGGGAACAGCGCGCGCTAGGCGCTTGGGCTTCTGCTCGTGGGCGTTCCTGGTACGTGCCTGGCTGCTGTTTCTTCCGGAGTCGAACAAAAGGACGGCCGTGGCCGCCCTGGGTGTGTGAGCTGCACCGGTGAGCGCTATGGAGCTTCGCGGATCTCGTCCGGATCGGAGAGAGAGCAGCCGCGTGCCGGTCGCTCGGGGTCAGCTCGTGGGCGCTCCTGGTACGTGCCTGGCTGCTGTTTCTTCCGGAGTCGAACAAAAGGACGGCCGTGGCCGTCCTGGGTGTGTGAGCTGCACCGGTGAGCGCTATGGAGCTTCGCGGATCTCGTCCGGATCGGAGAGAGAGCAGCCGCGTACCGGTCGCTCGGGTCAGCTCGTGGGCGCTCCTGGTACGTGCCTGGCTGTTGTTTCTTCCGGAGTCGAACAAAAGGATAGCCATGGCCGTCCTGGGTGTGTGAGCTGCGCCAGTGGGCGCTATGTATCCTGATTTGTTTGTTTTTTAGCTCTTATTCTCATGGATTTATTGTTTATTTTGTCTGCTCTTACAGCCAATCCAGACAAATAGTCATCCGTGATTCTCTCAGGAAAGACCCCGGTACGCTCCCTTAGAATATTTTCTAGTACCCATGCCTTTCGCGTCCAATATTCATAGTCCTTACCTGTTAACTCGGCATGTTCCTGAAAATCACCCTTAGCCTTATTAAGAACCCTCAGATAATTATAAAAATCTGTCCGTTTCTGACGAACCAAACGAAGCATAACAATTAAATCATTGGTTGATCTTTGCATGAGCTGCATGGTGTTCTCGTCCGCATCTGAAATGGTAACATTGTTTAGCAGGAAAGGGATCTGCTTGCGCTGACCATTCTCCTGTGCATCTTCAGTTGTAATAGACATTTCACAAAAATCACAATAATAAGCATCAATTTCACTCTTCAGATCAACACCGCAATAAGGACATGTACATATCATCATTCTTCATCCATCCTCTCTTTCCATGACTTTACTCCTGCTGTTTACCTCAGCGATGTATGATAAAATAGGAAGGGCGAGCGACCCGGCAAAGTTTCTCACCCTAAGTCGATTGCTTATGCAGTCGGCTTTTCCTTTTTTATTAACACATTATACTGATTCAGTACTGAATCAAGCTCCTGGGACTTTATCAACGTTCGCGGATCATTTATACCGTAATTCTCAGCCACTCATTAAGTAACCGCCGTTCCACCTCAATACGACATTTCAAGTCCATCAGTTCATCAGCTCCCATTATTTTGTTCCAAATAATTGATCTGCTACCAACCTAAACAATTCATCGACAGCTTTACCATCTCGAATTAGTCTTTCTTCCAAGCCTGGTATCACCGGGACAGCCATTTCCAACATGAAATATTTCAATTCCTGTTCAGGGGTTAGGTCTTCCTCAAAAGAAAATTCTTTTGAGGTAAACAAAACAACGTTATCACTTGGTACTGAGCTGCTTTTATAAACACTCTCCACGCTTCAGATTCTCCTTCCGTTATCGATTTAATTAGCTTCTTGCTGGCCGCGAATTTCAATAGAAGGAATATCCATTTCAAAAGTTGCGACATGTTCAGTAATGACTGCATCAATTAGTTCCTGAATCTTGTTGGTTATAAGATGACACTCAGTAACTTGCACCGTCCAAATGCAATAATAGATGGGCTTTCTTTCATCCACCTTCTTCAGCACCCCTGCCCATTCATGAGTTCGGGCAGGGGTGAGGTTATCAACCATTCCCCGGTACTCGTCCATTGTCAGAAAGTGTATTTTAACCGGTTGTCCATTTAAGACAAACACCGCTTTTTTATAAATACCATGGCATACAGTCAAAGCTGCTAATATTTTTGATTTATGAGTTTTCATATTCTTCCTCCTGCTCTTTGATGGATGGATGTGGGCAGCAGCCTGGCGGCCGCTGCCGGTATTCCTATTTCCGGTCATTGTATTTTTGCGTTGACCAATTGAGCAGGAAAGTAATCGACTGAAGAAAAATACTGAACAAAATGAGTATCAAAAGTAACATTTCCATTGGGGTTGTCCTCCCTTTAACATGATAAAATTTTGTGTTATGATGGGAGGGTAAGGGTTGAGAAAGCATCCCCCTTACCCAACCTGTTAGCACGGGTTAATTATTTAGGCTTTTTCTTGGGCTTCGACCGCTGCGAACGGTCGGAGCCTTTTACTTTTTGTCGAGCCGTATTCCATTCAATGAACGCCTTGACGACTCCTAAAAGTTGAACAATGACTTGCATAAAAGCCGCGATAACGGCCAACATGACAATCGTCTCATTCTGCATCTTTATCACCTCCTTTCAGGAATTTCTATTTTTTCTTTAACCTTCAATCCACTTCCAAGCAGCCGGGAATCTTTAGGTTTTAGGTTTGATGCACAGTTTCGGGTCTCGCTGTCTTGCCGTTTTCGTATGCTTTTGTCAAAGAGCGTTTTAATCCCATGTCCATTTCGCCGTCATAGCGTTTAAACCATATATGTTCCTGGGGCACAAGGCTGCCCGTAGGGATGGAATAAAATTTGAGTGTCGTTCTCAAAATTTTTTCCACCTTGTTCACCAGGGTTATATATGGTTTGCTATTAGGACGGAGAAAGGGCATGGGATTAGCTCAAAGACAAAAGCAGGAGAAAAGGGCAGTCAGAACACTAAACGGTGCGAATCAAACTGCCTTTGACCTTTGCCCCGTGTGGGGTGTTAAGCGAAGGCCAGGAACGTAGGCGGCTTTAGCTGGGGTGTTTTCCCCCGGCTTAGGCCGCCTAGTTATCGGGCTGAGTAACCCCGCAGCGGTGCGTACCAGGTCTTAGGCGGTGTATTTTACCGCCTTAGAGCTGGTAGCATAAGCCCTTGATGACTTAAATGTCAGAAGAAAATAAAGTTCTAGACTGAAAAATAAAGTATTAGACTGACGATGCTTCATTAAGCTAACGGACAGGATAGTTTAACGATCAATCGCGGTGAACCGTACCATAAGTAAATGAGGTTTTTAGGAAAGCTAGAATAAATGAATATAGAAATGGAAGGGAATGTATAAATGAAAGAGCTCCAAAGATTTACTCAAGACTACCAAAAAAAATTGAATTATCATATAAAAGATGACTCATATAATCGAAGTAAAGAGTCATTACTTATGAATCAAATGTTACTCACAACTGAAGTATCAGAAATATCTGAGCTAATTAGAGACCTTTTTGCACTTACAGAAAAAAAAGTACAAGAAGGTTACGAGTCAAAAGAAGCTTTTCAAATTGCTAAAGAGCATATATCAAATGACTTAGGTAAAGAAATATCGGACTGTCTGGCATATCTTATAAAATTAAGTAACTTTTTTGAAAGAGATATGGAAAAAGATTTCTACGATAAAATGGAAGAAGTAAGGTTAAGATTCCAAGTGAAATAATCTTTCGTTAAAGTAAAAGAAGAGAAATGAGTAAATAGCTCATTTCTCTTCAATCTAGGTTAGTTACTAAAGTAGTCTTTTAAGAATGAGATAAGCTTTTCAAAGTGTTCAGGGTTTGCAGTTGAAGCGAAGTGGCAGGTATCAAAAATTGTACTAGTCACTTTGTATCTTTTAACAAAGCCTGCACCATCAATAATATAGACCAATTTGTGGTTAGCCTCATCTATACTTTGATATAACCCATTGACTGCTTGTTTAGCCTTTCTTTCAATAACTGAATTTGTAGTTTCTTGGAAGGCAGTTTCAATAACCACCCATTTCCAATCTGTTTGTCTTTGACTTTCAGTTCTCTTTACAAGGACCAGGTCAAACTGTTGCTCTCCTAGGTATCTGTTTCCTGGAGCTATTTCAACTCCGAATTCAGTCAGAGACTCAACTATTTTGTGTTTGAGATTGTTTTGTAGACCATTACCATATGATACAGCTCTCAATTGCTTTATTTGTGAACTGTTTTCAATGGAACGACTTAGATAAAATTCGGCTAATGCTTCGATATTTCCAACGAGGGTGGCTAAACGGAATCCTTTAAATGTCAGGAATCTGCTGAACTCATTTGACTCGTGAGCGTATAACATCAAGTTAATAACGTCTTCAAAGAAATCGTCATCCGACACCGCCAGCTTATAAATATTGTCATTCGAAAGAGCCTTTGTGAAGTTGGGACCGAATCTTTTAAATTGATATTGACCAAAAGGACCATTCAACTGAGTAACATTTTTGTGATGACAATATAATGCAACTCTATCAAGTATTTCAGCAGAAACATCGAGTAAAATCATCAAGTTTTTAAGAATGAGGGAACGAGGAACCAGGTTCTCTTGCTCATCTCGTAGCACTTTTAAAACTGATACCAGTTGATGTGGTTGGTGATTTTCTAAGGTGTCTTGAATTAAAGGAGAGATTTTTAGCATCTCTTCTGCTAAAGTATGCTCTTGTTGTTCTCCAATCAATTCAGATGACCAAAACCAGCTTGCTTCTTCTAAAAATGTTTCAAAATCGCGTTTTTGATTTAATTCAGCCATTTTCATCTTCCCCCTTAAATAAACTTGTAACATCAATCTGCAATAAATAGCAGACTTTAAGTAAAGTGTCTAGCCGCGGATTGCCCTCTGTATTTACAAGAGAGTACAGAGCCTTTTTTGAAAGAGGTGTCCAGCTAGAGTCTTGAGAAGTATGGTACATCCAGCTTTGTTGAAGGTGTAAGTCGTGCAGTGAATTAAATCCTCTTTGTTGGATTGCTTCACTGATGGTTTTTCTTAACAACCTCAGATGCTTTTTATAATAATCGTCATAAGAATTCATACTTCTCAATCCCCACTTACTTGTAAAATTTGTTATATCTATATCTTACCATATTCAAAAGGGATTTTTAATACTAACTAGTATCTTATAGGAAACTTGTTGGTAACAAACATTGTCATTTTCATTAAAATAAAAATCATGTATATTTATTATTGGGATATCTTCTAGGAGGTTTAAATATTAACATGAAACATTTAGCAGAACTTACTGAGAATTTCTTTCAAGAAAATATTTCAGTTCACAATAAAGAAGAACTAAAAAATATAATGGCATTAATAGAACAAAATGGGGCTGTTGTATTCAATTTGTCTTCCGTAAGTAAAAGTCCGGATTTAATTTACAATAATTTAAAAGGTGCAATAAAAGAAATGCCTAAAAAGTCAATTATGTGCTTAATAGGAAGCAATGAAAAGATTGCTACTCTTGCCTATCTGTTGACTGAGGGAATAGGGTTGAATTATCAATATTGGATAACGCTTAGAACGGAACTGAAGGAAGAAGGAAAGATTTTATCTTCGGAAACCATGTCTGTTTTGGTGATTTCAAAAGCCAAAAAAATTAAAATAACACGTGTACTTTTACCATACACATATTGTCCAGAATGCGGCAAAACCACAAAAGATTATGGTGGAAAAAAACATACATTCCATGATTTTGGAACAACCATGAGTGACGTTTGGAAAGATGTATACTTTAATCCATTAAAATCACTTGATAGTGAAGAAAATAAAGTCATTTTGGAAAGACTGGCTCTTATGCTATCTACAGAAGAAAGAACTGTATATGGTGTTGATTTTCCAAAAGAGTTCTTGTGGGAGAATGATACTGATGATGTCGTGAAACTTCCTAGCTTAGTAGAAGTAGAACCGGAGCACGATAATAACTTTAAACTTGATTCACAAATTATTCAAGGAGATTCATTAAAAACTTTAAGAGCGATACCGGATAATACCATAGATTATATATTCGTAGACCCACCCTACAATTTAGAAAAGAAATACGGTTCTTATAGTGACGATTTGGATATCCAGAATTATTTTAGATGGTGTGACGAATGGATACAAGAAAGTATAAGAGTATTGAAGGAAGGCAGTTATTTCTCAATTCTAAACATTCCTCAGTGGTCCATAAGACATTTTGCCTATTTGATGCAAATAGCTGAATTTGAATCATGGATTACTTGGGACTCTTTATCTAAACCTGCTGGAAAGATAATGCCCGCAAATTATACTATATTGACTTTCAGAAAAAGAGGTAGTAGTCATAAAAGGGCTGACGAAGTGAATTATCGTCCAAAATACATGAAACCCCTGGCTGACACATACTGTCTGAGAGCAGCATGTATTAAAAAAAGAGGGGATAATTTTCATAAACCATTAACTGATTTGTGGACAGATATTCATAGGCTAAAGCACAACAGTCTTAGGTATGACCACCCTTGCCAGTTACATCCTGAATTAATGAAAAGAATATTTGAAGTATATTCAAAGCCGGGGGATTTAATCTTGGATTTCTTTAACGGTGTAGGGACAAGCACTCTTGCGGCAGAGTTAATTGGAAGAAGGTATATTGGTATTGATTTAGATGAAAAGTATGCTTCGGTAGCTCAGGAACGCCATAGGATGATACTCGATGGGAGAGACCCATTTGGTAAAAACAATTTAAAAGCCGAAGAAAAGACCAAAAATAACACAGTAAAAAGAGTGACAGTGAGAAAAAAAGAACATCGTCATATTAGCAAAAAAGATGTTCAGATGAAAATTAAAGTGTTAGCAGAGGAATTAGGAAAAAATCCGACAATAGAAGAAGCGCTGGTGAAATACCCAGATATACCTAAGGATTTTTATGAATTATATTTTAGTTCTTGGTCCGAAGTCTTAGCAGCAGTAAGGGTAAAAGGTGTCAATGAAAATAAACAGATAGAAGAAAACTATAAGGGTAATGTAAGTAAAAAAAGAGACCTTCAACAGGCTTGGAAATTATAAGAAATAATGTCTTACCTTATTGGTTTTTAGAAAGTGACAACCGTTACAATCCAAGGATTAAATATATATTATAACAGTGATATAAAAGAGGATGTACTCATGTTAAGTAACATGAGTACATCCTCTTTTTAATTTTCTATTAGGAGTGATTTTGATTGGAAAATACATCGGCAAAAAGAGTAAACATCGTATCAATAAAGTTAGTAAAAGAATCTAGTGTTCTATATCAAAAAAGAACTATTCGTTCGCCTCAAGATGCCTATGAATTGATGAAAGATTTTTTAGAGGATAAAGACAGAGAGCATTTTATTGTGGTTTCGTTAGACACCAAGAACCAACCAACAAATATTAATGTATCTAGTATAGGAACTTTAAATAGCGCTTTAGTACATCCTAGGGAAATTTTTAAAGCGGCAATAGCAGCCAATGCTTGTTCAATTATGTGTTTTCATAATCATCCCTCAGGCGAGGTTACACAGTCTCAGCAAGATGTTGAAGTAACTAAGAGGTTGGTGGAAGCTGGGAAGATATTAGGAATAGAAGTGCTTGACCATATTATTGTAGGTGAAGGAAACTACACATCATTAAAGGAAAAGGGCTATATTTAAGGGGGAAGGTCAATGTGTTACTATAACACCGAACAATTTGCTATCTTCATGTCGTTGCAATTTGGCATCGATGTTGATGAAGGACAAGTCGGAGAAGAGTCGGTTCTTTTGTACAACGAAGAACTTGATGAAAATTTAGTTTCAGAAGAACTACTTAGCATTGTCCCGGAAATGGTATTGGTTCACTATTGCGTTTACGATAATAAAGAACATGAGTGGTTGGTTTGTGTAGCATCTGATGCTGATACGAACCAACCACTCTTTTTAATTTGCCTAAAAAATGGAGAGAAAGTTCACGAAGAAATTTTACTGAGTGGTGGAGGAAATGAGAATGACACATAAGGTGCGCTCTAATGAATGGAGCAAGTTAATTGATGAATTAGAAGAACGTTCATTCCAGGGAGTTACGTTTGATATGGCTGATTTGTCTTTTGTCTACTTTTTAGCGAAAGACAAATCTGGTGTTATTGAGATAAAGGTATGCTTTGAAAGTGGGGATATATACCAAAGAGAACTTGGATACGAGGATTGGTGGTATGTAGATTATTTAGAATCGAATACCCACATTGAGAAGTAATAAAGAGGGTGAATCACACCCTCCTTATTGCTATCTAGTTATTCCCCATCGAACAGCTCCAAGAACTCGTCTGAAACTTCATCTCCGTCTGCAAAAAGCACAATGCTATCTAGGTCAATTATTGTCTTTAAGACGATTCCTTTAAACACTTCCTCTATAAGCATGGAGATTTCCTGAGCTTTTCCTTTATCTGTTTTAATAAAAAATGTTTTGACGTGACCACATGTTGCGGCATCACTGCTATGTAGCAATTCATAGAGGGTATCTAGGTTGTATTTTTTTTGTTCCTTGTATGAAAGTTCAAAATAACCATAGCTATTTTTTTTGAAGCCAAGTTCTTTTAAATCCCTCTGCACTGTTGATTGACTAGTATCAATCCCTTGTTTCTTTAGTTCAAACACGATGTCCTCATGTCTAGAGAAATCATTTCTTTCTAATATAAGCCGGATAGATTTTTGCCGGGTGCTTTTAGCAGAACTTCTTTGTTTGTTAATAGATTTGATATTTGAATCCATGACATTTAACCCCTTCCCAAAAAGTTCACATTTTAGACACAATCCAAAATAATGTTCTTTAAATAACTTTTTCATTACCAACTAATTAAAACTGACTGAATAATCTTCAATCGATAGTAGACTAATTGTTTTTAATCGAAAAGATGATGACACAAATCACTTAATGAATAAAATAATGAATAATTATATTATAAATGAATTTTTGTAAAAAATGAACCATTGATATAAAGGTAATTTAATATTCACAACATGAATTTTATGCGATATATTCATGTGGCAGGACAAAACGATTAGGGGGCAACGGAATGTCATTAGAAAAACATATTCGAAAAAACTATAAAGGAAATCTAACATTATTAGATGAGTCGAAAAGAAGTAATGAAGTGTTTTGTGAAGCATCCGAAAAAGAAGAGCATTTAATAGACCTATACGATTTTGGAATTGAATTACAAAGAAATTTCAAAATTGAAAAGGAATATGAAGTGTTACAAAATATTATTTCCTTAAAGAACGTGATGATGTTTGCCGAAATTAATCGCTACAAAAAAACACTGTTTGTGGATATGGAAGAACAAGAGCGAAAGAAGAAGATTCAGCTTGTTGTTGATAACTTAGTGAAATTTGATAAGAAACCAGTGGGTTATGAGATTAAAGAGAATGTAATTATCGTTGCATGGTACTTAGATTCTGTCATAGATACTAATACTTTTACATTCCAACTTGATAGTTTGATTTAAAAATTGAATGGAGGATTTATTAAATGGCATTGAAAAAGGTTAGGCGACCAGTACTTCAAGGAGAAAAGGAGTTTAATGAAATGAAGGAAAAAGAAAGAGTGAGTGCATTGGAGCAGGAAAGTGAAGCCCAAGAACTGCAGCTGGAAAATATAGAAGAGTCTCAAGGAGAACTGCCTTATGACACTAACAATTTTGATACCAATCATTCTAATCTAATAGAAGGTGAATCGCCTCTTGAACGGCTAATCACTTTTTTGGACGGTAAAGTGAGATTGCCGAGAAAAGCGAAGGTGGGAAAGGGGGAATGCCTTTTCCAAATTAATAGTGTTGCAACAAAAGAAGGTATTCAAGGAAAGTTTGGGTACTATGACCAATACTTATTTACTTTTTCACTAACCCAATCAAGCGGAGAAGTTCCGGTACAAATAACAGTTCCCTTCACTATCTCTTCGAATCCTGAATCGCCTCTAATGAAGTTCTTAATGAGCTTCAAGTCGATATTCGAGGGGCAAAGGATTACCGTTCAACAGTTAGTTGGCTTGAGAGGAACATGTGAAATTGACCATTACATTACCGAAGCTGGGGATGAATATGAAAGATTAGTTGTTAAGAGCATAGAAAATCACACCAATTAATCGAGAGAAGAATAACCTTCTCTCTAAACCAAAAGGAGAAAAAACATGACAAAAAAAATATATGACATGCAAAAATTTCTTACATTATATCCAATAAGCAAAGTAAGGTTATTAAATTCTTCTGAAACACTTAGAGTGTTGGTTCAAGAAATAGAAATACCAGAAAGGCTTTCAGTGTTAAAAACAGCTGTTAACATGACAGCAATTGGTGAAGAAAGTGAGTTCTTTTCTGCATTAATGGAATACGTTCATGATATGCCGAAAGGAAAGTCTCTTGAACTTTACAGAACTACTGACACGATTACTGAATCACTAGTACCAAAAGCTTTAATTTTAGAGATGGTTCATGTCTTAAAGGTTGGAAAAGCAGAAGAAAGAGGCTTCCTCTACGATGAGAAAAAGAACCAATTTGCCTTTAATCCCAATGCATTTGCAAGGCATTTCCTTAAACGATGCCATGTGCGTTCGACAAAGGATGGAAGGTTATTCCTCTACAACAGGAATGGGTTCTATGAAGAACTTTCCGAAGTGAATCTGGGGAAAGTTATCCGAACTGTTATGCATGAAGGCAGGTGGGACAGTTGGAAGAGTAACTATGAAGCTGAGGTTTCCAAGGCTCTTCAACGTGAAGCACCAACAGTTGATGAAATGAATACAAAGCGAGACTTTATCAACGTAAGAAACGGGATGTTGGATTTATCGACCTTTAGGTTGGAAGCACACTCTCCTGACTTTCTTTCGACAGTTCAAATTCCCATTGATTATGACTCAAACGCTCAGGCTCCGAAGTTTCTTGATTTCATAAATGACATAACAGTTAACGATAAAGACTTAATTGGTGTTCATCAGGAACTGATTGGTTATTGGTTGACGGGAGACACCAAGGCTGAAAAAGCGGTTTATTATTACGGGAGTGGAGCCAATGGTAAAAGTGTTTTGGCTTCAATTATCACTGAATTAGTTGGACCCCAAAACGTCAGCAGCGTACCTTTATCCAAGTTTAATGACCAATTCGGTATGGAAAGTATGATTGGTAAATCGCTTAACATATCTGCCGAGAACGAAATGGGTGGAAAGGCACTTAAAACCGAAAACTTTAAGGCGATTGTTAGTGGAGATAACATCACTATTAACATTAAGTATCGTCCTGCGATTAGTTACCGTCCATACTGCCGTTTGGTGTTTCTAGTCAACAACCTTCCCGACTCATCAGACGTTACAGAAGGCTATTTTCGAAAAATTATTATCGTGCCTTTTTCAAGAACCTTTAAGAAAGAAGAACGAAACGTAGATTTGAAAGACGAACTGCTTAAGGAACTGCCTGGAATTCTTAATTGGGCGATATTAGGATTGAAGCGGCTGAGAAGCAATAACTATCAGTTCAGTGCCTGTAAAGCAATTGAAGAAACCGAACGTGCTTACTACGATGAGCAAAATCCAGTGAGAGAATTTTTTCGTTCTCATGTGGTCCAAGAGGTTGGTTCCCGCACTAAGCAGTCAGATTTCTACAATTTGTATAGTCAATGGTTAAATGTCCAGGGAATTGACGACAAAGGAACGAAATCACGTCAAGTATTTTGGCGCTATTTCAAAGTGATTTTAGACAGAGAAAATATCTCGATTGTGAAGAAGAAAGTTAAAGGAACTGTCTACTTTGACGGAATAAAGCTGATAGAATTGGAAGATTTTCAGTTCCCTACTCTAGCTGGCGATATTATTCAGTTCTAAGGGGGTGTAGGGGGTGTGTGAAAAAGCAAAAAACTGCTCAATACCAAAAGCTAAAAACCCAATGAAAAGCTTTTGTTTTAGCTAACCACCCCTCCCCCCACTTTCTTACAAAGAAATGAAATATATATTATTACTACGACGAGGAGAGCTTGCCATGAACGAAAAAGAAGGTTCTATCTACGAATATCAAAATCTTTTAGACATGTTAGCAGAAATGGTCACAGAGTACCTTACAAAACACCCCAAAGGAGGAGATTCCAATGATAAGTAGAGATGAAACTGTACAGCAGAACCAAGACAAGATAGTAATTTACACAAGAAATACATCGTGGACCCAACCAGAGGGGTACAGAATTCATCGAGACGTCCAGGTCTTAAAAGAAAAGTGTGAGCGGGCTGGATATCAAGTCAGTAGAGTCTACTGGGAACCAAGCTCGGAATCTCACGGGAAAAGAAGAAATGTTTTGAAGCGAATATTGGAGGATGCTGCTAAAGGCTTGTTCGGGGTAGTTGTTGTTTGGGATGTATTTACACTTTCTCCTGATGGGGAAGAGCTTCAACAAATAGAAAGAGAGCTTGCAAGATATGGTGTGGAGATTTGTTCAGTAACGGAACCTTTCGACACTTCCACACAAGAAGGATTGAGGGTGTTTGAATACATGTGCAAATTACTCAATACGAGACACTTAAGATTAGCAGCCATGCAAGGAATTCCTTTGTCGCAGGTAGCTTGGTGGTTAATTGAAGGTTTAATTGAAGATGAAAACAAGAAAGGGGGTGAACATGATGCCGAACTCAGCGAGACAGCTACACGACCAGCTTGACCAATTTAGCCGAACTGGAACACAGAAAAGAGCAGCTATCTATGCCCGAGTCTCCACGTTGGAACAGGCAGAAGAAGGATACAGTATTGACGAACAGGTACGAGTTCTGAGAGAAATGTGCGAGCGAGAAGGTTACGTTGTTCATAAGGAATACGTGGACAGAGGTAAAAGTGGAAAAAATATTAAAGGTAGACCTGCTTTACAGCAACTACTGCATGATGCTAATAGTAAAGACTTTGAATTAGTGCTTGTTTGGAAGGTGAATCGTTTTTCTCGAAAGACGAAAGATTTGCTTAATATTGTTGAAGAACTTGAAGGGAAAAATATTGTTTTTCGCTCATATACTGAAAACTATGAAACAGCAACTCCTGCTGGAAAAATGCAGTTTCGTATGTTAGCAGTCATTGCTGAATTTGAACGAGACAATATCGCTCAAAACGTAAAAATGGGGATGTTGGCACGAGCAAAGGAAGGTTCTTGGAATGGCGGTCAGGTGCTTGGTTACGATGTCGTAAGCGTTCCAGGGGAGAATCGTAAAAGAAAGCTATCTACCCTTGTGATTAACCCAACAGAAGCTCAAACGGTTCGAAAGGTATTTGACCTTTACGTTGAGGGGAATGGTTACAAATCCATCGCAAACAAACTTAACAATGAAGGACACCGGACAAAAAAGAACAAAGACTTCTCCATCAACGGGGTAAAAACGATTCTAAGCAATCCCCTGTATGCAGGATTTATTCGCTACAATGTCCGGAGAGATTGGAACGAGAAGAGAAGAAACAATATTAATCCTAACCCTGTAATTGAAAAGGGGCAGCACGAAGCCATCATTTCAGAAGAAACATGGGAAAAAGCAAAAAATATCATGGCGAGCAGAAGCGGCAAGCCTAATCGAATACATGACGGCGAGTTCCCGCTCACTGGTATTATGAAGTGTCCTGCGTGTGGGGCAGGAATGGTGATTGGAAGGACAACGAACACACTCAAAGACGGAACAAAAAAGGTTCTGGAGTATTATGTATGTGGAGCTTGGAAGAACAAAGGTTCAGCGGTTTGTCGCTCGAATGGAGTAAGAACGGATTATGCAGACCCTTATGTACTTGAAAAGCTATCAAACATAGCCACAAGTGATGCGCTTATAGAGCAAATTGTTGAACGGATTAATAACAAGAAAGAACGAGATTCTTCTCCACTTCAACACGAATATGAGACATTGAAAAAGGCACTAGAGTCCAATCAACAAAAGAAAGAGAAGGTCCTTGGTTTGTACGAAGATGATTTGATTCAAAAAGCAGACCTTGTGCAGCGGCTATCCACTTTGAATGAAGAAAAGGAACGACTTGAAGAAAGACTATCTACAATTGAATTGCAAATGGGGGAAGGTGGTACACAACTCATAAACTTTTCAATGGTCAAACAGGTCATGCAGAACTTTAAAAGTGCCTATCAAGAGTCATTGACCAGAGAGCAGAGGAAGAGGCTGATGCACCTGCTTATCCATCAAATCACCATCAATGAGGACCGAAAGATTGATACGATACAAATACAACTAAATAAAGAAGTTGCAAAACACTTCACCTTTAAAGGGGGAGAGGATTCATCTATTACGGATGAGTTCTCTCCCCCTTTTTCTATTTTAATCGACCTATGAAAAGGAGCAAATAACTTATGAGCATTATTAATGTATTCAGGAATTACATGGAGGAGCATCACCCACATTTAGCTTGGAAGGACTGGAAAGCCGATGTTAGGACCATATCAGTGGATGACATAAGCAACGAAGAGGTTAGGGCTACTATTCCAGATGAAAACAAACCAGAGTTAACATGCTGGGTATTCTTCTACGATGGCGGTGCATCGAACGTTGTGTTCTTATTACAGGATAAGCATGGTTTGAAGGATATCGGAATTGGTTTGCTGAAAGATGGTGAACTTGTTAAGCCTATTAGCTTCGTATGAAGAAATGGCAGTCGGAAAGGTAGAACAATCAATACGTTTACAAGTCAGAGAGGTTTGCTCTATAAGAGTTTTCGTCTCTTTTTACGTGTTTGATTTTCCGGTAAAGGAGGTGAGTTCATGACACCAATTGACCTATTCAAAGCAGGCGTGGCGTTTGGCGTATCTATTTACGTATATGTGAAGAAGAACACTAATCTGAAAAAATAAAGGGGGAATAATAATGCAATACTTTTTAATGGGAACAGTCGTTGGAATCGTAGCTTGTATAGTATCAGAGCTTACACAGAGTCCTTCAAGGAGTTATCGTTAATGAAAATGATTTATTGCTTAAAGGACCTTAATAACCTTGCAGGTGATTTACCAAATGAAATGGTAAACTACTTACGCAGTGAGTTTTCCAGTCTATTCGAGTATCTAAGTAATGGAGAAGAGATTCAAGAATTTAAGTTACCAACGTATCAAGCCATGGTGGTTATTGAAAATGAAAAGGAGCTCGATATGTTATTCAAAAAAACATCAGAAATAGAGTTGGAGTTTATTGATGGAATACATTTAGAAAATATCTATATTAAGAGAATTGGAATACAGAATTTTCAAGATATCCAACTCCATTATGCATTGAACTTTTAAATTCAAGAGCCTTCGTTTAAAGAAGATTGTGATAAAATAGTAAATATGAATCACTAAACTACTTTGAACGAGGTTATTGTATGGAAACTAACTTTAAGGTTTTACAAGATATTTTCGTTAATTGTACTGAAAACTATTCAATTAATGGTTTGTCAGCATTTCTACTTTCAGATGAAGAGGAACCTTTTAAATTATATAAGCTGAATATGTCCACCCATGAAGATTTAAGGACAATCATTTGTAAGAATCTAGAAAATGCTATTGATGCTCAATTGTTCGAATATCACAATAATACATCACCAGATGGTAATGAAAGTGTTTCGTGTTTGAAGAAAGGTGAAGTACCGAACTTTCTAGATATTGAGCAACTCATCATAGAAGATAACTCTACTGGACTTACTAAGAAGGTTTTCGAAGAGTCTTCAAGCTCTATGAAGGGATACGTTATTGATGTGATTGTAACAAATAATAACACAACAAAAGAATTCCATGTTCAAATATTTTCGACACTTTCAAAATCTAACTTCTATAAGCCGAAAAAAAGCTTATATAGTTTTGGAAATGAAGATGGTGACCTGCTTCAAAAAGTAGAAGTATCACACCTAGAGTTAAATGAAAAATGTTGTGCATTTAGTATTGATGATGAGATTTTTGTAACGCATGGCTTTTTCTTTGAACGCTTATTTAAGTACGAAGAACATATAAACATGCACTCCGAGGCTATCTTAGGAAGTATTAATGGGAGCGGCTTAATAGATAACTTTCTTGTTTTAGAGTCTCATTGTAACAGGAATAAGAACTTTAAGAAGAAGCTCTTTACGATAAGTTCTGCGAGTAAGTTTGAGAATGTTACGTTTGAGACTTTTAAGAAGGTCAAGGAAGCAATACATGAAGGTCTATTTTTTAGTTTGGATTCAGAAAAGGAAACAATTAGCATCGATGAAGAAAATAGTTATAAGTCAGTGGACCAAATAATAAGGATTATTAATGATGAGGCAGCAGAAACATTAGTAAGTGAGACAAGGATATTTGCTAACCAAAGAATAAACATAGGTTAACTTATGAGGAGAGAGGATAATATCATGGGGGATAAAGTAGAATTTATGATTAATAGAGTATTTAGGTATATGCTTTTCTTAAGTTCTTACTTGCCTCTATTTATTATCTTGTTCCTAATGAACATAAATAACCTTGTATTGTGTCTATTTATTTGGTTGATTATGTCAATCACTCTTTTAACTTTAAAATTATATTTAGAGAAACCATTAAAGGCAAGTCCTAATTTTCGAATTAAATTAGTCATGATAAATAGTAAGGGCAGTGAGGCTTTAAATTATATAGTAACTTATATAATTCCTTTTATTTCATTTAACTCAAATATTACTAACAGCGACGGAGACTTTAATATCCCAACGATATTTGCATTTATAGTGCTTTTTCTAGTAATAGGATATCTTTATATGCATAATAACCTTTACCATATCAATCCGATATTAAGTTTATTCTATGATATTAATCTTACACAAGGTGAAAATGGTGAAAATCTAATTGTAGTATCAGAAAAAGGAAAAGATGTCCCGCTAAATTCTACCATATATACGAGAAATTTATCTCCTGGTGCTGTAATGTTTGTGGATGATTCCAAAAGCCGGCTTTCATATAAAAAGGTTGTTATTTTTCTAGGAAGTTTCTTGGTATTCTTAGCCCTATGGAATGAGCAAATGAATGATTACTTATTTAAGGCTATAGAATTTATTAATACAACGATAAAAAACCTCATTTAGATACATCACGGAGAACCGTATCACAAATAGTGGTAAAGCAGAAAGTGGGAATTGTAATAGGGGATAGTATAATTAGAAGCTTGTTAATTTAGGGGAGCAAGTGAGTTGAAATCCCCTCGCCTCCAACATGAAAACCAGACCTCACGCTGTATAATGATATGAAACTATGGGGGGATAGGGGGGGGGTGAAACTACATCTCAAACGTGATGTGGTTTCAAACACACCTATCATAAGACGGCTATAACACTTGATTTCATTGAGTTGTTGGAGTTGAGGGGTAAGGTGGATTAGAACGTGGGGAAGCACCATGGAGGCAATTTGAGCCTTGTGAGGTGCCTTTTCGTTAATAACTCCTTTCCTCTAATCTTTTCAGTGCCTTCTCATAAGCTTTATTTCCTTCTTGTTCTTCCCAATTAAGTCTTTGTAAAATCCGTTGCCAATAAATATTCCCTTTAGTTGCATATGATTTAGCAGTTTCTCGCCACAAAAATGCCTCAGCCTCTTCAAGGACAATATAGAATCTGCTCTGTATTTTTAAGTGAGGCATTCCATCCTCTTTAATTAAACCATAAATTGTTGCAGGACTTGTTCTGAAATGTTGTGATGCTTCTTTTATAGTTAGAACCGTTCTGCCATAATAGCTTTCTTTTGCTTTTATTGAGGATTTCATTATTTCTTGCGAAAATTGATCTACTATGCAAATAAATAGTGTGTAGAACCTACATTCCCTTGTTATATGCAATACATCGCCTATATAATTAAAATATGAAAAAAATATAAATCCAATATGAAAGAGGGGGCATCATGTTGGAAGTGAAGATGTTTTATAAAAGTCAGGAAGAGGTAGCAAAGGCATTGAATACTTTGATTGACTCTTACTGGAACAATGAGGTTAATGAAGCCTTTATGCTTACCAACGTAGGTAATCTAATTCAGAACAATAGAAGTAAAATCTTAAAGGATACTGATTTCACAAGTATTCTCAAACAGAAATGCGGTAAGCGACGTTTAGAAGTTGTTGCAAGATTACTTGAAATTACTCAATAATACATTGCTTGTATAACTGGAGGAAAAACCTTGAAGACATTATTTGAACTTTGTAAGCCAAGAGATAGCGTGTTTAGTGATACGAAGCGAGAAGACGTACTCAACCTCTCTGACTTAGTAGAAAATAAAATTAACCCGAATGAATTTTTTCAAGAGAATTTCTTGACTCAAGGAATGAATGTACTTTTTGAGACAACTTTCAAACGGTTTAATCGACATAGTAATACAAGTATTATTAAATTAACCCAAGCAATGGGTGGCGGTAAAACGCACAATATGCTCGGGCTTGGATTACTTGCCATGCATCCAGAGTTTCGCGAAAAGGTATTAGGTAAGTCATATAAAGATGACCAATTGGGGAAAATAAAAGTCGTAGCTTTTACAGGTAGGGAAAGTGATGCTCCATATGGAATTTGGGGTGCAATTGCAGAGCAATTAGGTAAGAAAGAAATACTCAAAGATTATTATTCTCCACTTCGTGCGCCAGGCGAGAACGCTTGGATTACTTTATTGCAGGGTGAACCGCTTCTCATTATGCTGGATGAGCTTCCTCCATATCTCGAGAATGCTAAAGCTACAGTGGTTGGTAACGCAGACCTAGCTGTTGTTACAAGAACTGCATTGTCAAATCTCTTCTCCGCACTAGGAAAAGAGCAACTTTCTAATGTCTGCTTGGTGGTAGCAGACCTTAAGGCAACTTACGAAAGTGGAAGTGAACTACTACAATCTACCTTTAAAGAACTAGAGAACGAAATAAATCGCTCTGCACTTAATATTGAGCCAGTTGGTAGTACGTCTGATGAAATCTATCAAATTCTAAAGAAGCGTTTATTCGAACAAGTACCTGATGCTGCTGAGATTAATGATATTGCTATGGGATACAAGAATGCAGTCCATGATGCCAAACAAATGGGATTAACAAATTATTCTTCCGATTCACTTTATGTTGGTATTAAAGAATCGTATCCTTTCCATCCTTCAATTCGTGATCTATACGCTAGATTCAAAGAAAATCCTGGGTTCCAACAGACACGTGGATTAATCCGCCTTATGCGCCAGATTATTCGACAGCTGTACACTGGAGAACAGTGTAGCGCTCAATCTAAGTATATGGTCAACGTCTTTGATTTTAACTTGAATGATCGAAACATGTACACGACAGTAACACAGATTAAACAATCGCTAACTAATGCTGTTAGTCACGATATTGCATCAAGTGGTAAGGCAGTTGCTGAAGAGTTAGATGGTGTGTATGGTGACACTCTCGTTCAAGATGTGAGTAAACTAATATTGGTCGCTTCTTTAGCAGACGTACCTCATGCTCTATTAGGTTTGTCAATGTCTGATACTATTGGTTATTTGTGTGCGCCTAACAAAGATATTACTGGTATTAAGAAAGCTCTGGATGAACTTAGAATGAAGGCTTGGTATCTCGACCAAGATAAAGATGGACGCATCTACTTTAAAAATACTAAGAATATGATTGCCGAACTTCATTCTCTAGTGGAGTCTTACGACAATGAACATGCGAAAAAGGAGCTTCGCACATTCCTAGAACAAAGGTTTAAACCCGCTGTACAGGATTGTTATCAGGCGATTCAGGTGTTTCCCGCTGTAGATGACATACAACTAAGTGCGGATAAAATAACACTGATACTGTTTGAACCGTCTGTTGGTACTGGGTTACATCCTGAACTAAAACAATTCTATGATAACACAACCTACAAGAATAGAGTCATGTTTCTGTCGGGGCAACGCGATGTAATGAATCGTCTATATACATCGGCAAAAGAACTTAAAGCAATCGAAAAGATCATTGCAAATATGATTGATGAGAAAATTCCCGAATCAAATCAGCAATACCAAATTGCATTGGATACACGTGACAAAAAAGTGATGTCTGTATTGCAGGTATCAAGAGAGACCTTTGCAACCTTACATTTTCCGATCAAAACGGGATTGACCTCAGCTGACTTCTTAATGGAGTTCAAGGAGAATAACTACAAAGGCGAAGAACAAATTCGTAAACTTCTTGAAAGTAAACAAAAATTTACAACGGACATCAGCAGTGATACATTCCGTAAAAAATGTGAGGACCGGCTTTTCACTGTCAAAGAGATGCGTTGGAGTGACGTTAAAGAACGAGCTGCAATTGAAATAAGTTGGCAATGGCATATTCCTAGAGCGCTAGACGACTTGAAGAGTGATGCCATACGAAAGGACATTTGGAGAGAAAATGGCGGCTATACTGAAAGAGGACCCTTTGCTAAAGAAAAAACGAACGTTATTATACAAATTAAAGAACATAATCCTGAAAACGGAACAACGACATTAAAGGTAATACCGCAATTTGGCGATATGGTTTTTTATGAAGTTGGTGGCACAGCGACACAGGTATCCGAGCCTGTCCAGGATTTAAATCACTTTATAACTTCTGAGTTAAAGCTATCCTTTCTCTGTATTGATAGTAATGGGGAGCATGAACCAGGTGATACAGTAGAATGGAAATGTGATATCAAGATAAAAAATGATATCAAAACGACAGCAAATGGGACGTCAATTAAGTTCCAGGCTCATCCGAAAGCCAAGCTATTGTACACAACGGATGGTTCTAATCCGAAAGTTAATGGAGGCGTTTATAATGGTGAGTTTATTGCACCCGTGAATGCTACGTATATACAAGTTGTTGCTGAACATAGTGGGGAGTATTTTGATTTACAGACAATCCATGTTGAGAAGTCAAAGGCAAAAGGATTAAGTATTAACAAAGAGGTCAAACTGGATTTATACAAACGTTATCGGACGAATGACACTAGCGAGACGTTTAAGGACATTGCCATTTTGAAAAAACACGGTGCATCCATAGCTGACATTTCAGTTTCTATTATGAAGGCTGAGCAATCGAATAATGGTTGGGTAGAGATAACAATTGACCCGACAACAAAAGTGGACTTAACGCATCTTGAACAAGCCATTGAAGTTATTCGGGGCGGAATATTGAGCGAAGGTAAGTCAAACATTACACTTGAATATAACACTATTGGTTTTGAGAAGGGTCAGATGTTTCTTGACTGGGCTTCCGAAAGGGGAATTAGCCTCAATGATATTAAGGAAACGGAGATTAAACAATAATGGCAGCTAAAAAGTCAGCCCTAGGGTTTGGCTTTCTGCCTGAGCAGAGTCAACAACACTTTCTAGTTACCATCCCAAAGACAACTGATGATTTAGTTATCATTCATGAACGATTTCAATGGCAAAATGGGATAGAGAAACAAATAATAGATGAATTTGTTGATAAACCAAAGGCGCAATTATCCAAACACAAATGGAAACTTATTGAAGAAGCACTTAAGGTGGAATTTAATCATCGCTTAAAAAAGGACGCTATCTTGACCGGGAAATGGAGAGTTGGACAAAACCCTGTTGAGAAACTACTAGGCAAAGAATTGCTTCTGTTAGTCTGGGCGATTGAAGATTCCGATCCGTCAGTAATTCCAATAGCAATACGTAATTGGCGAGGATTAAGTGCAGAAGAACGTTGGTGGTTGTTCACTATGACTAACGCTTCCTCTGGTAATATTCATGACAAACGAGGTTGGCGTAAAGCGGTAAGATACGCACTAACTGAGAACCCCATTGACGAGAAAAACAAGCAAGTAGATTTATTTGAGTTGTTAGTAAATCAACAAAAAGATGTCTAATTAATTATGTCCACAAAGGTCAAATGATATCTTTTGTGGACATTTTTCATGGAGGAGTGAATGGCGTTATGACAAATGAGAAATCGTTTATAGAAGTACAGTTTCCAGTATCTAAAGTATCTAAAGAAAGCTACAAAGAAAGAAAAGCGAATTTCATGCAAACACTAACAGGTCTTGGGAAATGGTGGGGGAGAAAACCGCTAATCTTAGTAAGAGCTGCAATTTTAGGATTACTTATTCCTGCGAGTAATGATGCGAAGAGAGACAGAGATATTTTCTTGAAACTATTGACAATGGACGAATCTGGATTGTTGATTAGAAAGTCAAAACCTATTCCATTAAAAATATTATTTGAGTGTTCGTCAGAAGTCGAACGAAGAGTGTATTTCGATCTAAATTCAGAAAAACCAAAATACAAAAAGGGTATAAAGACGGAAGAAAAAAGTGAACTTCAACGCCTCGTTTTCAATAGATTTTCTTATGATGAGAAACTAGAATATTGCATGCGACCCGAAGAAGTTGAAAAGCTTCCAGATAGTGAATGGAAAGATATTAATTTACATCTAGGCACTTCAGCCACTAACTTACAAGAGTTGGTAAGTGAGTTGGGTATTCGCAAATTTGGACATCATCCAATAATAGGCGATTGTTTTAGTGGAGGAGGAAGTATTCCTTATGAGTCTGCACGACTGGGGTGCGGTGTATTTGCTTCTGATTTAAATCCAATTGCTATGCTCTTAACTTGGTCATCTCTAAATATTGCTGGTGCCACAGTAGAAGAAATAAGTAAACTACGATTATTTCAGGAAAAGATTTATAACCTAGTTGAAGTCCAAATTAGAAGTTGGGGAATTGAATCCAATGAGTCAGGAGATCAAGCAAACTCTTATTTATATTGTCTGGAAACAGTATGTCCCGAATGTGGAATTAAAGTTCCGTTATCCCCTTCATGGATAATAGGTAAAGGTACAAAAACAGTAGCATTATTGAATAAAGGCAATGACAATCAATACGATATTGAAGTGATTTCAAATGCAAGTGAAGAACAACAATCAATGGCAGAAAGTCAGTCAACTATTATTAAAAACAACCTGCATTGTCCTAACTGTAAAATGAGTACTCCAATTTCTTCCCTTCGTGGGGACCGTAAGAACGAAGATGGAAAGTCCAATTATGGTCTAAGAAAATGGGGGAAAGACGACTTTATTCCTTTAACCGATGATGTATATAATGAACGACTATTTTGTATTAGGTATGAACAAGAATATCTAGATGAAGCCGGAAATATTAAAAATAAAAGATATTATACCTCTCCTACTAAGGGAGATATGATACGAGAGGATAAGGTAAAAGAACTCTTAAGAGAAAAGTTTCAAATATGGAGATTAAAGGGGTATATTCCCGACTTGGAAATTGAGGAAGGGTATAACACGTCACAACCAATTCGAGAAAGAGGCTGGACTCATTGGCATCATCTGTTTAGTCCAAGGCAACTGTTGGTTCATGGTTTGTTTATGGAATTCATAGACAAAGAGGCAACTGAGCAAAAGGAATATGTTGTTGGTATGTTGGGAATTAACAAGTTAAGTGATTGGAACTCGAAACTTTGTCAGTGGATTAATGCTGGTGTAAATGAAAATTTAGGTCATACTTACTATAATCAAGCGTTGAATACTTTTTATAACTATGGAAGTAAAGGATTGAAAAATCTTAGCTCATATTGGTTTTTTAATATCAACACCTCTACAATCAATAGTGCTTCTATAAATATGAAAATTACAGATGCACGCGATATTACAGAAAAATGTGATATGTGGATTACCGACCCACCATATGCTGATGCTGTTAACTATCATGAATTATCAGAACTATTCTTGGCGTGGAATGGAAAATTTATTCAAAAAGTGTTTGGAGATTGGTACTCAGACAGCAAAAGAATTCTCGCAGTAAAAGGTACAGGAGAGGAATTTAATAACAGCCTAATAAATATATATAAAAACTTAAAAAACCATTCTGCTGATAGTGGAATGCAGATAGTTATGTTCACACACCAAGACGTAAAAGTATGGGCAGAGCTTTCTATGATTTTGTGGTCAGCAGGGCTACAAGTCTCAGCCGCGTGGAACATTGCTACCGAGACAGATGCTAATGGCTTAAAAGAGGGGAATTATGTAAAGGGAACGGTATTATTAATATTACGTAAGCAAGAGAACAATTCGACTGCCTTCTTAGATGAACTGTATCCAGAAATTGAGGAAGAAGTTATATCACAAATTAATAGTATGCGAGAAATCGATGATCAGGATGATCCTAATTTTAGTGATCCAGACTATTTACTAGCTGCTTATGCTGCTTCTCTTAAAGTACTAACTTCATACAAGAAAATTGAAGGCATTGATGTGGAGTATGAACTATCTAAAGCAAGAAATTCAAATGAAGAATCACCAATAGTTAAAATTATTAATGAAGCTGTTAAAATTGCTTATGATTATTTAATTCCGGTAGGCTTCGATAAATATATTTGGAAGACCCTAACGTCAGAAGAAAGGCTTTATATTAAAGGTCTGGAATTAGAAAAGCATAACATATACCAGCTCTCTGCTTATCAAGAACTAGCAAGAGGGTTTGGAGTCAATGATTACAAAGAAATGTTAGCTAGTACTAAAGCAAATGCTGCTAGATTAAAGACACCTTCGGAATATGCTACAAGGAATTTGAACGACAACTCAAAGTTTGGAACAACAATTCTTCGGAATATTCTATATGCTGTTCATACATCAATTAAAGAAGAAGATTCTCTAAAGGGACGAAACTGGCTAAAAACAGAACTTGTCGATTATTGGAATGTTCGTAGCACGTTGACTGAGATATTGAAATTTATTGCTCCAATTCGCTATATGGAAAATATGGAGCATTGGCAACAGGATGCCCATATGGCATCAATACTTAAAGAATTAATTGAAAACGACGGCGTATAAGATGGAGGAAGAAAAGAATGTTAAAACGATATTCCTCCAGAAGCAATCGAATTGATCAATCATTCTTAAATGCTCGATTAATGAATGCTCAGTATTATGATAGAATCGCTGGTTATTTCTCTTCATCAATCTTGGAAGTTGCGGGTGAAGCAATAGAAAGTGTTAGTGAAAAAGTACGAGTCATTTGTAATTCGGATTTATCTAAGGATGATGTGCTTACAGCGACTGCAGCGCAGAACGCAATGAGAAAAGAATGGTGCAGTTCAACCCCTGAAGAGTTGCCCCCTTCTTTATCTCCTCGTTTATTAAAGCTGTATTCTTTAATTAAAAGTGAAAAACTTGAAGTTAAGGTCATTCCCAACGATGTGTTTGGGCTAATCCATGGTAAAGCTGGAGTCATAACCTGTGCAGATGGAAATAAAACATCATTCATGGGTAGTGTGAATGAAACATATTCCGCCTGGCGATTAAATTATGAAATTCTGTGGGAAGACGACTCTAAGGAATCTATTCAATGGGTTCAAGAAGAATTCGAATTCTTTTGGAATAGTCCATATGCCATACCGCTAAGTGAATTTATCGTTGAGGATATCCACCGCATCGCAGAACGTGATGTTATTAGTACGATAGAGGAATGGAAGCAAGACGCAAATCCTGCTGCGGCGGTTATTGAGGCTCCTGTCTATCGGCAAGAGTACGGATTGTGGGAGCATCAGAAATACTTTGTTAATTTAGCCTTTGAAGCTCACAAGAAATCCTATGGCGCTAGATTTGTTCTTGCCGATCAAGTAGGTTTGGGGAAAACGATACAGTTGGCGTTGTCTGCCCAGTTAATGGCTTTATATGGGGATAAACCAGTATTAATTATTGCTCCGAAGACGCTATTGTGGCAATGGCAAGATGAAATGAATCATCTACTGGATATGCCTTCTGCCGTTTGGACAGGTAAGGAATGGATCGATGAGAATGGATTAAAGTATCCTGCTATCGGTAGTGCAGGGATTAAGAAATGTCCGAGACGTGTTGGGATTATATCGCAGGGTCTAATTACAGCAAATTCAGATTCTATGCAGTACATGCTAAATATGGAGTTTGAATGCGTCATAGTGGACGAGTCACATCGAGCAAGACGCAAAAATTTAAGCGAAGGAAAAGAAGACGAAAAGCCACAGCCTAACAATTTGATGGACTTTTTATTGAAAATCTCGCGCAATACCAAAAGTATGCTTTTAGCTACAGCAACACCAGTTCAGCTATACCCTATTGAGGCTTGGGATTTACTAAATGCATTATCACAAACTAACGAGAGTGTTATGGGCAATTCCGAAAGCCTGTGGCGCAAGCAGCCAGGAAAAGCACTAAAACTAATAATGGGTCAAACCCAGTTATCTAATATGGATCCTGAAAATTGGCATTGGATACGTAACCCATTACCACCTGCAACAGAAGACCGTATTAATATTGGGACGCTTAGAAGGAAATTGGGACTTAGAGACGACCAATTTATTGTCGAAGCAGGTGCATACTTTGATTTAGGCATCTCAGAGCAGAGACGCATCGGTAGAATTATTGATAACGGATTTATCCAAAATCATAATCCATTTATTCGTCAAATTGTAAGAAGAACTAGAGATTTTCTTGAAAACACACTCAATCCTGAAACTAACGAACCTTATTTGAAAAAAGTAGAGGTAGAACTTCTGGGAGAGAAGGAAAATGAAGCTATAAATTTGCCACCATATTTGCAAGAAGCTTACAGGTATGCACAAGAGTTTTCTGATTTGTTAAGCAAAAGGGTCAAGGGCGGCGGATTTATTACAACTTTGTTGCTTCGAAGAGTTGGAAGTACAATGATAGCCGGAGAAAATACTGCAACAAAAATGCTTAACTGGGGTAATTCTTCAGAAGATGAACTTGAGGATAATTATGGTGATGAGGAGATTGACGCGAGCAGCGTCAAAAACCTCACTGAAGATGAAAGAGGTTGTCTTGAAAGATTTCTGGCTACCATTTCGTTAAACAAAGAAAAGGACCCTAAATATCATATCGTATACAGCCAACTTGCAAATGAGGGTTGGTTGGACAAAGGGTGTATTATATTTTCACAGTATTTTGATTCGGTTTATTGGGTCGCAGAAAATCTTTCACGAGATTTCCCAGACACCCCTATTGGTATTTATGCTGGCGGTGAAAAATCCGGGATATTACTTAAAGGTAAATACACTAAAAAGACCAAAGAAGATATTAAAGCGATGGTCAAACGTAGAGAACTAAAAATATTACTTGGAACGGACGCAGCATCAGAAGGATTAAATTTACAAGCCTTAGGCACATTAATAAATCTTGACTTACCGTGGAATCCAACACGATTAGAGCAACGTAAGGGTAGAATTCAGCGTATTGGTCAAGTGAATGATAAAGTTTATATTTATAATCTACGTTATAAGGGTTCTGTTGAAGATAAAGTACATGCAATACTCTCGGAGAGACTTGAAAATATCCATAACATGTTTGGACAATTGCCTGACGTTTTAGAGGATGTATGGGTTCAAGTTGCACTAAATGATATTGAGCAAGCGAAGAGGAAAATAGATGATATACCTAAATATCATCCATTTGAACTTCGTTATGAGCGCGGAGTAGGCAAGGTAGAATGGGAGAGTTGCGTGACGGTTTTAGACAAGACAGAGAAGAGAAAGCACTTAATGAAAAGCTGGAATGAATAACATCAATAAACCCTATGACTACTTTACATAGTTGTAGGGTTGTTTTTTGCATCTAAGTCTATATTCGAAGCGATGATTAGTTTGTCTGTGATGAACAGTAGGATGAAAGATTTCTATGATATAAGGTCCTGCGCCTTAACTTAATGACATTGCCCCTTGTAGGCCGCCCTTTTTAATATTCGGAAATTACTTTGTGCCGGCAAGTTGGCCAACAAATTAATGTTCGTGTTTAAAGAATACGGCAAGAAAATACCAACAATGCCCCTTGGACTATTAATCTGTAGGATCTGCGGTGTTGAACTAGAGTCGTTGATTTAACACGTTTATTTGAATTGATGGACCTCAAAACTTGAATTTCTGAAACAGAACAGCGGCGGACCAAGTCTTGAAAAACAAGTCTTAGACTGCCGCTTTTGTCATTCAACTAACGTTTCCCGTTAGCTGATATGAGAATTCTATAAATTATAGTTTACAGTTACAGTATGACGATTAAATAAAAAAGCGCCGCTAATACAAAACGGTATAGAGCAAACCACTCCAATCGAAGTCGCTTGATTAGTCTAATAAACGTTACTACCGCAATCATAGCCACAAGGAAAGATGTAACAAAGCCAATTAACATTAGATATAAATCGTGCATCCTTGCCCTACGAGAACCTATATGATCTTAAATCAGGAGGGAGGGGTGGCCAACCTGCGAAACCGAGTTCGATGCAGCTTACCTTTGTACACTTAAATAAGATTTTCCGTTTTTTCTATGAACACGGCATGATTCCAGATAATCCAGTAGGACCCATTAAAAAACCACCAGCAGCGAGACGTACACCGAAGTGGCTCACACGTAATGAACAAAATGCGTTTCTTCGGGAAGTTAGGGGTCAGAATAATAAGAGAGATTATGCGACGATGATGCTTATGCTTCGTGCAGGTCTACGAGTTCATGAGCTGTGTGAACTTCTCAAATCCGATATTACGATGAGTGCTCGCGCCGGCAACGTATATATTCGAGGAAAGGGAGACAAAGATCGCGTGGTTCCGCTTAGTAGCGAAGTTCGTTCTTCTCTTCAAAGTTACTTTGAAGAGAGAGAAGATGAGAGTCCATATGTCTTTGTTTCTCAGCGATCGAAGAAATTGTCCGTTCGCGGTGCACAACACATGGTCGAGAATTATCGGAATCGAACGCGGATTGAACATCTTACTTGCCATGCGCTAAGGCATACGTTTGGACATGATTTAATAAGTGCCGGTAATGATTGGCAGCAAGTGTCCATGTTAATGGGACACTACAAGGAGGATGGAACACCCAATATCCAGATGACTAATGATCTACACGCTCCTGGTATTGAGGATCTGACGGCAGCGGTAGAGTCGATCAGCTGGTTATAATAATACTTACTACTTTTTTGGAATCACGTTCATGTCTTCTTGACACTAATAAGAACCCCATTTAACAAAGGGGTTCTTTTTTCTGTTCAAGTGCCCGGAGTATAGCCAAGTGACTTCGGTCTCCTAATCTTCGCGTGCAACTGATCTGAAAAATTGTAAGTGCCATTAAATGATGAATGTACTGACAATTACGCCCTTCTAAAGCATTAATCACTCGGATATATACTGGATCGCTAAATTCACCAAAAAATTCTGAAACATGGAGTAATTGAACACTCATAGGGAGTTTTATAAACTTCTTTAAAGGTTCGTCTTGATTATGTGGATCATAAAACCAGTCAAATTCTTGGCTTTCATTACTTCTATGTATGGAAGATATAGATTTCTCTATAATATTCCGTGCTTGTTTCCCAATTGCAGTATCTGATACAACGGGGAGGTGGGCAAGTATATACTGTAGGTGTGATACATCTAAACTAATTTTGGCCATTTGATATCCCCTAGTCTACTTTAGCACGAAAGGGAGGTTTCACTTATGAATTGATATAGTGAAAGCCTTTAAGCGCTATTTTTGATATTATTAGGATCGAAGGGGAGTTGAGCCATTATGACATTAACAACGCATTCTGTTTTTACAGGTATAGTTATAGGATGTCTAACCGAGTAGGACGTTACATCAACAAATGTAATCATAATTTTTTTATAAATTGATTGAGCTGCTCCGACATACGATGAATCTCTTCAATGTAAGCCAAAACCTGCTGAGATGACATTGCTTGCTGATCCACGATGGACGCCATATGTTCAATCGAATGACGCATTTCACCCATAGCATCTTCAAATGTCCTCAACGTATGCTGAATCATATTTGTGGAATGGACGGATTCATTGGATAACTTCCGAATCTCATTGGCCACAACGCCGAACACTCTTCCATGGTCCCCAGCATGTGCCGCTTCAATCGCCGCATTAATGCCTAATAGGTTTGTCTGGTCCGCTACTCTTCTAACGATAGCTAACACCTTATCCGTTTCATTCACCTGTTCTACCGTCTGACAAGCTAGATCACGAAGCTCATGAGCAGCCCCAGCCAGACCAATCGAGCTATCCGTAACTTGCGAGAGCTGATGGTTGGCTTGCGATAGTGAAAGGGAAATTTGATTGGAAATGGAAATTAGTTCAGTTTGCTTCCTAAGCTGAACCGCTATGCCACCGATGACTTTTCCACTGGAGTCGTGTAGTGGAGTAGCCGTCCCGATAAATTCGAATCCGTAAAATTCAGAAGGCACTTCCGCTCTTAAAGCAACGTTGTTTTGAATGGCCTGCATTAACGGTTCCTCTTGATGTAACCGCTGACCGATCCGTATATGTAAATCGATATTTTCTCCGGGCCAATATGCTAAAAACTTCTCTGTATCACAAATTGCTATCGATAATTCGGCCGGAACTGCCGTCTTAAAAATTGGGATCATTGCAATCGTAGCGTCTAGTGATTCAATGCTATGCATCTTGATGTCTCTCCACTCTTTACGATAAGTATGCCCCTCTTAACAACCCAATCTTATCAATTTTATGGTCTATTGCAAATCTAGGGCTATTTTTCGTGTTTAGATTGCTTCATTAAATACAACCCTTCATATGAGAGCTGTTATTCTCTGCTGTCATTAAACTAACGATTTATCATTCACAAATTTCATTATCCGTAATGGTATGGTTTGAAAAACAGATCGTCTACTTCAGAAATGCTCAATAAATTACTTTGGCTTGAAAATTACTGTTTGTCTACCGATAATATATTAGGCAACCCTGGATACCGACTATCCTATGGACAACAAATCGCGAATTTTTTGACACCAGTGCAGCCAAGGTGCTCATAGAAGGTTGATAAATAATCGATATATAAGTAGATGCATGTGAACCCAGCAACTCAAGGATAATAAAATCATGCACTGAAGAGGGACATACATAATGACAAAGTACGCTGATTGCTCGCAATGTGGGAAAAAAGACCCCTTTACGGGGTCTTTCTTGTATCAACTACGTTTAGTGATAATACATGTGTGTTGATTATTTTTTCTGAGTTAGTTTTGCAAAAGCTGCTTTATCAAAATCGTCAGCTTGAATAAGCCACTCACCATTTTTATTTATAAGTGTCAGCCTTCCTTCTAAAGGAACACTCTCACTCTTCCCATCTTGCTTTTTTAACACAAGATCCATTGTGTAATCCAGATCTACGTAACCTTCAAGTTCCTGATAGACTGTAAACTTCATATTTTCCGGCTTTAATGATGCTTGTTTAGTTATCGCAGCTCGTAAAGCTAGTGCGATATTGCTTGCATTAACCGGTTTTTCTTCAAGATTTTCCGCGAAGAATGGTATCAGTTCTTTATTTCGTTCAACAAATATTTCTTCAGAAGTTTCTGGCACCTCATTAATTGTATATTCCTTTGTCTTATATGTTTCAGCTACTTCGATTGCTTCTTCAGTTGCCTGCTCATTTACTTGCTCTTTTTCGGCAGTCTGTGAACTTTCAACAGGCGTCTGTGCTTCTGTTTCATTAGATGTATTATCTTGAGTACATCCTGTTACTAAGATGGCCGACAATAAAGATAATCCGATAATCCACGATAATTTCCTCATAATGTTAGTACACCTCCTCTAGTTAAGGATAAACTTACCATATATTACGTATTAAATCCAAATTTGTATCAAAAAAATTATTTAAAGACAGGTTGTATTTTTAGGCGGTCAAAGCTCTTTATCTAATATAAGCGCGATCAACTTGAATTGAACGCTCTTAAAACTATATTTAAGGGATTTAAATGGCAGAGAATCCATGTCCTGTATTAAGTGGTGGTCATCGTATGCTGATGAAAGGTTCAGCGTCACGAGTAGATGATGATGCGACTGGTCAAAGATTGCCAGGTTTCTATAATGCTAACTTTTATCAATGTTCCGGATGTAGTGAGTATTTGATCGCAACAGGATCTCCACATAACGGACCTGGTCACTACATCGCCGATTATTTCACTCAAGGTGCTATTGTCTCTGGGAAATCTCAAAATGCCGCTTGGGTGTTCCGAGTGAATAAGAACTTGGTTCGATACATTGCAGCTAGTTCGTTGCCAGGATATACATTTGTTTAATTCAATTTCCCCAAAAGGTAGCTTGTTCTTTACAGAACAAGCTACCTTTTTTTGGTTTTTTTATATTTTCAATTCGATTTTATTATTAATAAGGAATTTTATATATTTATAAACTAATAATGGTATAATGAATAGGAACAAATGTTCTTAGATTGGTTGTTGTTTTCAGAACTTATATCTCTTTATATATTAAGGGAGGGGATACTTCTTGTTACGAGTTCAGAGAATTTATAAAGACGAAAAGATCTAAAATTTCACGGCACACGCAAGATCAAAGCCTAGCTCTATAAACAAGGGATAGTCGTCTCCAGACGTCTTATTGGGCGGATCATGAACTCATCTCCATCTACACGATCGCTCAGTAAAAACCTCATATAACGTCCTGTAACGAAGCAAAAACATCGAATTTTCTGAATTTTGAGTTTGAGCAGACAGAAGCTCAACGTTTTGTTGTGAGTGATCTGACGTACGTCAAGGTTCAAAACATGTGGAGCACTACATTCACATACTGATTGATTGATTCAATCGAGAAATGGGCGGTCATAGCGTGGGCTCAAACAAAGATCTCTAAATTGCAACGTAGATTATACTTATCGAGGTTGAATCAGGCATTAGGCGGGGCTCCAGTATACAATGTGGAAATTACATTCTGGACTTTTATTTCACAAAAATATACACTAAATGCTGACATATTACAGTAAGTCAATATGATCATATGTGATAGGAGAGTTTAAAACAAATGAGTGAAAAGTTTTGGGGGGTTTGGATTATTGCCATCGTGGTTTTATTTGGATGGCAGGCAGTGGCGAGCGATTACAAAGATGTGTACAACATGAAAGTTGTATTGGCATCGTATGGAGTTGATGGCCTGAGTACCACGTCAGACAATCTATTAGGTCTGTCAGGAAGTGATGAGAGCACTAGTGGCGCAAACGTTGTAGCATTAATTGAAACTATACAGCCATCGCTAAAAAAATCAGAAGCCATAGAAAAAAGAGCCTTATCTACAGCATTTGGAGAAAATGATCTGCGTTATCATCTGAAGTACGCATCGGGTAATTTTGTTCCGACCACGCTCGATTTCTCAACCAATATTCTATATAACTACTCTTATATGATCAATACACCTTCGAAACTAATACATAATTTAAAGTTAGACTTTACTCTAGATGACGTATTTATGAGTGGAAGTAAACTAGACCAACTGCATGGGAAGTTTGTGGTACTGACGTTTGTCATTTGGGACATCCTACATACAGTTGTTGGGTTAGGATTGGCATTCATTATGCTGTTCATTGGCTGCATATTTGGTCTTCTTTTTCATCCAATTCATAGTATACTTAACTTCTTCCCGGCGATGTGGCAGATAGTTGTTACAAGCTGGCATGGGTTGTCCAATTTATTCAACTTGTTTAAATAATACGTTTTCCATACCCTATGTACATTTCAACATTTGGCAAGACTATAGTTAAGGTATACTTATATATACTTACTTAGACATAACGAATTTCGTAGAAGCAAGTCTTTTATAGTGTAGATCGAACTACACTCGATGAATACAAAGAAAGATTCCAGTACTTAAGACTTAAGTGCTGGAATCTTTCTTTGTATTTTCTTTATAATTCTCTGAAGCTGACCATGTAGTAGAGGGGAGAGGCAGCTGTTATGCTCTGGAGAGCCTACCACTAGTATGAGAACGACAACAAGGAGATCTGTGGTGGACAAACAATTACGAATCCATCACCCACTACTCCATCCGAATCAAGTCCAATTACACCTGGTTCACCTGCACCGATCACACCTGTAGAACAATCATCTCCATCCACACAAAGTGGAGACATTGGTTGGTGGTTCAGACGCTGGTGAAGTGGACCGCTCTGTGCGGACAGCGAAGTTCAACCAGGTTGATAGCATGATCGTGGACAAGAACAATAACATCTACTTTCTGGACATTTAGAAATTGAGGATACGCAAATTCATCAGCTTTAACGGAATGGTAGAGACGTTTAAAACGATCAATCAGGAGTTCAGTTGGAACTATAAGGATGCAGATGGAAAAACGAAGCAATATGACAATAAAGACCTAACGCCCCTCAAGCTTGCCTATAATCCAGGGAGAAGCGAGCTGTATCTCGCCGCAAGAGGATTTCCAGGGCATTCAACTGTCACACTCCATTATGATACGTCAGCATAGCTACATATGAGATCAACCATGTTGCATTCCCCGACGCTGAGAACGTTCTGTATGGTGCTACAGCCAGTCACGAATCGAATGTCTTTGAGGGTACATTGAATCAATCACAAGTAGAACAAGTAGCCAGCAGTACAAGCTACAATGCAATTGATCTCACTGATTACTATGAATATGCTCCAATCGTAGTTGCACATGAAACAGCTAACAATCTGTATGTGTTTAACCGAAGTAAGATGTATAATCTGCAAATGTTTCCTCTGAAAGTGGACAAGATTACTGAGTATGATGGTAGCCTGTACGATAGTGCGTCTGCTTACAACGAAAGACTGTACATGACTGTGGCTGGCCCCACCTACGAGATAGCAACAGACAGCAACTTGATTACATTTGTTAACGGAGATGATTTGATATACCAAGATGGAACAACAATTAGCAAAAGAAGCAGCTTAACTTTGACACGAAGAGCAACTTCGTTTTCTACGACGACAACAGCAAGTTCATCCGCAGAATCAAATTTATAGCAATATTTTATAAAAAAATGGGCTGAATTCAGTCCGTTTTCTATCTATGACGGAGGCGACATGATGAACCATCGTAAACTGGAAGACTCAGATATTTTGTATATACTGTCTCAATCGAATGAAGTAGATACGGATGATGTACCAATTACCGAAGCTAACATTAAGGGGATTCCAGAAGAACAGTTGTCCTTATTCATTGCCAAAAATGAAGATACATATCTACAAAAATGGAGAGAGGACAGTTCATGGAACTGGGCAGCGTTTATCTTTGACTTCTACTGGTTGCTTTACAGGAAGATGTATCAATATTTCTTTATCTACCTGGCAATTGTCTACTTCATCATATATTTAGTGGGAACTATGATATCAAACATGTCTAACTCATTGGTAGCTCCAGTAATAATAGGAATAGTCACATACAGTATCTTCAAAGTGATAATCGGTACAACGGGAAATCAGCTTTATTGGCGGCATACCAAACGAAAAATCGACCGGATCCATCAGCTTGTAGAACACATCTCATCAGGCAAACGGAAAATTGTCAATTCAGGAGGCGTCAATCTGGCTCTACCTTTGATCTTAATTCTTCTACCGGCCCTCATTGCAGGCATAAGCTTCACGTTTAATTTCTTTACAGCTTTCCGAGCTGTTTCAGATAGCCTGGGTCAGAATACTCGAAGTGAAAGCAATGCTGTGAGAGAGCAAGCTGAGGATATGAATATTTCTCCTTCTACAACGATGAATACTTTACCTAATGGCACATCTGAGAACGAATGGATAGCTATTGCAACTGAGATCAACGGTTACAACTGGAGTGAACTGATAGGATATGATCGTTTAGTGGTTATCGTCGCAGGCTTGATGAAGAGCTGGGAACATGAGAATTTACGAGTGGAAGGCGTGTCAATCAATGTAAATCAGGATGCCCCGATTATAACCGAGCTAGTAATTGCCCTATATGGAGACACTAACTATGCTCCTATGAATCTGATTGAGATTATGGAAGTGATTAAAGAACAGTTGTATCAGGAAGAAAATTCTATAGAATTTAGTGCAGCTCTCGATGAAGACTTGTATTACGCTGTAGCCGATGATAGTTACAATGAATTAGTCCGTTTATTAAATCAAGGAGCCGATCCCGCTAATTCTGCTTCAATAATAGCGGCTGCTCGTAATAAAAATGCGGGAGTGATGAGTCTATTGATACAGTACGGGGCTGATCCAGATTACTTTTTCAGAGGAGAAACCCCGTTATCCATACTTGTTCAGGATGACGAAGTAGAGTTAGTGAGTCAATTGCTTGATCATGGAGCAAATCCTGAAATGGGAACCCCCTTAACCTCACCGCTCCAAATTGCAGTAGAATTAGGCTCAACTAACATGGTGCAACTATTATTAAAACACGGCGCTGACAGTAACAGGTTTATCGAAGGCGAGATGAGTATACTTCAGATTGCTGAGGAATTAGGCCATACGGAAATCTACCAAATGCTCAAAGAACAGGAACATTGATATATTTTTTTTTAAAAGCCCGTTACAAAATCGGACTTCAGACAATAAATAGAATGTAGCTATGAAAGGTTGTAGCATCTTTAGTCTCAGATAAGGGTTAACAAGTTGTATTTATGGCTTTTTGTAGTATTTCGTGTAAGGTACGTCATGGAAAGCAGCGTTCTAATCCAAACTAACTACCAATTTGTTTCTCAGAAGTACAATAATTCATTCTCTCAGTTAAATCGTAAATTTTTTTCAGTGGATGTATAGGGATAATTTAATATCGTTCGAAATCTTCCCTAACTCATTATGAAAAGAGTAAAACGTTATTTCAATGACGACAGCGGCAGTCTCAGACTGCCGCTTCTTTCTTACTGAAATAAGCTACGCTTTTTTCAACGAACAGCAGATTTTTTTGCCAAGAACCAGATTTAATCTAATTTTAAATATATCTTGGGGAAACTGCAGCTATTATTCTTGGCACAAAATTGTATATACATTAAGTAAAAAAATATCCATTTACTAGCCCGAGCCTTTAGGATTGTTATTAACTTGAGGAAAGAAAACCGTTAAATAAATGACTAGGAATAAAGTCAAGCTGTCGGCAATCGGTACAAGTTCTTATCCTCAAGAGCTAGGGTATGTCTTCAAACTGATTAAATGGTAATATATGGGTTAATTATTTTAAATGAATACACGATACGAAATTCACGAGAGACAATGGCAGCTAATTCAAGATTTGTTTCCATCTGAACGAAAACCACAAGGAGGACGTCCCGCAGTGGACAATCGAATCATGTTAAACGCGATGCTATGGGTAGCTCGTTCAGGTGCCCCTTGGCGTGATCTGCCAGACCATTTCCCCAATTGGAAATCCGTCTACACCCGCTTTCGGCGTTGGCAGAAAGCGGGCATTTGGGATGAAGTGTTAAAGCATGTTTCCCTAGATTCTGACGAGGAAAGCGTGATGATTGACGCCACGATTGTGCGGGTTCACCAGCATGGATCAGGCGCAAAAGGGGGCAAAGCAAGCAAGCGATCGGACGTTCCCGGGGTGGATTAAGCACGAAAATTCAAGCGGTAGTTGACGCGTTAGGAAATCCACTGCGCTTCGACTTGACTGGAGGTGAAGCGCATGACTCCGTCCAAGGTTTCAACATCCTTAAAAGCATGATACTGACCCGGAAGCAAGTCCTAGCCGATCGAGCGTATGATACGAATGCCATTCGGGCCTTTTTGAAGGAACAACAGGCCATACCGGTTATTCCCGGAAAGAAAAATCGCCGAACGACCCTAAAATATGATCGGGATGTCTACAAAGAGCGCCATTTGGTGGAATGCTTCTTTAATAAAGTAAAGAATTATCGTCGTTTAGCCACTCGTTATGATAAATTAGCGTGCACGTTCAAGTCTTTTTTGGCCTTGGCATCCATTATGGTGTGGCTTGCTTGAGTTTGAAGACACGCCGTAGTTTAAGTCCAAAATTTTAATTCTTTAATACCTAGCCGCCCGTGTTTAACCTCTCATCGTGACAGTTGTTCCATAACAATGTGGGCACTTTCATGTATTATGGTACCTAGTAAGGTTTTATGTGCATGCACTCATTTTTATAGATATGTATCTAATCGGTAATCGGACTATGTTCTTGTCCCCCGACAACCCCATTTAAAAGTACCGCGTCAACGGTAAAGACTCTTTGGACCCAAGAGGCTGTGGATGGCCAAGGCGCGCATGAACTAAATACTGTTATTCAAGCGAAACCCACCGTCAGACGTCCAACCTTATGAGGTGGGTTTTCGCTTGCTACGAAACTTTTTTGCGCAACCAACGGTAAAGCTTGCGCCCCATTTGGTTCTGTAGTTAGCATCAAGTGTGATGTATCTTCATCTATAAAGGTCTATTCGTTACTACGATACAAGTCTATATAGTTATACAAAAATGAAAAAATAAGCCGCTCTAAGGATATGGAGTGCACCCCTTAGAATAGACATTGGAAAAACCCCTGGGTTTAGCCGATGAAATTCTAGGGGTGCATTTTTTTATGGCGATTAAAGGACAAAAGTATAAAACATATTCGGAGAAGATAAAAAAAGAGGCTATTCGGCTGCATACGGTTGAGGGCTGGACTTACCGAAAGATCAATGAACATTTGGGAATTCATGACCCGGGACGAATGAAGCGCTGGATGCGAAAACACCGGGAACAAGGTGAGTTTGCACTGATGGATCAGCGAGGTCGACGGAAAGAATACTTGGATCAAGAACGCTATGTGCAAAAACTGAAACGGGAGAATGCGTTGCTAAAAAAGTGCTTGGTAATCTGGAAGGAGGAAGCAAACAAGAGAGATTTCAGATCATGGAAAAAGTAGCGGCATACGGGGATATCCAGAAACTCTGCCATGTTTTTGGCGTGTCCCGGAGTGGGTTTTATGCCTATGTAAAACGTAAACGATTCGATCGCGATGCCAAGGCGAAGAAACAGGTGCTTCAAACGTATCATCGCTATGAAGGCAAATATGGTTATCGACAACTCCAGTTATTCCTTTGGCAAGATCAAGGGATTTGGATGAATCACAAAAAGGTACTCCGCCTGATGCAAATGCTCGGTATTCAATCTCGAATCCGTCGTAAACGGCGCTCCAACAGCTCGTATGCACCTGCGCAGCGTGTAGCAGAGAACCGCTTGAAGCGAGATTTCAGTGCAGAAAAACCGAATCAGAAATGGGTCACGGACATTACCCAGTATCGTGTGGGAGAGCGCTGGATATATCTTTCAGCCATAAAGGATCTGTTTAATAATGAAATTGTGGCCTACGAAATAGGCGAACGCAACGACAATGAACTGGTGCTCCGCACATTCAGCAAGGCGTTTGCTAAGCAAAAAGACGTGACCGGACTAGTCGTTCACAGCGACCAGGGATTCCAGTACACGTCTCATGCTTACCACGACATGCTGCCAAAGGTTGGCGCCCAAATCAGCATGTCTCGCCGAGGAAATTGTTATGACAATGCCTCGATGGAGAGTTTCTTCTCGCATCTCAAAACGGAAGGACTCTATCCTTATCATATCCGAACGCTTACCGAAGCACAAAGCAAAATCGAAAAGTATATCCGCTTTTATAATCGAAAACGACCACAACGGAAACTAAAAAAACTGACGCCGGTAGAGTACCGACGCCAGTTTGAAGCCTAGGGTCTTTTTATAATGTCTATTAAATGGGGTCTTGACCAGATACGAGCTGGTGCTTATTTCTTCATGTATATGTTTTATCACTTTTTGGAATGAATTATGATTGTGATACCTATCCTCAATTTGAGATTAATTTGAGATTAACATAAGTAACTTACTTCCAGCCCAAAGTAAATAACCAGCTTGTGTGATGATATACATTGAACGTTCCACACCTGTTAATGGCCTTTGTCTTTTAATTCTTCTTAAGTGTAGGAAATAAAAAAAGGAAACAACAAGTAAAAAAATCACTCCTAAATCATTAAGTGTGCTTAACATGAGTATCTTAATCATCTCCTTCCCTGTCTTCCTGGTTACATTAGCGTTCACCAGGAAATCAACAGCTTCAATCACCCTCATTTTACATTATATACAATTTTAAGGAAACAGAAAAATCCCTTTTGTATGCCGCAACATACAAAAGGGATTTGGACAGATCAGTTTAGCCGGCTGGTGCAGCTCCACACGTTAAGCCAAATACAAAAATGGCGACTGGACTTAAAATGACACCACCGATTGCTAGAACTCCAGCAGCAGCAGCCCACTGTTTTGCCTCGACATAACCCAAAAATTCATTTAGGATATCGCCGCTAATTCCTACTGCATCTTGCCAGCATCTCTGCCATGCATTGCTTTGAATCGTTATGCTGTTCTCATTATTGATGTATTGAATCATAGCGCGTACGCCTTGCTTTTCCTCTTGGTTAAACGTTGATTTCGCTAAAGCTTGTTCATCAATGATATATAGACCACGCGCTTCATCCTTATGAGCAATGTTCTCAAAAATATACTCTAATTCAGCAGCCCATGCACGAAGTTCTTGATTAGAAACGTTCTTCTGTTTTGCTGCTGCATTAGATGCAGGAGCAAGGATAGTTCCTATCGCTAATACAAAGATGAATGTAAATGCATAGAATTTCTTTAACATGTACAAATTCCTCCCTTATGAGTGTTAGGTTCTTTTCATTCGTAAAACAGAAAAACTATTAACTCCCTATACGCATCGCCCCCAATATTCATCTAACATCTTATTGAAGTATGTCTTAGAAATTACACTTACAACTATATCAATATTTAACATTAATATGCAAGATAAAATAGAATAATTTATTACATCTAACTTTCTTTAACATTAGTTATCTATCAATCACTGATAGCTCACTTATCCTGAGTCAGACCAGAGCGTCGCCTTCCTATGTGTGAGTGATAAATGAATATATGGTTTTGTTATAAATCGTAAGCAAAAAGTCACATTGCAAATTGCAGATGTGCTCTAAACAAATTAACACTTACATATACGTATACGTATATGTAAGTGTTAAAGTAGAGAATGTACTTAGATGGTTGTTGTGCCGCAGGTGCGGCAAAATGTTTTTCTGTTTTATCACAATTAATGTGTAGCGTTACGTCTTGATTTCGATCGTGCGGATATGAGCCATATATGGATTGGAATGGATACTAAAGAATACGCGATAAAGATTTAATTGAATAATATTTTATGTTGGAAAGTTTGTGCTTGGATATAGTTGCAGGATAAATACATAAGTATTGCCGTTACGAAAACATATTTGTTGTATGCTTCTCGATTCGTACTAATTCGCAGGATTACCGCATGAAGCCACGCAACAATGAGTTTTGTTCAATAGTAATTTCTACAGGGGAAATTTGAAGATGGACTGCCGCAAGATAAGAGCAAATAGCTAAATCTTGTGACTTAAGTAAATGTGCTACTTTTCCAAGGTTAATATAGATCGTCATTTCAGTTGGATCTTCTTGCAAAGCTTGAATGTAACAATTCCTCGCACCTTCAAGATCCCCTTGTCTTTTAAGGGTAACTCCTCGGTCGCTATGAAAGGTTGTATCATCTTTAGTCTCAGATAAGGGTTAACAAGTTGTATTTATGGATTTTTGTAGTATTTCGTGTAAGGTACGTCATGGAAAGCAGCGTTCTAATCCAAACTAACTACCAATTTGTTTCTCAGAAGTACAATAGTTCATTCTCTCAGTTAAATCGTAATTTTTTTTCACTGGATGTATAGGGAAAATTAATATCGTTCGAAATCTTCCCTAACTCATTATGATAAGAGTAAAACGTTATTTCAATGACGATAGCGGCAGTCTCAGACTGCCGCTTCTTTCTTACTGAAATAAGCTACGCTTTTTCAACGAACAGCAGTTTTTTTTGCCAAGAACCAGATTTAATCTAATTTTGAATATATCTTGGGGAAACTGCAGCTATTTTTCTTGGCACAAAATTGTATATACATTAAGTAAAAAATATCCATTTATGTGTAATTTGTATCCTAAATATGGTATAATTGATACAGATACAGTCAATAGGGAGGATGGTTATGAAACAGCACGAGAACGACGTACGTAAAAACGTAAAAGTAATTAATTCCGTCAAAGAAGAACTTCATCATTTGCACACACAACTAAAGGCTGAATTAAAAACAGAATCGGCGGTTATTGCCTACTTATTAAAGATACATCAAGACTTTGAAGATACAATCACCTTCAAACAGCACAGACAATACATACGTGCATCTCAAGAGATGCATAATGCGAAGGTCTAATGAAAGGAGGCAATCAAATGTCTAAATTCAATGAAGATCAGATCGAGCGATCGATCCGTATATCTGAGGCTAGTTTAAATATTGAAGGACAGGAGCTCCAAGCCGGAGCCAAAAAGCTGATTGAACTAAAACTGTCTGGACAAATTAGCGAGAAAGACTTCTTGAGAATGGCAAAAGGCTTAGCCAAACATGAAAAATGATCAGTCCACATATTGTTATCCTGGATCCGACGTGTTAATCAATAAGCTAGGTTTACGAAAACAACAAGAATTGACTAACTTTGAAAGCACTGTAACCACACTTCGTGGAGCAGAGTTAGTGTATAAGCCCTTACCTGGAAACTTTGATTTTAAACACTTAAAAGACATTCATCGTTACTTATTTAAAGACGTTTATCCTTTTGCGGGCAAAGTAAGAAGCGAAAACATCGCTAAGGATACGTTCTCGTTTGCTCGGTCCGAATTTATTGATGAAGCAGCTAAAGATCTATTTCGATCGTTAAAAAATGAAAAACAACTAAAAGGACTACAATTTCATGTGTTCTCTGAACGGGCAGCTCACTATATGGCCGAAATTAATGTACTTCACCCCTTTCGAGAAGGGAATGGACGGAGCCAGCGGGAGTTTATCCGGTGCCTTGCTCAGTCGAATGGTTATGAACTGGATTGGTCTCAAGAGGATAAACATAAGCTTCACCAAGCGTCTATTCGATCCGTTATGGATACGTCGATGTTAAAAGATAGCCTTGAAAAATGTATTTTGAATAAAGCTCCAGACCTCGAAATGATCAAAACGTATAAGACACAAACTCAAGAACTCGAGCGCTAAATGGTACCGTTGGAGTGAAACAGGTCCCTGTGGGACTTAGAGTGCTATGAATATAGAGAGGGTGTTTTCACTTGAAACGTATGTCAATTTCTGAATTAAATGAAACTTTAGTAAAAGCTACTTTCTCGGCCAGACAAGAGGCCAAGACCAATGGTGTCCCATTGTATATGAAGAAAATGAAAAAATGATTAAGGAATATCCGGATGGCAGAAAAACAGAGATCATTTACGATGAACATGGAAATAAAAAGGAAATAGAATACCCATGAGTAAACCCGTCATGACTGTTTTTGCCGGAACGAATGGAGCAGGAAAAAGCACACTAACCAGGAATTTTAACGATCAGTTTGGAGAGGTTATTGATCCGGATGCCATTGCAAAAACTATTAATCCTCGTCATCCGGAATCGGTTTCTCCATCAGCTGGAAGAGAAGCTATCAAACGGGTCCGTGAATGCATACAGAACGGAAAGAGCTTTTCCATTGAAACAACGCTTGCCGGTAAAAACGCAATACGTCAAATGGAACAAGCCAAAGAAGCAGGGTTTGAAATAAACCTATAATATGTAGGCCTTAAAAACGTGGAGTATCACATCGAGCGATTAGAAATGCGAGTAAAGAATGGTGGCATCATATTCCAGAAGAGGATATCCGAAGACGATATGACCGATCGATTGGTAACTTACCTGAAGCATTAAAGTTATCCGATCGCTCTTTTATTTTTGATAATACCTCAAAATTCAGATTAGTAATGGAGGTAGAGAGAGGAAAGGTTCAAACGATATCCAAAGACATTCCCCAGTGGTTAAAAGTGCTTTTTTAAGAGAAACGGAGAAAGAACAGGAGCACACACATACGGATGAAAGTACACGCGAACGTGAAGAGAAACAAACAAAAAAAATGAAAGAATCGGATCTGGAGCGATGATAGAGAACTAGATAGGAACATATACCCAGTTGTAGTAAAATAGATAGAAAACGATTGGTTTTGACGAAACTTGCGCAGAAGCAAGCCGAGCAACTTCGAGTAGAAAAATTACGGGTTTGCAGGTCAACATCCGTTGAGCTGTGTTCATTGAACGTGTTTAAGCCAATCGTTAAGTGGCCGAACTACAAGGAGCGAGACTATGAGAAATTACATAATACCAACAAGATTATATCAACGAATGACATTAGGCCATGATATTAAACTTCTAAGCCGCGATTATTTGCCTGTTTACTACGATCATCGTGCAATCATAGTCGATTCGAGAAAGAAAGCAGGCAGTTCAGATTTTACTCCACGTAAGCGTCCAACAGAACTGAACAGCCAAATAATTAACTTTTATGAGAGTAAATTCGCCTACTTCGCTGGATTTGAAGCTGCATCCTTGTACGGATTTGATTTGTTACAAGATTTTTTTCAAGTGGACGAGTATGTATATATGGGAATGGAGAAATTGACAAATCAGCAGTTCGATAATTTTTCTGAGCTCTCTCAGAAAATCGGAGAGTACCAGCACTCATTCTGGACGGGAATGAGTGAGCAAGGTATAAACAAAATTGCTGGACATATAGGAGAAGGTCTATGCTGCCGATCACCTAGAACCAGCGGGTGTTTCCGTTGAATGGCCGTACGTATCAAATCAGATCGGTTGGGACCTCCTTGTTGACGGTCACGAAGTGAATGTCAAATTGGTCTCTGATTATTCAATATTCTTATCCTTCAATATTAGTAAAATGTTTAATTATTCATAGGCATTTCTGCAATGATCATCTTCATTGTAATTATGTGAGAATGTACATTTATCACAAGAGTTAAGATGCCAGTATTAATCTCGAGATAAGCTATATCAGAGGAGTGATGGGATATATATTTTTAATCATCCCCTGGGTCTCTATGGTTTACGTTAGTTACATAAGGAAAGATGTTGAAAAGTGTAGAAAATAATGAAGTAAGCAATCCGTTCATATACCAGAATATGCTTGTTACTTGGTGAAATTAGACCTATAATGAAGTAGATTTTTAAGCGGTTCAATGATACTATTTTTGCGTAGCTAAGAAAGTCTTTCAAGACATTTTTAGATAATTCAATTAACCGGCTGCTCACTATCCGTGAAGGCGGTTTTTAATTGTAAGTAAAATTTGAAATGTTCTATTTTTCAGAAGTCACTTTAGTGTAACTTGAAAAGGCTATTTACTTTCGGTCTATTCAAAAATTAATTAAACATAGAGAAATATGTATGACTTTTAAATAGAGCTTTGAATTTATAGTCTATTAATGAGGGGATAGGAATAGTAGTGACCAAGCAACAGTTAGTCTATTTTGAGCAAAAACAAGATCAAATCATTCAAATTTTGGAAGAGATCAAGAAAATTGCTGGGGTGTTGAACGTCTCACCAATAGTGGATATGTTAACTACCACGACAGAAGATTTAAAGAAAGAACGATTTAAAGTCGTCGTCGTCGGAGAGTTTTCGAGAGGGAAGTCCACCTTTATTAATGGACTACTCGGTAAAAGAATTCTACCATCTTCACCGGTGCCTACGACAACGATTCTTAACAAGATTGTTTATTCTGAGACTCCTACATATTCCTTGGTATTTAGAAATGCTGATCGTATGCCGCAAACCGTCAGTGAAGATGAATTCATGTCCATTATAGCACCTGATGAACCTTTTGAAGAAGACGAAACAGCGACGATGGTACGAAATGAACAACTGGAGCGGATTACGAATATCGCCTACGCCGAGATTGGATACCCCACAAAAATCTGCGGCCATGGTGTCGAAATTGTAGATACACCGGGAACCAATGATTTAGATGCTGCTCGGGAAGAAATTACATATCGCTTCATTCCCCAATCCGATGCTTCCATTATTCTGTTATCAGGCAAAATGCCTCTTGCTGAAACAGAAATGAATTTCATCCGGGATCGTATCATCGCTTCGGATATAAAAAAATTGTTTTTCGTTATAAATTTTAAAGATGCCTTGAAGACAGAATCAGATCAAAACAAAGTCATACAGTATATTAAGGAGCATCTTCAATCCGTAGTTAGTAACCCTCGTATTTTTATGGTATCTGCCAAGCAAGCACTGTCAGCAAAACGACGTTTACTAGGAGAGACAGTGAAGGGGCAGGCTGTCCCCCTGGAAGAGACAGGATATCCCGAATTTGAAGAAGCGTTATCTACGTTTCTTGCGGAGGATCAGGGAAAAATCAAGTTACTGAAGCCTACTGAACGAGGCTTACGGATGCTAGATGAATTGAAACGAAATCACATACGTCTCTTACTCGGTACGATGTCGTTAAATATGGAGCAACTCGAAAAAAAGATAGGGGAAATTCGCGGTGAACTGGAGCGAGCACGATTTTCAAGTAATCAGACGCTTCAAAGTTTAGAAATGAATCTGATGGCATCCGGAATAAAGATACGGGAAGAATTGATAGACAGCCTTCATAACATTGCGAACAGTGCCGTTCAAACCATTACGAATTATCAGGGGTTATTAGATAATGATGAAATAGCTCGGGCTGTAGAAAACAATGTCGCTCCCATGCAAACGGAACTGCAAACCCGTCTCAGACAGCTTCAGACGAAATTGATGCAAGAAGAATTCGAGCGAGCGAATCGGAAACTTCTATCCGAATGGGAGGTTATTGAAGCTAAAATCGTTGATTCTTTGTCGTTCAGTTTGAATATCTCAGAGGATGAACAACATCAGTTCCATACTCACTATGATGTAGGTGAAATCGCAGTAAAAACTGGTTTGGGATCATTAGGTATTTTCGGACTTATCGCAACCTTTCATATTGCTATTCCAATCGCAATTCCGGCTCTATTTTTTGGTGGATCATTCTTATACGAACATTTCCAAAATAAGATGCGTGAGCGCTTACTAGGCGAAGCTAGAGTATTAATAGAAAAGCGTTATCGTGATGGAATTCCTCAAGCATCCTCATCATTTGAAGAGCAGTGGAAAGCAACCACAAAGCGAGCAGTGCAAGCATTTCAGAATGAAATTAATCTAAAGCTAGATTCCATTGTTAACCGATTAGAATTAATTGAATATGAATATGGGACAGAAAAGTATGCAGTAGAAACACGTGAACAAGTGCTTATGGGTTATCTATCCTTATTAGAAGAATGTAGGAGAACGCTTCAAAGTATTTCGGTAAACTTACAAAAAGAGTAAATACAGCAGGGGTGAACAAAACATGTACGGCTATAATGAGGGGAAGCAGCAGCTTCTACATGTCATTGAAGAAGTGAATGTACAATTAGAAATGTATTTACCGGAATCAACGCAAGTTGAGAAATTAACATGGCTTTATGCAGATATTCAAGCCGATTTTCATATGATCGTCGTATTGGGTGAGTTTAAGCGTGGAAAGTCAACTTTCGTGAACGCACTACTTGGAGAGGAATTACTCCCTGTCGATGTAACACCAACAACCGCAACAATTAATGCTGTTTTTCATGGTTCTGAAAGAAAACTTAGCATTTATCATGAAAATGGAACTGTGGAAGAGTCGGAGTTAAGCTTTGAGGCGTTAAATCGGTATTCGGTGGATGGCCCAGAGGATGCAAATGAAGTTAAGTTTGTTAAAATGCAACTTCCATTTCCCATGCTTGGGGAGCGGGGTGTCATTGTCGATACACCTGGAGTCAACGATATGAATCGTCAACGAATGGATGTGACGTTCCAATACATCCCTCGTGCTGATGCTGTTTTGTTTTTATTGGATGCCACTGCACCAGTGAAACGTTCTGAAGCTGAATTTATATCAGACACTTTTGAAAAAAACGGGTTGGATCGGATGGTTTTTATCGCAAATTTCTACGACCAAGTAGATGAAGAAGATCAAGACGATTTAATAAGGCAAATCGAAACTCGGCTCAAGCCTGTGCTGAAGGGAACAAAACCGTATGTCATACCGTTCTCAGCAAGAGAAGCTTTAACGGCACGTTTGGCGGAAGACAAATATGCTATAGAAACTTCAGGGTTTCATTATGTTTCGAAAGCGGTGCAGGATTTAATAGAACGTGGGAAACAGTCAAACGAAAAGTTATTCCGTTACAAGCAGCGAATGCAAGAGTGCCTCGCGACTATGCACGTGGAGTTAGACCAAATACTCACATTGAAGCGGCAGAGTATTGATGAGATTGTGATGTATTTGGATGTACTCCAATCCGTTAAACAAAAGCACGAGACCATTCGTTCCCAAATGGTAGCTTACGCGGAAGATCGCCAAGTGGAGATCAAAACCATCGTACATAAATCGTTCAGCCATTTTGAATTGAATCTGAAAGAAGACCTACATTATATGATCATGAGCTATAACGGTAACGGTATGAAAGAACTAGTAGAAAATCAAATCCCGTTACTTTTGAAGAAGAAGATCAATCAATGGATTGAGCAGTATATGCCGGCTGTAGACAAACTGCTGCAAATGCTAGAACGAGAGCTTGCTATTGGACTTGCAACGGAGTTTAATGCGAATATTGCACGTCTTGCCGTCAAAAAAAGGGGAGGCTCTATTAATATCGACGCGGAGCTATCGATTACTTCTGAAAATTTATTATCAACCCAAGTGAAGGCAGGAATCATTGCTGGTAGCGTTGGCGTTATAGCTTCATTGATGGGGGGAATCATTTTTCTTCCTTTTGTCAGTTTGGCAGGATTTCCATTGCTTCAAAATATGATGATGAAGAAACAGCTGGAGCGCGAAAGAGAGAAACTATTACCAGAACTTGACGAAGCACTTCGACAAGTAGGTCTAAGTTTCCGAGCCGAACTGGACAATCAGTTGGATCAGCTTACGAAGGACATACAGGATGCTGCATTAATGCGTTATGAAGAACTTATTGAATTTATTTATGCTCAGTTAGAACGAGAAGTGCAGGAACGACAGGATACCTCTAGTGTTTTGGAAAACGAAAAGTATCGCTTTGAAGAAATGATCGTAAAGCTTAAAAATTGGGTCCGACAAGTCGAAGCCATTCACATTATCGAACGGATAGGAGACTGACATAAAGAATGTCCATACCCATAGCTGAAACTTCAGGAATCCTAGCATTGATTGTTCTTTTGTTCATCGTATTTGTTTGGTTGCGTAAGGCAAAACGAAAGAAAACTTCATCCAAAAGTGTAAACCAGAAAACGATACAAACAGAGCCTCATCAAAGAGAACGAAGACGGTTTGATGTGTCTCGGAAAGAAGTCGAATATCTAAAGTCGATCAAAGTTTCTTACTCTACTTCACTACCTGAATATCAGTCCAATAAGTTGTCATCAGGGATTATTAAAGATTCGTTAGATCGATTACGAGAACTGTTGAATCAGTATCCAGAATTGGATAGTCTAAAGCATCAACTCGACATACTTGCCGATGATGCGGATAAGCCTCTATTGGTTGTTGTTATGGGGCAATTCAAAAGCGGTAAAAGTAGTTTCATTAATACCCTGTTAGGCCAGGAGGCTTTAAGAGTTGATGTTACTCCTGCAACTGCTGCCGTAACGATGCTAGTGTACGGTGAGACATCAAAGTTCATCGGACATATGCGCGACGGAAGAGAAGAGATCTTCCCGTTGGAGCGGCTACACCTATTATCTGCAGAAGGGGATGAGGAAGGTGTTCGCCTACGTAGTCAACTCAGCTATCTCGAGGTTAGATTGCCTATAGAGATGCTTAAGAGAATTACTATTGTCGATACTCCAGGTTTAAACTCGGATAATCCACTTCACACAGAAGCGACAGAATTTTTCATGGAACGGGCTGATCAGGTTATTTGGATGTTCTCGTATGCACAGGCGGCTTCCCGATTTGATATGTCAAGCTTACAACATATTCAAAATGACCTACTACCTATAGGTGTCGTCAATCGGATCGACGAGCATGACGAGGAGGAGATGGATTTAGAAGATTTCCTCAACAGTGTGAAACGTAAAACAGGAAATCGCGTCAGCCATTTAGTAGGCGTTTCTGCATATTTAGCTTCTGAAGCTCGACTCTCAAACAATACTTCACTTTGGGAGGAGAGTCGATGGGGAAGTCTAGAGACACTACTAGATCGTGAGGTCTATGCAAAAGGTGAACAAAAAAAGATTGTTCGGATCCTCTCCCGTCTCCAAGATTGGCTGTTAGACCTTATGAAAGAGGTGGAGGATATTGCAGCGCAACATGACCTCGCTTATACCTTCATTCATGATAATGGAAAAGCTCTCGCTAATTTGACTACGAAGTTGAAAGAGGCACAAATACTTTATCAGTCTTGGAAGGGACATTCAAAATGGACAGCCCTCTACAATCTCGGTAAAGTTCCAATATATGTGGAGGGTTCCGCCAAGCTTAACTCTCAAATCCAGATAATGCAAAGTGTTCACGAAAAGCTTTCCGAAGAACGAAAGATGCTAGACGAGGAAGGCAAGAAGATTTATTCTGAATTTGTACTCCATAATATTGCTTATAGCCAGTTTGAAGAGGAATTCAAGAAATATAACAGCTCGGGCATCTTTGGGGGAGCACCCATTTTTGATTGGGATGGAATCGGAAAACAACTTACCTCTCGTCAGAATGAGTTAAACCAAAAGGCAATCATGTTGGATAGTCAGACGGATAAATCCGAAAGAGACAAAAAAACGTTTATTGACCGGTTGAGTAGAACTGAAAGGGAAGCGTTGGACTTGTCATATAAAATCGTAGAAGCCTTAGATCAGACCATCCAGGGACTACAGAACCAGCTTGATAACAACGAGCAAGCTACGGATAAAGCATTAAAACAATTGGATGATCTGGATTGGGCAGCTATTCTACATGGAAAACTACACCGATTGATAACATGGGAGTTAGGTTTGAAGATGGCTGAGATTGAACGTCGTTTTGGAATTAACGGCGAGTTCTCAGAGAAGATTGAAGATGTAATACAAAGGATAGACAGTGTAAAAAGAAGTCTTGCAAATACCTCTAATATCGTTGGAATAAGAGCTGAAGAGAAAACCACCCCTGCGAGGGTTTCTTCCGCAAAACTTTATGAACTTATTGCATCTGCGGGAGAGGGAGAAGTTCTATCGCTACCTGAAGGCATCTATCAAGTTGACGAGACTATTGAGATTTCAAAATCCTTAACTCTTGCTGGTCAAGGATCGAAGAGAACGATTCTCAAAGGCCAAGTGGATACAATGCTCAAACTTGTTGGCAGAGCTAACTTCAAATTATCGGGGATTGGCTTTGATCTTGAGGGTCATGCAGGCTGCATTATCCATGCTGTGGAAGGTACTCTATCCATTGAAGGATGTCTGTTTACGGGAGCCTTGGAGTTAGATGAAGAACTAACCGATGGAGATCCCCCCAATTATGAAAACACGGAAGGAATTGCGATATGTCTGGGAGCCGATGTCACGTTCCATGCCCAAAACTGCCATCTTGATAATAATTCAGTAGGAATTGCCCTTCATGGGAACAATCCTGCCTCCATCACAGAGAGTGGATTTTCAGATAATGGCTGTGGCATACTCTTTTTGAAAGCAAGTGATGGTACACTTCAAAAAAATGAGTTTGTGAACAATACCTTAGGGATTGTTTCTATCGACAAGAGTAAGCCGACCTGTAAAAACAATCGGTTCTGGAATAATGATATTGGTGCTTTGGCTAAAGAAAGTTCGAAGCCATTTTATGCCTACAATGAATTTATCAATAACGGTAAGTGTGGAGTGCTCTCTTCCGATGCTAGTTTTTCAACCCTAGAAGGTAATGCTTTTCGCGGAAATCTCCATGGGATCGTGCTAACGAACTCGGCAGGAGGATATGTATATGGTAATCGAAGTGAAAGTAATTACTTCCATGGACTAAGCACGGAAAGTGACGGTCATCTCGTCGCTGAGTACAATCACATCGAATATAACGGAATACACGGAGTAGCAAGTTTGGGCAAAGGGGAATTCCAACTATCAAAAAACAAAATTATTAATAACTTTGACCATGGGGTGTATGCCGAGGGGCAAGGTTATCTTGAGATCATTGATAACAAGATCTCCTATAATCGACATTATGGTCTCCACCTTGCCGGATCCACTGATAGCCTCATTGAACGAAATGAATATTGGCTTAATATGCATGGTATAGTTATTTCTAATTCTGCGAAAACAAAGGTTATAGAAAATGATCTTATGAATCGAAACATCGGCCTCTTGTTTATGGGTAACGCGCAGGGCACGGCGGAACGAAATCATTTCCATAACAATACGACTGGCTTGCAGGCTATCGATAATACTAATTTTAAGTGGTCCGGCAACACAGTTGAAGAAAACAAAGAATGCGGTATTCATATTCTCAATCGTGCGACAGGGGTCATTGAATTTAACAAATGCATCAATAATAAAGGCTTTGGCATTCTAAACGAAAGTACTCAAAAGGTGGATACAACGTCGAATAGCTGCCATCGTAATAGCTATCTTGGAATTGCATACATTAATGATGCAAATGGGCGGATTTCGAGTAATAGCTGTGAAGAGAACAATGCAGGTATTCGTATTTCGGGTCAAGCTAATGTGGAGATCGTCGGTAACGAATGTACAAAGAATCGTTATGAAGGTATCGGGTTACAGGATTCAACTAAGGGACAAGTACAGGAAAATCGTTGCAATGATAATGAAAGCAACGGTTTCTTAGTCGTAGAACAAGCATTGGTTCACATGGAGGATAATGAAGCGAAGGGAAATAAAGGGAGTGGCATACGATTCTCTGATTTAGCCAAAGGTTCCATCATTAACAATAGTGCTAGCTTCAACCGGGATTTTGGAATATACATTGATTCAAAAGCCTATGTGAAATCTGAAAATAACTCAACTATTTCAAATAAACGTGGGCAATACAAAGAAAAGAAATACTGATGAATTGAGGGTAATTACTATGGAGACATATGATGCTTTTGATAATGTGTTTGGCGGTAAGACGATTGTTCAGCATGGTCAAGAAGTTATTAGCACAACACCAAATGCACTTGGAGGCGATAATATAACCAGCGGAGGGCAGCACCTCGGCCATACTGTTCCAAATATATTTGATGGCATTGATGTGTACGAACATGGTCAAAAAGTAGCACATACTCAAAAGAATATATTTGGTGGACAAGATGTACATGATCATGGCCATGTTGTTGCCAGTAGTATGCCTGATGGAACGGGGGGAACAACACTCACATCTTCTGGTCAGACGGTGGGACACATTTATCCTTCAGTTTCGGGATTAGACACAATCATTCACCATTCCGATCCATTGGCTCATGTCAATTCGTTTGTGATGCAGCCTCTCATTTTTTGACTTTAGCTGATGAATTTGAGCCTATTCTATGCATATCACAGAAAACCGACTCTCAAAAGAGGGGCGGTTTTTTGTACTTAAAGACATGTGTACAAAACCGCTTCTTCGTGACTGACTATTGCTATGGCGGATTGTAATCTGAATTTCGATACCCGCTGGAAATAAATAAAAAATAGCTCATGGCCGGATTCGTGTAAAATGAAGGTTCCTACACCACATTCACACAAGGAGAATCCACCATAGCTACACACACTTTAGCATAATCGAGCACAGCAAGCTAGAAATCCTCCATCGGCAAGGTCAAAGTTCAAGAGGCATCGCACTTCATATTACAATCCGTCATCCGTCATGACTTTCACAATTAATATGGATAATTTACTGATCAATTTCAATTGCGAAAGCAATATCTTAGAATTCACTTTACTTACTTGGTAGCTTAAGTAAAATTGGACTCCTTTAGAGGAACATATGTGCTATAATAAAGTGCGCCAAACTCAGATTTGACGCACTTTTGATTTTAAGTTATTTTTAAGTTTCAAGCGGACACGCTATACGTGAATTGACTCGACTAAAATTGCTTCATATTGTAAATTATGATTAAAATAGTTTTTTTGTGCTGGATGAATATTCAACGTAATCTACTAATCTAAAATTATATAAATACGAGACCGGAGTGAGGGAAATGCGTGACCGATATGAACTCGAACATTTATATAGTGAACAAATCCGGGCCTTTCGAATATATTTAAAGCAATCCGGATACACTGCATCTACTCAAAAAGAATATATGAGAGAAAGCCTGATTTATTTAGACTCGTTAAATGGATCCCTACTCCAAGATGCGGGGAAACTTCATATTATGGAGTTTCTGAATGATAAACAGGGTTCTACAGCAGATAAAACACGAAACAGATCTCTTTCTGCCATTAGAACTTTCTATATGGCGCTGATTGATTTTGAACTCGTGTCAAAAAATCCGGCTGCCGAAGTAAAAAAGTCAAAAACAGAGAAAAACAAGAAACCGATCTATCTAGAGGAAGAGGATCTCTCTGAAAGTCTTAAATATATTGAAGGACGCTATAAGAACAGAAACATAGCGATTTTCTTGCTTATGGCGTATTGTGGATTACGAGTAGGCGAAGTTAACAGGTTGAATTTGAAAGATCTGAAAAAAAACAGAGGAACCATTGAAGTGTTTGGGAAAGGGCGAAAGTGGAATGAGATCCCTGTTCCAGATGTATTACTAGGCTATCTGCTGGAGGTTGAAAAAGAGAGGATCTCTCCTTATAGAATGAAGGAAGACGCGTTCTTTGTATCTCAGAAAGGCCGGAGGCTCTCCATCAGGCAGATACAGAAAATCATCAATCAAACATTTGAAGCATTCAAAAAGAGCAATCCAACGGTTAGTGATATGAAACTTTCATGCCATAAATTAAGGCACTCTTTTGCTACAATGCTCCTAAAAAATGATGTGGATATTCGTGTAGTGAAGGAACTTATGGGGCATTCTTCAATTGAAACTACGATGATTTATACGCACGTTAACGATGAACAAAAGAAAAGGGCGATGGCTACCGTAAATGTTCCTTTAAATGCGATCAGCGATACAAATTCCACTTTAAGCGGACTTTAAACACACGGAAATATCTAGTTTATATGAAATGGATAGAATGAAGCGGTTCGAAAAGCGGATATTGCAAAAGTATTCAAGAATATGGATATATAGGTAAGATCCTTTTAAGACTGGCCACATTAGTTTGAATTATGTTAGATTGTCAGGTGATGTTCTACAAGTTAAAATTATTATGGATATATTTATAAGTGTCAAAGTATTATCCGATCTTTATTATGGAATAATTTATTATAATAGCAATATAGGGAGGGAAGAGTGCCATGTTTGAAAATATTAATAATCTGCGTAAAGAGGTTGATAAAAGAAGACCGTTACAACCGGATCTAATGAATATAATTGCTCAAAAATTTCGTGAAGAATGGACATATCATTCAAATGCAATAGAGGGGAATACATTTACTTATAGAGAAACAGCTTTTTTTCTAAGAGAAGGTCTAACGGTAAAAGGAAAATCGCTTAGAGAACATCTTGAAATTGTTAATCATGCTGAAGCAATTGATTATTTACAAGAAGTAATTAAGGATAGAGATCTTACAGAACGTTTCATCAAAGATATGCACGCTATACTGTTCCAAGGTGTAAGGGATATTAATTTCTCTCCAGGAGATTACAAAAAGGAAGATAATCATGTATTGACGATTACAGGTAATATTCATCAATACACCCCAGCTATCCATGTCTCAGTAGAGATGGAAAAGTTAATAAACTGGTATAATACTCAGAAAATAACAATGCATCCTATACAACTAGCAGCTATTTTTCATCACAGACTCGTGGCAATCCATCCTTTTACAGATGGGAATGGCAGAGTGAGCAGACTGGCAATGAACCTGATATTAATGAAAAATGGCTTCCCTCCAGCAATCATTAGGAATGAAAATCGTGAGGAATATTACACCGCTCTAGAACAAGCTGATCATGGGGATCTTCAGCCCATAATCGACCTGGTTGCAACGGAAGTAAGAAATAACTTAGAGCTAATATTGTCAGCCTAAATAATAAATTGCATTACATCCACTTAGGAGTATAAGTAATCAACACATCAAAACAATCTCTAATAGGTGCGTTTTTTATGGAAATTTAATATCTAGGTTCCCTATAACTTTCACAAGATATTAATCTCTTTTATTTGAATGAGCGAGAAGGATTGCTCAATGATTCAAAGAAAACCTGGAAAAAGGTAACCAATTTTCTAATCCTCATTATATCTATCCGGACTTTAAATTGCGAGGTACAATTCTTTTATTAAAAGTAATGCAATATTATCTTTAAAGATTTGCCCAGGTGTATTTAATTTTCTCTTTAATTTACTATCTTCCAAAGGTATATCTGTTGGGTCTCCCCACATGAGATGTGGTTGATCCTTTTATTTTTGGACTTAAAAGTACAGAAATAAAAGGATCTCAAATTGTTTTTTTGTTAAGAGTGAGAACACAACAAACCATCTGACACACCACATATAGGACAAATGACGCCCCTTCCGAATCTTCGAAGGGGATGGGGGCGTTACAAATCGTTGATACTAAACCAAATGATGTTTCCCTCGTCACTATCGAGTTTCCATGTTCCAGACAGTTTACTATCTTTAATCGTTAGTGTGTATTCTGGACCTATCACTGCGTTTCCTGCTTTGATTTTTTCCGTTTCCTTAAAAGTAATGGTTTTACCGGAAAGCTTGCCTTCAATCTTGTTGATGGAATTCAGATTCAACCATTCGATTTGACCCTCAAATTCGCCGGTAGCTGTATCGTACTCGGTGAATTGGATTTTGTACCACCATTGAATATTTTGGTTTCTACCAGCTTCTCCGTAGTGTTGACTGGTTGAGGATAAGAGATTCTGAAGCCTTTGTTCGTCCGTCAGTTTTACTTCGCTGCCTTCTGCATATGCATCACCAATATGAACCTCCAGGTTCTTATTGTCGTATACAACGCTTTTACCGAGCGATTCCGCTGCAAAGCGAAGCGGAACATATGTTGAACCTTCGTAAATAAATCCGGTTTTTCCTGTTGCAGGTGTCTTCTCAACTCCATCGAAATGGTATTTTAACTGCAGAAATTGGACAGCGATGTTCGAAGTCGCTGCATAAGAAACTCCGGAGAACAAAACTCCTCCCAAAGTGACCCCTACAGTTACATCTCTAAGTCTCTTCATTTTTGACAATACGAACTTCTCCTCTTTATTTAGGCATATGAAATTGTAGGTAATTATTTCCACGGATTGGGCGATATTTCCTTCCTTTGAAATAAAAAAGTGTAGGTGAAAACCGTCATGTATATTAGAAAAATATTTGATAGGAGGATTAGGTTTATCATGATTTAGTGCTACGCAAGGATTTCCGATAAACTCATGTCCTTGATGCGTTTGTGATTGTAGTACTACATGTATTGAGCTAGTTCTTGCTTGAAGTCATCTACACTTCAAACTCATTCAGATAAAGAAACTCTGTCTTCATCATGCCAAAGAAGTTCTCCATTACTACGTATGTAACAATTTACCATTCTGATATCTATGAACGGTTTTCAATTTCTCATCTAAATTGAATTTAGCAAACAAAATCGCACCTCCATTGTTAGTCTTGTCTAACAAATGGGTTGCAGTTCAAACTTCCGGTTGCTTATTGTTGTAACCGTAAAACCTCTGACGTAACTAGGTTTTAGGATTCAATAGACCTAAGAGTATCAATATGTATTATAGATCTCTATTATCTCTATTATTGTATCTTAATACGATAATAGTAGTCTTCGGCCATTTGTTTGATAACGTCCTCACGCTTCATCTTAACGCTGTATGGAAGACGTTTCTTATCTCCAATGATGAAATCCTTATATGTGCCGGCTTTAGTCTTAAGCAGTTTTGTTTCGCTTGTTAGCACCGTATGGTCTTTAGTGAGTGTTTCCATCACTATGACTGGTGGTCGTGAAACGTCCTTGGTCAGTGTATAGGTGAGCTCCATATTGATGCCGCCAAGTAAGGACTTGCTATCCAAGGAAGTAATAAAGTCATAGTTTGCCTCTTTGGTTAAATTTCAACCGCTTCATTATCTATAAGAGGATAGTCTTCTTCCGGAGCTGTAATTGAGATTGTAGTGTTTGATCCATCCCACTTCACTTCATACCCCAGTGACTCACCGACCAGTCGTAACGGTACATAGGTTTTTCCATTATAAGAAATCGGAGTATCTGAAGGCGTCCCGATAACAACTCGGCCCTCCAGAAGCATCATAATTTGCAGAGACAAGTGAGCAGTAATTTGTTTTCCTGCTGCCCAAACTATAGTTGGAATTAGCAGTCCAGTTGCAAGGATCATACTCACTTTCCATATTTACTTCTTCTTGTAATAACTAGTATCATCTTATATTTTGAGGGAACAGTAATAGGAGCTAAAGAGACTTTCTCCCTATATGTCTCGAAAAAGATCACAATCTGGACTAGTTATTGTCGAATATAGACGATAAACTGACTTTTTTCCTATCTTCTCTTTGTATAAAAAGAAGAGGTGAGGTTTTCTCAACCCTACACCTCTACGGATTTTTGGATAATACATGAATTAACCCAAGTGTTTTCTGTCAATGTTGGTAAAAGATAAAAACATTGTGTCATCGTCCAGATTGAGATTCTATCATCATTAATAAAACTGTCCTCCATATGATAAATTCAATGATTGTGGCGAGATGTAACTTTAAGATATTAAATGGTCGCAAACTAGCTACTTCTCGAGTTGTAAAAATTGTAAAATGATAACCACGCTCATATGGTGTTAGAGACCTTCAAAAATGTCCATTAGAGAGTTATCTTATAACCAATATGGTGTGATAGGCACGGAGGTGAACTGCTTTGATGGAGGAACATGTAAGATTTCCTGCATGGTATCATTTCTTCTGAGCTTACACCTGCCAACATACATGAGATAAGAAGAAAATACTTTTAAAGAACTACAAATAACAGTAAAAAGATGGCTCAAGTCTCTACAAGAACTTTCAAATAAATCTAAAGTCAAAAACAAGCGTGTTGAAGAGGTTACAACATGGGCAGATGATATAGAGAATGCTCAGGTTGATGTAGTTGTAACTTTTCCTGATGGAACGACATGGATTACGAACTTTTACACCATAAATTGTATTCAATCTATAAGAGGTGACTATTTAAAAAATGGTCATTAGCGAGGCGGATTCGGTATAGCCGATATCTGGGGCGCGGGATCTTAGTTATCGTAAATGGGGTGCGGAGAAGGATCTGATGATTCCTGAAGCCAATAAACCAAATATGATTGAAGGCCCTATTATTCTTGGACATCCTGACCGGGGGAGCACACGTCACTTTGTATGCGGTGAACTTGTGTACAGCGGCTGCTATATTGAAATTAAATTCGGAGGGTGCTGTTCCCTGGAAGTTACGAGTATCTGTCTACGGAGTCACAAATAACAATTATCTCTACAGGTGGGCACGTTATCTTTATTGAGGAGCATCACCTGGTACGTATTATTCAACAATAATTTGGAAGGATCTCCGATAAAGGTTTCCAAATCCAAAATCACCTTACACCACCGGATGATTTTCGAACTCCTCAATATGTATGAAAATGATAGCAATTATGAAAAGGTCCAAAACTACATAATGGAATCATTTGTTAGAACAGTTCTTGAAGGTACATCCTAACATATACTATATTCCGTTTTATTGATAAGTTATTTGCTAAGACAAAATCGAATGAGAAGACAAATGGGATCTGCGAGAATCCGTTTCTAAGGTTAAGTAAATGTATTGTTTGTTCAAAAAATCAGGGACGAAGTATAAGAGCGTCTGTTTAAAGGACGTTTTATTTTACTTATGAGATGAATCGTAATTAAAAACCCAATCTTTATTCAGATTGGGCTTACATGCGTCTAGTATGTATTATTCTGGTTGCCTCTTATTCAGTTTCCCTAAGTAAACAAGTCCACCAATTATAGCACCACCTACAAGGAACCAATACCAATATGTAACTACGAATGCGAAGGCAACCATGCCTACCAACATACATCCAATAAACGTAGCACCTATCGCCTTAAACCCGTAATAGGTAATATTTATAAACTTATTTAAAATGACAAACACAATGAGTCCAAGTACAAGGCCGATAACAATGCTTACTCCATCCATAGCTAAAAATCCTCCATTAAATATTTCATGTCTCAGGAACTATACCTAGAATCAGTAGTTATATTATACCAGTATTATAGAACTACTTCTATATAAAAATAAACAGTCTGTACGCCGAAGTAGGAAATTCAAGAAGAAGATCATTAGGCAACACGTGAAATAACTAACTGTATGATACTAAGGAGTTAAGATTACGCAAGGTGTGGGGGGGCCTCTCAGTAAACAAGTAACAACACTGCCGAAACAAGATACTGATGCAAAAGAGATTGGATCCTCGGAGCACGAAAAGGTAAAACGTTATTCAACAACACGGTTTGTCCTTAATCTTCAGGTTCATGGTCGCTGGACCCGCACAATGATTTTTCATTTAACATAGTTGGTTCACTCCTTCTTTAATTTATAGTTACCAAAGATACACGAGACAATAAAACTATCTTTGTGCGCCGGTGGCGCGCTATGAAGCTGTTCGGATATCGTCCGGATCGGAGGGAGCAGCCGTGTGCCTATTGCCCGGTCTTCAGCTCATGAAAGTTCCTGGTGCAGGTCTGGCAATCGATACTTCCAGAAACAGACAATGTCTTAAGACGAAGGTGAGTAATTTTGAAGATTAAACGCAATGGTTGGATCGTTATTGTCACTTGCTGTCGAGGGACAATAACATAATCCCATTGAAGTCGCTATTTTAGCGGCTTTTTTATTTTATCGGTACAATTTCTTGTCCCAAGCCAAGGACAAGAAATTGTACCGATTCCCGAAAAGGACAAGAACATGGTCCGATTACCGATTAGATAAATATCTAAATATGAGCACATGTAGTTTAAGCCACGATAAATACAATGATACATGTCAGTTTCCCCATCCTAATGGAATGACTGCCTCGGAGAGGTAAACAGCGGCGGCTAGATATTAAAAAACGGAAATTTAGTTCTGGAAAGTTGTGAAGGGACAAGAACATAATCCAATTGCCGATTAGGTTTATAACTAATCAGTTGAGCGTTAGTGAAGTAGCTATCTTGTGAAGTCGAATGAACTATTCTGCCCGTAGCACCGCATTTACATATCGCCATCGACGTATGAATACGAGGAAGTATCGGCAAGCAACTTTCTGAACTTCAGCCAGAGACTGTTGATCCTAACGTCGAGTCGAGGTTTGGGTCTTGTATTCATGCAAGCGATCGATGACGCCTACACGTCTGACGTGAAAGGATTTATATCACTGGTTTCAGGTTAATGTTTCCAAAACTACCATTGAGACAAGATTCTTGTCTACATGTTCGGGAAATCCACCGGTTACGATCGCGGCGTGCTTCAGCAAGCATTCAATTTAGCCAATTAATTGGGGTGATAATTTGAATTTATTTGATCTCGTTTGGCAGCACATTGTCGAGCACGAAGGACGCGAGTTCCGACAGGCGCGAGGCAAGAAGTTTACCTACAAGTTATCCGGAAACGATCACGTTCCGAGTTCGATGAATTACCTCATTCCGAGAAGCCAAGTTGAGAATGCGTGGAAACGGATGCCGGTTTCCGGCCCTGGGGCGCTTCAGGATCTTATTGCGCCTTCGTATCTCTATTTACGGAAACCTTAACCCTACGGTCGCGGCGGTAGAACCAACACTAGTACAGACGCTGACCGTTCTTCCGAATAGCTATATGCTTAACACTTCAAGTTCGATTATCGTCGTTACAATAGCATTAACGGGCCAGACGGTTTTGTACAACGGCGAAATGACGTCGGTTGCGTTGTTGCCGCAAGATGACCGAACGAAGGCGCCCGATTACCTCTATGACGAACGGCTTATGAACCAACCGGAAGTTTACGGTCGTGCCGTCCCGTCCGTGTTCTTTTCGATATATGCTGCGATTTCTTCAAGCTTCGCTTTGTCCGCCGATCGCGCCGCGCCGTACTCGCCTTCCGACGGTCGATTGATTACGAACGCGTCCACGTCATGAACAATCCGGTGCGCCAACAATAGCGCTTGAATGTCATGGTTCTTAACGCCGATTTCGACCAATGTCGCAACGTCCCGCAAGTCTTTGCGCGGCTTTCTCGTTCCCTACCACGTCCGCCAATTGTGAGTAGTGTTAGGGTAGGTTGGGACGTGAGTCTTACTAACGTCCTCATCTGCTGTTAAAATATATTTATATCTTTAAGTTTTTATTATGTTTAGTGGAGTTAAGAGGGGGATTTAAGCGATCATTCCTACCTTAGGCGGATCGTCAGGTACAGATATCCATTTTGGCTCCAGGTGCAATTGGCTGACCTTAAACTCCTCAAATTTTTAATAACCTCTGCTTTTTCAGGGTTGTCCTTCATGTTAGGAATTTCCTTAATCCATCTTTATGTTTCCAAAAAAGACAGACAGCGAGCATTCTCCCCAGATGCATTTGCTTACTCGCGGTGTAATATTCAATGATCATTCTTTATCGATAAGTAGTGCTAATTTATGAGGTTATTCGTCATTATTTTTACGACATTTTACACCTATTCCAATATAAACCATTCAGTGGTAATATGTTAATGTACACATACGATATAGGGGGTTATATGAATGAGTTCTATGCAGCAATCTATGGATACGGAGAGACTTGAGGGTTTCTCGCAAGCAATACAGGCCATTGGCGACGAGGCGAATATGGTTTGCAAGGGGTTGTTCTCGGTGCGTAAAGAGGCAGGGGCAGATTATGAATGGGAAGTAACAGCCTACGGAAAAAAGGTATTTATAAGCTCTGATGAGGTTTCCAGATTATTGAATATAGGTGATAATACAAATTTAAAAGAAAAATTCAAGGAACTTGTAGCCTGGAAATTAAGGGCGGTCAACAGAGGCAATTTATAATTTCTTATCTACATAGAAATAGTTTTTTTATGACGGATTGTTGTCGCAATTAGTGACGAGGGACAAGAACATATTCCTATTAAAGTCGCTATTTTAGCGGCTTTTTTATGTTATCGGTACAAGTTCTTGTCCCGAGCCAAGGACAAGAACTTGTACCGATTGCCGGAATGGACAAGAACATGTTCCCATTAAAGTCGCTATTTTGGTCATAACCCTGTCAAGTAGACAGTACAAAAAAGACAAGATTTAAGCTACGGCCGTTTCCCGGTATTCTACCGGGGAACGGTCGTTTAGTTTTTTCTGAAATAGGTTATGGTTGTAAAACAATATGTATTCGCTCACTTGTTGTTCAACCTCTGCTTTATTTGCAGCCTTATTCAAGTATATTTTCTTGGTCTTTAAGTGAGAGAAAAAAGACTCGATACAGGCATTGTCTAGGCAATTTCCACGCCTAGAGTGACTGCCTAGCATGCCGAGCTGTTTCAGTTTACGGTTAAAAGGCTTCGAGGTATATTGAAATCCTTGATCCGAGTGCAAGATTACGCCACTTAGATCCACATGCTAACGGAGTCTATCCAGTGTTTCATGAACCAAAGCAAGATCATTTCGTTCAGAAAGATGCCACGCTACAATTTCGTTATTGTATAAATCCTGAATAACAGAGAGATACACAAACTGCTCTCCAGCGCGAATATAGGTGATGTCAGTAACCAGTTTGTCATTGGGGAAAGCCCTATATTCAATTGCTTCAATCCCTGCAAGGTATCACAGGGTATCCAGATGGGAGCTTTAGGCCAAACAATCGCGTAACGAGAGCTGAATTTAGCATCATGTTAAACCGAGTCTTCTCGCCATCCGAAGGAAGCCCTGAACCAATAGTGTTTAAAGACGTTAATAATCTCTGGGCAAAAAAGGGTATTCTTCAGATCGCGGAGCAAGGCGTGCTTCGTGGATATGCGGATGGAGCCTTCAAACCGGATCAATATCTGTCCAGAGCAGAAGTGGTTGAACTTGTGGGAAGAATTGTTGAGCTAAATTATTTCACGAATTCTGCCAGCCCGTTTCGCGATATTAATCATACCTGGAACCAAGAGAATATTGAATTTGCCTACGCCGCTGGTCTAATTGAGGGACGGACAGCAAATCAATTTGTTCCTGATGGGCTGGTTACAAGGGCAGAAGCGACTGCACTCCTGATCCGAATGTTATCCCTCGACCCAGATCTGGGCCCTATGTTTACATATGCACAAAATCCGTATTTTGTGCATATGATTTTATTCCGCATCGATTACTAGAGTTCATTGGTGGTGGTGTAATTATTAACTACATGATTGTCGGAGGACAAGAACATGTACCGTTAAAGGACAAGAACTTGTACCGATTGCCGTTCCCCTTTCCATTTTCAGAGTACGTTTAACGAATTATTAAACACAAAAACCGTCAATCTTTTCAGATTAACGGTTATCAGAAATTCAATTTTTTTACATATGTCTCGACTGTTTTTTGTAGCATCTTATTCTCATCACTTGGATTGTTCATGATAAGCATTGCAACTTTTTGTGGCATGTACGATATCATTGACTGAATATCCGCTTTAGCACTTTCATGCTGATAAGGACATTCGAATTTATTAAGTATCGATTCATTTTTACTTAGATGATAATACTCAATGCTGCTGGAAGAACTGCTCTCATCAAAATTGTACTTAAAAGCAACACTTGGAAAAGACTGATCTCTCATTTTTTCAATTTCCTGCCAAGATGGTACGCTAATTTCTTTACTCCTCTTCCCTGCAATCTCTAACCAAGTACAGAAGAAATTTTCACTGAACTGCATAACTAGTTTTTCAAGAATCCAAAAAAGTATCCTTGCATCAAGCCTTTGGAGAATCTTCATTTGATAACTGAAGACCTGATCAGAAAAATACTCCAGAAGATCCCTGATTATTAGTGGTTCAGCATCAGAAATCAAGGTTGTTCTTAAAGAATTATAGCCATAGAAATGTTCCTCCTTTAAAATAGATTTCCTCCAAAAAACATAAGCATAGGCAAAGGGACAAATTTCAGGAAACTCAATTGCTTCATTCGATTTTCTTAGCTCCATTAATTGAGTGATGCAATGTTGATGGTTTTGGAGTGAATCCTGAAATAGTCGCTCTACAACTCGTTGAACAGTACCAGAAATAACTCGCAGTAATTCTTTTTGGAAACGATTAGAGAAATAATCTCCCCTATGTAAGGAGTCGTCTGAATGAAATACTTTTATTGCTTCAGGCGACTCCTTAACTAATCGCTTCAGATTGCAATGTTCTGCATGAATGATCCATTTAGACTGCATATTTGACGTCATCATGCTTGCCTGGTTTGCTTGGAGCCAACGAAGGACATCGGGATTCATTTGATCAGGCGATCTCCATTCGTTCCAACTGGACACATGAAAATTAGAAAAGGCATGTCCACATTTACATTGAAATGCATGTTTTAACTGTCTATTCGACAACAAGAAAGGTATTGCTGACCTACAGCCTGGACAAACATGATTCAATTTAAGATCATGAAATACACACTCATCGAAAAGCCTGAACTGATGCAACCAAGAATGAAACCCTCCCTCCATACACTGCGAACACCAGTGTAAATCTGGATGAAACCAATGCTCCCAGGAACTATATAATTCAGAAAATGGAGTTATCAACGAATGAATAATTTTATTATTGTGCTCTTGTAAGTTGAAATCCAATGTTTGATGAAGTCTTTCGACGTTAAAACCATTTAACTGTAATAGTTCTCTTTGGTTATCTCCAATGTGATGTTTAATGTTCTTTACATGAGTACTGCCAAGGACTTTTAGAATCTCGTTCCGATCCGTAAGGTTTACCAAAGCCAATTTTTCAAATACAGACCAGGGCGATTCATATTCATTGATCCATTCTTTCCTCCAAACAACATTCATTTATTAATCACCACTACCTGCTAAAGACATATAAATTTCTGACTCAATGTAGCCACTAAGTTTGATGGATTCTAACCAATCTTGAGATGAAATCCATTCAAGTTGTTCCCCATGAGCTCCGTATATCTTCAGAGCGTTTTCAACAGCATACGTAAAGTACTCCATAGGGATCTCAAGTTTTGAATGAACCCCATGTTCGCTACGAATATTTTGAAATTGTTGATAAATTAAAGCAGCATCTTCCTCCAAGCGATGACCTTTCGCATATCCTTCAGGAAAAAAATATCTAGTGAAGCTCCAATCACTGTTTTCGGGATATGCGGAGATTTCCGATGAATCGTAGCATCGAAGAACAGCTCTGATATCGTCCAAGGAAGTGATACCGAAAAAACGATGCTCATGTGTCATAAAGCGTCCAATGATTTGAGACTTACGTTGTCCTAGAAAGAATGTTCTTCTCGTGAGCAACTCTTCTTGACCTACGCAAATCACAGTCATACTAATTTTCGCACGATCCAGTTGATTGTGGATGTCCATTAACCAAATAAAATGTGATTCTGTTAGGCGATGTGCCTCATCCATAATCAAGATAACCCTTCTTAAGCGAGACAATTCCGCTCTTTCTTTTAGCAAATTGACAATTTGATTCCGCATTTCATCGGCTTGTCTTCTAGCTATAAACGGAAAATCAAAGTCATGGAGAAGATCCGCATAAAATTTTCCTTCGTTGGGAAACTTGTATGAGTTGCTGTTGGCTATAAAGATTGGTATGGGTGCATTCATAAAATGCGGCAGATTCTCCAAAGCAAATTTTAATGCAGTAGTTTTTCCGAGACGTGGCCGACCATAGACAATCATTCCTGGTAAGCGGTTCAGTACAATCTTTTTGAGATTATCCATTAAACGGAGTACCTCTTTGGTTGGGAGTAAATAATGGCCTACTTCAATAGGGTGTGTTCCAACAGGTATCAAGTGATTATCCAATGTTATCTTCTCCTTTTTTTAGTACATTTTTGTCTTGAATTGTTTTAATAAACGCTCATAATTATCCATCTCATTGAGCTTTTCCCTATTCAATTGTTCTTCTCGAACTTTGTCTAATAAATCATTTTGTGCTTTTGCTTCTTCTAATGCTTTTGTTTGTTCTTCTGCTTCAGCTGTCGGCTTTTGTTTACTTACCTCTTTTACTTGAGTAATTTTATTTATTGTTGATTTCTTGGAATTTTCTTTACTCAATAAATAGTCAGTGTACACGAAGATAGGGTCATCCCAAGTCGTGTAATGAATTAGCCTCCGCTGAACTAATGAATTGATTGCACGTCTCGTTTGCAAGGAATGTGGAGTAAGTGACCACCTTCCACTGGCTGTTAAATAACCGAATTCACTGCCGTCGGGTAGAAATGCTTTTATGGTACGCAGATCGTCAACATTTACATGTATAATTAACTCTTGCTTTATTAGATGGGCAGAGTTCGCAAGTTTTTCACTCCGGTACTCTACACCTTCATATTGAATGTAAGGCTTTCTTCCAGTCACTAGAGAGCCTCTTACGGTTCGATTTATTTGGGTTTGCATAAATAACATCTCCGATCGTTTCTCTTCTTCCAGGCGCCTTGGTAATAAACCTCTTAGTTGTATCCTTTTTTCAAGAAGTTCAAGTGGCGTTTGATGATAAATCCCTCCATGAGGTGTGCCATTGTAATTAGAAATCATTACATCCACGAGTTGCAATAAATGTTCGTATGTGATGTTAAGACGAAGAGCGGTCTCTTCAGGATTATTTCTTCTAGGGTCATCCGGACCACTCCCCGTTGTATTTGGTAACCGATGAAATAAGCTTCCTGCTAAGTTTTTAAAATACCTTTCAATCACTCCTCTTCTCATTGGAAGTGCTACGGGACCAAAGTTCGGTGTACATCCAATTAAATTCGTGAGTCGATCTTGTACCATTTTAGCGTAGTGAGATTTTGCATTATCTAGACACATCACATCCCACACTGCCCACTCTAACTCAGGAAACTTTTCTGATGGGAAACCACCAGGGGGATGGTAATTCAGGCCTGGGATTGTCAATTCAAGCCGTTTATGTGGCATGATAGCATTACGAACACAGTGCATCACGTCACTTCCCCCATACTCTCTACTTAGTGAAATAGAATATCCTAAAATGTTCCGAGTACTTACATCAATGATGGTAAGAATCCAGAACCGTTCAAGCGTTAAGGTCATAGGATCTCCGTCTGGTGTAACAATATCTACTGTAAAAAAACCATCAATTCGATGAGCATCAAACTGAACTTTCTGATAGGGGAATAGATTTGATAGTGAGTTTTGATCCGCCTCCCCTACTCGGTTTGCTTTTTGAAACGCATCGTTACCATGGCGAGATGCAGCCTTTCTAAAGTTTCTCTCAGCTATTTGTTTAATGTAACGTTGTAAAGCCTTATACCCCATCCATTTTGTATTTAAAGGGTAATCAGAGAGAGTTATTCCCTTTTCCCTGCACTGATCAATAAATCGTTTGTGTATGTGCTTTAACTTCATGACAGGTTCCAATGAACGCTTTTTTCTTCCTAAAAAAAGGTCTTCTACCAGGTCTTTAATATCTGGATGCATGTCCATAAAACGATTGAATTCTCCGGTTTTTTGATCTTTATTTCTTTTTTGACCTAATAAATCTAACTCATATTTCTTTATATTTTTTTGTGGAATCAATCCTCGAAATCCAAAAACAACTCCATCTTGATCGTACTGAATACATCTTTGAATTAATCTTCTCAGATTTCGAGGTGAAACTCCGGTTGTGTGTTGAATATTATTTAAATCATCCCTCCGGAAATACATTATTACTGCGTTTTTACGCTGCACATACACTGTAAGTGCAGATTCAGTGAGAACATTCTCATCTACAGAGGGCCAAAGTTCAGGATTTGCTTGGTCAGGTTCTAATCCATCCTGCTCATATATTCGCGATCTGCTCACTATCTCCGAACCTCCATTTCAAATCCGATAAGTTGATCTTCCATGTTCGCTTTGATATCCCCCTCATAAAGGAGCCATTTTAGGCTTAAAAGTATATCTTCAACAGGAAGATTAGATAGTTCTAACACAACTTCTTTAATTTTTATCCCTTCACGTGAAATAACACCGAGCACTTCGTTTAAATAAACAGGCTTCTTACTATTGACTACTGACATACATAAGGAGGTTCGGTTCTCAACTGAATGTCGGCCCTTTCTTATATCGTCTTCTGTACGAACTACATAATTTTTGTTGTTGATACGACACCATTCTTTTTGTGCTTCGATTTGTCGTAGTGTTCTCGCGTGTTTTGGATGTTTAGATGTCAGTTCCTTGTTGTATTTGACTTCCACAAAAATTTCCGATCCATCTTTTTTTAAAATCCACATATCAAAGATAGAGGTACGGAGTTGGCCGTTTAATACATAGGAGATCTCTAATGGTTGCTCACAATAAGTTATGACTTCAGGATCCGAATCAACCACAACCCAGTGATCGTATTCCAGATCACTATATAGCTCGACAATTCGCTTATCGACTTTATTTCCACGCGGGGTCCAATAATTGTTTCCATATTTTTTGCCTCGTAGAATCTTGATGGGCTGGTACTTCAAGAGTTCCTTTCTATTCATAGCAAGTTACCCCTTTAGATTTGTTTACCTGTATAAACAAAAATTCAAGTTTTTATACACATGCATGTATAAAACTTGCCTTTCTATGAACATACTAAGAAGTAATAGAATGATAGAGGGAGAGAATTCTATATGTCAGAAGAAGAATTTTATAAATGGTTAGGTGAGCAGCTTCGGGATCTTCGCAAATTAAAAAAGCAAACGCAAGAAGAGTTATGTCAGAACTATCATCTTGCTCGTTCTTCCCTTGCCAATATTGAGCGGGGAAGGCATGTGATCAGTGCATACAACTTGTATCTGCTGTTACAAGTTTTGGATGCCCCTCTCGAATCATTGCTGAAAAATCATCTTCAAAACAGTAATTTAATCGACGAAATTTCATCATGAACGTATTAAACCAAGGTATTTTGGGCACACAACCTGAAAAGAGATCAAGGAAGGTGTCCATGTTTATGAAAGTACAAGAATCCAGAGATTTAGCCTTGCTATCAGAGCTGATTGACGAGTTACCTTTGGCCGTAAAATGTTTTATTGAACATAAGCTAGATCATGATCGGTCTCCTTCTTCTTTGTTAGAATATACCCGAGATTTTCGTATTTTTTTTGGCTGGATCGCACCAAATCTGTGGCCGTTCGTTGCTACCGAGAAAGAACTTACCTTAGACATGTTCAATGATATAACGCGTGAACATGTACAAGAATTCGCAGATTACTTGACAACGTCTAGAAATTTGCAATATAAGTCCCTGGTTCGTAAGTTTCATTCGTTGCGCTCATTGTTTACCTATCTTCATTTGAGATTTGAGTATAACGAAACTCCTATTTTGAAACGTAATGTTTTCGCTACTTTCATCATGGAAAGACCCAGCAATAATATTGAGGTCGCACGTCAGTTACAGAACAAGATCCTACGTCTCAATGAAATTCCTGCATTTGTTAAGTTTGTACAAGAAGGCGTTATAGAACAAAATAATGTACAAGCCCAGTGGTTCCATAACCTGAATCGAGCTCGTGATGTCAGTATTGTTACCTTGCTCTTAGAGTCTGGAGTCATGGTAAGTGATATTGTCAATTTGGATCTGGATGATATTAGCCTTCAGGAAGGCTACATTATCGTGACAAGGCAGCAAGCTAGCGTACGAACGAAACACCGAATTATGTTTGGTTATAATGCAAAAACCTATCTGTACGATTACTTGAAAGTCAGAACTGATACGTATGCTCCTCAATCAGGTGAGCGAGCGTTATTCTTGGCAAAACCTAACGGTGAAACACAAGGCAAACGAATTTCAAAGCGTGCGATTCAAGCTATGGTTAAGAAGTATGCTTTGAAATTTGGTGCCTCAGAAGTTACTGTACGCCAGCTCACCCATTCATTTGGAGTTCAATACGCAGCTACGAATACTGTCCGCAATATGAAACAACAATTGGCCCAACGTAATATTGATTCACTAGAGAAGTACCTTATACTGTCGAGTCTCATTGATTGAAATTTGATTGAATTCCACCTTCCTACGTCTTGTTCTCTTTGAACAAGGCTTTTTTTTATTGTTTACCGTGTTCAGTTAATCTGTTTTGTAATGTTCTTCTTTAGCAGCTTTAGTTGGTTCAATCGATCGTGATAATCATCCACATCCTTTGCGTTTCTCTTTTCTAAGCTCACCCATGTAGCGACACTTACTTCTTGATATTTTAACGAAATGATCAGAATTGCTTCACGATAGTCTTTGATATGAACGATAGGAATCTTCCACTCTCCTTGTTCTCTAGCCAAATCAAACCATTTCTTTTTTATCACTGCACGATTCGTGTATATTCTGTCGTTAAATAAAATTCCTTGAGCTGTTATGGTAGCAACTCCAACATCTGCTTTTATGTGATTTGTCATCCTCTCAACCTCCTTTATCATTTATGTCCAGATAAATTGATATATATACTTATCATTTTATTAAAATAATCTATATACATTAATGTATCGAAGGTTTCCCATTGTTTAGACTGAATTTAGAGGTGTGGCAATGAACGAACCTGTTTTAAGATTAGTAGGACAACGTGTTCGCGAATTACGGAAAAAACAAGGATATTCGCAGGAAGAATTAGGCGAAATGGCTGGTTTTCACTTCTCCTACATTGGGGGCGTTGAACGTGCCGAGAAAAATATCACCTTGTTAAATCTTCAAAAAATTGCGGATGCTCTTCAAGTCAATGTCCATGAACTCTTTTATTACAGCAAGTATGTTAAGATTGGAAACAATGATAAAGAGAAATTGCTAAACGAGATCAATGAGAAGCTTTGGCCTATGAAATCTTCCGATTTAAAAAAGGTTAACCTGCTCTTATCTGAATTTTTCGATAGTTAACACAAAAAAGCCGATGTCTCTGACATCGGCTTTTTTGTGTTTTAAATTTATTCCTTCCACGATGTTTCACTTTGTAAATTAATCCATGAGTATCGATTATTCTGCTGTACTAGTCCCTCCATCATATTACGCTCACTCGTTAATGTTAAAAGCAAATATTTCGATTGGATGTTCTGAACATTTAGAAGCTCATACACTTGTGATAATGAAAAGTATCTTCTAGCTGCATATAATTTTACTTGCTCCATATCAATCTTTCCACTCCGTTGTATCAGATTCTTCCCTCCAAGCCTATATACAGCATCAGCATCAATGTATGGATTTGGAATTACTACACTTAGCCTTCCTATAGGTAAAGATACTTTGTACTGTTCTATTCGTAGCATCTCCTTAAATACGAGATTACGTATGGATTCCCACTGTTCAACAAAGCTTGAGTAAATCCTTTTATAATGTTTCCATTGATCTAAAAGCCAGTATATGTTGTTTTTTGTGATGTTCTTTCTATACGCACAGAGTTCCTCTTCTCTGTGGCCACTATTAGCTCTAATCGGAGAAAATCTTAAGTATTGGTTGCTAGCTGTATAGAATTCTTGAAGTGATAATTTCTCTGACTCATTTAGGTTGTTTAATTTAATTCGGACCACCTTAGATAGAACACCATGATTATCAAATAAGTCAAACAATTGCTGATTTTTCAAATCGTACTCTTTAGTTGCAATAAATTTGCCAACAACATTTTGTTCTGTCCACTCAAGTCTCTGAAGTCCAAGGGATGATTGATATTCACCAATCGCTTGTCTCAGCAATTGTACTTTTGCACCTGAACTGTGCATTTGCTCATAGTTTGATGATTGAACAAAATGAACGATTTTTTCTATGCTCACTAATCTATTCTCCTTTGCCTCAGCAGATTAGTGAGTGGTATTTACTATTTCTGTATATTTTATTCAAAGTAAAGAGTAGTGAGTATCGGAAGTTGGTCTCAATGTATGGATAAATGTGCCTATCTGTATCTATGTTCCTAGTATTTCTTCTCATTTCATATAGTTTAATATGCCAACGGTATGAAGATATTTCTACTATGGATTGCTGCCTGATAACCCCCATTATTGAGCAAAACATCCAATCCAAGCTTTTTAATCGTACAAAAATATTCATTTTAACTTGTAGAATTCAATTCAATTATGTAATTGTTGTTGCCTTTCACCAAGCTAAATGAGTCCTGAAATTGGGGTGGTCCACACCTGCTTGAACGTTATAATTTCTTTTATCACATATAAAGAATAAAGCCAACATATAAGCGTTGGCTTTTCATTAGAAATCGTTTATTTATCTTTGAGGAATGACGGCGTACCATAGTTTGCCTTTCGCTGGTAAACAACGGTCACTTCGCGATCAGGACCACCATCTAACGAAGGAGCCATGAGTTTCACTTTCGGGAGGTCGCCAACTCGCTGTTGTTTAATAAACTCTTCATTCGTTTTACTCATTTTAATCCCCCTCATGGAGATAATTTAATGTGGTGATCGGTTCTTGATTTTCTTCATCTAAAGTAGCAAACTCTTCAATCGAAACCTCTTCCTGACCTCCGATATGAAGAGTGACACAATTTACCCAAAGGATAACATAATTCATGTGAAAATGACACTCTGCCATACTAATTGAATGTTACATTAAGACAAAAAATACCGACCTTTCAACTTCAAAGGTCGGTTTACCCAGATCGGGAAAAGAAACAATGGTAATAACTGCATTATATCCACCCTATGTCGTTATGTACCGTATTCTGTTCTAACTCTATGTTTATCTGTGCATAAATGTAACAACGTTTTATTAATTAGCCCCTTTTCACAAAAAAACCGTCGATCATTTTCAGATCAACGGTTAACGGTTCAAGAAAATTTTATTCAATCTCATGTCTCGATAGTGAGTTCATACCAGCTTATACTCATCACATTTCCCAATAACAAACATTAAAAAGAATTGTTAATTGAAAGAAATACAAGCTGTTATACATTAAAGAAACCATATCTCCCTACTTCTTTGTTTTTTGTAAACTCAATGTAATTTATTTTTTTTAAAATAGATATTGGAGGTTTTTTATTTTCCAATATAATTACTTGTCGTTTTGTTTGAGCTAATTCTTCAAAAAATTTGTTTTGCAGTTCTTCAGGCGTCTTATCTTCGTTTTCATCTTGTTCCTTATAGGAGGTTACAGGGGAATCAAGGACAACAAATCCTGGGTGAGGCAAAGCGCTACTAATACAATATTCCATTAATCCTATAATAAAGGCTCCATAACTAATAGATCGGTATCCTTTTCCAAATAACCTCCTTGCTTTTCCTGATATAAGAACATCTTTATTTTTAGGATCAAAATCAACAGTAGAAGAATCCGGAAAGTTCCAATCAGTCAAAAATCTTTGTATATGCACACACAATTCAGCTATTAATCCAGTGTAGTCCATTTCAACAGTTTGATTCTGTTCGTCTACTTTTGTTAAAACTAATTTACTTGCTATTAATTCTCTTTCATTCATCAGTTTTTCAATCGAGGATCGAAAACCAGAATATTCAATTATGTTTTTTTGCTTTTTTAGAAATGCTGTCAATTCCTCTTGAATGAATAGTATCTTTGGAGAGAGTTGCTCATCGAGTTTAATACTTATTTCTTCATACTTTAGATTAACATCTAAGGTTGATTCTAACAGTAAAGCTTTTTCACCTTCCATAGACTCAAGTGCATCATTAAGGTCTTTAAGATGACTATTTATTTTAAGAAGTTCTTTCGTATATGAGTCCTTCCTTTGTTTAATTTCTACGTGGTCGCAATCTTCTGTATTTGTAATTAGTTGATTACAATGAGGACACCTTTCAAAGTCTAACATCGAAAAGTAATGATCCCCTTCAATCAAGAATGATAACCTTTTAATGTCAGTCTCATATTGTTCTTTCAGGAGATAAAATCTCTTGATTAATTGATTAGTAGAGAGTAGCCTAGACTCATTACTTTGAATATTCTCCCAGAAGATCTTACGTTTTTCCGTTAATGTTTCGATTTCCGAACTTAATCCACTCCGTTTTAATAACAACTGTTCAATATCTCCAGATAAATTGTGGTCACTCTGTGGCAATTCTAATAATTTAATTTCCGCTTCTATATCCAAAATTAGTTTATTAATAATATCTATTTGAGCATTAAAAAAACCATTTTGGTTGTCAGTCTTTACTGTATTTCGTGTTACAGAATCATCTTTATTTGAGATGATAAGCTTAAAAATAGATTCCTCTGCGGTTTGGTTGTTATTTTTAGATTGAATTGGTGAGTTCTTTGAAATGATCTCAACCTCATTAATAAGAATATAATCGTTAAAACTACGGTAGCTGAACCTTTGAGTTTCCTTAGTTCCCTTGTTTTTAATTGACAGATTGTAATATGAAGTGCGACACCCGCTGGAAATAAATAAAAAATGGCCCATGGCCGGATTCGTGTAGAATGAAGTCACCACAACAACCATTCACACAAGGAGAATC
>NZ_JBBCYH010000019.1:0-98855 GCF_037144955.1 Paenibacillus sp. USHLN196 | reverse complement strand
TGCCGCCAGCGTTCGTCCTGAGCCAGGATCAAACTCTCCAATAAAGTATTGAAAAGAGCGATAAGCTCATTTTGAATCTGACGAGATTAAAAATCTCATTTGTGCTCCAGTGGATTCAAACCAAGGCTTGTTTCCAACTTTCGCGTTCATTCTGCAAGCAGAATGTTTACTCACTCGTTGTTCAGTTTTCAAAGATCAAACTTGTTTTGTTACCGAGCGTTGTTCCCCTCAGCAACTTTTATATCATAACACTTCCGAACCAACTTAGCAAGCTCTTTTTTTAAGTTTCTTTCGAAGCTTATTTTGTTTTGCCTGCACACTTTGTTTGTCGTGTTTTTTTGGCCGGAAATAGAATATACCATATGCACAATATAATTACTACTTGTAAAATATCCCATCAATAAGGTTATTGCTTTGTTTGATATAATCTCTTTCAAACTCTTCAGTTGACGGCAATATCATCTTACTATACCCTACATACCCTCGCTAGTCTAATCTGTCTCAATATAGGTTGTGAACAGATCCTATCAACATCTTTACGTTCTATATATTAAGTAGCACAATACCTTATTAGAGAACAATGCTATCTATTAATTTGATATATCGAATATAGTAATTGAACTCACTCTTCTGTGAGCATGATAGATTGTAAGCTTTACTTTCTACACGGTCAGTCTTTGAACCTGCCCATCACTATCGTGTCATGATACTGTCCATCCGCGTGTCGCCGATCCTTTTTCAAAACGCCTTCGATTCCGAAGCCACACTTTTGATATAGCTCAATTGCCTTTTCGTTTGATGCCAGCACGTTCAACGTCATCTTCTCTACACCACTCTGGTCTGCCCACTCTATAGACTTCTCCAACAAGTTCTTGCCAATCCCATGTCCCCAGAAATCCCTGGCTACACACACACCGAACTCAACCTTATGGCAAAAGCGCTTCAACGCTGTGCCTTCACATCGGGAGTATCCCACTATCTCACCCGCTACTACAGCAACGAGGAATATATTACGCCGCTTCTCGGTATCCGACTGGATGATACGCCGAAACCCGACTGCATCGATGTACGCCTCACCTTTTTCACGATCCATGTTCTCCGTTTCCCCGTCCAGTTGTACACGAAGTGAAGACAAGGCTTCAGCATCTTTTTCCTCTGCCGATCTAATCGAGTAAGATACTCCTCTAATGTAATACTCCTGTTGCTCGATAATCATAAGAACCAATCCGCCTATTCCTTTTTATTTAACTAATTATACTCTCTACTGCTCTAACCTACCTCAGACGGACTCTTGCCCGTAAGCATCTTGAACACCTGACTGAAATACGTAGCATTACGAAACCCCGTCATCTCACTTACCTCGTATACCATGTAATGTCCTGACTGCAACAGTTCCATCGCTCTCTGAATCCGGTACCCGTTCAAATAACTGACGAAATTCTCTCCAGTCACCCTTTTGAACAGTTGACTCAGATACTTTGGATGCACGAATAGCCCCTTGGCGATCGCTTCAAAACTAATCTCTTCGGCGTAATGCAGCTCCACATACTGTTTCACCTGCTCTATCAGTTTATTGCTTTTCTTCTCGCCCATCTCTTTGCGTATCTGTTCCAACCAGTTGCAGATAATACGGTCCATCCAGTTTACCAGATCATGCAATGCATATTTCGATTGAATTTCACGCAAAAAATCACTCATCACAAGCGGCGGCGTTAACATCGGATGAAGTCGATTCCAACTATGAATCAAGGTGTCAAACAGACTGACGGCAACAACCTGTATATCCTGTATCCCAACACAGTTTCCCTCTTTCAGTAAAAGGCGAATATGATGCCACACCTCTTCCGCCTGATCGGGTCTGATATCTACCCATGCCTCATTCCATTGGCGAAGCAATAATGAATAATCAGTCGCACTTGGCCCCGTATCCGCTGACGCTTCATAAAGGTAGATGCGACTCCCACCCTTAAACTCTGCTGTTTCTACCGCTTCCCTGCTCTCCAGATAAGAGTCTATCACCTCGCATGGATGACTTTTGGATCTTCCTATTCCAGCACTTACTTCGATTTTCAGATACGTAAAGATCTGATCGATCATCCTCTCCACAAGTGGCAGGATTTCCTCCAGATAATCTCTATCTCCTAATAGAAGCAACACAAATACCTGATCCGAATAATCAACAATCTCTACCTGACCATTCGCCATGTGCTCGGATTGCTCCTTTACCGTCTCCTGAATAATATCGGCCGCCCCATAGCGGAGAAGCTGCCAGTCCCGCTCTTTCATCCGTGTCAGAAATGCGGGGCGATTCAATTGCAGACTAATGGCGCGGGCCTGTGAGGACATATGAATGCCGATATACTCCATGCGTTCTTCAGGCAACTCCTCCGGCTGATATCGCGTAGTCAGCAGTTCGTGAAGAAATTGTTTGCGCAGATAGGGAAGTACCCGTCCGACCTCCTGCTTGTACGTCCGCTCCAGCCGCTCATGCCGCTCTCGTACATCTTGTTCTAATAAAACCTCACGCAACACAGACTCAATCTCCTCGACCTCTGCCGGCTTCAGCAAAAAGTGATTCACACCCCAGCGCATGGCTGCCCGGGCGTTCTCGAATTCGTCATATCCACTAAGGATGATAATCGGCAGATGGGGATGATCACGCCGCAGCGCCTGTGTAATCTCAAGCCCGGTCATCCCCGGTAGATAGACATCGGTCATGACGAGATCTGGATGCATGCGGTGGAACAACTCCAGCGCATCCAAGCCATTGGAAGCTGTACCTGCAATGCTGAGGCCCAGGGAAGGCCAATCGATATGTTCGGTTAGAGCCTTAACAATATGCGGATCGTCATCTACAAGCATAATGGTCTTCATCCTTTTTCACCGTCCAGCCACAGATTTAATTGCTCGTCGGTCTCTATACGCGGCAGCGTAATGGTCACTTCCACGCCACCCAACTCTCCATCGCTTAGTTGAACGCCATATCTCTTCCCGCAATACAGCTGAATGCGCTGATGTACATTCCGTACACCGATACCACACGTATCTTCCACCTTCCACCCTTCCGGTAAACCTTGCCCATTATCCGTGATACGAATAACGATATCTGGGTGAGAGCCTTCTGCTTCGTGCATGTGCACCTGAATTCGAAGTGTGCCTTCTTCGGGATGCCCGTGCATAACGGCATTTTCGATAAAGGGCTGCAAAATGATCTTGGGAATGTAACAACTGCGAATACACGGATCAATCTGTTCCTGATATTGAATAGAGAAGGGTAGACGCTCTGACTGAATGCTGACGTAGCAACGTGCATGCTCCAACTCGTCCCGCACCCGAATAAATAATCTCCCCCCACTCAATCCGATCCGTAACAGCTTACTGAGTTGTACAATCATGCGACTGATGTCTTTGGCTTCGTAATCGAGTGCACGCCAGTGGATCATGTCGAGGGTGTTGTATAGAAAATGGGGTTTGATCTGAGCCTCAAGCAAGCCCGTCTGGGCTTCACGCTTGGCACGGCTCTCATCCTTCACCTGTTCCATCAGCGTCGTGAGTTGTGAAGCCATGTGATTGAAGCCATACGCCAAGTGGGCGTATTCCTCCGTGAAAGACAACTGAACCCGGGTATTGAAATCCCCTTTCTCCAGTTGTCTCATCCGCTTGATCAATTGTCGTAGAGGACAAATAATCCGCCGCACGAAGAGATACGCGAGTACTGCCGAGCACAACAACCCCAGCACCGCAATGCCGAGGATCTGCCATCCTGCTTGCCTGACCGGAGATAAAAGCATATGAACCGGGATCGTCTGCACCAGACGCCACTGAAGCATGGCCGGTCTGGAATACAGCACAAGCTGTGAACCACCGGACTGACCGGAGACCACTTCGAATCCGTCTTCTCCACGCTGGACGTGTTCCTGAATCCAGGCACTGTCTACTATAGAAGAAGAATCTCCATCTCCACCACTTGTATTGGGATCGTCAGGCCATTTAGATCCCTCGGCGGGATCAGCCTCGCCCATCTGCATGACGACATTGCCAGCCGTATCCACCAGCAGCACCTTGCCATCCAATACCATAGGCATATCCGCAAACCTGCGTACAATGTCAGCACGACTCAGTCGAATGAGCACATAGGCTACCGTACCCCCTCGGCTGTCAAAGATTCGCTGGGCGTACCCAATTAATGATTGACCAGATTCATTCTTGCGCAAAGGTACCCATGCTGCATCTGCCTGTTCCAGTGCATCGAACCAGGAATCACCGGATATCGTGTCTACCGGGAAGATGCGATCAGGCATGGTAACAGCTACACCGTTAAATGCATCCGTGTACAACTCTATAGAAGTAATGCCTTCACTGACGACCAGCGTATGATCCAATATGCGGGATACTTCCCGCCGTTGATGAATCTGCGAAAGTCTCCCTGTCTCCATCGTTTCGAGCAAGCTGGACAGTTCCCGATTGCTTGCCAAAGCGTAGGCATTGCCCGTTACACTTGTGATGAAGTCAAATCCCCGTCGTGTACTCTCGTTCAGAAGAGCCAGGCGTGCTTTGCTAATCTCGGCAAAGGTGACTGCTGAGAAAGACTGATATGCCAGCCAGACCACAACCGAGACGAGCAGGAGGTTAAACGCAATAAAGCAAGTCACCATCAATGTGGAGAGCTTGCTTTGTTGCAGCTTTTGATTAATAAATGAAGACCATCTTCCTTTCCGCATGCGAAAATCAACTCGTTTCGTCTTGGAATTACCCTTTGAGCCCAGAGGTTGCGATTCCTTCCACGAAGTACTTTTGACATACGATAAATACGATAAAACATGGCACCAGCGACAATACCGACATCGCAAACATTGGACCCCAATCGGATTGAGAGCTGGAATCAAGGAACAAACGCAGACCTAACGGCACTGTATATTTACTCACGTCGCTCAGGTAGATCAACTGACTGAAGAAATCGTCCCATGTCCACAAGAACGTGAAAATCATCGTGGTGACCAATGCTGGGAAAGCCAGTGGAATGATGATTTTGGTGTATATTTTCACAGGACCGCATCCATCGATGGTGGCTGCCTCATCCAACTCTTTAGGCAATCCCCGGAAGAACTGCACCATAAGAAAAATGAAGAATGCGTCAGTCGCCAGCCATTTTGGCACGACGAGGGGCAGATACGTATTCACCCACTCCAGGTGGTTGAAAAGAATATACTGCGGGATCAGCGTCACATGATGTGGCAGCATGATCGTCATGAGCATCAGGCCGAAGCAGATGGCTTTGAAACGAAAATTCAGTCGAGCGAAGGCATACGCCGCCATAGAGCAGGAAATCACATTGCCCAGCACGGCGCCAAGCGATAGAACGACAGAGTTAGTTAGGAAGCGGGAGAATGGATTGCCCTGAATACCGGACCAGCCATTCATGTAATTTTGCCAATTCCATTCCTGTGGCCAGAACCAGGTCTCTGTAAAGATCATATGTCCCGGTTTGAACGAGCTGCCCAGCATCCAGAGAATTGGATAGAGCATGACAAAGGCGATGCCTGAGATCAACACATGTTTGCTGACGACCCATGCTGTAGAGTTCCGTTGTCCAATCATGATTTTCCACCATCCTCATAGTGCACCCACAGCTTGCTGCTGCGGAATACGAGCAATGTAAATACGCCAATCAGGATGACCAGCACCCAGGCCATCGCGGAAGCGTAGCCCATCTGAAAGAATGAGAATCCTTTTTTGTACAGATACAGAGAGTACATTAAGGTTGAGTTCACTGGCCCTCCGCTACCGTTACTGATAACAAAAGCCTGTGTGAACGATTGAAAGGACGTAATCAGCTGCATCACGAGATTGAAGAAGATGACAGGTGACAGAATCGGCAACGTTATATAGAAGAATCTCCGCAGAGGACCTGCACCATCTACCGCTGAGGCTTCATCATACTCGGGTGGAATCTGCTTCAGGCCAGCCAGAAAAATAATCATCGACGATCCGAACTGCCATACGGATAACAGGACGATGGAGTACAGGGCATACTTCGGATTCGCAACCCAATCGGGAGCTTTAATGCCTACCATGGCAAGGACACTATTGAGCAGCCCATCCCCACCCAGCATTTTACGCCACAACATCGCAATCGCCACGCTACCCCCAAGCAATGTCGGGATGTAATACACCGTCCGGTAAATACCGAGTCCTCGAATCCCTTTGTTGAGCAACATGGCTACCAGTAGCGCAAAGATCAACTTGACCGGTACGGATACAGCGACATACGTGAAGGTGACTTTGAGTGACTGGGTAAACAGTTTATCCGATGTAAACATCGTGGTGTAGTTATCCAGACCGACCCAGGAAGGGGCGGCCAGGATACTGTAATCAGTGAACGAGATGTATAACGATACCAACATGGGACCAAGGGTTAGAAATAACAATCCGACAAGCCATGGGGCGAGGAACAGAAGCGCTGCTCCATTGTGGGCATATCTCCGTTTCACCCGCCGGGTAGTTACACGCTCGATTCGGGCTTGACTGACCTGTGATGTCGTCATCTTCGCAACCTCCCCGCAGAATTAGAAGTCTGGAACGGTTTCAATGGTTTATTGACTCGATCCAAGCGTAGCCTTCGCTCCTTCAATAAACTGTGCAATCACATCTGGAGTACTGCCTTGACCGAAGGCGATCTGCTCGCTTGCGCTCTTGAAACTCGTGTCCACTTCAGCAAATCCTTGCGGGTATGGCGGGTCAATCTCGCTGGAGTTCTTCGATACCGTATCGATAAATTGGAAAATGACTTGCTCTGCTTCCGGCAGCGTAGGTTGCATCTGTTCACGAATGCTGGAATTAACCGGCACACCACGTTCGGAACCAAGAATAGCGGTTGCTTCTGGATCATTGACCATGAAATCAATGAACATGGCAACTTCCTTTGGATGTTTGGTTTTGCCATAACCGGAGAGGAACTGGCCTGGCTTCAGATATTCACCGATTTGCTTTTCACCTACACCATGCGGAAGAACTTGTATGCCAAGCTTATGATCCTGGTTTTTGTTCACCTGCTGGAATGTCAGCAATTGATTGGACCATGCAAAATCCATGGCAGCTGTACCCAGTGAGATCGGTCGTGTCTCCAGCGCATTGGTTGTGGATGCCGTTATCTCCGCTGTGGTCACTCCACCATTCTCGCGTAGTGCGCCCCACATATCGAACCATTGCTGAAGCTCCTCGCTGGTAGCGGTCATTGTGCCACCATCAAACAATCCTTTCCCGGATTGCCGAATAAACACTTCAAACATGTTCGTTGTACCGGAAATGTCTGCAGATCCATAGAATCCCTCACCTTTAGCTGCGGCGATCTTGGTCGCAATATCCCCAAAATCCTTCCATGTCCAACTCTCTTGCGGTTCTTCGATACCTAATTCCTGAAATACGGTGGCATCATAGATGACACCCGGTGCGTTAACTCCGAGGGTGATCGCATATAATTTATCGTCAATCGAACCGGCTGTAATCATGCTCTGATCATGATCCTCTGTCCGCAGCTCTTTGCTCTCTGCAAACGGAGTCAGATCAAGCAAGGCCCCACGCCGGGCAAAGTCAGTCAGAAAGGCGTAATCCATCTGGATGATATCCGGTGCATTCGAACCGGCTACCTGTGTAGTCAACTTGTCAAAGTAACCGTCCCAACCGGAATATTCAGGCTTAATGGTGATTCCCGGATGTTTCTCTTCAAACAATTGGATCACTTTGGTTGTCAGATCATGTCTAGTCTGTGATCCCCACCAGGTCATGCGCAGTTCAACCTTACCTGATGAATCTCCTTCACTTCCACTTGCTTCTCCAGAAGAAGATGGTGTATCGGTGGCCCCTCCAGAACAGGCTGTAGCGAACAATAACAGGGACAGGCAGAACAGGGTTACCCACTTTTTTGTAATCATCATAAATGAATTTCCTCCCCTTCTTGCATTTATGGAATCGCTTACAAAACCTATTGTATCGGTCCATTGCTGCACATGACATAAAGAAAAGTAAGCTTTCCTGTCAAAAAAGTAAGGAGTTACAGGAATCAAAAACCACCAGGAATGATATTCCCGGCGGTTCCGTTCCCGTATTGGTATGATTACGGGTATATATGCATGATACCTTGAGAAGAAGATAGCGGGTTGATATGGAACGAAAGTATGAACATCAAATCACGGCATTTCTTTTACGGATCATCGGAATGTTCGAAAAGCTTGATGTTCAGCCGTAATGATGTGTTTCCTGTGGATCAGTCAGGAGTGTGTCGCGGCAGGTGAAGTCACCTTGTGATCAGCCAAATGATTCTTCATTTTTGCAACCTCAGTTCCTGCCAACATCATAATGCCTATTCCGTGATTGTCATTGGTGACGGTACGCAAGTCCTGATCATAATACTCTGCCGTAAACGCATATCTCGAACCGCTGCACACACCATGCACGTTCCCTTGACGATCAATTGCTTTGCAGAGGAGTCCCTTCCATGCCCGCTGGGCAGCTGCGACATAAACTTCAGGGTCTTTGAACCAGCCAAAACGCACACCACGCGCAAATCCATAGGCAAACATGGCTGTACATGAGGCTTCTTCATACGTCTGCGAGTTATTCAACACCTGATGCCATAACCCGCTTTCCCCTTGAAGTGCTGCGTACCCTTCACACAGCTCGTTGAAGAAATTAATTAAAGCTGGGCGCTCAGGATGCTCCTTCGGCAAAGCTTCCAGCACCTCCGTCAAGGAAAACAGTGTCCAGCCGTTCCCCCGTCCCCATGGAATCTGCGTTGCCTGTCCGTATTTGAAATCATATACGTGAGACATAATTTTGAACTCAGGCATGAACAGATATTTCCGATACAATAAAAACTGTCTGGCGGCTTCATCCAGTGCGGATGAGCTTCCCGTCACACGGGCATAACGAACGAGAAACGGCGTGCTCATGTAGAGATCGTCTGCCCACATGGTATTCTCGGCATACTCCCCTACGCATGTGCGATAAAACGCACCATCCTCCTGTCGTTCCAAACGGGAAAGCATGAAATCGGCAATCCGCTCAGCAATGGGAAGAAACGTTGGTTCATGGCACTCGGAGTACGCTTCCAGCATGGCTGAACCAAAAGAACCGCAGTTATCCAGCATTTTCAGCATGACCAGTTGTTGATTGACTGCCGGGAAACCATACTGCTCCCGATCCCATAATGAGTATTCATACATCTGGGTACATGCCTGCACATGCTCAGCTGCATAACGCGTAATATCTGGTCTCTGCAGATAACGCCCCGTCCGTAATAGACCATATACAGTGACACCCAATGGATAATCCCAGCGGCCATAATTAGTCACACTGCCCACTGTCCATTTGTTGCTTAACATGGCGTTTTCATAATAGGGTCTGATCCGGGCATCCGGTCGATCCAAGCGCCAATATGTCTGTTCTAGTCCTGTTTGGTACACTCGGTCCGTTCGGGTCAGATCCTGCAAATCCGGTTCAACCCCCGACTCAAAAGGCCCAACATACAACCAAGACTCTCCAGTAGCACCGTGCACACGCTGAGGAAGTTCCAGTGAAAGCGGCTTGCCCGAAACGGTTGCATTCATATTAAAATGCCATGGTTCACCCGTATCGTTGCATTCACTTCGGACAATCAGGTCACTCCGTCCAAAGGAGACTGGTATATCCACTTCGAACGTACCCGCTTCCTTCACCTGTGCCACAGGCTTGCCGCTAATCCATATACTTAGAGAACCAGAAGATTGACCTGACAATCGCACTGGACTCCCGGTTGAATCGATGTTGTTCAGATGGGTCCAAGCATAAGCATGCCGACCTGGAAGATGCCCATATATTCGTTCAAGGGCTGGCATGGAATCATCCTGATCAGACCAGCCTGTCTCAGGCAGCCACTTCAAACTGTAATCTGCTTCTTGTCCAAGCAGGTCCGGTTGCTTACTTGCGGCCCGGTCCGGTTGGGAGAATATCCACCCTGCTTGTCCCTGTCTCTCCTGAAACGGAGCAAGGATGTTCAAAATGCGCACTTTACCTTCATCTGATCCGAACTGGCAACCGAAGCCGGCAGGCGTGTTTTTCATTTCCAGCCAAATAGTGTTCCAACCAGGCTTGATGTCGATGCTGAGCTTCACCGTGGCATCTGGACTAATCTCATCCATTACCGTAGAGCGATAGACCATCTGCTCATTGAAGTAGAAACGAACAGGCCCATAACAGCGAACCAGTACATCCAGATTTCGGTCCTCATCCCCCCAGACCAGTGCAGCTGCGTAAGATATATGGTCTTTAGGCGCATCAGGAAAGCGTTTACCTAAATTCAGATCATAAAGCCCTTTTTCATTTTGCAAAATACCAGACTTCTGAAATACCCGATATACAAAATCAGCCTGGGCGTTGGCTCCAATATACCTCTCGGCCAGTACCTTCAGTACCTGATCCTGATCTTCTCCAAATCGGTAATACATGCTCTGCGGTTCACTGAAATAGGTCGTCATCGATGGCACACATCCCTCTCCTGTTGAAATAAAGTCTTATATCATTGCATTCATACCATCCACACTGGAGCACCAAACTGATATGCAGCAATCTAGTATAGCGCTTAACCCGGGTGGATAATCCCCTTACCGGGAAATAGGTATGTCCCTTGGTTATCTTCTGAATAGCCGAATAATAATCCCAGTATAACTGACATGTTCGGTGGTGGCTACAGATTTTTGATTACGCTTACAACTATATTGGATTTAGTCGCCTTGTCTCTCCAGGTTAACTTAAATTTAAACAATGGTTTAAAAACAAGAAAACGTTACCGATATAAATACAAGATTGAAAAATTCCACTTTTTGTATCGGGAAGGAAAGATGCACATTGAATACTCTTGAATCTCTGGTAAATGCTATGCCTTTTGTTAGCCAAATGTTCCGTGACGACATATCCATATCCATTAATGATCATGAGAAAGTATTGTATTTTTCCGAGGCAAAAAGTCTGGAGATTGGCGTGAAGGTTGGGGATGAGCTGCATGATGATTATAAAAATTTCAAAATGCTCACCAACAAGGATTCCCGTACCGTGGCACGCATGCCTGGTGATCTGCAGGGCAGACCTTTTGATGCCATTCTAATCCCTATTAAAGAAAACGATCAGGTCGTTGGTATATTGGGTGTAAACTACGCGCTGGATAGCCATATGACCCTCGAAAATCTGATTCGTGAAAATGAAACAACCATTAATGCTCTCGTTGGTGGCATTCAGCAGATTGCTGCACATTCCGAAGAACTCTCCGCGACATCGGAAGAGATTCTGCGCAATTCCATAAAAGCTTCCGAGAACTCGGTCAGTGTAAGTAAAGTAACGAACGTCATTCGTGAAGTATCTGAACAAACCAACCTGCTTGGACTCAACGCCATGATTGAGGCAGCCCGTGTTGGTGATCAGGGGGCCGGATTCGGTGTGGTGGCCAGTGAAGTACGTAAGCTGTCGGATCATACGAAACAAGCAGCAGCTGATATCGAATCATCACTCGGCAGTGTACAAGAATCCATGAAACATATGGAGCAGGAGATCGGTCAGATTACAACCGCAACGGTTGATCAGGCCAAGCTCGTTACCGAATTCATGGAAAGTATCGAACAGCTTAGCGAGACAAGTGCGAATCTGAAAAAATTTGTACATCAGATGCTGGCACTCGAGTAGTACTAGTATTAGCGCCATTACACAACAAAAAGAACAAACAATATGATATGTACATAGGAAATTATTTTGAATGGAAAAAGCCTCCGGCTACACTTCCCTTTACAGGAAGTCAGCGGAGGCTTTGTTTCGTATTTGCGGTGATATCACCTTTATAGTGGAATGGCTGTTATATTTCTACAGCGACGCCAAAATGGTCGGACACGACCGGCCCGTTTTTACCGTTCAAGACCACGGTGGAAGACTTGGCCTGGATTGGACGATTGGAGAAAATATAATCGATCCGCAAATCGCGTTTATTGTCTGCCCAGCCGGCAATGGCCTTCACCACGGTTGCTCCATCATCCTTTTGCAATGCTGTGGTGTACAGATCGTTCCAGCCTTTGCTCATCATATAATCATAGCCTTCATCACGTACTTCAGCCACATTATTGAAGTCACCCATCATATATAACGGCTGATCCATGTAGGGTGCAAGCTTGCTCTCCGTCATCTCCCATTGTCCCTTGAACGGTTCCTGCGCATCATCCCACCAGTTGTAGTGTCCATTTACAAACCAGGTTGCTTCACCTTGAACGACCGTCTCGATTCCCACAATCTTGCGTGTACGGTAATTGTTATAATCCCTCATGTGAGACACGTATTCTCCAAAAGCCTGCTTAATCGGTGTCCGGCTAAGGATCGCCAGTCCTTCGTCGTACTTTTGGAACCCGACATGAGCGGGAATCCACGTCCAGTAATATTGCTCTGTTAGCTGTTGGAGCAGGACATAGGCATAGTTATCTTTTTTAATCACAGCATCCGATTCAGTAGCATAATACATCCTCAGTTCTTCTTCAGAAAGCGCGGCTTCCTGCATCGATTGGTTAACCTCCTGCATGGAGATCACATCGAATTGATGTGTATTAATAAAATCAGCCAGCTGACTGATCTTGTTCAGTTGATCCTCTTCCGCCCAGGCGTGTGTGTTTAACGTAAGTATTTTCATATGCTCTCTCCTGTTGTTTGTAGTATGGCCGTTTCTACGGCCTGCATCGTTCCTGATAGGAATACATACTATAAGCATACACAATATGGTGCATTCTTGCATGTCGGTCGCCAGCAGGACCACCGTGTTCATACTGGTTCCTGTTGGCCTAAAATAACTTCAAATTCTTCATAACCCATGCACGGATTGGCTCATAACTGATATGATGGATACATCAAATTCACACCATGACGTCATAGACGTCGTGATTACCGAACCTATGTTTACCCCAGGAGATGGAATGATGAACATACCCACTAACATGAGAATGGATGATGCGCAGTGGCAACAATTGATTCGGGAAGTTGCAGAGCATTTTAACAACCTGACGATTATGCGCGGATTCCAATATTATAAACAAAAACGTGTCGGACCATTAACTTATTCCGAACAAAAAGGGATTTCGGCCGTTGTACAAGGATCGGAAGAGTACGAGGTCACACTGAGTATGCAATCCCTGTCTACCAGTTATTGTACCTGCCCGGTGAGTTCCCTTTGCAAACATATGACTGCTGTATTGATGAGTTATGCCGAGCAACTGGAGCGACCTGTGCATGCCATTGTGAATGCACACTCCAGTACTGCGCTCAAACAAACGACCAAACCTGTCGGGGCCATGTCCGCGGGACTATCCAGCTACGCAGATGCCGATGAACAGCAGGATATGGATATTCCAGATAACCAATACAGCCAGATCAAGGAGCGTGCAACAGAACTTGCCGATCTCGAAATCTCGGAATGGCACGAACTATTCCACTCCTGTCTGAGACGGCTGGGTACTGGCACAGCAAGCACATCCTACGTACAGGAAGCAACGGACGAGCTATATGCCATTAAACCAAGGCTGTCCGCTGCAATGGACCAACTTTTTGAACTGCATGTACAGCTGTACCTCATACGATTCTGCGTGCCTCCGGCCCGTAACTCCATCACGCATACCCCCGTGTACTTGAGCTACCCTGCCCAGCTCGCGGTGGATGCACTTCAGAAAGACATTGAACGGATCTTTAACCATCCGCTAGACCTGTCAGGTCTAAAGGGAAACAAGCTTGAACAACATTGGAGCAGACTGGCCGAAACCTCGGCTTATTTACGTAAACAGATGATGTCGGAGACAGCCAGCATGATGTTCTTCACTCCGATCTATCGACAACTGTGGTTGAACTGGATTGTGCCTGAGCTTCAAGAGTCTCAGGACATGCTGAACTCGGAACAGGCCATATTAAATGATATAGAGCGCGGTGTAATCGCCGCTTCTGCACCTTCCCAGTCAGGCGAAAGTGTCTTGGGTGGCGCTCAAAGTAATGGAAGTAGTAGTGAGAGATCGAGCAAAGCCGTAACACTGCCCCTGCCGCTGGTACTCGCGCAGAGCTGGATGCACTTCCATCTGGGGCAGGATGATCAGGCGTGGCAACGACTCGTCCATGGAAGCTCAGCCTATGGCATCCCGCCAGAACATCTGTTGCATTTTCTCCATATACTCGCAGATTCGGCTGAATGGAAGCGGCTTGGGGATTGGTTGGTACAACTTGGCCCCCTTCTGGCGAATCGGCGCAACACACCTTTGAATGATTACATGCATCTATGGGATACGGCCATTCAACATCTGCCCGATGCAGAGAACCGCATGTGGGACACGCTTGTCAGTATGCTTCCCCACTCCCGCCCCGCCTACGAAGATGCCATGCATTCGCGTGGACAGTGGCGCAGATGGATTGATTTTCAGCTGAGTACGGGAACGGAACCTCTCGAATTCCGCGTAGCGATGCTGCAACCGATCGAAAAAGATGCACCTGAGCTACTGCTCCCCTTCTATCATCAGGCAGTGGAGCGTTATATCGGACACAAAAACAGGGACGGATACAAAGCAGCCGTGAAGCTGTTGAAACGTCTGTCCAAAATCTATAAGAAATTGAAGCAAGAAGCGCACTGGGAGCAATTTATCACAACACTCGCTGTTCGTAACAGTCGGCTGCGCGCCCTGCAGGAAGAGCTTCGGAAAGGTAAACTGATCTCATGAGCTTAATTCATCCTTACACTGAAACGATTGAGGTTCACGTCGCTTTAACCGGATATGGCGATGCTTTGTTTTATGGAGCACTCAACACGCACCACTTTGTATCCGGACAGTCGCTTAAGCAGCGATTGTTCGCCTGGCATGTGCCTTCCTTCTACGGCACCGAATTAGAAGTTCGGCAGATTGAAGAGATTGAGCTGGTTGTTCTGCCAGCGGAAGAAGTGATTCCCTTCTTTGCAGAGATGCATACCCTGCTTCATATTGAATGGAAATGGGACGAGCAGGCGGAACATCTGATTCGACTAGCTCCCGCACTCGCATCTTCTATCGAAAAACGCAAATACGTACCTAGCTTCGAGGCCTACCGTGCAGGACAGCTTCAGTGGACCTGGGACCCGGATAGCTTGAAGAAGCAGGATCGAGCATCGCTTACCAAGGCGATTCAGCAGACGGACGAGAGTTATGCCGAAGGACTCGGGGCGGCCTACTCCGCCTTCGTATTCCAGCGCTGGTACAGTTCGGAGGAAGCGGCAACCGATCTGCGGCGTGAATTCCCGCAGTTGTTCCCAGAGCGCGGCACTCTCCCTAAGACAGCCGGAATGGACGCCCAGTCCTGGCTCGTATCCATTGGCTGGAAAGCGGATGCTGCACCATTCAGGCCCATGCTGCAATTGCAGGAGCCGGATGAGGATGAGCCATCTTGGCGTCTGCGACTGGTATTACAGAATAAGCTTGATGCCGCTGTATTGGTACCCGTCATGCTGGATTCGCGCGGCAGGCTTGAAGGGGAATGGCCCGAGGTATGGACCCCCTTCGTTCTGGACCGCTCTGCCGGATGGCTGGATCAGCTTCGCGCACATCTGCCGCGTCTCGGAAGTTCCATTAGCGGTAGACGCGATGTGCTGAGTGATCCTTTGGGAGATCAGGAAGCCTGGCAGTTCCTGACGCAGGATAGCGGGCGATTGCTCGCAACGGGCTGGCAAGTTCTGCTGCCTGGTTGGTGGGAAGCAGCCCGTAAGAAGAAACCAAAGCTTCGCGCCAAGGTGCAGCCTGAGGAAGGCAGTGAGCGGGGACAGTCGTTCTTTGGACTGGACTCGATAATTCATTTTGACTGGCGCATTGCTATCGGTGACACGGACCTCAGTGAAGATGAATTCGCTGATCTGGTTGCCCGCAATGAAAGACTGGTGCGCTTCCGCGGAGAATGGGTCCCGCTCGATCCCGATCTTCTGGAACAGATTCGTCGGGCCATGGGCGGTGTAGATCGGGAACAAGGACTCTCGTTCCAGGATATTCTGCACCTGCATCTGCTGCATAATGAGCAACGGGAATATCGCAACCAGAAATGGAAGGAAGGACAACAAACCGAGGAGGAAGAGCAACCGCAGGCTAATGAGAACATTCGACTGGAGGTTGAACTTAACGAACACCTGAATCGGGTTATCGCGCAACTGGGGGGCGGACAAGGTGGCGCGCCTTCTCTGCCCATTCCGACAGGGCTTCATGCTGAGCTGCGATCGTATCAGAAGGAAGGTTTTGCATGGCTTGGTTTCCTTCGCAGATTCGGGCTTGGAGCATGTCTTGCCGATGATATGGGTCTTGGGAAAACCATTCAGTTCATCACGTATCTGTTACACATCAAGGATCATGAACCACGTAAGCCGGGACAAGCCCCGGTACTTCTGATCTGCCCAACTTCCGTACTGGGCAACTGGCAAAAGGAAATTAGCCGCTTCGCACCCTCCATTCATGTCAGTCTGCATTATGGCGCACGCCGATTAAGTGGAGAAGAATTCCGGGAGCAGACCGAGCAGGTGGATATTATTATCACGTCCTTTGCTACGGCTACACTGGATCAGGAAATGTTGCAAACCTATACCTGGGCATGCATCTGTCTCGATGAAGCACAGAATATCAAAAACGCCCAGACCAAACAGTCCCTGGCTGTCCGCAGTTTCCCGGCGAAACACCGCATCGCCATGACAGGTACGCCGATCGAGAATCGGTTGTCCGAGCTGTGGTCGATCTATGATTTTATCAATCCAGGATATCTGGGCAACGCCCGGGCATTCCAGACTCGCTTCATCAGTGCTATCGAAAAAGACAAAGATGAGCAGCGGATGCAGGATCTGCAGCAATTGGTGAAACCATTTATGTTACGCCGCAAGAAAAAAGATCCCAATATCCAACTCGATCTGCCGGACAAAAACGAGATGAAAACCTATATTCACCTTACGGGCGAACAAAGTGCATTGTATGACCAGTCCGTGCAGGCCCTGATGGATAAAATGAAAGAGCTGGAAGGCATCAAGCGCAAAGGTGCGATTCTATCGGCGTTAACCCAGCTTAAACAGTTGTGTGATCACCCACTTCTGCTGACGAAAGAGGCTTTGCCGGAGGAACTACCCGAAGACGGCGCACTGACATCCTCTTATGACGTGTATAGCCCGCAGGATATGGCGATGTTGATCAGCCGCTCTGCGAAGATGGAACGACTGATGGAGCTTGTCCGCGAATTAAGGGACGAGGGCGAGCGATGTCTGATTTTCACCCAATACATTGGTATGGGACAGATGCTGCAACAAGTACTACGTCAGGAGTTGCAGGAGCCTGTATTGTACCTGCACGGGGGTACCTCCAAAACGGCGCGAGATCGCATGATTGAGGAATTCCAATCCCGTACACTGCCTGAGGACAAGCAACCATCCGTCTTCATCCTGTCCATCAAGGCAGGCGGTGTGGGATTGAATCTGACCGCAGCCAATCATGTCTTCCATTTTGACCGCTGGTGGAACCCTGCTGTTGAGAATCAAGCCACCGACCGGGCTTACCGAATGGGCCAAACCAAAGATGTTCAGGTGCATAAATTCATCTCTCTTGGCACATTGGAGGAGCGGATTGACGAGATGTTGGAGAGCAAGCAGCAGCTCAGCGATAATATCATCACAAGCTCCGAAAACTGGATTACCGAATTGTCGACAGACGAGTTGAAGGATCTGTTCACTCGGCGTCGTGACTGGTCGGGATAACTTGAATTGAAGAGAAATACAAAAGAGCGAAGTTTCGGAGTTTTAATTCCGGCTTCGCTCTTTTTGTGTTGTTGCAGTTAATCATCCGTTCTTAACGCATGTTACCGATAATGGATGATCTTGAATCCTGCATTTTTTTGATAAAGTTCGTCATGACATCAAATGCTTCATTGCGCTTGTTGGACATAGACTGCAGACGAAGCATGTCCATCTGTTGGGAATTACCGGCAGCATCAATTTGGCTTTTCAGCTTTTGAGCAGCTTCTTCATCCCCATTTTGCTGGGCTATCTGCAATTGAGAGTTCAAATCCGCGATCTGTTGATTACGGTTCTGTACCTCCTGAATTTGCGTTTGCAATTGTGCATCCAGCAATTTGGTGCGTTCGCTCTGAACCATCATCAAAGCCGTTTCGATATCCATACTGCTGATGTTGATAGGTGTTACGCCAGAGATGTTGGAGACTGAAACTGTGCTCGCTGAAGCTGAAGAGACGATGGATACTGCAGCAACAGCAGCAACTACTGTTGAAGCGAAAAATTTGCCAGAACGTTTCATGAATGTTCCTCCAAGTATATATGTAATTTGTACCAGTTTTTCGTTGGCATCTTCCGACATTCTAAATCAAAAGAACTAGTTGTTCAATCAAATTTAATTCAAATTTGAATTAAATTCGATTTCCCTTACACCCGCCTACCTCCGCTTACAATTTGAGTAAATTAAGCAGGGCATACTAAGTAAAAGTGCATTCTTACGGGCATATTTACTACTACTGGATTGTTCTTTACTCCAACGCTTGAAAGTCACATTGGAGATGACTATACGTTCATGATTTTACTTTAGAAAATGGTTATGTTATATTCAATAATAGATTTTACACAATTTAATTTTGTGATATTTAATATAAATTAATGTTATATATTTTACGGGAGGTTTTTATATGAAAAAGATACTGGTTGTTCTCACAAATGTAGATAAGTACGCAACGAAGGACGAACCTACTGGCTTGTGGCTGAGCGAAGCAACTCACTTTATTGAAGAGTTTGACCATAATGACAATGTTCAGATCGATCTGGTTAGCCCTAAAGGTGGGAACGTACCTCTTGATCCGAAAAGTTTAGGTGACTCCCTCGATGAGAGCACCAAAGCCTATTTCGAGAACGAAACGTTCATGAACCAATTGAAAAATACGTTGAAACCTAGCGAAGTAAATGCGAGTGACTACGATGCAATCTACTTCACAGGGGGTCACGGTACGATGTGGGATTTCCCCGACAATGCCGAACTTCAAGAGCTTTCTCGTGATATCTATGAAAAAGGTGGCGTTGTATCCGGTGTGTGCCACGGTGTTACAGCTCTGCTGAATGTGAAGCTGTCCAACGGCCTGCTTTTGATCAAAGACAAAACCGTTTCCGGCTTCACGAATGAAGAAGAAGCATTGGTTCAACAAACCGAGTATGTTCCTTTCCTGCTGGAAGATGCATTGAGAGAACGCGCTGCACAATATGATAAAGCTGCTGCATTCAGCTCCTATGTCACAACAGATGGCCGAGTGGTCACAGGACAGAATCCGCAATCCAGCAAAGCTGTAGCGGAAAGTGTTAAACAATTGCTTGGTCTGTAAAATAAACCGATCGATCCCTCTCCTCCCCCAGGAGATCATATAGATGAACATATCAAAACAGCACGTGATCCGTCATGACCTGACAGAGCACGTGCTGTTTTTGCTAGTGATTTCCCCGTATAAGAGCTTCCGTCGCTGTTGTTCCAGCCAAACGCTTCACGATATAAGGTACGGTCACCGACGTCAAGATCACAGCAAATGCAATCTGAGCGATAGCTGTGTCCACATAAGGCGCATACGCCGGATTGAATTCGGCAGCCATCGAAGGCACCACCATGGACAGTCCAGCAACTGAGCATGTCGCAGCCGCCGCGTAACCGGGCTGTCTTAGTATCGTGCGATCGATTCCAATGAGCGGCAACATGCAGATCAGCAAAAATATCACCGTGACCAGCAAGCCGGACAGACTGGACTGAAATGCAATACGCAGATCAATATTGGACCCAAAGCTTGTGCCCAGAAAAGGAAGCAGAATCAGTGTTCCCGGAGCGAACATCTTCTGTATATTGCTGTCCAGATTACCAAGCAGTATGCCGATAAAGAAAGGCACCAGCGTAGCAATTACACTGAGGTAATCCACACCGACGCCGCTTGCCGAATTCAATATCATGACCGGAATAACCGGTACAGCGATTAGATTCAGAATGCCAAACGCAGCACGATCCACATCATCTCCGTACGTGTTCATCAGGGCCAGATATAATCCCGGATTACAACTGGTCAGAACGGCAATGAAAGCTACCGCTGACACTCCTCCAACCCCACTGATACCGAAAAAGTGTACAAACGCCCACCCGAACAGGCAGCTGATGAGGATGCGTGAAATACAGAGCACCCCTGCTCTCTTCAAGGTCGCCAGAAGCTGCGACAAGTTAAGCTGTGTCCCTGACACCAGCAAAATCATGCCAATCAACACCATGGTACCTTTCGATGTGAATAGTGCTGTTGTTGGATCTCCGATCTGAAAGAACGATGGAAACACCGTGTTGATGACCGCGGCAGCCAGCATAGTAACAATCAGCAAGCCGCCGGGTATTTTTTTGATACGACCCAGAATATTCATGCTCTGTTACAATTCTGCTCCGTTGGTACGGATCACATTCTGATACCAGAAGAACGAATCCTTACGATATCTTTCGAGCGTACCATTGCCATAGTCATCCTGATCCACATAGATAAATCCGTACCGTTTGCTCATCTCGGAAGTCCCTGAACTGATCATGTCGATGGGTCCCCACATCGTGTATCCCAACACCTCGACCCCATCGGCAATGGCGAGTCCCATCTGTTCGATATGTTTACTCAGGAAATCAATTCGGTACGGATCGTTGATCGTTCCATCTTCATTCAGTTTATCGTAGAAGCCTGAGCTGTTCTCCAGAATGAAGACTGGTTTTTGATACCGATCATAGACAAGATTAAGCGTATATCGCAGGCCAATCGGATCAATCTGCCAACCCCACTCGTTAGCGGGCAGATGCGGGTTTTTATATACACTGTGTACATTGCCTGCCGTTAGTTCGAGCTGTTCCGTATCACTGCTGGAAATCATCGAGTTGTAATACGACATCCCCACGAAATCAGCCGTGTGTGCCCGAATGCTATCCAGATCGCCATCCTCGATATTCAGCTGGATCTCCTTGTTTTTAAAATACGTTTTACTATAGTAAGGGTATTCGCCTTTATTAAGCACATCGAGATAGAACTGATTTTTCATCTGATCATCCTGCTGCATCTGAAGTGCATCCTCCGGCTTGCAAGTGTAAGGATACGTTGTGAAATACGCGACCATACTTCCGATCTGGTTATTCGCATCGATCTCATGTGCCATCTTGGTTGCTCTGGACGCAGCTACAAATTGATGATGCAGCCCTTGGAACAGCATCTCCTCATAATTCGGAGCATCATAATCAATGATTCCCAGCGTCTTGGCCGATGCTTTCACGCTCATGTTGATCTCGTTGAACGTCACCCAATATTTCACTTTGCCCTTGTAGCGATTGAACAGTACATCACAATAGTTCACATACAGATCGATCAGCTTGCGGTTATACCATCCTCCGAACTTGTCCATCAGCACAATTGGCGTATCAAAGTGACTGATGGTAATCAGGGGCTCCATCCCATGTTTAAGACATTCATCAATCACCTGATCATAGAACTCTAGTGCCTTTTCGTTCGGAGCGGCATCATCGCCACCCGGAAATACTCTAGCCCATGAAATCGAATAACGAAATACGTTGAAGCCCATCTCGGCGAACAAGGCGATATCCTCACGGAAAGAATGATAGAAATCAATTCCCCGGCGCTTCGGATATTTAACCGTATCCGGGTCATTCCTGGCCTCTTCAATCATCTCCCAATTCACTCTGATCTGCTTGGTCACTTTGCGGTCGTTCTTCTCGTTAAACTTCATCACTTCTGGAATGGTCAGGCTCTTGCCATCTACATTATAAGCTCCCTCGGCCTGACAGGCAGACAGTGCACCGCCCCACAAAAAATCTTTTGGAAAATTGGAATTCGTCATTTTAGTTTCCTCCTGTTATTACGTGTTATTAAGGTCTTCTTTCAGGTTTTATGGGATCAGCTTCATTAGCGCTTCGCTCTCCCGGATCGGTCCGCTGGTCGCTGTGGTCAGTACGTCTCCATACTGTTGCATGTTGGTTACCACAATGGATGTAATCGTGTTATAGCCTGCTAACGTAATGCCTTCTGGATCAAACTCCACCAATAAATCGCCAGCCTTGATTGTCTGTCCCTGTTCGATATGGGCGTTAAAATATTTCCCTTTCAGACTAACGGTATCCACCCCGATATGGATCAGGATCTCGACACCATTCGCTGCCTTTAATCCGATGGCGTGTTTGGTGCGATAAAGTGCTTCGACTACCCCGTCAAATGGAGCGTATACCTTGCCATCTGTCGGAACAATCGCAATACCTTTACCCATTAACTCTTGGGCAAACGCTTGATCTTCCACTTCAGAGATCGGTTTGATCTCTCCTGTCATTGGACTAACGATAAGCATGTCCGAAGAAGTGGATGTCTGTGATGATACTGACTCTGGAGCTGCCTCTGTGACAACGGCTGTTGAATTGTCATTTACCTTATCCGTAGCTTGTTGCTGTTTGGCTCCTTCTGTACCTTCCTTGATGCCTGCCATCAACGTAAACACAAAGCCAAGTACAACGGCAGCAATACAACCAATAACGACATACATGTAACGATCAGATGTATACGTACCAATTGCCAATACACCTGGAAGTGAAATCGCATTCGCTGTTGTGTGCACCAAGCTGTAGAATCCACCGACTAATCCACCTGCCAGGCAACCTGCGAAAAAGGGACGTTTATATTTGAGCGTTACTCCATAGATCGCCGGCTCGGTAATCCCGAACAACGCGGTGAATCCACTCGAAGCCGCCGCCGATTTCATCGTTTTACTCTTCGTCAGGACAAACACACCGAAGGCTGCTCCAGCCTGAGCCAAATTCGCCGCCAATGCCGTTGGTAACAACACGGTTGCGCCCAGTGTAGCCACTTGTTGAACCTGAATAGGCATGATGGCATAGTGCATACCGAACATAACCATAATTGGTTTGAAAAATCCAAGAATTGCACCAGCAAGAACACCTGCAGTTGAGAACAATGAGTTAATGCCATTGGTCAACCAGTCACCAATATATGATCCTACTGGACCAAGCACGATTAGTTCCACTGGAATCATAATAAACAAAACAATCATTGGGGTAAGCAGGACCTGTAGAAACTTGGGAATCACTCGATTGACGATTGGATACACATAACTCATGATCCATACCGCCAGAATGATGGGAATGACGGAAGATGAATATTTCATCAACAGGATCGGCATGCCAAGAAAATCAATGCTGTTCACACCCGTCTCGGCAATCTGGGACGCAGCGTTCAGAATGATGGGGTGCATCAGCCCCGCAGCAAGAGCTACCGCCAAATAGGGATTGGTTTTGAAACGGTTTGCTGCACTAACAGCCAGGAAGAATGGCATGAAGTAGAAAATACAGTCCCCGATCATGTTAATGATCGTGAGGAAACCGGAGCCTTCCAGGTAACCCATGGCAGTTATAACGGTAGCCAAACACTTGATCATCCCGCAACCAACAAGTGCTGGCAGAACAGGTGTAAATATACCTGCGATGGTTTCAAGCACTACATTGATGGGGTTGCGTCTCTTTTTCGGTCCACGATCTGTGGACTCTGCAAGTTCGCCAATCTTGTCAGAAGTTAGATTCTTCACTTCACTGTATACCGCGTCCACTTTGGCACCGATAACCACCTGAATCTGTCCTCCGGAATTTTGTGCCTTAAGCACGCCTTCGAGCTGATCCAGCGCCTTGAGGTCTGCTTTGTTATCATCCTTCAATACGAATCTCAAACGGGTTGCACAGTGTGTTAGCCCGGATATATTTTGCTCGCCGCCAACGAGATCAAGTACGTTTTTAGCCAAGTCTTTGTTGTTCATGACCCTTCTCCTCTACATGAATAAATTGGATATATAAAAAATGACCAAGCCGGGGAATCGTCATTCCCTACGCTTGGTCATGCCTGATCGAATCAGTAACAGTCCATAATGGTTATGCAATTGGTTAGTTCGAGATTAATCGTTGGATATGCAGAATCAGATATAACTTTTCATCATCAGAACAGGTCCATCCGTAATTATTTTTCAGAAAATCAGCAATCTTCTCCACACAAGCCAGTTCCTTCGGAAACTTCTCCTTGACCATCAGGAAAAGCGATTCATTCTCATCTTTGAGCGATGTACCGCTCATCTGTCGCATGATGAAATATCTGATATGTGTTGCAAATCGCATAAAGTGAATGGAGTCTTCCTGAAAATCAATTTTGAGTGCATATTTGATCACGGACAGGATCTCGCCCGTAACTGTGGTTACCTTAGTAGTATCCGTCATCTCTCCCGAGCCAACCTGCGCATTAACAAAATGCAGAGCAATCAGTGTTGTTTCGGCTGTCGGCAGAGTAATATCCATTTTTTCTTGAATCAGCTTCAGCGCAGCCTCCCCTACCCGGGTCTCGTCCGGATAGAGTGTCCGCACTTCCCATTCCAGCGGATTCTTGATACTGATGCCTTCTCTGGTTCGGGTTAATGCAAAACTGATATGGTCAGACAGGGTGAGAAGCAGGTTCGGGTTAAATTGTTTATTCAGAATCTGACTTCCCAGCTTGATGACTTCCTCAGCGAGATAAATATCCTCAATTGGAATGCTGTTCAGCAGGTCATACATACGGATATTCTTCGGTGCTACGAAAATTTTCTCTACCAAGTCCGTCTCTGTCAGCTCGTAAGGCGTTTTCAGAAATCCGACCCCTTTACCTACGACGAATACTTCTTCGTTGTTATCATTAATGGCAATCGCCACATTGTTATTCACTTTCTTAATAACCTTCAATGTCCTCACCCCCCGACGAAAATAAAAAAAGACCGAAAGCGATTACAGTTAAATAATCGAATTCGGTCATGCCTGGTTCGCCCAGTAACAGTCCGTGTTATGAATATATTTATTATTATAGGCCTGTTCTTCAAAAAGTCAATCCGTCAATATCAGGAAGGAATGTGCTCTTCTTGACTGAAGGGGACATGCCATAGGAATACGTCATATATAACAGCATCTTTTTCACTATAAAAAATAATTGTGACCATATAAGCCCACTGGCAGTCTAATTCATGTAAAAACAAACGGGAAGTTGAATCCCTGTAACCCAAGAAAGGAGCTGCTATCCATGGATCCAACCGGTCTCATTCATCAGGCGATATCCGGAGATCGCGATGCCTTTATCAGGCTCATCAGAGAAATTGAAAACTCTCTATACAATACGGCAAAATCCATGCTTCGAAAAGAGGAGGATGTGGCTGATGCCATTCAGGAGACGATTCTAAAAGCCTATAAATCACTCCATACGATTCGGGAACCTCACTATTTCAAAACGTGGATATTCCGTATCCTGATTAATGAATGCAACACGCTATTGTCCCGCCGCTCCCTCTCCACATCCTATGCAGAGGTGCCCACAAAGCAGGAATCCTCCAGTCCCTTCGATGAGGTAGATATGAGAGAAGCCGTTGATCGGCTTGACGAACAAAAGAGAGTTGTCATCGTGCTGCATTATTTCGAAGATCTCTCCCTGCGGCAGGTAGCAGAGGCGCTCGATATATCCGAAAGCGCGGTGAAAATGCGATTAAGCCGTGCACGACAGGAGCTGTATCACAAATTCAAAAACTTTCGGGAGGTAAAACTACATGTCAAACCCGTTTAATATCGATCAGGAATTAAGAGAACAGACGAAGGAGCGACCCGTCATGTCAGAAATGGTACGCAATCGAATCGATGCCACGCTGGAATCACTGCCGGAAGCAACCATGCTGAATTCAGAACAATCTCGTAATCCTCGTCTTCATAGAGGTCTGCGTCGTACAGCCGCAGCAACGATTGCAGCGGGAGTGTTAGGTATAACCGTCTTTGCCTCTGGATTTGTGTCTCCTGTCATGGCTGATTCTCTACGCAGCATCCCGCTGGTTGGCAGTCTCTTCAGCTCTATTGAAGCCGATATGGGATTACGCACTGCAGGAGACGAAGGTCTGACGAAATTCGTAAACAGCAATGTATCGTTCAAAGACGTGAAGCTGGAAGTGAAGGAGACCGTCTATGATGGTACTCGTGCAGCTTTTTTGGTTCATGTCACTGCACCCAACCTGAACAATGGTGAGTATGACAATGGCAAGGACATCGTGAAGCTTAGCGATGGAATGGATAATGTCTTTTTCAACGTCAATGGTACAGACCAGGAGGGCGGCTTATTCTACGGCCCTGCAGGACAAACGCAGCCGGATACATTACTGTTCGAGCAAGTAATCCCCGCTAACCAGGCTGCTGCCGGACTGCCAGATCAGTTCAACGCAAAGGTCACATTCACTTTGCAGGGCATTGATCACGAATTTGAGCTGAACATCCCGTTCACGAAAACGACTGAGGATATCCAGCATATTGAACCCAACGTCATCGTCTCCAATGATCTGATTACCGCATCCGTTATGGAAGCACAGGTTACGCCAATTACAACACGTCTGTCCACGGTGATCTCACTTCATGGTAAGAGCATGCTCACGGCTAAAGATGAAGAGCAATTACGAAATATAGGGTTTGCAATTTTCGATGATCAGGGTCGGCAATTGACCGCATTAAATGCGGAGGGCTTGTATGGGGGTAATCAATTAAAATCTGAACGGATCTATGCCACCACACCTGGCGACTCAGCATATTTGGTCGTGAAGCCATTTGAGATTGAGGATGATTTTACGGAAGAGATTAAAGATCGGCAGTTCATCAAGGGAATGGACATGAAAATCGAGCTGAATCAACCGTAACCATCTATTCATAAAGGAGTTTTCTTCATGTCTATTCAACATACGGTTGAGTCCATAACTGTACTGGGTCCACTATTTATTTTGTTCCTGATTGCTCTGGTGTTTTACACCAGGGCAAACCAGATCAGGTACACGATAAGGCAGTACATCTCGATCATTACATTTGCTGTATATATTCTGGCGGTTATGCATTTTGTCTTCTTCCCCATCGACGTCAATATGGGTATGTATGCCAATCAGACGCCATGGTACAAAACCATTCAGTTCATTCCCATGCTTACGTTGGATATCCCCAGTTTTGCACTGAATATGCTGTTGTTTATGCCATTCGGCTTCATGCTGCCTCTGATTAGTTCTTCGGCAGACTCAGTGAGAAAAGCTGTGCGGAGCGGATTAATCTTCAGCTTTTCCATCGAAATGCTGCAGCTCATCCTCCGGATTACTCTGGGTAATGGCCGTACTACGGACATAAACGATCTGATCGCGAATACAGTCGGCAGCATCATTGGTTATCTCATTTTTCACAGAATTACAAAACTCGCGATAGGCCAGCGGTTCATGATCCCATGGAGGCTACCGGGTCGCTTCCTTTCTAAACAATCGTAGTCGAAATCAGTCTCTCTTCCATTCGGATTGGATTCAGGCAAAACATGGTCACTTCCCTCAGATGAAAAAAGTAAAGTGCTGTGGTACAATGAAAGAATTGTGTATTCACAGACAGACATGTGGGTAAAGGTGCTAAAATTGATTCTGAATCAGTGCTCTTTATCCATGATTATGCTGCCATTCTAGGGAGGCTTATGGAACAACCATGCTCATTATTGGTATCGCCGGAGGAACCGGCTCCGGTAAAACGACGGTAGCTCGCTCCGTCATAGACCGTCTGGGATCAGGTAAGGTTACGTTTATATCCCAAGACAATTATTACAAAGACCAGTCGCAGCTCACACCTGAGCAACGCCGACTCACCAATTACGATCACCCGTTTGCATTCGATAATGATCTGTTGATTGAGCATCTCACCCTGTTGAAAAAAGGCCAAGCGGCGTATGCTCCCGTATATGACTTCACCATAGATAATCGTGCTGCCAATGAGACGGTTGAACTGGCACCGAACCATATTGTCATTGTAGAAGGATTGCATGTGCTGATTGACGAACATCTTCGCAGTCTGATGGACATCAAAGTATTCGTTGATACCGATTCCGATGTGCGGATTCTACGTAGAGTGCTGCGGGACATTGAAGAACGCGGACGCACGATCCAATCCGTGTACAAACAATATCTCGAAACGGTAAAACCAATGCACGATGCTTTTATCGAGCCATCCAAAAAGTATGCTGACATCATTATTCCAGAAGGCGGACATAATGAAGTAGGCATTCAGATGTTATCCATCCTCACCGAGAAATACCTCACCGGAGAGAATTGGAACGGCGCTTAATTTGTAGCAAAGCAACACAACAAAAAATCCAGGTTACGATACAGCGTAATCTGGATTTTTTGTTGATTTTTCATTTATAATAGTCCCCAATAGTTGAAAGGAGATCTACCCTATGGCTACTTTTGAAGAGTTTATGCAGCATGACATCCGGGTTGGTACAGTGGTGGAAGCCGAACCCTTCCCCAAGGCTCGCATTCCCGCCATTAAAATGACGATCGACTTCGGACCACTTGGTCTTAAACGCTCCAGTGCTCAGATTACCCAACGCTACACGCCTGACATCATGATCGGCAAACAGGTGATAGCAGTAGTTAATTTCCCGCCTCGGCGGATTGCCGGATTTGTCTCTGAAGTACTCGTACTGGGCGGTGTGCCTGGTGAAGGTGATGTTGTCTTGCTCTCACCGGATAGCCCAATACCTAATGGAACAACGATAGCCTGACTTTATTTGGAGTAACGATAACCCGCACGTCGGTGTTATCCTGACAGACTTTCCTGAAGAACCCCCATCCGTCCTTGTTCCTCTTCCTGCTTCTGCGCCTTCATCTTATGCTTCATTTCTCTCACGGACAAAACCGAGGCCATTAGGCTCCGGGTATAGGGATGATTCGTTGAGTTGGTCAGCTGCGAACTCTCTACGACTTCAACGACTTCCCCCTGGTACATCACGGCAATTCGATCGCTGACCTGTTGCACCACCGCGAGATCATGCGATATGAAAATAGATGAGATGCCTGTTTCCTTTCTCAACTCCAGCAACAGATCCAGGATCTGCTGCTGAATGGAAACATCCAGTGCAGAGGTAGCTTCATCGAACAGGATGATGTCCGGCCGAACACCAATCGCACGAGCAATAACTGCTCTCTGCTGCTCTCCCCCGCTCAGTTCATGTGGATATTTACCTGCCGTCGCAGCAGACAATCCCACCCGTTCCAACAGCCTGAGCACTTCCTGCTCAAGTTGTTGACCCTTCATTATTTTATAATTGATGAGTGGCTCCCGGATAAAAGCTCCAATCTTCATTCGCGGGTTAAAGATAGCCGAAGGCTCCTGGAAGACCATCTGGATCCGCTTTCGTTGAGAGCGTAGCGCCTTTCCGTTCAATCGCGTAATATCTTGCTGACGATAGCAAATCTGTCCTGACGTCACTCGTTCCAGATGGGTTACACATCTAGCCAGTGTGCTCTTCCCGCTACCACTCTCCCCGACAATCCCCAGACACTCCCCCGGATACAGCTCCAAATGAACAGCTTTCAGTGCACCGACTGCCCTATGCCCCTTTAACTCGTAGGTTTTGCTCAGATTTCTTAGTTCCAGAATTGGTAACTCCTTATGATCCATGAACATTTCCCTCCAATTCAGGTACAGCACTCAGCAGTTTGCGAGTGTATTCATGCCGAGGTTCGGATATGACGCGGAAAGTCTCTCCCATTTCAACCAAGGTACCACCCTGCATCACACCAATTCGATCCGCCATATGAGCTGCAACGGCAATGTTATGCGTTACGATGATCATGCCTGTCCCTTGCCGGGAGCGAAGCTCGCTCAATCGGTTCATCACTTCATTCTGTGTCGTCACATCCAATGCACTGGTCGGCTCATCTGCAAGTAAGAGTTCAGGTTCCATCGTAACTGCCATAGCTATCGCCGTTCGTTGTTTCATCCCCCCACTCAGCTGTGAGGGATAGGCACGCATGATTCGTTCCGGATCTCCCAATCCCATGTCCGAGAGCATATTCATAGCCATGGTCTGAGCTGCTTTTCTGGACACGGTGAAATGAGTACGAATCGCTTCGATATACTGACTACCGATGCTGCGAATGGGATTAAGATACGAACCACTGTCCTGAAACACAATGGCAATCCGCTTCCCACGCACTCCCCCCCAATCCAACCGCGACTCACCTAGAAGCACTTTTTCCTGAAAAGAGATCTCTCCCCCGGTGTACTGACCACCTTCTGGTAATAGGCCAAGTAAAGCCCGAATCAGGGTCGACTTTCCGCTGCCACTTTCACCTACAATCCCGATAATCTCCCCCTTATTCATGGAGAAGGACAAATCCCGCAGTGCCATAGAGTCATCCTTATAGGTTACGGAAAGGTTGTTGACACTAAGCAATGGCTTCATTACTGTCCAACCTTAATATTACGATCCAGTAGATAGAAATCGATGGGATACATCGTCGCACCTTGCACGTTGCTTTTACTCACAATATTAATCGGGGTATAGGTCAAAAACATATATGCTGCATCGTCCAGAATCATCTGCTGAGCCTCTGCCGCGAGGGCATACCTTTTCTCCACGTCAAACTCGGAGTGAAGACGAGTAATTACCTCATCCAGCTTCGGATTGCTATATCCGCCTACGTTCCATTCCGCGCCCGTCGTGAAGTAGAAATCCAGAATATACTGCGGGTCACCCGTGATACCTGTATTAATACTTGTTAAAGCGAGATCGTAATTCCCGCTCTTCTGATGATCGGTCAGATCCTCATAAGAGGTCATCTCCAACTGAACGCCAATCTCTTTAAGCTGGGATTGCATCGCAGCAGCCACAATCGAATCTGACTCGTAAGCGGAGTTGAGAATCAGCTGTAACGACAGCTTCTTTCCATCTTTTTCACGAATGCCATCGCCATCTGTATCCTTGAAACCAGCCCCATCCAGCAACTGTTTGGCTTTCTCCGGTTCGTAATCATATCCTTTGATCTTGTCATAGCCAAAAGGCAGTGCTGACGTGAATGGTCCTTTGGCTGCCTGACCGCCCACCAGTGTATTCGCGTACATCTCCCGGTCAATACCATATGAAATCGCACGGCGAACCTCCGGATCACTCAGCAACGGATTGGTTGTGTTCAACCATACGAATTGGGTACGCAGGCTGGGAATTTCGTCAATGGTGTATTGACTCTCGTCCTGGAATAATGCCAAACTGCTGCGCCCCACGTTACTTGCTACATCAATCTCTCCGGACTGTAGGGCAAGGGCGCGCGTGCTGTCATCCTTGATATATTTCAACGTCAATGTGTCGACATCTGCCGCACCACCCCAATACCCGTCATACTTTTTCACCTGAATCTCCTGATCCGGCGTATAACCCGTTACCATAAATGGCCCGGTAGCAATAGGCTCGCTCTTGAATTTGGATGTATCTGCACTGGTATCCACAATGATAAACAGTGGCTCAGCAATATTACCAAGCAGGGACGCATAAGGCTCTGTCGTCTTGATTGTCAGATCTTGTCCCTCAGCAGTAATCGAGGCCACTGGCACAGTCGCTTGTCCTCTCTCGTTTAGCTCAATGGAGCGTTCGATCGATTTTTTCACCGCGTCTGCAGTTACCTTATTTCCGTTATGGAAGGTTACACCCTCCCGAATATGAAAATGCCACGTCGTGTCATCAACACGTTCCCACGTGTCTGCAATTTTAGGAACCAGCTTCATATTCTCGTCAAACTGAATCAGTGTCTCACCAATCGCTGCACGCGTGAGCGTCCAGCCGTTCCATTCCTCTGCCGGGTCCAGATTGCTTCCAAGCCAGAACAGGGCCACATTTAGATGAGTTGGTGCGCTTGCAGTCTCATTGTCGGTAGCCACCGACTTTCCCGTTGCATCAGACGAGGTCGATGGATTATTGGTGGTGCCACAAGCTGCAAGCAAGAACACAACGAACATGGATACGATGGTGAGCAGGATCGATTTTGGAAAATTCCTCTTCATTCTGGTTCCTCCAGTTAAGCTGTATTTTTCTTGGGATCAAGCACGTCTCGCAGGCCGTCTCCCAGTAAATTAAAAATAATAACAGTGCTAAATATCGCCAGGCCCGGATATATCAACAGCCAAGGCGCAGTCTGCAGATACCTTCTGCCTTCATTCAACATGGCACCCCACTCGGGGTTCGGTGGCTGCGCACCGAGTCCGAGAAAAGATAATCCCGAGATGGACAGCATCATGCCACCCACATCCATCATCGCCATGACGATGAGTGGTGACATCATATTGGGCAGGATCGTCCTGCCAATGATCTGTATCTTACGTGCTCCGCTGAAAGCAGCGGCAACGACATATTCCTTTTGCTGAAGGGAAATCACCAGGCTTCTGGCCATCCGTGCATACTTCGCCCACCAGACAACCGACAATGCCAGCACCGTATTGAACAATCCCGGCCCAAGCATTCCCACCACAGCGATCGCAAAAATCAGGCCCGGAAATGCCATTAGTGTGTCGGACAACCGCATGAGAATCGTATCCGTCACACCGCGAGCGAAACCGGCGATAACTCCAATCGCTACACCGAGTACAAATACAATGCCAATCATCATAAAGGTAAGCAGCAGTGAGGTTCGCGCTCCGTATAGCAGACGGGACAATACACAGCGACCTAGCTGATCGGTTCCGAGTGGATATTCGGCGCTGGATGGCTGCAACACTTTGGCAAAATTCGTTGCAAGTGGGTCGTGTGGTGCGAGCAGCGGCGCAACCATGGCGAGAATAATCCAGAAGACGGTTAGAGATAACAGGAATGTGAACCAGCGATTTTGTAGTAATACATGTCTGAAGACTCTCATCTATACATCCACATCCAGTCGGATTCGAGGATCACGAAGATGTGTCCATACATCAACCAGCAGATTCAGTGTGACATATATGATCGCCATCCAGATGACATACCCCTGAATCAGCGGATAATCCCGTGTAAAAATGGCATCCACGGCCATCTGACCAACGCCAGGCCATACAAATAAACTTTCGACAATGGCTGCACCACCTAACAAAGCACCTGTCGTCATACCCATAAGGGTAACGATCGGCAGCAGGGCATTGGGGAGAATATGACGCAAAATAATGATCGACTCCTTCACACCTCTGGATCTTGCTCCGATCACATAGTTCTGGCTTGTCTCCTCAAGCAGGACCGTACGAATCTGTCTGCTGTACTGGGCAACAAGTGGAATCGCGAGTGTACATGCAGGCAGAATCAGACTATTCCATCCGGATTTGCCCATCACCGGCAGCAGCTTCAGCTGTACGCCGAAGACCAACATGAGCAACATACCCAACCAGAAGCTGGGCATCGATAATCCGGCAAAAGAGAACAAACGAATAACAAAATCCAGCCATTTATTACGATAGACAGCCGACAACATCCCCAATGGAAAGGAAACCAAAATAACCAAAATCATAGCGCTTCCTGTTAGCCAAAGCGTTGCCGGAAGCCGTGCCATGAGCACATCCAGTACTGGACGATTGTATTTATATGACGTACCAAAATCTCCGGTCACCACCTGTCCCAGCCATGTCCCGTATCGATAGAGAAAAGGCTCGTCCAATCCAAGCTCTGACCTCACCTGCCTGACCAGTTCATCGGATGGCGTTACCCCTGTAGACATGAGCATAAGTCTGGCTGGATCCCCAGGAGACAGATAGGTTAGCAGGAATGTCAGAAACGTGATGCCGAACAATACGACAACCAGTTGTAATAAACGCTTAACGATATATCTGCTCAAGTGCTCAAACGTCCTTCCCCAAAACTTTATGTATGTGCCATGATGTTCTCCGTCCACAGCTCCGCTGAAATCGTATAAATTCTATCAAAAAAGGCGACCCTCTCCGTGTTACTGGATGAGGACGCCTTAAATAAACAGATTTTCAGAAAAAATCATGCTCTCTAAACACCTTCCTATCTCCCGTAGGGTACTACTGTGTTTGTTAAACCTGGCAGGTCTCCTGGCTCCAGAATCATGGTCATTGCAGCTCCTTCCCGGTCTAAACCAGTGGATTATCGCTACTTGACTCCTCTGTTACAGTGGCGGGACCGCGCCGGTATTACACCGGACTTCCCTATTAAGCTTTCACCCCGACGGGCGAAGCACCAAGTTCCACATATTCAATTGCACTTCTGTATCAGTATAGCGGGACGACGATTAATGATCAAAACTTTTCTTTCAAATTTGAAACACTGGATACGTCTAACCGCGAATTCTCGAACCCTTCGGAGACACACCCGTCACACGCTTAAACATCTTTGAAAATAATAATGGGTCCGTATAACCCACCGAATGGGCTACTTCACTAACGGAAAGTCCGGGGTTCTGAAGAAGATCGGCAGCACGATTCATACGGTATTCCAGAAAAAATGACTGTAGCGACTTGCCGTATCGTTCCTTGAACAATCCTGACAGATATGTGCGGTCCAGCCCCACGGCGTGGGCAATATCCAGAATGGAGGTCCGCTGGCTGTACCTGTTCTCCATAAACTGAACTGCCTGCCTGATGTACTCTTCTTTGTTCGAAAGAAGCTGTCCCTCCTCTTCCTCTACCGGTGACGATGAGATCAACTCCGCTATCAGGCGGTACAAGAGACTTTGGTTCATCACATCCCCTCCCGAATACGTGGAGGCCTGAACCATCTCTGAGTACAGGCGCTCCATTGTATTCGTATCACGGGCATCATACACTGGATGCTCCGGGCTCAATCGGGCACGTTGCATGAATGCCTTGGCTTGCACACCTTTGAATCCAAACCACGAATACGTCCAGGGATCCTTCGGATCTGCCTCATAATGAATAAGCGTGTCCGGGAGTATGACAAAACCCTGTCCCTGAGTCAACTTGTATTCTTGGTCCCCCATGTACACGATCCCCCGTCCTTCATGGATGTAGTGCACAATGTAAGAATCGCGTACACCCGGTCCCCAATAATGCGCAGGTTCACATGCCTCCCACCCGAAAAACAACAAAATCAGCTCCATCTGTGTCCAGCCTGCGCGAACCACATTCATCTCAATGCGACTCATTTTTCGCCCTCCATCCTACTTCGTTCCACTTACCTCTTCATTCAATCTATTTATATTATAACAGCTAAAATACTTCTATATTAGTTGAAAGCGGGAACAAAAATGGGATTATGACATGTTTGAAAGGGGTTGAGCCATAGTTATATGCGCCGAATCGGCCTATAGTTGGGGTACAACATTTTTCAGGGAGGCTAAACTTAAATGAATAAAATTACGTTCCTCGGTGCAGGCAGCACCGTCTTTGTTAAAAATGTATTGGGTGATGTCATGATGACCGAAGCACTGCAAGATTTCGAGCTGGCACTATTCGATATTGATGCTGAACGCTTGAGCGACTCAGAGCGTTTGTTGACCAGTCTGGCCCGTTCGATTGGAAGTCGTTGTGTCATTAACGTGTATCATGACCGCAAAGAAGCGCTGCGCGGAGCCAAATATGTCATCAACGCCATTCAGGTGGGTGGGTATGATCCATGCACCATTACGGACTTCGAGATTCCGAAGAAATACGGACTGCGTCAAACGATTGCAGACACACTCGGTATCGGCGGAATTTTCCGTAACTTGCGGACGATTCCGGTCATGCTGGATTTTGCCCGGGATATGCAGGAAGTATGTCCGGATGCATGGTTCCTGAACTATACCAACCCGATGGCCGTGCTTACCAACGTCATGAACGTACATGGTGGGATCAAAACCGTAGGATTGTGTCATAGTGTGCAGGTATGTGTACCGCATCTGTTTGATGCACTGGGGATCGATCAGACGGGTGTCGTAGCCAAAATTGCAGGCATCAACCACATGGCATGGCTGCTCGAAGTTACAAAAGACGGGCAGGATCTGTACCCCGAGATCAAACGTCTGGCGAAGGAAAAACAGAAGGAACAGCATGATGACATGGTTCGTTTTGAGCTGATGCAGCGTTTTGGCTATTATGTAACGGAGTCCTCCGAGCACAATGCTGAGTACCACCCTTACTTCATCAAACGGAATTACCCGGAGCTAATCGAACGCTTCAACATTCCACTGGATGAGTACCCACGCCGCTGTGTGAACCAGATTGAAGGCTGGAAAGAGATGCGTACCAAACTGTTTGCCAGCGAAAATATTGAACATACCCGCAGTCGGGAATACGCATCGCATATTATGGAGGCTATGGAGACGAACCAACCTTACAAAATTGGCGGCAACGTCATGAACAACGGACTGATTACGAATCTGCCACGCGAGGCATGTGTCGAGGTACCTTGTCTGGTCGATGGATCAGGGATCAGCCCTACGTACATTGGTGACCTGCCCCCACAACTCGCGGCTTTGAACCGGACAAACATCAACACTCAACTGCTGACGATTGAAGCGGCAATTACTGGCAAGAAGGAACATATCTATCATGCCGCCATGCTTGATCCGCACACAGCTGCCGAACTGTCTATCGATGACATCGTAGCGATGTGTGATGAGTTGATTGAGGCTCACGGGGATTGGCTGCCAAAATACACGTCATAATAAAAAGCACCGTTTCCTTTGCAGCTAAAGGGGACGGTGTTTTGTTCGTTTCATAGCACTCATCTGCTGAGTCGTGCATCGCATCTCTTATAATAAACACCACGCACACTTAAACCTTATTCGGCAGGGAGCAAAAAGCGATAACCAATACCCGGCTCCGTCTGAATATATCGGGGATTCGCCGGATCTTCCTTTAATTTTTTACGCAGATGTCCCACATATACCCGGAGGTAATGGCTGTCAGACTCATGATGATGCCCTCCCCATACTTGCTGCAAAAGCTGACGCTGGGTGATGATCTTTCCCGCATTGGAAGCGAGCACCTTCAGCATCTCATATTCCGTTGGGGTTAATTTGACCAAAGTTCCCTCCAGTTCGACCTGCCTTTGGGCCAGATCAATCGTAAGTGATCCGAAGCGCAATATGGGCTCATCTGTCGTTTTGGCTACATGACGCAGCGCAACCCGAATACGAGCGACCAACTCACCCATCCCGAAGGGTTTCGTCACATAATCATCTGCACCGCTATCCAGCGCGGCAATTTTATCTCCCTCCTGATCCTTCGCTGTCAGCACGATAATCGGCACTTGTGACCATTCACGAATCCGGCGAAGCACCTCCATACCGGACATGCCCGGCAAACCGAGATCCAGGATGATCAGATCCGGATGTACAATGCTGGCCTGAATGACACCCTCTTCGCCATCCCCGCACTCGTGGAGTTCGAATTGGTGTGCCTGAAGGGTGACCTTGAGCAATTTGCGAATCTGCGGCTCATCATCGATCACCAGTATACGAGCCCCTAGTGGTGCGTTCATGTTATTCTTCAACCTCTCCTTGTTCTGAATAGGGAAACCGCGGTCCGTGAGCCTCCATGGGGATATCTATGCGCATTCTCGTTCCGCCGCCCGGATTCGGCTCTGCTACAATAGTACCTCCGTGGACTTCCACAATGCCTTTGCAGATGGCCAGACCAAGCCCCGTCCCTGTGACATGCTGAGTAGACTCTGAGCGATAGAACTTATCAAATATACGTGTTCTTTCTGCTTCCGGTATACCGATGCCTTGATCAGCGACCATGATTGTCAATTGACTCGGACTTCTATCACTCGCCACAATGATGACAATCAGGCTCTTATCGGGTGAATATTTGATGGCGTTGCTGACGATATTGACCAGCACCTGCTCCAGCAATACTTCATCTCCGTAAATGAACACCGGATCATCAGGAAATTCAACTTGAATGTTGCGATGGGGACTGAATTCCCGAACCTGTGTCAGTACAACGCTGATTATATCTTCCACGTCACACCATTTCCGATTCAGTTGCAACATGCCGCTCTCCAGCCGAACCATGCCCAACAGATTTGTGACGAGACGATTCATACGCATGGCCCCATCCCGAATGTTGCCTGTTAATTCTCTCCGATCCTCGGGTGTAAAAAGAGTATCATTCTCCAACAATCCCGTAGCCGAGCCGATAATGGCGGTTAGGGGAGTACGCAATTCATGAGAAACAGAGTCCAGCAGCGCTGTGCGTATGCGCTCCGATTCGGCAGTGATCTGTGCCAATCGGGCCTCTTCCGCCAGCTTCACTCGGGCAATAGCACCTGCGGCCAGTCCACCGCATGCCTCCAACAGACGAAGCTCTTCTTGCTGCTCATGAACCTCATCAGCGTCCATGCTCACAGCGAGCACGCCATGAATCTGCTCCTCTGTGCGTAGCGGCACGTAAAGTCCGGTAGATTCCCGCAGAGTGGATGATCCCTTACCGGCGATCTGTCCGTGAAGATATACCCATTTGGCAATGGCAATCTCCGACTCCCCATCCCCCCCCCCATCCTTCTCCCCTTCTGATGCGGATGCGGAAGAGTTTGTAACCATCAGATCACCCTGTTTATCCGGAAGATACACAGCCGTCGGCTTACCCAGCGTAAGCGATACTTGGGTCGCAATATTAACCAGCAACGTATTCAGATCCGTAATGGCTGTCATCTGACGACTCAATGCGTATAGGGAGTTAGTCGTGGCCTCACGTGCTTTTACCATCTCCAACTGTTGTCTCAATCGACCTGCGAGACTCGCAGTTAAAATGGCCACCGCAAGATACACGACAAAGGAGATGAGATATCTCAGATCTTCAACCGTAAAGCTCAGATATGGTGGTACAAAAAAGAAGTCAAACATAATGACGCTAAAACTCGCGGCATATATAGCTGGCCCCATTCCCCAATACACGGCACTCACCAGTACGGGAAATAGGTATATCAGCGCTACATTAACCAAATCACCACTCATCCCGATGGGATGAAGCAGCAAGGTTAACAGCGTCACCCCGAGGGTCACCCATACATATGCCGGAACCCGTTTCCCATGGGATGCCCGCGTTTCTTTTTTTATTCGATCAGACAACATCCATTCACATCCCGCTCAGTTCATAATCATAATCTGCAACGATCAATATATCCAGATTCCGCGACAAGCGTACAAGTCGGTTGACCACCGAGCCTGAGCCGCGGTAGCCATTCAGCCACCATACCCGTCTTGCCTGCCCGACCACCAACTGGGTTGCTCGCGCCTCCGATGCCTTTCTTGCCAAAATCCCAGGTACATCCCGCAGCTTTGGACTGTGGTGGATGTGAAATTGACCGCCAAGCCGAATCGTCAGCTGTTCCAAGGCTTCCAGATGGCATTTCACTTCGTCACTCATGGACTCACCAATGTGGATATGATGTACATGCCAGATGGCTTTTAGACGATAAGCCATGCGGAATCCACGCCGGATCAGCCGCTCGGCATGACGATCACTCCTTACACATACGAAGACTGCTTCCTGTCTGCGCCAAGGTCCTCGAAGTGCGATTTTGGCCTGCTGTGCTTCAAGCCGTTCATCCACATCGTCCGCCAGTTCACGAAGGGCAAGTTCTCGCAAGGCAATCAGATTACCGATTTTGAAGAAATTCGCAAGGGCTTGCTCGACCTTGGCAGTTGCATAGATTTTACCCTCCCTCATGCGCTGCCGCAAGGCCTGAGGCGCCACATCAATCAACTGCACCTCATCCGCCATCTGAATGATCCGATCGGGTACGGTCTCGCGGACACGAACACCTGTAATATGTTCAACGGCATCATTCAGACTTTCGAGATGCTGTACGTTCATTGTGGTAATCACCGAGATGCCTGCATTCAGCAGGAGCAGAACATCTTCATAACGCTTTTGCCGAACACTCCCGGGTACATTCGTATGCGCCAGTTCATCCACAAGCACCACTTCTGGGCAAAGATGCAGAATGGCCTCCGTGTCCATCTCTTCCAGACGAGTCCCCTGATAAACGCGTTGTGCGCGAGGGATCACAGACAGGTGACCCATCTGCTCCACGGTTTCCGCCCGCCCATGTGTCTCCAGCAAGCCGATCTGCACATCGATGCCCTTGCGGAGCAAATCATTGCCTTCCCGAAGCATCATGTAGGTTTTGCCTACTCCTGGTGCAGCTCCGATATATATTTTGAATGTGCCTCGCTGAATCTGACCAATCTGTTCCTTCATTTCCTGCTCGCTTAGTCTGCGGTATGTCAGCGACTCTACATCGTTAACTTTAGCCGGAACCACACGTTCACCCTCCCGGGCCGCTCGATCAGCAACCAGAAACAGGTCGACACCACGTAATCTGCGCAGCAACGAGTTAACAACGGACCCTTGCCACAGTTCCTGCCAGCGCGTACGCCGGGAGTGTCCCATCACAATTCGGGTAATCTGGTGCTCCATTGCGTAACGCGCCAGCGTAGACGGGATGTTGCGACGGTGTAAAATAGACAACTCCTCCATATGGCCGCCAAACTTCTCTACCAGCTTAATCATATTGCGCCGAAATACGGTTGCCTCCTTGGTTAATGGCTGCTTCATATTCCGGAAAACAACGGCGCACAAATTACCATTCAGCCGTTTGGCAATCTGTTGCCCACGCCGGATATAGATGGAGCCGTTCCAATGATATTGGGTGGATACCAGAATCCGCTCCATGATGCCTGTCGTGACGGCAATTCCCATCTCCTCCCGATGCTCACGCAGGGATTCATTCACCCCTTCCGCAACCAATCTCAGGGCCAGTTCGCGCAGAATACCCAGATTGCCTTGACGAAATACAGCTTCACCCTCATGTCCCTGCAAATGACCCTCTGCAAGACGGTTCAGTATCGTTTCCGGCGTGACGTCTATCAGCTTCACTTCATCCGCAAGCTCCAATGTATCGGCAGGCACTGTATATTCTGCTGCGATCCCCGTAAGTTGTCGTGCCAGCTCGGTATACCCTTCCAGCTCATACACATTCACCGTTGTCATGACACTGATGTTGTTTCGGAGCAAGAACTGAATGTCCTCCAGCCGGGTAGCATAGCGAGCGCCTTCTCTGTTGCGATGTGCCAAACCATCCACCAGCACAACCTCCGGATTACGCGCCATTAGTGCATCCAAGTTCAAATCCTTCATCTCTACATCATCACTCTGGCGCACCCAGTGAATGCTTGGAATCCTTTCGAGTGCGCCAAGTTGCTCCACCGTTTCCGGTCTGCGCATCGTGGACACGGCACAGATGACCACATCAATGCCCTGCTCACGCAACGTGTTCCCTTCCCGCAGCATGTGATACGTTTTGCCCGATCCGCTGACTGGGCCGATGTAGATTTTGAGCGTACCCTGCTGCAGCTTCGTAATCATCTTCAGCATCTCTTCCGGTGACTTGCGCTTGAAGCTGTCTTCCATCCGTGCTCTCCCCCTTTCTTATTAAAATATGAACAAAAAAATGGAGAAAGCCCCTCCCGATATATCGTGAGCAGGCTAATACATTCGTCCTTTATTTCAGTTCTGCTGTCAGCGCCAGATTCAGAGCTGTTACATTCACACGCGGCTCCCCGAATATACCCATCTGACGGCCTTCCGTATGCTCATTTACAATTTGCATAAGCTGCTGTTCACTAATTCCCGTAGCTTCGCTAATGCGCGGGATCTGCACCTCAGCAGCTTCAGGAGACAGATCAGGGTCAAGTCCCGAACCTGAACCCGTCACGAGATCAGCGGGGATCTGCTGCATTCCCGGGTTTTCCTGTCTAAGCTGAGCAATCTTTTCCTTCATCTCGCTGATATACTCCTCTGAAGCTACGGCGCGATTCGAACCGGCTGAAGCCGTTGGGTCATAACTGGCATTCGATGCCCGGGGCTGGAACAGCCCCGGCGATTGTATTTCCTGCGCCAGCAGGGACGAGCCGATGATTTTCTCACCTTGCGTAATCAAACTTCCATTCGCCTGCGCAGGAAAGAGAAGCTGGGCTACGCCAGTCGTTACGAGCGGGTAGATTAGGCCGCAGATCAGCATAAGTACGACGGATAACCGTATAGCGGGCAAGAACATGTTCATACAGATCACTTCCTGAATTCATTAGGATAAAAGAATAATGTTGATAAGTGTTGTTATCTCGTTAAAGAATTCCCGACAGAACCAAGTCAATCAGCTTAATCCCGATAAAAGGTACAATCACACCGCCTACGCCATAGATAAACACATTGCGCCCGAGCAGCCTTTCGGCTGACATCGCCCGGTACTTAACCCCCTTCATCGCTATGGGAATGAGCAGTGGAATAATAATAGCGTTGAATATTAGTGCCGACAGGATCGCAGACTGCGGTGAAGCCAGATTCATAATATTTAGTGCCTGAAGCTGCGGCATAGCGAGGATGAACATAGCTGGAATGATGGCAAAATACTTCGCGATATCATTGGATATCGAAAAGGTTGTGAGCGCGCCGCGTGTAATCAGCAACTGTTTGCCAATGGAGACGATCGACAATAGCTTGGTCGGGTCGGAATCCAGGTCAATCATGTTGGCCGCTTCTTTGGCCGCCATGGTGCCCGAATTCATCGCCAGGCCCACATCGGCCTGCGCCAGAGCAGGAGCATCGTTCGTACCATCGCCCGTCATGGCGACGAGTTTGCCCTCCTGCTGCTCTTTTTTGATCGCCGCAATCTTGTCCTCGGGCTTCGCTTCGGCAATAAAATCATCAACGCCCGCTTCCAGCGCTATGGTCGCTGCGGTCAGCGGATTATCGCCTGTACACATAATGGTCTTGATGCCCATGGCGCGCATCTCGGCGAACTTCTCTTTCAGCCCTGGCTTCACGGTATCTTTCAGATAGATCACACCGTAGATTCGCTCATCGATGGCTACAGCAAGCGGCGTGCCTCCAGCCTTCGCAATACGATTTGCAATCTCATCCAGATCATCGGGTATGCGACCTCCTTCGGAAGCAATATAACGTTTGATCGCATCCACGGCACCTTTACGAATCTTCATACCGTTACTCAGATTGAGACCGGACATCCGAGTCTCTGCTGTGAATTCTACATTTTCCGCATTCGCATACTCCGTCTCAGACCAGCTCTGACCTTGTTTACCTGCCAATTCCACAACAGAACGTCCTTCCGGGGTCTCATCCCGCACAGAAGCCTGTAAAGCAGCTTGCGTCATCTCTGAAGCAGTAATGCCCTGAACGGGAATAAACTCAGATGCCATGCGGTTTCCGTATGTGATCGTTCCTGTTTTGTCCAAAATCAACGTATCGATATCTCCGGCCGCTTCTACCGCTTTACCCGACATAGCCAGCACATTGAACTGCGTAACACGGTCCATCCCGGCAATACCAATCGCAGACAGTAACCCACCAATTGTGGTTGGGATCAAGCAGACGAGCAGCGCGATTAGGGTCGCCAGATCCAGTCGAATACCCAGGTAATTCGCCATCGGGACCATCGTCAGAATGACGATCAAAAAGATCAGGGTTAATACGGCGAGCAGGGTTGTCAACGCAATTTCATTGGGTGTTTTCTGGCGCTGAGCACCCTCAACCAGAGAGATCATCCGGTCAAGGAATGACTCACCCGGATCGGTCTGAACACGCATGACGATGTAATCGGACACGACGCGTGTACCTCCGGTAACGGAGGAGAAATCGCCTCCTGCCTCCTTGATAACTGGTGCGGATTCTCCCGTAATGGCCGATTCATCAATGGAGGCCAAGCCTTCTGTAATTTCACCGTCCGTTGGGATCAGTTCACCGACTTCCACGCGGACCATATCACCTTTTTTCAACTGGGTCGAAGACACTTGCCGGATTGTTCCATCCTTCTGCACCAGATTGGCCAGGGTGTCCGACTTCGTCTTGCGTAACGTATCCGCCTGAGCCTTACCTCTGCCTTCTGCAAGTGCCTCCGCGAAGTTAGCGAACAGCAGCGTGAACAGCAAAATGAAAAACACGGCGATGTTGTACCCGCGTCCAGCCTCGGATGCGGCGAATAGATCGGGATTAATGCATAATAAGAGCGTAATGAATGTACCTACCTCGACAATAAACATGACCGGATTTTTGATCATGACCACCGGATTTAGCTTTTTGAACGCATCGAGTGAAGCCTGAAGTATCATATCCTTGCTTAACGACCGTTTCGATCCGGGATCACGTTGAATATTACCGCGGTTGTTATCCGGCTCATTGCCCTTCGATCTGAACATTTCTGTATCCATGTGTTGCATCGTCTGTTCCTTCTTTCGTTCGACTGCATTCATCGTGCACTGCCACCTCCATACGTTACGTCCTTGCACCAATTCCTCTGTTGCCCCCCTGTTATATCCCTCATTGAATCATCGCCAGATGCTCTGCAATCGGTCCAAGAGCAAGCGACGGGAAGAACGTAAGCGCGCCGACAACAACGATCATCATGACCAAGATGCCAGCAAATAAAGGCGTGTGTGTACGCAGTGTACCTGTAGTTACCGGTACAACCCGTTTCGTAGCGAGTGAACCCGCAATGGCCAGCATGGCGATCATCGAAACGTACCTCCCCAGCAGCATAACGATACCAATCGCAATGTTGTAAAAGTCTGTATTGGCATTTAGTCCGGCAAAAGCCGATCCATTATTGGCCGCACCTGAGGCAAAAACATAGAGAACCTCGGTCAGACCATGCATGCCCCCATTCGAGATGGACGCAATGGCTTCAGGCCGCATAAGCGCGAGTGCCGTTGGCGCAAGAATAATCAAAGGATGAATGAGCAACGCAATGGATGCGAGCTTCACCTCTTTGCCCTCAATTTTTTTGCCCAGAAACTCAGGTGTTCGTCCCACCATTAATCCACAGATAAACACAGCCAGAATCACATACAACAGTCCGTTGATTAGCCCTACTCCTTTGCCGCCAAACACATTATTGAGCATCATCTGGGCCAGTGACACCATACCTCCAAGCGGAGTGAGCGACTCATGCATATTATTGACCGATCCTGTTGTAGCCGCCGTCGTGACCGCTGTAAATAAAGCCGACTCCGGTATGCCGAACCTGACCTCTTTCCCCTCCATATTGCCTTGAAGACCTACTGCATCCAGTGCGGGTACACCTCGATATTCGGAGACAAATACGGTGGTCAACATCACAAGGAAAAGAAAACTCATCGCCGCGAACAATGCCCAACCCTGCTTCCGGTTATTGACCATCAAGCCGAAGGCGTATACCAGTGCCGTTGGCAGCAGCATCATGCAGACGATATGCACCAGATTGCTCAGGGCCGTCGGATTCTCGAATGGATGTGCAGCATTGGTTCCAAACCAGCCACCACCGTTGGTGCCAATGTGTTTGATCGACTCCAGTGAGGCGACCAGTCCACGTGAGATGGTCTGCTGCGCGCCTTCCAGCGTGGTTGCGTTCACCGCTCCCGCGAGCGTCTGAGGCACACCCTGGAACACAAGGAACAAGGCCACGATGAAGCTCAGGGGTAAAAAAATTCTCGTAATCGACCGTACAAGGTCAACGTAAAAGTTCCCCAGTTCATCCCGGCGGCCTACCAGCCCGCGAATGAATGCAATGGCTACTGCGAATCCCGTCGCTGCGGACGTAAACATCGGGAACGTCACTGCCAGCATCTGTGACAGGTACGACAGGGCATTCTCGCCCGTATACGACTGCCAGTTCGTATTGGTCATGAAAGATACGGCCGTATTAAATGCCTGTGCGGCAGGCATATTACCAATCCCATCCGGGTTAAGTGGCAAATACTTTTGCAGCCGCAGCACCAGAAACATTAACACCAACATCACGAAGTTGGAGAGGAGAACCGCCGTAAGGTACTTTTTCCACCCCATGGATTCGTTCTCGCGTACTCCCATCACTCGATAGAGCAGTCGCTCCGGTCCGCCAAAAACCCGATCCAGCCCCGTTCGCTGTCCATCGAACACGTTCACTACATATTTCCCCACCGGTTTCACCAACAGCAGGATGATCAGTAGCGTCACTGCTACTTGCACTACACCGATACCCATATCCGCATTTCCTCCCTATTCGACGTTCCCTTGTTCCCGTATTACGCACATCGCCAGCATTAGAATTTCTCCGGCTTCACCAGCACATAACCGAGATAAATCACCAGTGCGAGCACAATCATGCCGATGACGATCATCTGGCTTCCCCCTCTCTACCCTCAAGCCTTCTCGCAGAATTTCACGAATCCCCAAAACACCGCAAACAGCAGCACAACCAATCCAATCATCGTGGCATCATTCACCATGCGCCCTTCCTCCCTCTCTACCGTTCTCTGCAACTGCTACATGTAAAATCGTAATACGAAACGCTGTAAAAAAGGGGTAAAGAAATGCCTCCACAGGTGTAAAAAAAGCGTAAAAAAAGACCCGCTCTCCTCAGCTATAGGCTGAAAAGAACGGGTCTATAAGGTTTACCATTTATCCAAATGGATTCTGTGCCCACTGCAATAATCTCTTTTTTGTAATTTTGCCATGCGAGGTATGTTTGACGACTTGTCCCTGATCGAGCAGGAGTACCTGTGGTGACTCATGATGAACCTCTGTCTCTTCCGCAATGTGACGGGATAACGAACGATTTTCAATCACTTTGACGATGCGGTAATCCATGGGTTGTTTGGGATCTGATGCATTGGTGCCCACAAACGCCATAAACTCTCTGTACGCTCTCGCACTGGTCGGACACGTCGTGCTGTGCTTCAGGATAAGCACCGGATGATCCTGCGAGCGATGAAGCGCGTCTTCCCAGTCACTTGGTTTGTGCAATTCACGGACATGTTCGCTGAGCATATGTTCCGAGTCCGACCCGGCACGTTTGCTAACCACCGAACCAATCACAATGCCAAGCGCCACGCCAAAAGCAATCCCGAGTCCAAGCTGCTGCGTAGCCGTACCAATGCTGACTCCCATAGCCGTTCCTATAGCAAGCCATACGGCTTGATGATTTACTTTTTTCTTCATGCAGATCTTCCCTTCCTGAAATATGTATATCAGGGCTATAACTTCCTACCTTATATTCTGATCAAATTATAGCATAGGCTTCTGCGAGCAGGCCTTGATAATCTTCATCTCCGGGTACAGATTTCAGTGATTGGATTTATGCAAAATGCTCATTTGTGATACACTGATTGTAATTTGGAAACGATGAACATGAAGAATGGATTGGAAGGGCGGAAATTCCATATGACATACGCGTTTATGATTGAACCGCAGGATTTTATTGCGCTGGAGAACGAAGATGAGCTGATTGAGAAATGTCAGGAGTGGGGCCTGCTTTCGGGTAAAGCGACCAAACTCAAAACGTTCTATTATAAAGGAAACGGATTGAACATGCCGTGCACCATCATTGGATATGTCGATCACATGGCAGCCGTTATTCAACTGGATAATGGACAAAAGCATTGTATTCACCCGTCGTATTTGAAGGAAATGCAAGCATCCAGTTACAGTGCCAGAAGCATAAGTACTGCCGTTACAGATCGAAGCACAGAACCCTCAATTTCGGATACAGTTACACCAGTTACCCCTGCTAATGTTACGCCAACTCCTGATGCCCTGGCTAACCCGGATGAAATTCCGGCAGATCTGGATGATGCGGAAGATACGGATACAGATGAGTTCTCCTCGGGGCTGAAGGGTGATCCGGACGGGCTGGTGGAAGAGTATGTTGGACCTCAGAGCGGGGCAGCCAGTGAAGCCAAACCCAAAGCCAAAACAGCGAGCAAAGCCAAATCCGTCAAGATTGATCTGCCAGAAGGCAAAGTGAAGATGAGTGCCGTTGTCAAAGAATTCACCACTGTGCCGAATCACTTCTCTGACAATGACGATGAAGTCATCATCTATGAAGCAGTTACCATCACGGAGCCAGACGTCATCGATGTTGGGGAAGCCTGGTCGAGCCACAGTGCTACGGTTAAGAAACAAGAACTGGAAGTGGGAGATGTTATCACGTTTGAAGCGAAAATTATCAAGAAGAAGCTGACACGTAACCCGGTTCCTTATAAAATCAACAACCCTTCCAAGATTCAAAAGGAAGGTTAATCTCACAATCACCGCAAAAAACCTCCACAACTGCTCAAAGCAGATCGCGGAGGTTTTTGCAATTGGAAAGCTATATTTAGTGAAGAGTACGCTCTTAAGCTTGTTCCGGTGTAGCACTGATCTGAAATTGCACGCCAAACTTGTCAACAACCGAACCGTAAGCTGGACTCCAGAACGTCTCTTGTATCGGCATTTTCACTTCGCCGCCATCTTGCAGTTGGTTGAAAATTGCTTTGGCTTCTTCCGCCGTATCCGTGTTCACTGTAACCGTAATATGATTACCTACAGTGTGCGGCATGCCTGGAAACGTATCAGACAACATTAATACCGAGCTGCCAATCTGCAAGGAAGCATGCATAATGCGGTCTTTCGCTTCTGGCGGGATGGGGTGATTCGGGTCAGACGGACCATCGCCAAATGTTTGAAGCGCGAGCACTTCGGCTCCAAATGCCTTTTGATAAAATTCTACCGCTTCACGTCCATTACCGTCTGTAACCAGATACACATTCAAGCTGATCGACATGCGTTCTTCATCTCCTTGGGCTCTTGTAATTATACGATTCACGCCACTTGCGACATGAGTATATATGAACAGGTTGTCCTTTGACAAGGTATATTTTCTCACTACTTCTGTTGGACCGTTACACGATTAGGGTTACCAAATAATTTTTAATCCATCCCTCTCTCCATCACTTCTTGCGCCTGCGTATATAATAGAGAACAGCGATCACAACACCCGGAACCAGTGCTGCAAAACTGGCATAAATCAAACACCATTTCAACAAGGTACATATCGGAGTAAGTTCAGCGAATACAGGCGTTCGTTTATTCAGCACGTTCTGTCCTCTTTCCGAGAAAAAAAAAAAGACCACTCTCCCGAATCCTGTCGGTAAAATGGTTGTGTTCAATCCTATAAAGTTATCGCGTTTGAACGATGCTATCTATTTCACTTTTCAATAAGAGGTATCGGTGAACACTTCTCATGATCGGGACCTTCGTTAGTTTGTTCTTGTCCACGTACAGTTTCATCTGGTCTTTGGTCAAACCGAGCAAACTTCCAGCTTCCGATACCGTCAATACTACCTCTGGGTTCGTAGCATTAAACGTCCTCTTTACTTTCTGATTCCAGTCCTCGAATACCTGCATAGATCAGCGACCTCTCCTATCCATAGCCAGTTATTATCAGGCTGAATGTATCTATTATACCATACTTGTGCTACTTGTAGCTTAATCCTTGGAGAGATCCATAATCTGATAGTCATTTCCTTCTTGACCCTGACGTTAACTGGAGGGTTTATACTGGCTGCAGGAGGGGATTAGCATGAGCATGTCACCTGAACATGTAACCAGGAAACGACGCAGCAGTGGTATAGCCATTATTGGAATGAGTTGGTTAACGATGACATTAGGTCTGTTTTTTGCTACACTCGCAGGGGAGCTTGTCAGCACTATTGGTGCTGCTAAATGGATGGTTCATCTCACCCAGGCTGTTGTCATTATTAGTATCGTCTTCCCCGTACTATTCGTCATTCGGAGACGCTTCCACATGAAGTCCGTTCTTCTTCCTCTGACAGGAAAAGGCATAATTCACTTGCTCTCCGGGGCATTATTTGCCACTTCTCTGGCCTTGACCGGTTTGATGATAGCCAGTATGAACGGCTGGATTACAATTACGGAATGGCACTTCTCAGCTGAGTTCTTGATTGCTGTCATAATCAATAGCTGTATCGCTTTCTTGTATGAAGCTTTGCCAGAGGAACTGTCCATGCGAGGCATGGTATATGATGGATTGCGCTCTAGACTGCGACTTCCTGTGTTTTTCGCTTATGTATCTCAAATCATACTCTTTCTGCTGGTTCCAATGAGCGTCAGCCTTTTGCAAGAGCTCATCGGTATGGACGCCGGAAACCAAATAACCCTGGATTACATGATCTTGCTCTTGACCTATGGTACTACGTTACAGCTTCTGCGCAGTTTGACCAGATCTTTATGGGCCTCCATCGGATTTCATATCGCTTACCTGGAAGTAGCCAGATTCGTTGTTATTCCAGGTGATAGACCTGCATTGTTAAGCTATACCACGCAAGATAACGGGTTTGCCGAAATATTTATTTTGTATATGATGATGGTCTTCGTCGGTGCGATCATTCTGGCAGTACTCAATTCATGGCGCTGGTGGAGAATAAAGAAATCATGAGGGAGGGTTCTGCCTGTTGTATACCGTCGGACAACTATCCAAACATACCGGAGTATCTATACGAACACTGCATTATTATGAGAAGCTGGGTTTGCTGCGACCGGCCCGTAATGAGAACAATCAATATCGCTTATATGGTGAAAAGGACATTATGCGGCTTCAGCAGATTACCATTCTGAAGAAAATGCATTTTAAATTAAATGAGATTGGAGAATTCCTCGATCAGGATGCTGCCCACTCTGCGCCGGAGAGTACCCTCACTTTATGGAATCATACGTTGGAACAACAAATGGCCGTTGTCAAGGAACAGCAGGAGAGATTAAGCAAGGTCGAGCATCTTCTTTTTTCAACCATATATGCCATCAGAGCCTCCGGTAGAATCAACCTAGATGAGATGATGGGTTTCATCCGTGAACTGGATCAGCCTCCAGGCAGGTCCCGTCGAGATGTTTTTACACCGGAAGAAATCGAATCGCTACCCCTGAATAATCAGAACAATTCACTATCCCTGGAATGGGCCGATATTCTTAAAGAAATTCATACATGCAAGATGGAACCAGCGGATTCCGAAGCCTCACGATTACTGGCCATCCGAATCTATGATTATGCTGAAAGGGCTTTTCAAGGGAATGCAGAATTGGCAGAAAAATATTGGGATTATATCGCCCCGGCGGATGATCAACCAGCCCGTGTGTATGGTATGACAACGGAAACCATGCATTACATTGAAACAATCCTTGACCGATGGACAGTCGAGAATCCTAGGGGTCAACTATAAGAGCCACTTCGAAAAGTGACCCTTCATCCATTTCCTCGCAATGCTTTGTTACGCTTCTTTCCAGAAGCGACGCAGGTTGTCCATGGCAATCTTGGATGCCGACTTGCATTCCTCCATGCCCTCGAACTCCACTGTAATGTTGCCATCGTAACCGGAATCTTTGATGAGCTTTACAATTTTACGGATTGGAATATCCCCTTGTCCAACGATAGCACCACGAAGGAAATTGCCGTAAGCCGTCAGAAACCATTCACCCTCACCCGGATGCTCATCATAAGGACGGAAGTAGAAGTCTTTGAAGTGGACCAGAGAAGCGTACGGCAGATTTTTCATGACACCGATGATCGGGTTCTCATCCACACACATGAAATTGCCAATATCGAGTGTTGTTTTGAAATTCGGACGATCTACAGCATGCAGCACACGCTGCACCCGGTCACTCGCCTGCACGCTGAAGCCGTGATTCTCAATGGTTGTGGTGATACCAAACTGCGCGGCATAGTCCGCAATAATCTGGCTTCCCCGTACCATCAGAGGCAGATGTTCCTCAAACCAGGCAATGGTCATCTTCTCCTTTGGCAGGGTAAACGCCGTGACGTCATGACGCATATGTTTTACACCCATCCGATGCACGACATCCACATGTCTTTTGACCCGAGCCATCTCTTCAGCAAACGCCTCTTCCGTCTCCTGCACAAAATTGGCTGGCATCGAGTAGTTGGACAGTTCAATACCAGCAGATGCCGCCCGTTCCCGAATCGCATCAGCCAGATCATGATTATCCTCCACGGTATAACCGTAAGGCACCATCTCCATATGCTCGCCGCCGTTCGCCGCAATCCAGTCGATCACATCCAGCACCGTCATCTCACCCGAATTCAAATCGTTCAACAAACTATACGTGCTCAGGCCCACTCTCATCTGCTCAACTCCCTATCGATATTGTTGGATAAATTGAACTGCCTTGCGAATGTCCCTCTCCGGCTGATCGCCTACCTCACGCTCAATCGTCAGATAACCGGTGTACCCAATCTCCTGAAGAGCTGCAAAGTATCCGTCAAAATCAACGCTACCCTCGCCCAGTGGCACCTCACGGAAGAAGGTTCCGGAAGAGACCATCTCGGCAATCTTATCGTGATCCATAGGCGCATAACCGACTGCACCGTATACATCTCTTGGGTCCACTTCCTTTAGCCGCACCCCATCCTTCACATGGGTATGTACGATGTAATCCTTGAGCAGATGAACGCCCCGCGCCGGATCATCTCCGGTCACCATCACCATATTCGCCGGGTCAAAATTCACCGATACTCCGTTGGTCGACAGCGTATCCAGAAATCCTTTCAAATCAGCAGCCGTTTCCGGTCCTGTCTCAATGGCAAAGTATGCACCAACACTTTTGGCATATTGGCCCAGCTCCTCACAAGCAGCGTGAAGCGTAGCGTAGACTTCCGATGAAGAATCATGTGGAACAATACCGATATGTGTTGTGACGATGTTGGTGCCCAGATCCAAAGCGAGATCCACGATTCGCTTCGACTTCTCTACTTTCCACGGATTATCTTCCTTGACCTGAAACCCATGTCCACCCAGATCGCCGACCAATGCTGAAATGTCGAGACCTAGAGAATCGATGTAACTCTTTAACTCTTTGCGCGCCGCAGGCGACAAATTTTCGGGGTCCATCTCTCCCTTGACGGCGTAGATCTGCACACCTTCTGCACCTACGTCTTTGGCTTTGTTCAACCCTTCCCGTACGCCTACACCAAAGCTATCCACGATAACACCGATCTTGTTCGTTAATTTCATGTCATACCTCCCGTGATTGAATGAGTAACTCTACGTTCTCATGTAAATGTAAGGTTCGACTCATTACTGATATCAACAAGTTTCACCGACTTGATCTCATACGGTTTAAAGGTCAGTTCGAATGCTCCATTCACACTAGCCAACGGATGGATCTCATCCTCCAACAGATTAATGATAGACGCTTTGATTTCCTTTTCAGCCCACTGGACATGCACCGTTTCTCGACTGCCTGATGATTCGTAGAAACGTAGTACCGTTCCCGAGCCATCTTCTGCAGGCTTAATTGCATCCAGAATGACATGTTCACTCTGGAACTGAATCCAAGCGTGTTCTGCTGGCAATGGACCAGAATGCTGACTCGCTGCCACAACCTCCAACGGATGGTTAAGCTCCATCGCCCGACTAACCACGGCAGCTTGTCGCCAATCCCCCTGATGGGGCAGAAATGAATACGTGAATTCATGATCGCCCTGATCGGCATGTTCATCCGGCCATTTCGGGGCACGAAGCAGGGACAGACGTATCGTCCGATCCTTGATGTCATAGCCGTACTTGCAATCATTCAGCAAACTCACACCGCTGTTGCCCTCCGAGATATCTGCCCAACGATGTCCGCAGACCTCGAACTGTGCCTGCTCCCAACTGGTGTTGTTATGAGTTGGACGCTCCAGCGCTCCAAACGGAATCTCATAGGCAGCTTTGGCTGCTACCAGATCCACCGGAAAGGCCACCTTCAGCAGCTTATGACTCTCATTCCAATTCACTTTCGTGTGGAAATCAACCCGCCGCTGGTGGCGATACAAAATGATATCCTGGCTGATCTCCGATTGATTCAGCTTCCAGACAAAACGCAGTACATCTCGCGTAGCCCCGCGCTGTACAACCTCTCTGGAGATCAACTGCACTGCACCTGCCCGCTGGGATTCAAATCGTGGATCGATATCCCATGCATCCCAGTACGTCGGTTTGTCGTGGAAAAACTGCCACTCATTCGCCCGATCACCGGGCTTCAGCCAGTCGCGTCCTACCGTTTTGTCATACCATCTGGTGATCTCCCCCAAATCATTGAACTCAAGCGTGTAAAATTCGGTTTCCCACGTGGAAGGGAAGGATTCTTCTTCCCTTACTGAAAGGATAACATCCGGTGCCTCTCGCAGCCATATAGTTGTGTACCCAAAGGCAGGAATCGATGGAACATGCACGAGCAGCGTATACTTGTCTTCCTTTTGCTCAAGATCACAGGCCAGACGGCTCCCTTGACGATCGAATGCAGCCAATCCGGCAAGCCGGGCATCCCCTGTAATGGTGATATTCTCTCCTCGTTCCCAGCCGAGGCTGTTGAATATAATGTAGGGGAGACCATCCATTCCATCTGTCGTAACCCTGTCCGCAAGGGTATCCAGCGTTTCTTGCAGTGCGGATCTACCTAATGCAAATACCTTCGTGTACTCCTCGGTAGACGTTACGTATACTTCAGGAATCGACGTCCCCGGAATAATATCATGGAATTGGTTGAGCATGATCAGCTTCCAGCCTTCATCCAGATCATTCTTCCTGTGTGCGGAGCAAGCTCCGGCAAACTGCCCCCAGATCTCCGCTTCCCGATACAATACCTCTGCCTTTCGGTTGCTACGTTTGTTCCTCGCATGAGTCGTGTACGTTCCGCGATGCAGTTCCAGGTACAAGTCCCCGTGCCATTTCGGCAATGTCGGTTTATTAATCGATATGTCTTCAAAAAAAGCGCCTGCTGTGCTGAATTTGCTGATCGGCTGTCCCACCATAAAATGGGACCGCTCCGCAAACTCCACCATCTCATCGGTTACGCCACCACCACCATCGCCATGTCCGTAAAGCAACATTTGCTCAGGGTACACATCCTTTTGTTTGTATGATTGCCAATGTTCATCCACATCTTTGGGCCTTGTGTGCTCATTCACCCCATGATTCAGATAAGCCAGCACGGAAGTACCGTCAATGCCTACCCAGTCGAACAGGTCATAAGGGAACGCATTGGTATCATTCCAATTCAGCTTCGTGGTCATAAAATAAGGAATATCCGCGAGCTTCAGCATCTGCGGCAAGGAAGCACAGTAGCCGAATGTATCGGGCAGCCATTCAATGTTGGATCGTTTACCAAACTCCGCCTGATAGAAGTTCTGTCCATATAGAATCTGTCGAACCAATGACTCGCCGCTCGGAATATTCAGATCCGGCTCCACCCACATGCCTCCAACCAATTCCCAGCGGCCTTCGGCAATGCGGACTTTAACTCGCTCGTACAGCTCCGGGTAATGATCCTTCACGAAGGCATACAACTGCGGCTGGCTTTGGGAATACACAAAATCCGGGTACGTATCCATCAACGTACACATGGTCGAGAACGTACGACTGGATTTGCGCACCGTCTCACGCACAGGCCATAGCCAAGCAATATCAATATGGGATTGCCCAACCAGATGCATGAAGCCACTCCGATATTCCTCCGGGTCTTCCTGCTGTACCGACTGCGCTAATCCATGTTCGAAGTTCTGTATCCAGGCTGCATCACTCCACCGGTCTGGGTCATTGTACATCCCATCCATCACCTGATGAATGACCTGAGTAAGCACCATCCGTTTGGGCTCCTTCTCGGTATATGCCCGGAGTGACTCGGCGAGTACCGTAACGCTGTACATCAGGCTCTGGAGTGGCTGGTTCACATGAACCAATGCTGCCCGAATGCCCCGAATAGGCGGCTGAATAACGGCTTGTCGGTTGAGTGGATCATGCGGCTCTGGAATCGGATCGTAGAGTTCAATCTCCAACTGCGGTGTATTCCCTACCCGACTTCTCGGCAGAGGTACGAATCCGTGATTTCGATCCAGTCCGTGATAAGGTATGCCATTCACCTTCAGCAGCCCTTCTCCTCCGGCTTCAAAGATCAACCCAACAGCCTGATCCTCCCAACTGTCCGGAATCTCTATACGTTTGCTCAGAAAATACGTCGTGCCGTGTACGCTGTTCAGCGGATTCAAGCTTGGCATGGCCTTGTCTGTCTGCTCATCTTTATGTTCATATTCCTGTTCGTACTCGTATTCCCCTGGCAGGATATATTTGGCCCGCTGCATCTCCCACGCTGGAAGCTCGATTGTATCCAGCCATTGCCGCTGCTTCAGATCTTCGATGAATCGCTGAATTCGAATCATACCTCCACCCCCACCTTCTGGATCTGCAGACTGCAAGCAGTCCATTCTGTGGAACTACGGCCAACCATGAGCCTGAATTCACCCGGTTCCACGACAGACTGGAGACGGGAGTCGACCAGTGCGAGGTGTTCCTTTTGCACAGGGAACGTAACGGTCTGGGTCTGTCCTGGCTCCAGATGGATTTTACGAAAACCTTTCAGTGACATTTCAGCCCGGGTGACCGAAGCCGATACATCGGTGATATACAACTGCACAACCTCGCTTCCCGCAACCGCGCCGGTATTCGTGACTTCAACCATCACCTGTGCCTCATCTTCTGGGCTGATTACGTCCGGTATAACCCTTACATTCTCGTATTTGAATTCGGTATAGCTCAGTCCATATCCGAACGGATACTGCGGCGCAAGATCCATCTCCAGATACCGCTTGCCACGAGTGCGTTTGGCATGATAGTAGACTGGGAGTTGACCAACATGCTTGGGAATGGAGACGGTCAGGCGACCCGATGGATTCACATCGCCAAACAGAATATCTGCAATTGCGTTACCGCCTTCCTGTCCTGGGTACCACGCTTCCACAATGGCATGAACATGCTCATCAATCCAAGGTTCAGCAATGGGACGGCCGTTAATATACACCACAATAACCGGTTTCCCCAGCTCATGTACCTCCTGCACGAGCTCCAATTGAACACCCATGAGATTCAGGGACGCCCGATCAATGCCCTCACCGCACTCCATGTCGTTCCATGGATCATCGGTTACCACAGACGCACCTGTCCGCAAGTCTATCGTACCTTCGCCAAAATCGCGGGCACTGGACCCTCCCATCACCATCACAATGGCATCTGCCTGTTCCGCACAGGCCAGCGCTTGCGCAAATCCCTCTCTGGAGTCGCCTTTAATCCGGCAGCCAGGCGCGTACAGCACCTGACCCGAATCAGCGCCAAGCTTGCGCGTAATGCCATCCAGTACGGTGACGATCTGCTCTCTCGGTTGTGGCGAGGTATAGTCCCCAAGTTGGTTATAGATATGGTTCGCGTTCGGACCAATGACGGCCAGCTTCGTGCCTGTTTTGGAGAGTGGCAGGGTAGCCCCTTCATTTTTCAGTAAAACAATTCCCTCTTGTGCAACTTCCCTCGCCAGCTGAGTATGGTCTTCACATCCGATAACCCGCTCTGCAAACTCTGGATCAACGAAAGGCTTTTCAAATAACCCAAGTCTGAATTTCATCTCCAACACCCGCCACACAGCCAAGTCCAGATCCTTCTCTTCGATCAGCCCCTGCTCCAACGCCTGACCGAGATGTTTGCGGTACATGTACCCGGACATCTCCATATCTACCCCTGCCTGAAGGGACTGTGCAACGGCCTGCTCCCCGTTCTCAGCGGTGTTATGTCCATGGACCAGCATCTGAATGGCGCCAAAATCAGTAATCACGAATCCTTCAAAACCCCACTGCTCACGCAGAAGGTCATTCAGCAGATACGTACTGGACGTACAAGGTACACCATCAATCTCGTTATACGCGGTCATGACAGAGCATGCTCCGGCTTCCACCGCTTTTTGGAACGGCAACAGATCTATTTCATGCAATTCACGTAGTCCCATATGCACAGGTGCTGCATTACGCCCACCCTCTGAGCTGCCATAAGCCGCAAAATGCTTGAGTGTCGCGACAATCGTCTGGTTGGAATCGAGGCGATCACCCTGTAGTCCCTTCATCGCTTCTACTGCGAATTCACCAATCAAGTAGGGATCTTCGGCAAAACACTCCTCCGTCCGCCCCCATCTCGGGTCACGCACCACATCAAGCACTGGAGAGTAGGTTGCCGCTCCTCCCTGACTCCGGGTCTCCACAGCGATAGCTTCACACATCCTGCGATATAACTCCATGTTCCACGTGCTGCCTACTGTTAACGGTACGGGAAACACAGTTGCTCCAATCGCCATATGTCCATGGGAACACTCTTCTCCGAACAAAATGGGAATGCCCAGCCGAGAATGCTCCATGGCATACTGCTGAATGACATTCGTCGCGACAGCTCCCTGCCGTGGGGACAGCCCCGTCTCAAGTGTCACTTCAGTCCATGGATCGGCCCGAAGCACACCGTACAGAGAACCGACACCACCCTGTGCCATGTCCACTTTGAACTCTTCCGTCACCTGTACTGTACCATCAGCTGCTTTATCATACGTCTTCCACCCCATCGGCTGAATGAGTTGTCCAATCTTCTCTGCCGTTGTCATCCGTCCGATCAGATCCTGAACCCGCTCCTGAATGGGAAGCGAAGCATCTTTATAGTCCATATGCACATTCTCCTTATGCGTTCGGAATTAGTTAGGCGCGTGCACTCACATGGCTTTGCGGTAGTCACTTGGTGCCACACCCACCACGTTCTTGAAAGCCCGGTTGAAGGAATTATAGTTCGTGTATCCCACTTCCTCACTGATCTCCTGAATAGCCTTATCCGTCTCCTGCATGAGCAGCTTGGCTTTTTCGATGCGATGACTAATGAGCAGATCCACAAACTTCTCCCCAATCTCATCCTTGAAAAGCTTGCTCAGATACTTCGGATTAATATCGAATAGATCACTAAGGTAGTTCAGTGACAGATCGGGATTGTTGTAATGCTCTTCGATGTATTTGCGAATCTCCAGAATATGTGATCTGTGTTTTCGGGAACAATGCAGCGTCTGCATCTGCAGCGCCAGTTCCCGGAATCCTTCCCAGCACAGCTCACGCAGATCGTCTAACGTCTCCCAGCCCTCAAGCCTTGGAAGAAGTGGAGTGAATATCGCTGCCCACGACTCCTGATACTCTCGTGGAAGTTCCGCGAATTCCCGATTGTAATGTTGAAATAACAATTGGATCGTATTCATGATCTCCTGACGGGACAGGACAGACTCACTAATCTGTTCAAATAGCCTTTCAAAATGCTTTTCCCAGACATCGTCCGATAAGCGCATCGCCTGAACCAGCAGTGAGATGGTCTTCAGGAACTCATACACATCATTGGTTGAATTCGGCACGTCACTACACGGAATGATACGATTCATCCCCAGTACAGCCTTGTATTCCAGCGCGTGCACAGCTTCTTTCAATGAAGCTCTCAGTCCCCGAATATCGACGGCAACCCGACCAACACCGATGGTCACAGTAAAGTTCAGATACTGATCGATTCTGTCCAAATAACCAGTGAGCAACCGATGCTCGGTCTCCTCGGCCTGTTCCATTTCTGGAATCCAGAGAATGGCGTACAGACGCTGATCGGAGATCCATTCAGCCCACACTTCCGTTCCTTCATGACGTGCACTCTCCTGCAGAATACTGGATAACACGAATTTCAGGAGGGATTGGTCCTGGTGATGATACTCCGTCACAAATGCATCATACCGATCCATCTCGACTACCATGACGGCCCAACGATGCTCCAGCTCAGGCAGTTTGAACTTCTTCATCTCTGCTGTCAGCTCGCTGCCCGTAAAGTCTCGTGTGCCTTCCAAAAGTTCCTGAAAGAACATTTTTTTCTGCAAAATCAGATTTTCCTCATGCTCCTCCTGATACTGCCTCGTCTGATCAATCATGCGTTCCAGCGTCGTATGGATGAATCGGAACTCATTTTCCTTGCCATAGTTCAATCCGGATTGCTTCTGTGAGGAGACGGTCTGAATTAACGTGACAATTTGCTGAATTGGCTTGTAGTTCCTGCGAGTCACATAGATCACCCACACCACCCCGATCAACACAACCACTACCGCAAAGGCAAACCAGATATTATAAAATTGCAGAGCCCATTTGACGATTTTGCCATTATTGAGACCTGTCTGCACCTTCCAACCGCTATAGCTCGACGTAAATTCGGAAAAGACTTCTCCCGACGTAGTTTTAGTGGAAGCTGTAGCCCCTTCTGGCATGCTGCTATCCCACAGATTGCCGCCCGAGCGATTGAAGATGTTCACGAACGTAAATTCCGGATCATACATCTGCATGATGGATTTCCTCAGGGTACTCAGGTCCACGTTCGTGACCACAAGTCCTTTGCCGTTTCCTACACTTCGTACAATCGTAATCACCTGCTCCGTCGCTTGCGAAGGAAAAGCTCGGAACGCTCGTGCTCCTGCCCACTTCTGTTCATCCCTTGACCGGCTGTCTGCAATAAATTCTGCATCCGGGAACTCTTCAATCGGGACAGCCTTCCCGTTACTGAAGACTGTGCCATCCCCATACCGGACGAGATAAATCGAATCAATCAGTGGATACTCTATTTTCAATTCATCAACCACCTGGACCGCCTGAATGCCAGCATACACATCTTCGCTGCCAGATACCGAGAAATAATTCTTCAAGTTAGGGTTGGTCAAAATCTCACGCAGTACCTTGAAGTCGATGGAACGCAGGGAGTTGTCCAGATATTGCGTGACCTGGGAGGCCAGGAATTCATTGGCCTTGAGTGCTTCTCTACGATTCTGTTCATTGAATACCTGGAAGAAAATGAAGAATAGAATGGTCGTTACAATAAAGAAAACAGGCAGATACGATAACAGCAAACGCCTAAACCAATTGTTGTTCATCTCCGAGATCCCCCCACAACTGTTTATACGCATGATGACAATCACAATTACTCGCGTTGGTTGTTCATTTTCCCATAAATATTCAGTAAATGATATTGGATGACGTGGGGTTGTCATAGGAGAAGACCATCCCGGTCACGGGTGACAGACGGGACAGCCTCTATATTGATTCCTTCAACAATTATTGATTCTTCTCAATGGCACGCTGGTAGATCTCAAGGTAATTACTCAGTCCAAGGCCATCGAAGCCTTTGACATACGAATCCCATTCCTTATCAATGCTCTTGCTGCCAATAATGAACTGTGCCATATTCGTCTGCACATAATCCTTGATTGCGGTAGTCAGTTGTGCAGCTGATTCCGTATCCTCTGGTCGAATAAACACGTTCGCAGGGTACACTTCTTTGGGTCCATAAGGTTCATACACACTGGTTGCTTGAGCCAGACGTGTACCGTAACCCTCTGCTTCTAATGGATTCTGTCCTTCTGCAAACAGATTACGGAACGTGTTGGACAAGTCATGCGCTCCGATCTGTGACCAGCTCTCGTTCACAACGACATTCGGATCACGCTCAGGCAGGTTGTAGTAGCTGTATTTGGCCGGCTCGCCATTGATGTTTTTCTCATCAGCATCTGCCTTCTTCCAGCCCTTGCCTTCGGTTGGACCATACTCCGCGTACAGTGCACCTTCCTCACTGAACATGTAGTCGACAATTTTGATGGCAGCAATCTGCTGTGCTTCTGTCGCTTTGTTCGTGATGGCAAACTCAAACTCACCTACGCTCTGTGTGGCGCCTGTCGTCTGCACCCCATCCGGCCCTTTCAATGGAGGAACGATCTCCCAGTGCTGGTGACGGGTGATGTCTTTGTCATAGGTATTCACGAGATAACTGACCAGCGCCGTCGTAATGGAGCCGACCACTTCATCGCCTTCCTTGTTGCCCAGTTGTCCGATGGCCTGATCATTTTGTGTAAAGGAAGCCGGATCAATCAGGCCATCTGTATACAGCTTGTTCATGTACTCCAGCCCTTTCTTCCAGCCTTCCTGATTAGCGGCAAAACTCACCTTGCCATCGTTCACGATCAGGTACTTGTCGTTATCATTGTAGATAAAGCTATTCATCAGGTAGGCATCAATGTTGCCATTCCATACATACTTGTTCGGTGCACCTGTAAGTGGAATCTCGTCCGCTTTCCCATTACCATTCGGATCTTGTGTCTTAAACGCCTTCAGAACGGTATACAGTTCATCTGTTGTGGTTGGCATTTTCAGACCCAAATTATCGAGCCACTCCGTGTTGATCCAGTATTTCTGTGCATACGTACAGTGGTAACATTCATTGAAGATTGGCAGCGCATAGATGTTGCCATCCGGTGCCGTGATGGCTTCTTTGAAGTATGGCTTCTCTTCCATAATCTTGGTCAGATTCGGACCATACTCCTTAATCAGATCCTGTAGCGGAAGGAACACGCCCTGTTTTCCATAGGTTTGTAGATCTGAGGTGGTGAACTTGCCGTGAAGAAACACTTCCGGATAATCACCACTGGCTAGCAGCAATTGTCTGCGATCCTGCAAGGCGTCCGTTGGGGCCAGATCCCACTTCAGGGTCACGTCGAACTTGTCTTCGATAAATTGGGTAAATTCATTCTCTTCCATGGACGCTTTGCCTTGCGGAGCAAAGAAGGTCATGGTGACAGGACCGCCGCTCTCCCCGCTACCGTCGCTACCACCCGATTCCTCGGATGAACTGCATGCGGACAACAAAACCATCGAAGCAAAGACCAGAAACAACATCGAAATCCAGGATTTTCTCAATCTGACTCCTCCTTTTTGTTCATAACGGCAAATGATTGGGTTGTAGTGCAAGCGTATAAAATCGACCCCGGAAGCCGGCGTGTTCACTCCACCTCCTTTCAAGAGGCAACCGGGCTTAATTCACAAGGATTAACCTTTGAGGGAACCAACCATGACCCCTTTGACAAAATGCTTCTGTACAAATGGATACATGATTAGAATTGGGATACTCGCAACAACGATCAGCGCATATTTCAACACCTGCTCGAACCCTTGGTCCCGCATCTGTTGGCTGGTATTGGCGAGCATCGCCGGATCAGCCGCGTTCAGGATGAGCAGATTGCGAAGCACGTATTGCAGAGGGAACAATTTCTCGGAACGCAGGTAGATCAGTGCATCAAAGTACGCATTCCAGTGGCCTACGGCATACATGAGTGTCATGACTGCCAGAATAGGCTTCGATAGGGGAAGAACCACACTGACCAGATATCGGATATCCCGACAACCGTCCATTTCCGCGGCCTCTCCAAGCTCTTCCGGGATGGAAGACTGGAAGAATGTTCTCGCCACGATGACCTGGAACACCGCGAGCGCCCCGGGCAGCCACATCGCCCAGCGTGTATCGAGCAGGTGCAAGTCCTTCATCAGGAGATAGGTGGGAATCAAACCACCATCAAAGAACATCGTGATCATCATGAAAATAATGATGGCCCCTCGTCCATAGAACGATTTTCGTGACAAAGGATACGCCAGCATGACGGTCAGCACCACGTTAATGAACGTGCCCACCACGGTGTAGATGATCGTGTTATAGAAACCGAGCATAAGCTGTTGGCTTTTGAAAATGGAGATGTACGCCTTGATATTAAAATCGACCGGGAACAGCCACACCTGACCGGAGGTCACGGCTCGTGAAGAGCTAAACGAAGAACTGATGATATACAAGAGCGGGTAAAACACCGTTAGCAGTATGGCGAACAGAAAGATGTAGTTAATTGTCATGAAAATACGATCACCGAGCGGGTCCTTGATCCGGTTACGATTAATCAGGTTGAACATGGATAAGCTCCTCCTTTACCACAAGCTGTTCTGGGATACTTTGCGGGATATGCCGTTGACGATAACCAGCAGGATCAGGTTGATAATGGAGTTGAAGAACCCTACTGCCGAGGAGAAGCTGAAATTCGCCCCGATCAGACCGACCTTGTACACATACGTGGAGATGACCTCCGAAGCGCTTGTGTTGAGCGGATTCTGCATCAGGTATATTTTCTCGAAGCCCACGCCCATAATGCTTCCCAGACTCAGAATCAGCATGATGACGGTGACTGGAACGAGTGTTGGAAGGTCGATGTGCCAGATTTTCCGAAGCCTTGATGCGCCGTCCATCTTTGCTGCTTCATAGAGAGATGGATCAACGCCAGCAAGAGCAGCGATATATATAATTGATGAATATCCCATGCCCTGCCACACACCTGACCAGACATATATCGATTTGAAGTATTCGGGAATACCCATGAAGTTGGTCATCGGAAAGCCGAGCAGTGTGAAAAGCTTGTCTACCACGCCCACATGCGGGGAGAGCATCAGAATGATAATGGATACCATGACAACCGTGGAGATAAAATGCGGAGCGTAGGTAACCATCTGTACGGTCTTCTTAAAGTAACCCGTTCGAATCTCATTCAGTGCCAGGGCCAGCAGGATCGGAATGGGGAAACCCGCAATTAAGGAATAGAAGCTGATGCCTATCGTATTCTTGATCAGTAGCCAGAAGTTTGGAGATTGGAAGAAAGCTTCAAAGTGTTTAAATCCGACCCACGGGCTTCCCCAGATTCCTTTGACTACACTGAAGTCCTTGAAGGCGATCTGGACACCCACCATAGGAATGTACTTGAAGATCAACAGGTACAACACCGGGGGCAGCACGAGCAGGTATAGCTCCCAGTGCTTCTTGAGGCTTTTGATGAATGGATGCTGCCGCTTGGGCTCCACATGTTTCCTCTGCTGGAGTTCCATCTTGGCGGGTATGCTTTCCGTAGCTCGACTCATTTGCGTCACTCCTTCTACACCTCAAGTGTAATAATACATTACATTCGTATCCCTTAAACATCCTTTTTTCTGTTCCTAGTTCCTTGTTTAACAAAGATGATGTAAACATTCATATCAGGTAGCGCTTTCTTGATTTGATAGTACCTCGTACAGTATTCTTTTATCAATTTGCAATTTTCTCCGACTTCTCTTTATTCTAAAAACCCTTATGTGGCAAGCGATTTCGGGCCATTTCTATTGGGAATTATGTCCCTTATGTATGAATATAAAAATCCCGGAGGCTGTTATATCTCCCCCGGAATTGACATGGCATTCTATGCGCTTGTGATCAATCTGAACGTATGTGTAATCGGCGCTTCACTCGTTGCAGCGGATTGGGGCAGATCCACAAGAAGTCCGTCGTCCGTCTGCTGATACGAAAGTACGTCATCGCTACCGATGAGTTCGATCCGCTCTACCTTTTCCAGATAAGGAATGATTAACTGTGGTTGTACGGTCTCATTCTCATTTCGGTATATACGGAAGGCATATACGGTGTTGATCTCTTCTTTCTGCGTGAAAGCCCAATCCTTCGTAAAATAAGGCCCGCATATCCGGGTTCCATAAACACCTTCTCCGTGAGTACCCAGCCATTCACCGAGGCCCTTGATGCCTCGAATTGCCCCTTTTGGCAGACGGCCATCCGGTTGCGGTCCTACATTCAGTGCCAGGTTACCACCTTTGGATACGACTTCGAGTAGAATATGTGCCAGCTGTCTTCCCGTTTTATACTGATCATCGAATCCAAAAGCAAAGGAGTTGCCCACTGTAATACAACTTTCCCATGGAATGTTCATCGGATGTTCCGGTATGGTCTGCTCGGGGGTAACGATATTCTCATACGGCCCACCCACGGTGCGATCTGCGGACAGGAGCCAAGGCTGGGTGGTCTGACGCGCCCGTTCCACGACTTCTCCCAGCCTGATATCCTGACCATGGCGACCTTCGCGCACCCAGCCGGCATCCAGCCACAGACATTCGATCCGTCCGTAATTCGTCAGCAGCTCCATGATCTGCTCATGTGTGAACTCCACGAATTTCTCCCACAGCCACGGATACTTATGGGGATCATACGAGGGCCCGCGCCACATATGACGACCACGTTCCATGCCCGGTGCCCAGTAATACGGGGTGTGCCAGTCCGCTTTGGAGAAGTACGCTGATATGCCGAGTCCTTTGGCCCGGAAAGCGTCAAATAGCGCTCGACAGATGTCCGCATACTTATGGGTATGAAAAGGCGTGTCCTTGCCTGTAATCCGGTAATCCGTCGTCTTGGTATCCCACATGCAGAAACCGTCATGGTGCTTGGTGGTGAACAGGAAGTATTTGAACCCGTTGTCTGCCGCCATCTGTGCCCATTCCTCGGGCTGGAAGCGAATCGGATTGAAGGTTTTGTTCAGATCGAAATATTCCCGTTTGAAATCTTCCATGTCATCCGTCCAGTCGATGTCATCGCGCGACCAATCGCCATCCTCGTCGCTCAGTGCCCAGGACTCCACGAGACCAAGCTGGGAATACGGCCCCCAGTGCATCATCAGCCCCAGCTTCTGGTCCTTGAACCACTCCAGCCGCTCATTCAGTAGTGGATCTTCCGGTTTGATCCACTCTTCCTCTTTGCTAAAATTGTGTACGCCGGCTTCGACGATCTGTTCTTCCTGCTCCAGTACGGTTTCTTTGGTTTCGCTCATCCTGATTCATCTCCTTTAGATTAGATGTCTCACGTTGGATACATAGCTTTACACTCGCCCACTGCGCGGTCAGAATAATCTTCCGATCGCTGTTATCCCCAGATTTTTATGATTATTTCCCTAGAGGGAAAATCCGGGGATAAAGGCGAGCGCTCCGCTTCTTCAGATTTCTTCTGCCCTCTCCGTTATCGTGTAAATGTTCAATTCAACTAAGAAGGACATCGTAAATCCTGTCGCTTTTAATGTGGTAGGATCTTCCGAAGCTTTTAGCTTTGCTGCTTCGGATAGGTTCTGTACCTTCCGTTTTGGCGTAAACGGTAAGATCAACTATTAAGGGCGTAGTAACTTCGTCGTTTTGAGTGTGGTGCCATCTGCAATCGCTATGGACCCAGGGTTCCTCTTTCCTATAATGAAATCCAAGCTGGCTGATCTTGGCGAATGCGTAGATGAATTTCTAAGGAACACAGGGCGTCTTATTTGGTCCTCAGGTCCTCTTTTTTAATTCTAAGGAACATTAGACACGTTATTTCCCAAGATTCCCTACCAAAAACGCTGTAATCGGCTGTTTATTCTGATATAGCGTGTGTCAGATTCCTTAGATTTCTGAAGAGGCTCCAAATCCTTGAATAAGACGTCCCAGATTCGTTAGCGCTCACTCCATGCTCTGCTCCAATCGCGGGCCGAGAGGACGACTACGCAACCCGCCCGGAGCGGAGCTTTTTATTGAAAAGGAGCATAGTGCTCATAACTCCGAGTACAGTAGCTTCCACTTATTGCAATGCTCCTTTTATATCGTGATTTCGCGGCCTTGGCGTGCTGATTCGTAGATGGCACATAGCATTTTCATCACTTCGACGCCGTCCTCTACTGGGCTAAGGGTTTCTTTACGGCCCTGCGTGCTGTCGATAAAATGGTTGATTTCATTGCGGAATGAGCCCATAAAGTCGAATGACTTGAAATCCACCTGCGGCGTCATGTTCAAAATGGTGTTGAATTTCTCGCCAATAATCGAAATTTCCGGCTCCAGCTCGGCACCGCCTTTGTCGCCATATAGTTTGACCGAGGTCTCATCCGCTTTGGCATGAAGCGTGAAGCTGACGTCCACGAGCAGGCTCGCTCCGTTCTCGAAACGAATCAGGGCATTCGCCATGTCTTCAACGGTGTTCTGCTTCGCATCATAGTCCGCTGCTTTGTAGAACGACAGATTGTTAATGTTCGAGCGGTTCCCCAATCGGTTGGACACGTTAGCGGAGACAGACTTTACCTTCGGTCTGCCCATCAGATACCAGCAGATATCGATCACATGCACACCGATATCGATCAGTGGGCCGCCGCCGGAGCGGTTGATATCCGAGAACCAGCCACCCGGATTGCCCAGACGACGCAGACTGGAGGCTTTGGCATAATAGATCTCGCCCAGTTCACCCTCGTCGATAAACTTCTTCAGAATCTGTGCATTGTCGCTATAGCGGCGAACAAAACCGACTTGCAGCAGCTTTCCGCTGCGATGAACTGCCTTCTCTACCTCGAGCGCATCCTCCACCGTTTGGCAGAGCGGCTTCTCACATAACACGTTTTTGCCTGCGTCGAGAGCAGCAATGCTAATCTCCGCATGGGAGTCGTTCCATGTACAGATGCTGACGGAATGAATCTCAGGCAGGGCGAGCAATTCCTTGTAATCGGTAAACACATGAGGTGCATTATATTGCTTCGCCACTCCTGCGGCACGTTCTGCATTCAGGTCACAGATAGCATATATTTCAACGTCCGGGTTACTGGCATAGGCTTGCAAATGGCAATCGGATATGGATCCGGCACCGATAACGGCGACTTTCAATTTGGACATAGTGCTGATTCCTCCATCGTTTTCATATGAATTGACTCAGGAAATTATAATATTCGGTTTACCGTAACGACGGTGAATGCTTGGACTTTCGGCCGCTGTTGTCTGCAAATTTTTTTTATTGACCGCTCTAGCGGTTGAAATCCGCAGACAAAGGCGGTCGCTAACGCTCCTACAGTTCCAAGCTTCCCCTCTGTTACTCACGCCTTCTTTAGAATTTGATTCAATTTTATTCATTTAAAACAAGTACTCAGCCCTATGCCTCTTCCCATAGGCGGCGGACGTTATCCATGGCAATGCGTGAGGCGGTTTTGCAATCCTCCATGCCTTCAAATTCAACCGAGATATATCCGTCATACCCGGATTGTTTCAACACACGGAATACCTCCGGCATGTCGATATCACCTTGGCCTACAATGGCTCCTCGTAGGTAGTTGCCATGCGAGGTTTGGAACCACCCTTCACCGGGATTCCGGTAGGAAGGTCTCCAGTAGAAGTCTTTGGCGTGCACGATCGACGCGTACGGAATATTATTTTTTACGGCACTCACCGGATCTTCATCCACACAGAGGAAATTGCCGACATCCAGTGTGGTCTTGAAGTTGCTCCGCGCTGTTTCGTGTAGCAAACGCTGAATTCGCTCACTCGACTGCACATAGTACCCATGGTTCTCCACGCTTGTTGTAATTCCAAAATCCGCTGCATAATCGGCTATCCGCTGACAGGCCTTCACCAGTACGGGTAGGTCAACCTCGAACTGTGCTACGGTTCCCTCAGGTGCAGGGCGGAAAGCCACGTCATGACGCATTAGCTTCACACCAAGCGCTGCTGCCACATCCACATGTCGCATCACATTCTGGATCTCTTGCTCCAATGCTTCAGCGTCCTCCTGCACAGCAAAGTTAGCGCCGATGGCATAATTAGAAATGTCGATCCCGACCTCTTTTGCCACAGCTTTAATCTCATCAATCAACTCCGGATTATCAATCAGACTGAATCCCATCGGAACAATCTCCACATGTTCCCCGCCCTGATCGGCGATCCAACGAATGGCATCCGGCACGGTTAATTCTTTGCGATCCAGTGCTTGTTGAAGACTGTAGGTGCTGAGTCCAACTTTCATTTTCCCTCATCCTCTCCTGTAGTCGATGTCCATACCCAACGTATACCTTTTTCCGGCGGACACGACAATTGCCAATAATCGTTTGGCTCTACTTTTTTCCTTTTCTAGCCCAAATCCGGTGTATCCACGAACGTTACGGCCTGATCATCCGTCTGATGTAGCTCGAATACCATGATTTCATTCTCACCTTCATGAAGAAGCGGGGCTGGTACATACAACGTTTTTTGCGGTCCTTTATTCCAGTAGCGCCCCAGGTTGAATCCGTTTACAAATACAACCCCTTTGGTCCAGTTATCCAGTCGCAGAAAAGTATCTCTTACATCCGTGATATCAAACTCTCCTCGATAAAATGCCGGTCCCTGTACTTCGCTAATCACATCGCTGAATTGCAAGCCCGACAGATCCGTTAAGGGAAGACAGTGAATCGTCCAATCATATAAAAATTGAAAGCCATGCCGCACCCCCTCCGTAATCCCCTTCGGATCTCTCAGGTACGGGCCATAGTTGATTCGACCCATATTTTCAACAAGGATCAATAGATCTGCGCCCTCTGGCGGCACTTCAAAGGAAATCGAAAATGCTGGATTTCCGCGTTCCAATACACCCTGCAATTGCCTATCAACAAACACAAGCGCACGGTCACGCACCTCCTGAACCACCAGTTCCTGTCGCTCCCTGGGCCCGGATATCCGGGTTTGATAACAAATAAAGCCATAATCCTGACCCAGCTTCTCCATCGGTTCCGGATTCGTACGCTGCACCGGGACTGATATCCGGTCCATCTGCGCCAGTAATGATGCCTGCTGATTCATCTCCACTCGCCCATAGGCGATGGTTCCCTTTGGTTCTGGCAGCACAAGCTCACCCATATCTTCATTGCTATACCGAGCAATTAGATCACGCACCGCATGGAATTTTGCTGTCGGCTCCCCGGATTCACTGAGCAGTGAATCGTAGTCGTAACTTGTAATCGTTGGTTCGTATTGATCCTTCTGCTGACAGTTCGCCCCGTTGTAAAATCCGAAGTTCGTGCCGCCGTGGAACATATAAAAGTTAACCGAAGCGCCTGCCCGGAGCATCTCCTCAAACACACCAGCCACATCTGCGGCTTCTCGGGTGTGATGCGACTCGCCCCAGTGGTCGAACCAGCCGTTCCAGTACTCCATGCACATCAAAGGTCCATCCGCCTGATATTCACGCAGCTTGGCAAACGCTCCCTCTGTCCCTGATCCAAAATTAGCCGTAGCCAGATGCCCTGGCACTGATCCCGCTTGCAGCATGTGGTCTGTCGGTCCATCTGAAGTAAATAACAACACATCCATACCGCGCTCCACCATGCCATCACGCAAATATCGCAGGTAACTCGCGTCATTCCCGAAGCTGCCGTACTCATTTTCAATCTGCATTGCGATGATCGGCCCGCCATTAGTGCTAAGAAGAGGTTTCAATTTGGGCAAAAGCACATCATAATAACGATCCACATTCTCCAGAAATTTTGTATCATTACACCGAAGACGGATGGCATCATCCGCGAGCAACCAGGAGGGCACCCCCCCAAACTCCCACTCGGCACATATATAGGGACTTGGGCGAACAATCACATGCAGACCCACATCTCCCGCAGTGCGAATAAATCGTTCCAGATCAGCCATGCCTTCAAAACAATACTGCCCCTGCTGTGGCTCATGAACATTCCATGGCACATACGTTTCCACTGTATTGAAACCGCAGGCTTTCAGCTTGAGTAACCGATCCTCCCAATAGTCGGGGACCACTCGGAAATAATGGATGGCACCCGATATAATCCGAATAGGCTCGCCATCATACATAAATTGTGAACCTTTATACGTCAGCACCGCCATTTTACAACCCTCCCCTCTCGCTCAGATATATGCCTAATCCAGACAACGTAGGGCACCATCTGGATTCATGAATGGTTAATCTCATCCTTCTCGATGTGACCTGTGGGAAACAGCAAATTCGCTTATACCCCACCACGGTCCCCTTGTAGAACTCTTCCCAACCACCATCTGCCCTCAGTGACTCCAGTGTAAAACGCTCAATCCGTTGGCCTGTCTGGATATGTTCCATCAGCACCACCCGGTCAAACGATCTTTCTTCCTGCAAATCCAGCTCGATCCAAGCCTGCTCCGTTCCTTCGTGCGGACACCAATACGTATCCCGTCGTTCCGTCAGCACCTCCGATACGGTATGTTGTTCATCCTTCGTCTCTGATGCTTTTACCAGCGCCTGCAAGGCCAAATTTTCCTGGAAAATGGTACGCAGTGAATCTCCCAATTCCTGTAGTCGCTCCACATCCGTTTCGTGAATGAGACCACGTGTATCCGGTGGCAGATTGAGTAAAAAGGTGGCGTTGCCCCCTACTGCGCCGTAATAGACGGCAAGCAATTCTTCCAATGTTTTGACCTGATCATCTTCACTGGCATGATAGAACCATCCTGGGCGAATCGAGGTATTTAAATCGGCAGGGTACCAGATCAGTTGCTCACCTTGGGAACGAATGACCTCTCGGCTTCCCAAATCACTGTCCTGCGTATTGATCCTTGTGGCAAACTCACCATCATCCACCTGTTGCGATTGCTCCTGAATCTTCTCATTATCCTGCATATGCGCTGGCACAACGCTCCATTCCGATTCCCGCGTATGCCCCGCTTCATTGCCGCACCAGCGAACATCCGGGCCACATACCGATATGACAGCCTCAGGCTGAAGTTCACGAATAAGCGCATAATAGGCGTCCCAGTCATAGACCTGCCTTTTGCCATTCGGACCCTCACCACATGCACCATCAAACCATACACAGAAGATGTTGCCATAATTCGTGAGCAGCTCGCGCAACTGATGGAGGAAAAACTCGTTATACCTCTCGGAATCTCCATACGTGGCTTCATGCCGATCCCAAGGAGACAGGTACACGCCAAACTTCAATCCGCCCTCACGGCAGGCATCGGCGACTTCCCGAACCAAATCCCCCGCACCGTTCCTCCACGGACTAGCCGCGACCGTATGCGCTGTAAACTGACTCGGCCACAAACAAAACCCATCATGATGCTTACACGTCAAAATTAGCCCCTTCATCCCCGCAGCCTTGCATGCCTGCACCCATTGCACTGCGCTCAGTTCAGAAGGATTGAAAATCGACGGGTCTTCCTCCCCAGTGCCCCATTCCTGATCCGTAAATGTATTTACCGTAAAATGAATAAACGCGTAGAACTCCATCTCCTGCCATCTCAGCTGGCGTTCGGATGGGCTGACCTGTGCTGCGGCCTTAATCCATTCGGCTGATTGCAGTTCATAATTCATGGCGTATCACTCCTTTTATTTAGTGCTCCCTATATCATTGGACCACCCTTGCTCGTACCGCCACTCAGTGCACTACTGTCCATGAACGGCTGTGATGCAAGCAATAACTTCTGCTTGGCTTCTGCAACCAAATGTGGATCAATGGGATAATTAAAGCTGCCTTTGTACCTCACGCCTGATCCCATATGGATTTCCGTGATACCCGTCTGACTCACTAGCGTTTGAATCCGCTCTATGGTGACCCCCGACCCTGCCATGACAGCGATGTTCAAGGTTTGCCCCAATTGCTGGAGTTGTTTCAGTTCTAGCATCGCTTCAGGCGCTGTCCGTTTTCCTCCCGATGTAAGCACACGCTCCACATTGCCCAATGTGTTAATGGTCTTGAGCGCCTCAGTCAGGCTTGTGCTCACATCAATTGCACGATGAAACGTAACGCCCAAACCCTGAGCTTCGGCCATACATAATTGCAAAGATATGAGGTCGACTTCACCAGCTCCTGTAAGAGCGCCGATCACGATGCCAGTGGCTCCAAGTTCCCTCGCCACGCGTACATCCCTGGTCATGGCGTGGATGTCATCTGCGCTATAGCGGAACGAACGGCTATGGGGACGGATCATGACATACACCGGAATGGATACCTGGGACACCACATGCTCCATGACGCCATAACTGGGGGTAAGTCCTCCTTCAGACATCGCAGACACCAGCTCAATCCGATCAGCCCCTCCCTCCTCAGCTGCTTTGGCATCTGCCGCATCCACAGCGATGACTTCCAATATAGGCTGTCTTTTCATAAGGATCGCTCCCTTCATCCATATTCATCATAAGACGCGCTCACATCAGAAATGCTTAACCTGCTTTCTCATCCGATCGTTCCAGCATTCATGAACATCACATCATCGTACTGGTACACTACACTGCTCCATGACATAAAGGACCGACAAAGCGCATCATCAGTGCTCCTGCGGTCCTCTATGGGCGACGGTCAGCTTCCAGATCGGCAAAGGATGACCTTCCTGAAAGGTATATGGTTTGTCCGCAATGATCTTCATGAATGGATTCTCCTTTGTGTGACCGGAATGGGGCTGGCAAATAGAGAGTGCAACGGACATCAGTACCTTGTCTGATTGATTTCTGTTATTTTTGTTATTTATAACGTTATTATTTATTAGCAATAGTCTAAAACGTTAGGATCAGAACGTCAATACAAAAAAAGACACCCGGAGGGTGTCTTCATGTCTCAGATAACCTCTAGGTTATCTGAGCTTTTTCTATTTTTTACGCCGAGCCTTCGTCATTCGATTAAACATGATCAGTGCAGCAATCAACATGGCAATCATGGCAATATTACTCGCTGCTTCTTGTGATAAGCCGAACAGAACTCCCAGGTTCGTCACTAGGCTTCTCACAATCAGCGCCACCACAACCAGCAGGATTGGACTCAAAAAATTATAATTTCTCATTCCTCGCAACACCCCTGACCCCATTGTTCAGAACTACGAATCTCATAACACTATCATAACAGCAGCTATTCTGTGTTACAACAAAGGACACCCGCGAACAGTGTCCTTTGTCATACCAACGTATTCTACTTTTGATGACAGAACAACCTTTCGATTGCTGTTATCACCTGATATTTCCGATTATCTTCTACACCTGCTTGAATTCGATCCAGTCAATCTGGAGGCCTGGTTTCGTGAAGTCCAGTTTCAATTCATACAGTCCAGCTTCAAGGTCTACTTTGACAAGCTTCTGTCTGATCCATTTGCCTTCCGTACCATTCGTTTGGATGGTAGTCACCAACTGGTCATTCAGGAGCAGGTTACATGCACTTTGAGCGAGTTCCGGCTCTGGGGACATGATCTGTACGATAATCCGGTAATGGCCTGCCTCGTCCACTTTCATGTAGACAGGTTCGGCTACCGCAGGTTTTACCTGTGCGTTCTCAACCAGCGCCTGAGCTTGTGCAACAGATAGGGTAGCATTCGCTTGGAACGAAGCGACGTTCTCCACGATCTCATGTTTTCTGCCGGACACCGGTGCATTCATGATGAACTTGCAGATGTTGATCGCCGAGCGTTGCAGCTCTCCACGAGTCAATGTTCCATTTTCCAAAGATTCAATCGTATTGTCGTCCCAGCCGTTGATCTCTGCGCCGTAGTTCGGTACAACCATGTAGAGATCATTCTGGGCACGGATCATCCAGTTGGTGTATTTGCGATCAGCCTCTCCGCCTTCGGTCACATCATTCATAATGGCCCACCAGTCCGTCATTACGATACCCTCAAAATTCCATTCTCCGCGCAAAATCGTGGTGTTCAAGTCGTAATTGGATGCCGCCCAGTGCCCGTTAACCGGGTTGTAGGAAGTCATGATGGAGTTCGCTCCGCCTTCTTTTACAGCGATTTCGAACCCTTTCAGGTAAATTTCACGCAGTGCACGCTCAGAGACAACGGCATCTACTTTGCTACGGTGTTTCTCCTGGTTGTTGCAGGCAAAGTGTTTCAGTGTGGCATTGGAGCCACCCTTCATAATACCTTTCGTACATGCTGCCGCAAATACACCCGAGATCAGTGGATCTTCGGAGAAATACTCAAAGTTCCGGCCATTGAGCGGGCTCCGGCGGATATTGAGTCCAGGTCCGAGCAGGGTATCCACCTGATTTCTCAGCAGTTCCTGTCCTTCCATTACATACAACTCTTCAACGAGATCTTTGTTCCATGTCGCAGCAAGCAACGTACCAATGGATACCTGTGTTGCCTTCTCGCCACTATCCATACGAATACCGGATGGGCCATCTGCCGTACATGCTACCGGAATACCGTAGTTGAACAGGCTGTCGCTGACACCACCGAATGCAGATGCCGTTCCTGAAGTAACGAGCGGGCTGCTCATGCCTTCGCCTCGGATAATTGCCGCCAGATCCTGATCACTTAGTTGAGCGATGAAGGCTTCCAGACTCACTTTTCCAGCCTTAACGTCACTCAGCTTGTAGCCCTGATTACCCGTCTGCTCCAGCGTTTTCGGGAGATTCTGCTCAATCCGGTTCGCCATGGAAACTTTACGCTTCGGCACTTCAGCATAAGTCAGTTCATATGATCCATCTTCCTTGCGCAGACCTGGCTTCATCCGTGTAAAGTCTTCGGTTGGTGCCATCGCTTCTTGCAGTTGCTCCACCAATTGAAGAGATTCGATAACATATCCATCCTGGCCATCGATGCTGATATGTTGCACTTGTTTCACGCTGGTTCCTACATGCAGTCGGTATGTGCCTTCTTCCAATACGTACGCGGAAGAAAGACCTGTAACACCCGCATCATCATACGATGCCATGGCATGAATCGGGAAGCTGATCGTCAGAAGTTCTGACTCGCCCGGCTGCAACAATCCTGTTTTGCCGAAAGCCACCAAAGCCTTCACCGGTTGTCCCAGTTTGCCTTGTGGTGCTTCATAATAGACCTGTACAACCTCTTTGCCCGCATATGTTGTACCTGAGTTGGTCACATTCACACGTACTTCGATGTAGGTTTCGCCGTCTTTGGACACTGACTTCGCTTCTTCATGCTGGGTCAAAAACGTCGTATAAGACAAGCCGTAACCGAATTCATATTGTACTCGCTCAGGTCGAAACGTTTCGAAATAACGATAACCTACATAGATATCTTCCTGATACAGGTTCTTGAACTCATTGCCATAGTTGCTGGTCGAAGGGTAATCTTCGATGGAATATGCAATCGTATCTGTTAGTTTACCACTCGGTGTAACGTCGCCTGCCAGCACATCAGCAATCGCATTGCCACCCTCCATACCGCCATGCCAGGAGTAAATTACGCCTTGGATCGGATGTAGATACGTTTCATTTAACCAGCTCATGTCGATGATATTCGAGACATTCAGCACAACAATTGTGTGTTCGAACTGCGAAGTGACTTGCTTCAACATCGCTTTCTCATCTTCTGTCAGTTGGTAACTTCCTGGCGCATCCGCATTATCCTGGTCTTCTCCTGCTGTACGTCCAATCACGATGATGGCTTTGCTGGATTTGCTTCTAGCCTGTACAACAAGTTCATCCGTCAAAGACATTTCTTTCTGATTCCATGGCTCTGCTGCCCATACTTTTCCGCCATCATCGAATGGATTTTCCTCAATCCACTTCTCATAGACAGCTGCAAGCTCTTCATTGACCGTTATATTCTTTTTGCTGCGAAGACCATCTAGCAGATTCGTTGTATAAGCCACATGAACACTACCGCCTGAACCTGTACCACTGCGATAATAATTGACTTGAATTCGACCAAAAACTGAAACGTTTTCGTTTTCGCGAAGCGGAAGCACTTGGCCTTCATTTCTGAGTAAAACGGCTCCTTCTGCGGCAACCGTACGACTAAACTCTGCAAACCCTTCCAATGGAACTCCGATTTGATGTGTGCTCAATGATTTCCCTCCTGATTGTCATCCCCATATCTACGAATCGCTATATATAAAATGAACTAACAAAACGTGCGCTCATTTGATATAAAAGATATTCTATGATCTGGTAGATTCACTTGTACATAGTCTCATATTAACAGATTCTATAGAAGAAATTAAATTAGATTTGTGCTTTATTTATATTATTAAAAAATGTCCAGAATTAGCGGCATAATAAAAAGCCACGGACGCCTGTTGTCCGTGACTTTTCTTGATTTTAGATCACTATATCAAGTTGTAAGTTTCGCATAAACCAGGAAGAATAACATCTCTTCGCCCATGATGACATAACCCGGAACCCGATAGATCAGATCAACAAGGACAAATGCCACCAGCAGCCCTACCATCACCGCCAGATGACGTGGCCGGAGTCGTAGATGTGCGTGTCTGTAACGATGGAACACAAGTGATGTCGAGAGAAAGTACAGTAGCGCCGATCCAAATACAAACCCCAGCATGAACACATAGTTTAACTGATTCTGGTACAACAGCTGAATAGACGCGGCAATCATACTCATGGAGATGTAGATGAACAGATGGCCGTATATGATCGCTTGCCCGGCAGTCTGAATCTCTTTGCTTACCTTTTTCTCCACGTTGTCAAAGTATTGCCACCATATCGCAATGACAAATATGGACGTAAAGGCAGCAAACAAGATGGATTTCATATCCCAATGATCAGCTTGCAGCACTGCGATAATACTAACTACCGATTCACCCAGCAGGATAAGTGTAAAGAGCGCAAAACGTTCCAACAAGTGATGGGTCTGAACTGGTACTTTCACCAGATTTTTGCGTCCGATCAGCGGAAGTACGATATCCACGGCAATCCCTGCATACAAAATCACGTAGCGTAACCAGGAATCGAAGAACAGTGAACCTGATGAAATCAATATGCCAATGAGGAAACAGATGCCCAAGTAACGAGCGGCTTGCTGTTGATGCTCGCTTTTCGACTTGTGAGCCGTCAGATACTGAATGGCCGTAAACGCCCGTGAACCGATATATCCTATGAAGAAGGACAGGTAGTATTGGTCAAAATGAGTAGAAAGGCTCGCCGTCATGACCATAACGGACAGAAGCTGAAGGATGAGGAATATTCGATGGATCAGGATGTCTTGACCATAGCGGTTAATGAACAAGGTCTGACCGACCCATGCCCACCAAACAGGGATAAAAATAAGCACAAACTTCATTAAATATTCAAACGTAATTACTCCATGTTCGGCATGTAACAAGACATGACCCGCTTTGGCGACCGCTGCTACAAAGAGCAGATCGTAAAACAGCTCCAGCCAGGTAACCTTTTTCTCCATCATCCTTCGTTGCTCCTTTGGTTTTTCTCATAATACAACGCCTGTTGCTAACTCAGTTACCTTCCCGCTACCTGGTGACGCGCCCAGAGGAAAAACTCTGAGCGCCATCTACCTTACTTCATTGTACTGTAGCAGGTACGAGCGTTCTGACTTCGATCGGTTGCAGATTGTCCTCAATTTGAGGACGGTATTTCTCGAACCACTCAGGCAACATCAATTTTTGTCCAAGCGAATCAGCAGGTTCATCTTTGGCAAAACCCGGAGGATCTGTAGCAATTTCGAACAGAATGCCGCCAGCTTCTCTGAAGTAGATTGCGTTAAAGTACTGACGATCCCGCACTGGAGTCGGTTGGTACCCGTAATCACGTACAGCTTCGCTCCACTGTGCATGCTCCTCATCGTCTTTGGCGCGCCATGCAATATGGTGCACGGTTCCTGCTCCACCCATACCCAGAGCCATACGGGTCACTGGAACATCTACGACATTACCGATATCCCCACTGGACCGGAAACGAGCATACTCTTCATTTTCACTCACTCTGACGAATCCCATGATTTTCTCAAGAGCATCCATCGTTCTTTGCGGGTTAACACTGAACAGGACAGCACCGCCGAAGCCTTTGATTGCTTTATCTGTTGGAATCCCTTCGTGCGCCCAAGTGCTGGCTGCTCCCTCTTCCCGTTCAACAAGCTCAAGCCGCAGACCTTCGCTATCTTCGAATTGAAGCAGCTCTTCATTGAAGCGACTTGTTTTGGTTACCTCAATGTTATACTGTTCCAGCCGGTTCTGCCAGAAGCCAATCGACCCAGGAGGAATGACATAGGATGTGATGCCGACCTGACCTCCGCCAATTTTGCCCCGTGGTGATCCAGCCGATGGGAAGAAGGTAATGATGGTACCTGGGCTTCCGTGTTCATCGCCAAAATACAGATGATATACATCAGGTGCATCGAAGTTGATTGTTTTTTTCACGAGACGAAGTCCCAGAACTCCGGCATAAAAATCAACGTTGGCCTGTGGATCTCCTGCGAAAGCTGTAATATGGTGAATACCTGCTGTTTGAATAGTCATGATTAATTCCTCCTTGGTTTGGTAAGCATGTTTTGAATTGAGTAGGTGTTATAGATATTTGAGTTAGTTAAATGAGTCAGTTAATTGATTTATAGTAAGTTTGTATTATCTTTAAATTAAGATATATGATCTAGCGAATTATATTCTAGTTTTTATTTTGATTGGCCTGTTCTTGTTTCAATTTATCAGGAGTCACGTCATCGCCGTTTGGATCATAGATGGTTGCATTCAGCAGAATGTCGTTGACCGAACCGCGAAAAGTTTGCAGATATTCCTGGCGAAGACGAACCTGTTCCTCTTTCTCCATCTCCGTCAATCCGCCCTCTTTGGCTTTTCTTGATAGTTCATTTATTCTGGTCAATGTTGGGATCATCATCTTGATCTCTCCTCGTGTAATGGATTAAAGATATTTGTTTTTGGTTGTTATTTATATTTAAATTAAATATCTTAAGTTAAAGATAAATGATTTATGATCGGTTGTCAACACTTTTATACAAACTAAAATAATTGAACCCGTTCCTCTGCTCTACGCCATTTTGCTTTAACTATGAATCCAAAAGCAAAAAAGGGCTAGCTCCGCAGTAATTCACTTACTACGAAACTCGCCCTTCATGTATTGATTTAATTAGCCCAGCTTTTGACCACAATTCGGACAGAAGTTGGCTCCTTCATTTTTGGCTCCACAGTTCGGGCAGAAGTTTGGCTTCTTGTTGCCTTCTGTAGATGAAGAGTTACCTGAATCACCGTTGCTATTTCCCGCTGGTTTCTGGTCGTTATTTTGATTCTGAGACGAATTGGAATTGTTGTTCTGGTTTTGGCCTTGGTTCTGGTTCATGTTTTTCATCATTTCATTGGCCATGTTCATCCCCATCATCATGCCCGCCATATCCGAAGCTGCGCCGCCGCCTTGTACTTTACCGGATGAGATGCCGTCTGTCATGCTGACCTGTTGATACTTTTGCAGATTACCAATCATCTCATGCGAAGCGGTCTTTGTAATCATATCCTGAATCTCTTTTGGATAATTGAAGCTCATCACCTGGAAACCGGTAATCCCAATGCCGATATCCATCATCTGCATATCCAGATCTTCCTGAATCCCTTTGGCAATATCCGATGCATTGGCCTGCAGGTTGAACATATCCTTCCCTTCACGGCTAATCCACTTCATTAGAAGCTGATCCAGCACGGAAGTGATTCGGATTTTGACATCCTCGACCAGATAACTCTGCTTGATGCCTGCAATCTTATCGATCAGGGTCACATAGTCACTTACTTTAAAATTAAATGTGCCGTTCGCCCGAATCGGCATACCGCCTGGCAGTTGTGGTGTCGGAATCAATACAGGGCTTTGCGTGCCCCAGCGTACGGTGAACTCTTTTGTATTTACAAACAAGACTTCGACCCGCATGCCGCTGTTGAATCCGAATTTGAATCCTTTTAATGTAGAAAGAAACGGAATGATCTCGGAATCGATATTAAATGATCCTTCGTCCTCGAAAATGCCTTCCACTTTACCGTTATTCAGGAAAATGGCGTCCTGACCCGAACGGATGATCAGTTTACTCCCCTTCTTGATCTCCCGGTTGCTCCACTTCCAAAATATCATGTCATCTCTGAACTCTTCCCATTCCACCACATTCGAAAACTGATTTCTGAAAAATCCCATACTAATTCCCATCCCTTCTAATTAAAAAATCCGCATACTCAGTAGTGACTAGAACGAACCTCTACTTCCACTGTGTGAATGACCGCCTCGGGAGGTACCCCCGCCTCCTCCTCCACCACCGTTGTTATTGTTCTTCTCGATCTTGCGCTTGGTTACGGTTGTGCGGATATAACGATCCTGACGATCAATTACACTGGAATTGCTTGAATCCTCATACGTTGCACGATTGACCGTGACACGTCCCCCGGAACGATAGGTCATCATACCAACAACAATACCGCCAAGAACCACAGACACTCCCAACTGAAACCAACCGTTAAACAAAATATTGTTTGGATTCACACCGGGTTCATACCCCATATATTTGTAAGAGAGCTCAATATATTTCTCAAATGCGAGTTTATAATCCCCACTGGACAATTCAGAGGTAATTCGGGTACGGATAGCATCAAGCCGCTGATCGCTCAGATATTCTTTTGCCTTGTAAAATCCAGCCAGATACACTTCACGATTATTCATATCCATCGTCAATATGACTGCATTACCAAATTTCTTATCGTAACCTAATCCCTGCTCATCATAAAAATCTTCTGTTAAGAGCAGAACATCCTGATTCTCAACATTATTTGTTGTCAAAATTACAAAGTCCGTCTGCCGTTCCGCGCCATACTGATTCGCAAGTAGATTCAATTCACCTATCTCCTGCTCACTCAGCAGGTTGGCCTCATCGTAGATGAGATTTTTGTTCTCCGCTGCGGATGCCGATGACATGGGAATCAACGGAGCGACAAGGGTGATCATAAGTATAATGAGCGCAGCCATCACGGCCAGAGGGGTTCTTTTTCTCATAAGAATCCACCTCCCATCATCCAGGAAACCAGCTTCAGTGACAGCAACGAGACCGCAGAGACTCCTGCGAACCATCCGGCCACTTTGGCTTTGCTGATCGGTGGTTTCCCGACCACTTTCCCTGTCTGACCATTCATGGCAAAGGTATACTGTGCCCGATTGAAGTCATAGTTGACCATCCACACCGGGAGCAGCACATAATCCGCATTTTTGAGTGTGGTATCAATCTGTTTGTCCGTGTAGCTCACACTGCTATAACCGGATACGGTTGAAGCAATATAAGAGTCGATGTACGATCTCGTTTTATCCTTGGCCCGTGGGAAAAGTTCCTCGTCCGTATAACTATATTTTTCCGCAATGTACCCCGCCAGATACGGTGTCTTGAACAATTTCAACTGATTATATGGAAAAGGCTCGAGCTTATCCATCAGTTCATCCTTCATTTTCTCCGATGCATCGATGGGCAGGTTCACGTAATTCAGCCGAATCCGGCGGTATATATCGAAATGCTGTGTTTCCGTGTAATGGTAATCGCCCTGGGTGTAGGATCTGACCTTGGTGCCACGACCATGCACTTCGATTTTGTTATGTAACTCGTACAACCAGAACGGCACGTACATGCCGGTAATGCTCTGAATCCGATCGGCGGACATGAAGCCACTTGGTGTTAATAGGCCATTTCTGCACCACTTTTTGAAAGCCTGCTTGGCTTGATCCTTGTTGATCGAAAAGGGAATCACCATCGCGGGGGCCAGATTGCCCGTCAGCCGATCACTGAGTACAACCGCTGCACCGCAGAAACTGCAGGTCGTCGCACTGATCTCCGGTTCTGTCACAATGTCAGCTCCGCAGCTGTTACAGTGGTATTCTTTGACCTCATTTTCGGTGAATACTTGTCTCTTCAAGGGATCGGGGATCTGCTCTATGTTGTCTTGGCGGCCGCAGCTGGGACAGGATAATGCACCTGACACACTGTCAAAGATCATACCACTGCCGCAGTTTGGACATTTATATTCAATAACCGGCATCTGCTCACCTCAATGTTAACGAAATGGTGTAACGTACTACTTATTCTTCAGCTTTTCCTGAATCGCTGCGAGTTCTTCCTCCGCACTTGACGACGCATTCTCATTATTACCCGCATCTGCGTTCATGTCCCTCTCCAACTGGGCAATTAATTCGTCCAAATCATCTTCCTGTGCCCCAGCACGAAGTTCTGCCAAAGCCTCTACTTCGTTCAGCGCCTGATTCGCATTGTCTTCCATGGCCTTCAATGCAGCATCAGCTCTGCCCGTAGATGCATTCCGTTCATTAGTCTGTTGCTGTGCCTTCGCATCTGCCATGCGACCTTTCAGTTCTGCATGCCGCGCTTCCAATTGCCCCAGATCTGCAACCAATTTATCATTCATATGCTTCATCATCTTGGCTTTGGCGGAAGCACGTTCATAGGCAGCCTGTAATTCGTTCAATTTGTCAGCCAGCTTCACTTTCTTCTCCAGAAAACCGCGCGCCTTGTCTTCGTCTCCCGACTCCGCCGATTTTTCCGCATACCGCTGTAACTTCTTGACCTCGGCGTTACACTCATCCAATGCTCGCTTCGCCCGGCTCTCATCCGACAACACCGCCGTTGTCTCAGCCTTCACCTGACCCAGATCACTGCTCAGGCTTCGCATATATTCATTCACACTCTTCTCCGGGTCTTTTGCCCGCGACAACATGTGGTTCACATTCGCCTTCATCACGTCTCTAAACCTCGATAAGATTCCCATTACTTGTTCCTCCTCCGAAAATTCATATGTATACTATAATACATGAATACGCCCACATACGTTTCACATTTCACGATGGCAAGTGGAGCCTCTCCTTTCCAAAGTCGGTTAATGATGGAGTAATAAAAGAAAAGACGAACACCTATAGTGTCGCCTTATGATCCAAAAATTTTCTCGTAATTATCAGTATCATTCTTCCTCAATCACAGTTCGTTAATGAATTGCATACTTTCATCTGCGATCCGATCTGGATCCGTATTATGTATGTAATGACCGCCATCTAAAATCTGATATTGTCCCATCTTCACAGACTCGATATACCTTATTAGGTACGTTTTCCAATTCTCAACGGGTAACTCTTCTCCATTAGATATGAAAAAATACATCGGCACATCCGGAATTCCCTGTGTAGCAACTTTTGCTGCATTCTGTTTAATCATGTTGACTTCATCATTCATATTCGATGTCTGCGTATTCTTGTAGAATAGCGCCCGGTAAAGTTCCTCTTCCTGAGGAGACAGGTGATTCTCCTTAATCGCAGCGGATGAATCCACAATCCCGGGGAAAAAGCGTGTAATCCCCATTCGTGCTCCCAAACCTGTCAGACTCATCATGCCTCCTGAGGGCAAAGGATATGCTTCATATACCTCTGGAATAGCAGGGTCCAATCCAATAATCGCCTTAACTTCGGTTGGATACCGTTGTGCCCAATATAATGCTTCAACACCTGACATGGAATGCGGAAACAACACATACGGTGGATTCTGACCTGCTAAAGTCAGCGCTGTTCTGGTTTCTTCCAATATCGTATCGATATCGCGGGATACCTCGGCCGTTTCACTGAAGCCATACCCTGCCTTCTCAACTACAGCAATTTTGTATTGTTCAGACAATCTGGAGTAAAGTGCCTTGAAATCCAATACAGGAGCGGATGTACCCCCACCTGACAGAAAGACCAGTGTCTGTGACCCAGAACCTTCTGTATAGATATGCATTTGGTGATTATTCACGTTAACCATTGCACCTGGCGGCGACAGAATACTCAACTCACTCTTGAGCTTAATCGTATGATTCGTGAAACTAATTACAATGAACAATAGAATGACACCCAATATTGCCAAGGCACCATACCCCAATCTCTTTAACACAATTCTCATTGGTTCCCCTCCAACATGATGTACACTCTTATTTATTTTACCATGTACATTAGAAGTTATATGAGATTTAATCCTTTTCTCATACTCCACAAATCCCTACCTAACTATGGTTCCATCGGAAGGCTCTCCACCGCTGTGAAAAACACATCCAATAGCTCAACGTTGTACACTGTACGGACGTATTCGGTTATTAACGCCACATCCTCTTCCCTCTGATACTCCAGACATGGACGGCCCTCACTCCAGAGCACCCTGCACGGGAACTTCCCGACAATATCCTTAATTATGTGATCCGGCTCAGCCACTTTATGAATATCTCCCATATGCAATCTCCTCACTTCTCCGCACTTAACATGCAATTATCCATTAATTTTGAAATAGATAGCGGTTCGGTTCAGTGCACTTCATCACATTCAACTCGAAGAGTTATGGTGACATACCACGTAGACATTGTGCAGAAATGACCGTAATGCTTCCCCCAAAGGTGCCATTCCTCCGCAAGTTGGCTATAATAAGGGGATCAATGATTTCTATAAAAGGCAGGAAAATTATGCGTACACGAGTTCACTTTATCGCTCCCTACGAATCGATGATTCCTATCATACAAGAGTGCATTCCTCGCTTTCCCCAGTTAGCCATTCAGACGGACGTGGGTGATTTGGCAAACGGTGTGGAATTAGCAACTCAAGCTGAGAAAAACGGTGCAGAGATTATCATCAGCCGCGGCGGAACGGCTCAATTGATTAAGAAAGCAGTGACTATTCCCGTCATTGATGTGCAGTTATCGGGCTATGATATGATTCGTTCACTTACACTGGCGAGCCAGTTTAACGGCCAAACGGCTATCGTTGGCTTCTCCAACATCACCTCTGGTGCACAATCCATTATTGATCTGATGGATCTGCCCCTCAAGGTCTATACCATACATAGCTCGGAAGATGTAGCTCGATTACTCCTGGAGTTGAAAGCTTCCGGGTACCGTCAGATTGTCGGAGATGTAATCACCGTCAATACCGCGAAGACCTATGGTCTGGAGGGATTGTTGATCCAATCCGGTCAGGAATCCATCCTTAGAGCGATGGAGGATGCACAGCTGGTCTACCGTTATTTGAGCAAAAATCATGCGATATCGATCATCCTGAATGACCTGGTTACACAGGAACATCCGAATTTGCTTATTTTAAATGAACGGAATGAAGTGGTGTTCGAGAACCTGACCGATTTTGAGAAAAATCCACTGACCGATAATCACATATATCTGACCAACACCAGCCTGGAATTCCATCAATCCCAGATCCAAAATGTGTTCATGGTAGACGATTACCAGCTCACGGTTAACGCCTATGAAACAACTCTGAACAACAAGAGCTACAAGGTATATATGCTGGAAAAAGGACAACCCTATGCCTTTGCACAATTCGGCATAACAACTTTTACGGATGCATCGATGGAGCCCATTGTTGCTGATTCCCCTGCCATGCAGGCGGTATTGAAGAACATTCGGGCACTCTACGAGAATCATGAACCGATCTATCTGCGGGGTGAAGCGGATTCCGGTAAATCTTTTCTGGTCAAACACATTCATCAAATGTACTCCGGTGGCGGACTGCTGTTACAGATCGATCTCACGCAAGTTCCGCCCGGTCATTTGCACAAGATACCACTCGCCAAGGTTCGAAATGTAGAGATTAATCATATGGAAGCACGTATGGAAGATTCGGAGTTGCTCTCCTTTATCCAAAACTGCCTTCAAAGCCAGATCGGGGTGTTTATACTCGGGGAGCAGGCATTGAACCCACAGTGGTCACTTGATCTGGAGCTTAATACAATCATGATGCCAAATCTTGCGGATAGACCGGAGGATCTGGCCCCACTGATGCAGCACTTCCTTACAGATTACTACCAGAAATACGGAACTACTGCGGTGAGGATAAAAGAAGATGCACTACAGCTGATCCGGGATCAGATCACGAATATGAACGTCAACCAGTTGAAACACCTGATCAAGCAGGCTGCACTCAATGAACAGGATTATGTCATCACCACGGCTACCTTGTCCCGCTTGCTGGATCAGCAACCTTCTTCAAGCCCAATGAAGTTGAACGGTACGCTGAAGGAGATTGAGAAAGAAGTTATTCAGTTCGTGCTTCAGGAGGAAAATAACAATCAATCGAAGGCAGCAGAGCGTCTGGGGATTAACCGGGCCACATTATGGCGTAAACTTAAAGATTAACTTTAAGTTTGCGTCTTTTTTATCGCTTCTATGTGTTGCATTTTTAAACAGTTAACCTAGTATTTAAAATTTACAATAATTTATTGTTGCTATATTAAACGATATGGGATAATATAATCCCTGCAAGCGCTTCATAAAAACGATTACTTCATAAGGAGCTACTACTATGAACATTAAAGCAACTTTAGATCGCATCCCTGGCGGTATGATGGTCGTTCCCCTGTTACTTGGTGCAACCATCAATACATTCTTCCCGAATGCCCTGCGCATCGGTGGATTCACGGAAGCTCTCTTCGTTAACAGTTCCAGTACGTTGATCGCGCTGTTCCTGTTGATTGCGGGTACACAGATTACGTTTAAAACAGCGGGCTCATCCGTCGGCAAGGGCGTTACCTTGCTGGTCGTCAAGTGGGCGATCGGTGCAGCACTCGGTCTCGTTGCCATTCTATTTGCTGACTCAAGTGGATTATTCCTGGGTCTTGCCCCACTGGCCATTATTGCCGCAATGACCAACTCGAACGGCGGTTTGTACATTGCACTCGCTGGTCAATACGGCAAAGAAGATGACAAAGCAGCCTATCCGTTCCTCGCACTCAGCGATGGTCCATTCCTAACCATGGTAGCGCTCTCCATCTTCGGTGCGATGGGCTTTGCCAACGGCATGTTCTCTCCTATGGCATTCGTTGCTGTATTGCTTCCGCTCATCGTTGGTGTCATTATTGGTAATCTGGACCGCAATCTGGCGGAGTGGCTGCACAAAGGCAGCGACAAACTTGTTCCGTTCTTCGCCTTCTCACTGGGTATGGGAATCAACTTCTCGTCGATCATCCAAGGTGGACTTGGTGGAATCATGCTTGGCGTTCTGACTGTTCTTCTCACAGGTGGAATTGGATATCTGTTGTTTAAAGCTATTGGCTGGAATCCCATCGTTGGTGCTTCCGAAGGTTCAACAGCCGGGAATGCCGTAGGTACACCTGCTGCCATCGTGGCTGCTAATGCTTCATTTGGCCCGATTGCCGAAATTGCAACCGTACAGATTGCCGCGAGTGTTGTTACTACGGCCATCCTGTTACCGATCTTCATCGGGTTCCTCTCCAAACGACTGGAGAAATCAGGTGGAGTCGAGAAATACAATCAACGACCAACCACATAAATGGTCTTCACCTGAACTAATGTGCTTAATCTGTGCTTAATGGATGATCTGAACGGACTTTTTATTAAATTGTACTTACAAGGAGGGATGACTGCATGAAATTAGCCATTATTGCAGATGATTTGACCGGTGCCAATGACAGCGGGGTGCAGCTTGCCCGCCATGGCTTAAAGACCAGTGTTCTTTTTAATATGGATGAGGAGCCTCTTACACGTTACGACGCCGTCGTCTTTGATACAGATAGTCGTTCCATATCCTCGCAAGAAGCGTATGAACGTGTATACCGTGCAGCTGAATTGCTGACGAACAATGGATTTGAGACGATTTTCAAAAAGATGGATTCAACTATGCGTGGAAATATTGGCATCGAGATTGATGCCCTGTATGATGTCGTCAAACCTGATTTTATGATGATCGCTCCGGGTTATCCAAAGAATAACAGGACGATATTGGAAGGAATTCATTACCTGAACGGCGTTCCTCTGGCAGATACTGAAATTGCCCATGATCCGAAGACACCTGTAACGATTTCCTACCTTCCAGACTTGTTGAAACAACAGACCAAGTACGAAGTTGGCGAGATCACCGTCGCCGATCTGGAAGCCGGGCAGAATCATATTCGCACCAAGCTAGAGCAGTTGAAAACAAATAACATCCCGTATGTAATGGTGGACTCCACCGAAGAAAGACATCTGGAACTGATTCTCCAGATGACTCGCGAGTTGGATTATACCTTTACTTGGGCAGGTTCGGCGGGCATTGCCAATTACCTCCCCGCGCATTACGAGTTGGAATCCAGGGCTGCGTCGCTTGATATCCCGGAGAATTCCGGTCCAATCCTAACGGTGGTCGGCAGCGTGAACAAAAACTCCCGCGAGCAGCTGCATCGATTGATGCGCAATTCCCGCGTGGCTTCAGTCTCCTTCCATTCCTTCAAAGCGGTATCCGCAACCGCAGACCGCGCGGAAGAGATGGAACGTGTCTATAACGAGGTCCGAGACAAAGCGCTGGAAGGACAAGATGTTGTCCTCTACTCCACCGCTGAACAGGTGGATATCGAACTGGCACGAGCAACGGGCGAAATTCGCGGTCTCAATCACACAGAAGTCAGCAACGAGATTGTACTTGCGATGGGTGAGATCTGTGCCAGACTGCTGGAAGAGGGACTTTTCAAAGGGGTATCCATGACTGGTGGCGATACGGCAAAACAAATCTGTCTGAAATGGAATATTAGCGGCTTCGAGCTGCTGGATGAGCTTGAAATCGGTGTACCGATCTCCAAGTTTATCGGGATTGATGATCTGCATGTGATTACCAAAGCAGGCGGATTCGGCAAACCCGATGTCTTTATCCATGCAATTCAAAAATTAAAAGGGGGTATTCTCGTATGAAACCTACAATTGGAATTACGATGGGCGACGCAGCAGGTATTGGACCGGAGATTATTATGAAAGCACTGGGTCATCAAGAAATGTACGATCAGTGCAATCCACTCGTTATCGGTGATGCGAAGATTCTGGAGCGCGTGTTGCCGGTTATCGGTTCAAATCTGAACGTTAACGCTATTCAAGAGCCTTCCGAAGCCAAGTATGAATTCGGTACTGTGGATGTGATTGATCTGAATCTCGTTCCTGTCGATCTGGAATACGGTAAAGTATCTGCCGTGGCTGGAGATGCAGCATTCCAGTTTCTCGCCAAAGCCATTGATCTTGCCAAACAGCAGCAGATTCACTCCATCTGCACGGCGCCTTTGAACAAAGAAGCTTTGCATCAAGGAGGGCACCTGTATCCGGGACACACCGAGATTCTGGCTGACCTGACGGATACACAGGACTTCTCAATGATGCTGACAACGCCTAATTTGAGAGTCATTCACCTGACAACACACATGGGTCTAATCGATGCCATTGCAAGTATTAACCCGGAACGAACCTACACCGTCGTGAAGCTTGCTCATGATACGTTGAAAAAAGCAGGATTTGAGAATCCGCGCGTAGCCGTATGCGGAATCAATCCTCATGCCGGGGAGAACGGCTTGTTCGGTAATGGAGAAGAAGAAGAGAAGCTTCAGCCCGGCATTGAACGTGCACAGCAGGAAGGCATTAACGTCGTTGGTCCACTCCCGGCGGACACACTCTTCTTCCGCGCTGGTCGCGGCGACTTCGATATCGTTGTAGCCTGCTACCACGACCAAGGCCACGCACCGATCAAGGTGATGGGCATCGAGGAAGGTGTAAACATCACCGTTGGCCTGAAAGGCGGTATCATCCGTACGTCTGTCGACCACGGTACAGCCTTCGATATCGCTGGCAAAAATATCGCCGATGATAAAAGCATGCTGGCTGCCATCCGCTCTGCTATTGAGCTGGCGCCGAAGGATCACGTTTAAGAGTAGCCTTCATACGGGTACATGAGTGAGTCTGGTCAGGAACTATCTCTAGGTAGATGTATCTTTATATAGAAGGAAAATGGCAATCCCTTTGTAACTTAGAGGGTTTGCCTTTTTTATTAGTCCTCTATACATCTTTGCTGTCGCGATTTATGCAACACATCTCCACTGACATCCCCAGATGATCTCTGTCTTCAATCAGCGCTCAGGACTACCCAAAGATATCAGTTCACGCTCGCTCTGTGAATGTCTGCTACGGCGATATGCGCTCGGTGACATGCCATTCAGTTTATTGAAAATGCGATTGAATTGAGAGAAGCTGGCGAAGCCACACTGTGCTGCAATTTCGGTGATTTTTTGGTTAGAATTCAGGAGCATTTGTTGAGCGTTACGTATTCGGGTCATCTGAATATACTCGGTAAACGTAAAACCTGTGACTTTGTTAAACTGACGGGATAGATGATGAGCACTCACGAAAAACCGTTTGGAGATTTCTTCGAGTGACAGTTCATTCTGATAATGACTGTGAATATACGATGCAATGGCATACATCCGCTGCGACATAGACGAGCCTGTCTCTTCACGAACATAGCTATTCTCAGCCGAGTATCGATGGATCGCACACAGAAACTCAACAAACTTGCTATGGATCGCGACTGAATGAAGTGCCGAGGTATCCTGTGATAGAGCATAGATTTCATTTAAAGGATTTAATATCGCCTGGCGCCGTTCTTCTGTAAATCGGAATATCGGGATGGGTTTATCAAAGATCGAGAACAGCTCTGTGTAACCGCTCTCAAGACCAGGTGTATTACGTGGCATGGCAAAGGTGATCATCAATCGTTTGGGCGGAGCACCCTTCGGATATTGCGTTTTATGCAGCAAAGAAGGCCGCAATAGAACGATATCCAGAGGCTGGATCTCATATAAACTGCCTTCAATGATATGAGCAGCTGTGCGATCCAAAAGGATACAGATCTCATAGAAATCATGGAAATGCTGAAATTCCATATTCAGTTCATGGGAGCGCTCGTCATAATCCAGATGATAAAAAAGCGAATCTCCAGGCTGGTTCACATGGATCGCATATCCCTGCTCGTATGCCAGAACCGATGGTGTCATGAACATGCCCCCTATCCTGATTCTAATGATTTTATTTTAGCATGAAATGCAATAAAAAGACGTTATTTTCAGCATACAATACGTAGTTTCGCCCATTTCTCTTTTGTTATGATAGAGTTGATATGTTAGCGCTTGCAGTATTATCGCTCCAACAACAACTACAGCCTGTACTTACTATAAACCAAGGTGGGAAACCAACATGAAAATGAATTCCTTGTATACTCGAATCCATACCATTGTTAAACACTTGGAACGTGCACGTCTAACCTCAAAGACATATATCCCTGAGCTTTATCATAAAGAAAGTGGTTACCACTCCTGGGAACTGGTGCATGAGGACCCTTCCTCCTGGAATGTATTCCGTAAGGGTGATGGCTGGGGTGGCAAAGATGTACACAGCTGCTTCAAAACTCGCATTCGCATCCCGGATCAGATGGAAGGAAAAAAGGTCGTGTGTGCCATCGTCACCGGTGCTGACGATATCTGGAATTACGATAATCCGCAATTTCTGGCATTCCTTAATGGGGAATTGATCTGCGGTCTGGATGTGAACCATACGGAGATTGACTTGACTCCATCCGCGGTGAAGGGCGAAGAGTTTGAACTGGCATTATATGCATATTGCAGTACGTCTGCCGCGGATGTTTTTCTAAATGTATATATCGCCGAGCATCATCAGCAAGTCTCCGATTTGTATTATGATCTCAAGGCTGCGCTAGATGCTGCGGATCTGCTGCGTGAGGATGATCTGGAGCGGCTGAAGGTAGTCGAACATCTGAATAAAGCCGTGAATCTGCTGGATTTGCGCCAGGAAAACAGTACAGAATTCCATGCGTCGGTGCTGGAAGCGCGCCGATATCTACAAGATCATGTCTATGGTGATATCCGCCCTGCCGGTGATCACATCCCTACCGTGCACTGTATCGGACACACGCATATCGATGTGGCATGGCTGTGGACGCTGGATCAGACTCGCGAGAAGGTCATTCGCAGCTTCGCGAGTGTATTGTATCTAATGGACAAGTTTCCAGAATACACGTTCATGTCTTCTCAGCCCCAGCTGTATGCGTACCTGAAAGCAGACTATCCATCCCTATATGAGAAAATCAAGGAAAAGGTGGCTGAAGGCCGCTGGGAAGCGGAAGGTTCCATGTGGCTGGAAGCCGATTGTAACCTGATCTCGGGTGAATCCATGATCCGTCAGATTATCTACGGGAAACGTTTCTTCAAGGAAGAGTTTGGTGTGGAGAACCGTGTGCTCTGGTTGCCGGATGTATTTGGTTATAGTGCAGCGATGCCGCAGATTATGCGCAAGAGCGGCATTGATTATTTTATGACAACCAAAATTGCCTGGAATGATACCAACCAGATTCCAAACGACACGATGTACTGGCGAGGAATCGACGGATCAGAGGTCCTCACCCATTTCATCACAGCAACAGACTATGACAAACATCCTGATTTCAGGCAGCGCCGCTTCGAAACGACCTATAATGGACGGTTTAATGCTTCGCAAGTAAAAGGCACGTGGCAGCGATACCAGAACAAAAACATCAATGCAGATGTCCTGCAATGTTTCGGATTCGGGGATGGCGGCGGCGGACCAACCGAAGAGATGCTGGAGCATGGCAGACGACTCGATGTCGGATTGCCAGGTGTACCCGCGGTGAAACGTACCTTTGTACGCGAGTTTTTCGAGAAGCTGGAGCAAAATCTGGCGGATGTTCCTTCCGTTCCCCGCTGGTCGGGTGAGCTGTATCTGGAGTATCACCGGGGTACCTACACGTCCATGGCGCGTAACAAACGGTACAACCGTCATAGTGAATTTGCACTGGCCGATGCCGAGCTGTATGCCATGATTCATCGTCAGGCGAATGCACAGGCGGCCTATCCAACCGATGCACTGGAGCATGCATGGAAGCTGACGATGCTGAACCAGTTCCATGATATTCTCCCGGGCAGCTCCATTGAGCAGGTATATGTGGATTCCAAGGAGCAATATGAAGAAGTCCTGCGTGTCACGGATGAGCTGAAAGACAGTGCGCTGAACGGCATTGCAAGCCGAATTACGTCTGATGGTGAAGCCATTGTAGTATTCAACACGACCGGATTTGTACGGACGGATGTGGTTGAACTGCCTGCTTTTGCGAGAAAAGTAACCGTCTATGATGGAGATCGTTCGGTACCGAGCCAGCGTGCGCTGGATGGTGGATTGGTATTCCTCGCTGAAAATGTACCGGCTTCGGGATATAAAACCTTCCGGATCACGGCTGATCTGGCCGCCGAACAAGGCGCTGGCGTATCGGTTGCACAGTGGCAAGCAGACCAGGAGCATATTCAAACCCCATGCTACGATATCCACCTGAATGAAAGTGCCGAGTTCATATCCGTATGGGACAAGCTGGAGGGCCGTGAGCTGCTTCAGCCTGGCGAGCGCGGTAACGTGCTGCAAGTATTCGAGGATCGACCTGCGGAATACGAGGCGTGGAACATTGACGATTATTACGAACAGCATATGTGGGAGATTAATGACCTCCAGTCCCTGGAGTGGATTGAAAGTGGGCCGGTGCGTTCCGTGCTGCAAGTGAAGCGACAGTTCCTGGAATCTGTTATTGAGCAGACAATCATCTTCTATGCGCATACGCGCCGGATCGATTTCCGTACATTTGTAGATTGGAAGCAGGAGCACCTGTTATTGAAAGCCGCCTTCCCGCTGGATATCTGGAGTGAGAAAGCGGTCTATGAAATCCAGTACGGCAACGTGGAGCGTGCTACCCACCGTAATACTAGCTGGGATCAGGCACGGTTTGAAGTGTGTGGACAGAAGTGGGCCGATCTGGCGGAGAACGGGTACGGCGCTGCTCTGTTGAACGACTGCAAGTACGGATATGATATTCATAACTCTGTCATGCGATTGTCGTTGATCAAAAGTGCCACGTATCCCAATGAGAACGCCGATAAGGAGCAGCATGTGTTCACGTACTCCCTCTATCCGCACAAAGGAGATTTCCGTGAGGGACGTGTCATTCAAGCTGCTTATGATATCAATCGCCCTTTGGTTGCCCGTGAAATCGCATCGCAAACCGGTACTTTGCCTGGAGTGTGGTCACTCGCATCGGTCGACCAGGAGAATGTCGTGTTGGAGGTTATCAAAAAAGCCGAGAACAACGATGATATGATCATCCGGATGTACGAAGCACATGGTCGCCGCAGTCGGGCTTCACTTCAGCTGCCTGAGGGATCAGGTGCCACAGCATATGCTTGTGATCTATTAGAGAATAACGAAGCGGATTGCATCGTGGAGAATGGCCGAATTTCTTTTGATATCAAACCGTACGAGATACTAACCTTCCGGATTCCGAAGGGTTAGCAAGAGTTACTTTCGGCTATGTAGCCGTAACCACTCAATACGGGTGCTTCTTGTCATTGCTGACAGGGGCACTCTTTTCTTTTGTACTCCCCCTCTGTTCCTATGCATACAAAAACACCCCCGGAATACATCGGTAGAGCCAGCAGGCTTACCAATATTTATTCACAGGGGTTTCTGATCACTGATTAGTAGGTTATACAGCAACCCACTTAGACAGCGGATACCATCCTTAAAATTCTTCGTACTCGCTTGGGTCCTGATCCCACAATCGTCCATCTGGACGGCTAAATGAAGAGACAACTTCCATCTCCTGTGCAGTTAGCTCAAAATCGAAAATATCGATATTCTCTTGCTGATGCTGAAGCGAACCTGCCTTCGGAATTGGAATAGAACCTAGCTGGATATGCCAGCGTAAGATAATTTGAGTAGGCGTTTTCCCATGGATTTCCGCGATGCGGAGGATTTTTTCGTCTTTGACGATATCCTGCACAGCATCATTGCCACGTCCGATTGGACTCCAGGACTCGTTCACAATGCCATGCTTTGCATCTTGTTCTCGCTGATCGGCTTGGTCAAAGAACGGATGCAGCTCAATCTGATTTAGACTCGGTGCTACCCCCGTCTCCTTAATCAGGCGTTCGTTGTGCTCGGGCAGGAAATTGCTCACTCCGATGGAACGGATATATCCGCGTTTTTTCGCTTCAATTAGAGCCTGCCATGCCTCCACGTACATATCCTTTTTGGGATTGGGCCAGTGGATCAGGTAGAGGTCGTAATAATCCAAGTCCGCTCTGTAAAGGGATTCCTGGATCGCCACGAGTGCTTTATCATGAGCGTGATAGCGTCCCGGCAGCTTCGAGGAAATCAGCAGTTCTTCTCTGGCGATGGAGCTTTGCTTGATGGCTTTGCCCACTGTTGCTTCATTCTCATAGTTGTAAGCCGTATCAATCAGCCGATAACCCGCATCCATTGCGGATGTGATCGATTTGACACCTTCTTCTCCTTTTAAACTATAGGTACCGAACCCAATTGCAGGTACTTTCAAGCCATCGTTCAATGTATATTCCGGAATTTGATGATTCATGTAAGAACTCTCCTTTGCGAAATATGATCTTCTTCCCTTATCTGGAGAAAAATTTACTCTCTCGAATTATCTTAACCCCTTGTATATGCTTGAATCAAATCGCCCAACTATTGCTGAGCTCCTTTAAAATGTAAAAAAAGACGCCTGTCACAAAGGACCTGCGTCTTACGGAATAATGCCTTACATCACACACGATATATCTTACATTAGAAATTGGTTGCAATAATTTTGGCTGATGTACTCTCGTCGATGAAATCCATAACCGAAATGCCAAAACGGCCTTTGGTATTAGTCGTAAAGAATGTGTTTACTTTCGGATTTATATCGTCTTTTATGGAGCGAATATTCGGGATACCGAACCAACCTGGGTCATAACCACTTGTGTAGTTGATGTACAGCCAAGAAGAGTTTTGGGCTTTGGCTTCGTTGTACATGTTTTGAATATCCGACCATTTCTTGTTCTTATCTGATACTTTAAAATAATCTTGAATCTTCATACTTGCTGCATTCTGAATGTTAAAGGTGGTGTTCTCTTGCCATGCAGTAGCATTAATACCATACGGGGATTGGCTCATATCAAATCTTCTCAGCAATACGATCTTGCCTCTTGATTCCCCAAGGGTAGGGACGTGGTCGGTTAACAACCATTTATCAGGATTTTTGGCGACATAGGATTTGAATGTTTCCTCATACGTGCGCGTATTATTTGCAGGTGTATGCTCTTCTTTCACACTCATAATAATGGTTTCGGAGGGATTATTGTTCAGAAAGCCGATGACTGCATTTAATACATCATCAAAATTTTGATTCTGATAGATAGCCCCGTGATGAATGGTGAATGCATCCCCGTAATGTCTGGTGCGAACATCAAGGAACCGGACACCCACATTCAATTGCTGGGCAATGGTTAGATCCTGTGTCTTTGCCGTTCCATTGATCGGTTCATACAAGGCACCGGAGTCATGCGTTCCTGGGATCGAGAGAGAAGAAAGCGGGGTGTTAGCAGGGATTGACCCCATCCAATTGGAATTGCTGTAAGCGGAAGAAACACCAGTCAACGTCCATGAAAAGAGAGTTACGAATGCAAGAGCAAGGCTTATTCTCTTGAACAATGTAAATACCACCTTTGCTTGTTTTGGTTTTGTCCTGATCATTAAGCGGCGCCAGCTTGATGATCACATCACCTGTAAAAGGCGACGTTAATTCCGTATGGATGTCTAGATGTCTATACTTCAACTCTACTTCGCTATTGTTCGTATGTTATTACGTCCAGGTAAAATTGAAATTAACTGCACCACGAATTTTAGAAAATGGGTTTAAACGTAAAAACGGCCACCAATTATGGTGACCGTCACGTATCTCAATTCCATGGTAGCATCCTCGGAAAAGAGGTATGCTCTTTCTTTTCATGAAGTAACATCAATGGGAACCTAAGACTGCAAATCTTCGATTGAGTTCACATCTTCCATATAGGAAGGAACAGCCAATCCAGATTTTACATTACCCATATTAGCGCCCAGATCATCCAGTCTGTCACCATATTGCTCCCAATAATCTGAATGGGTCACTGGCAGCCATGCAGCTACAATTGCATCCACATCGCCGTTGGCAACGCCGAGCCACATCGGTCCGATCTCCACTTGCAGAGCCTCTGCCCGGTATCCCAACTTCTCATTAAGCACATAGCGGACGACATTAGTACTGGCAAGTTCCGAATCCCAAGCTACATAACTCAAGGTGAACGGATCTCCATTGACGGGTTTCAGTCCTTCAGTCCACTCCTGAACTTTATCTTCATGTCCATCTACCCACTTGGCCGAAGCGGCCTCCGGTTCCATTCCGTTCTGTATGTCTACCATCACTTCACCCATATCTTCCGACGTCCAGTTAAAACGATCCAGGAATTCATAGGCAACCGGGTGGTCCTTCTGAAGTCCAAGGCGCGCAACCGAATGAATCTCTTCCGGTTCCCCATACGTCATCTTCGGATCATCCAGATACTTCAGGTCATAAGTATTAAACATCCAGTGCGGAGACCAAGCAACAAAGACAATTGGTTCTTTATTTTTATAAGATCGATCCAACTGTGCTGTCATACCTGCTGCTGAACTTTCCATTAACGCCCAATCTGACAACTCATAATCTTCCATTGCCTGAGCTGTCAGTCTCATTAGACCCGCACCTGGGTCTGTTCCTGTAATTTTATAATTAACCTGCTCTCCGACACTCGAGGTGTCTCCACCTGTAGCAGCATTGGAAGAACATGCACATAGCGTGAATACCGCAGCTAAACTTGTAACCATCATCCATTTTTTCATTGCCTTCATTATAAGTGTCTTCCCCTCTGTAATTCTCGTGTTGTTAGATACTAGCGTTACATTCTGCAGAAATGTAGGCATTCATAGACATAATACGACAGTCGCCCAACCAACTCCGTTATGATAACAAATAATGAAACCGATCTCAAACAACAAAAAGCGTTTGTTGCGTACATACAGAAAAAACTGTATATACTGTACTTGTTTTTAAGCAGAGATACGCTTGTATACTTCCAGATGCTATACATCTACCTTCAATGTAAAGTACTGAAAAGATTTTTTTATTTTTTTATATTTTATGTTCAAAAAGGGGTGAACTCTTAAATCTCATACTGACCCTTCCGAAGTAGTTTGTGTCATTTTAAAACAGAAAACACAAAAAAGGCCACCTAGTGGACCTGTGAAGTGCTCCCTGTCAAGTAGACAGACTAAAAAAACAAAATCATTAGTATTCAATATCCCCTCGGTTATATTGAGGGGATTATTTTCTTAATTAAACTGCTCGTCGATA
>NZ_JBBCYH010000018.1:0-110177 GCF_037144955.1 Paenibacillus sp. USHLN196 | reverse complement strand
CGACCGTTAAGCCCTCTAGCGCCGATGGTACTTGGACCGCAGGGTCCTGGGAGAGTAGGACGCCGCCAAGCAATATGAAGACACACTTGATGATATCGAGTGTGTCTTTTTGTGTTACTATTTTACACGAGGAAACAACTAACTCTACAGATAAGACGGCATCAAGACTTTCACTTATATGAAGACTCTCAGTATTAATGATTTTGGCCATGAATCAATGTTGGTACTATATATATTTCCATGTGTCGACTTTAGTTGTTTGCCTCGTTCAGCAACCTTTCAGTTGAATTTAACGTAGGTTTTAGCGAATTAGGGTATAGTGAAGCCAAGTAAAGGGGAGGAGAACCATAATGAATATATCTTCTACAGCTAGTTCCACTACATCTTACATATCGACATCTTCGAGTTCGGACCATTCAAGTAGCTTGGAGAAACAAAAGACGAAGCTTGAGGCTCAACTGGAGAAAGTGCAATCAAGCAAGGACGATGAGAAGACTAAGGAGACAAAGACCAAACAACTTGAACAGCAGATCAAGCAGATTGATGCACAGATTGCACAGCAAAGTTCTCAAGGAGTCGGTACAGCCGTTGCGAAGGAGGCGCCACCTGCCCAACCTCTGTCCAACGGAATGGGCGTAGCTACACCTAAGGAGATTGCAAACGCAACGACAGACAGTAATGGCCGATTTGATATACGTATCTAATGACATCTAAGTTAGAATAAAACAAAGCCCTGACCGATCTATATGGATCGGTCAGGGCTTCATGTATTTGTTTATTCAATTATTTATGAGGTCTACCTACATTCTACCTACGTTCTAGTTATCTTCTATCTGTTGCGGTTATATATCTGTTAACGTTATTCAGGACGCAACGCGTTTATCCGATCCGTAAGGGATCGTTTTCTATAGTATACAGCTATCGTGACGAGAACCAGCATTTCAGATAACGGAACAGCAAGCCACACACCCGTCACACCGAAGAATGAAGGGAGGACTGCAATTAACGCAATCATGATGATCATCTCACGCGCGGCTGTAATCCAGATGGCCATTTTGGCATTACCTACAGATTGGTAATAGGTGCTCATAACAAAGTTAACACCCATGAACACATAGGCAAATGTAAATATGCGTAATCCGTAAACGGCATTATCTGTTACCCCGCTACTGAAGTTTCCAAAGATTTGCACGAAATGAGGTGCACCGATTTGAACAACAATCAGTAACAGTAGACCGCATGCCAGTGCTGTTTTGGTAGCTAAACGTATCGTTTGTTGTACCCGTTTCATCTGTTTCGCACCGTGATAATAGCTGACCAGAGGCTGAGCAGCGGATGCTAGACCCAGGAACGCTAACAGTACCACACCATGAATATAGTTCAATACAGTAAAGGATGCTACACCATCCGTGCCCGCAATGCGATCCATCGAGATGTTATGAGAGACAGAGAAGACCGACATACCGAGTTCAGCCAGAAAGCTGGGGAAACCAATGAGTAACAGGGAGGCCAGCAGTTTGTTGTTCCATTTGAACCGGGTAAATGTGAGATTATTTGTTTTTTTGAAAAAGTGAGTGAACAGAACCAGCAATGCAAGGGATGCTGATACAATTGTACCGAGGGCAACACCGCGTACACCCCACTCGAGTACATACAATGTTACATAATTGATGATGATATTAGCTACAGCAAATGTAATCTGAGCGTACATGGATGTGTTGGGATTCCCATCGTTCCGAACAAAGACAGAGAGTGCATTCTCAATGGTGAAGACGAACCCGAACAACAACATGATATTCATGTAGTCTGAAGCAAACGGGAAGGTCTCAGCGTTAGCACCGAGGGAGTATACCAGCTTGTCTTTGAAGGTATATGCAGTATATCCAATAGCTATCGTGACTAGCATTATGAGCATAATGGATTTGGTGAAAATTTGTTTGGCTGTGGTTATATCTTTTCTACCCATTGCGTTGGAGTACAAGGTTGCCCCGCCCATACCAATCCACAGCGACATGGCAACAAAAAGCGTATAGACAGGTGAGGCAATGCCGATCCCGGCCATCGCGGTAGAACCCAGTTTGTGTCCAACCATAATGCCGTCGATAATAAAATTAAAAGCAACTACCAGCATCCCCAATACGGAAGGCACAAGGTAGCTAATAAAAGCTTTACCTACAGATTGCCCTTCCAATGGATGCGTCCAATTCGTATTCATAATGACCTCCGTTAGTAAACTGAATGTTCATTCTGTATTTAATTATACTGAACGTTCGTTCTGTATGATAACACGCCATGAATTCGCTTGGCAACTTTTGCGTTTAAATATCGTTTATGTGGTAGAGTAGGTGGATATTCATAAGGCGGGAGGAATCTCTAGATGAAACAAAATAAGTACGATGAAGCTGAGTTTTTCGATAACTATAGTAAGATGGCTCGTTCAATTCAAGGGCTGGAGGCGGCCGGGGAGTGGCATGAATTGCAGACCTTGTTGCCCAACTTGAAGGACAAGCGTGTGCTGGATTTGGGATGTGGTTTTGGTTGGCACTGCCGGTATGCGCGAGAGCAACAAGCGAGTTCAGTGATCGGTGTAGATCTGTCTGAAAATATGCTTCAGCGAGCCCGTGAGATGACGGACGATCGACAGATCCAGTACAAGCAGCTGGCGATTGAAGATATTGACTTTGCACCTGGACAATTTGATGTTGTGATCAGTTCGTTGGCTTTGCATTATATTGAACGGTTAGACGCGGTGTACGCTAAGATCAATGATTGTCTCGTAGAAGGGGGCACATTTGTACTATCCTCGGAACATCCTATCTTCACCGCTCGTGCTGCGCAGGATTGGCATTACGGACCCACAGGTGAGATTCTTCACTGGCCCGTGGATGATTACCACGATGAAGGGAAACGTGTGGCGAACTTTCTGAATCAGGATGTGGTCAAATATCATCGCACACTGGCAACACATCTCAATGAACTGATTAAAGGGTTTGCTATTCAAAAGGTGGCTGAATCCAAACCATCGCCGGAAATGATTGAACAGGTCCCTGGTATGCGAGATGAGAACCGGAGACCCATGTTTCTGATGATTGCTGCGGTTAAAGTATAACGATGAAAATGATTCGTTAGACTAGAGGACAGAAAGTAACTGAGGAAGTGGTGCGTTCGCCTAAAAGCTTACTGATAGAGATTTCTAAATAAGCAAACTTGAAGGAATCAGCGTGTTCAGCGATGTTGAACATGCTGGTTTTTTATTTTGCTACAATAATAAGAAATAATGTCCAAAACAGGGAACCGAACCACATTAGACTCAGTCATATTAAGTGAGGTGAACAACAGTTGGATTATCAATTTCTGGCACAGGCTCATACTATCGACAATTACACACTCGGCAGCATCATGGATGATTACGGGAACGATGTGTGGAATTATGCTTATTTTCTGACCAAAAGTGCCGAACAGGCAGACGAATTGTCACAGGAGGTATTTATTCGGGCGTTCTCGGGGATCGCTTTTTATCGTGGGGATTGCTCACTGAAAACATGGCTGTTGACGATTACTAGGAACACGACCTTTACATATCGAAAATCCAGATTCTTTCGTAGTAGCCTGTGGGGAGAGACGTTACCCATTGAGACAGAGCGTGGGGATTCGAGCCAAAGAGTCATGATTGCAGAGCAGCCTGCACATCCTTCGGCCGAGATGGAAGTGATGCGTAAGGAGCATATCCATGAAATCTGGGATATTGTTCTGGCGTTGCCGAAGAAGTTCCGGGAGATCCTTTTGCTGAATCTGAAATATGAGCTTACGACGAGTGAGATTGCTGAGATATTGAAAATCAGCTCAGGCACAGTAAAATCAAGACTATCCCGAGGTAAGGACAAGGTACGGAAACAATGGGAGGAGCGAAGCAAATGAGACACAAGGATGAGCAATGGGAGAAGGAAATCCGGAAGGGACCGTTTGCTTCGTCTCCTTTTACGGAGGATCACAAGCGAAAGGTGCTTCAACAGGTGGAGTGGATGAAGAAGTCGGAAGAGGGGAGCAAGGGAGATAGGTCAGAGGACAGTTCCAGGCCATCCAGGCCGTTTAGACTGAAAGTGAACAACGTGTCCCACAAGCGTCGCCCTAGAAAAGGACCTCTTGTTGCCGGCACAGGTGCGTTGGTTATTGCGGCTGGATTGTTCCTATGGATCTGGAATGATGGACAGCTGGTGAAACCCGTGATCGAGCAGATTTATCCGACAGCAGCGTTACAGCTATCCGATGGTTTGAGTATTAATCTGCTAACGGATAGGATGAAAAGAAATGTTGCGGTCACCATGCGGGATGATCTGGGTAAACAGCTGCGGATTACGAAAGTGGAAGACTTGCCTGTCTCCGGAAGAATATATGTAGAGGCTGGAAATGAAAGTGAGAAAGAGTACGCGCAGATATGGCTCGATTCGGCCACAGGCAATCTGCGGGAATTAGAAATGAGACGTGAGATGCATCCGAGCGAGCTGGAACACCGTTATCTGCGCCAAGTTCCATCGCTTTTGCAAAGTATAGGTAGTACTCCAACCCTGAAACCTGCATCAGCTCGACGTTATGTGAGTATGAAGCAAGGGGAAATGGAGCCAATATCACATACGACATTAACGTTAGAAAATGAGACTGGCCATGGTTATGGGGAGATTGTATGGCAGCAGGACAATGCTGTATCGATCACAGGCGACCTTAGACCTGATCAAATATCACAGGCAGCGCTGGCAGATGCCAGAAACGCGATTGAGGCTCTGTCTGGTAAAGCCAATCTTGATCTGGTAAGAGCAAGCCGAAGCAAAGATGATGAACTCGGCAAAGATACAGTCTCCTTTTCCTTTAAAGATAACTACTTTGTCCAGATGACCGAAGGAAAAGAGGGCTTGGGTTATACGGTTGGGGATGCTAATCATTATGAGCAAGACTTTGCAGACTGGGAAGAAATAGAGGCTTATTATCAGGAACTATATAACATACAGGAGTCTCTTCTTAGAGAAGGAGTAGAACCTATAATTAAAAAAATATTTAAAATGGATCTTCAAGCGTATAAACTTCACCGTAATCCTGACCATCCAGGCATGGTCACATTTGAACTGGAGTCGAGCACGGATGTTTTTCAGGTTGAATACAGGGAAGATGGACGGATCAAGATGATTACCAGAGGTGAGTTATAGGGCTTGATCTTATATGTTACAATTTACTTCAATAGATGGGATGAGTATAAGGAGATAACAATGAAATATTTGGTGAGTTCATGTCTGGCGGGGGTAGCTTGCCGTTACAATGGAACAGCGAGCCTGGATGAGAAGATTCAGGAGCTTGTGAAGCAGGACCAGGCTAAGATGGTATGCCCGGAGCTGCTTGGCGGATTCTCCACACCCCGTGAACCAGCTGAGATTATCGGTGGTACGGGCAAAGACGTACTGGCTGGCACTGCGAAAGTGATCGAGAAAAGTGGCAAGGATGTCACAGACTTGTATATCAAGGGAGCCTATCAGACATTGGAATGGGCGCGAGAATTGAATGTATCGTGTGTGGTATTAAAGGAGTTTAGTCCGTCTTGTGGTACAAAGATGATCTATGATGGGAATTTTTCCAATCACAAGGTAACTGGAGAAGGTGTCACCTCAGCATTGCTGAGACAAGAAGGATATACCGTCATTTCTGAAAATGAGTGGATGGAGCAACTATAGGTCGCACAGATATCGTTTCATATTCACAGAAAAGCCGCTGGATTATATATCCTGGCGGCTTTTCTGTTGTCTCCCATTACTTTTCTCACTAAATGAATAAAGTCGATTTTCCTGAAATGCTAACAAACAATATGGATACATACGATATAGATATAAGATATATAAGGCTATCTACTATTTAAAGTGGGGGAATAATCATGTCAATTCAGTCTAAGCCAAAATATAAGAAAGGAAATAAACTCAAAAATATGAAATTAACATCAACGATGGTCATCATGACTGTAATTAGTCTAATCGGTTTGTTTACTGTCTTTCTGATTGGGATTTTCGGAATGAACGAAGCAAAAACGGGACAAGGTATCCTCTACAATGACCGTTTCCAGCATCAAACCAATGTTCTTGAATTGAAAAGTAATTTCTATAATATGCGTGCCAATTATACAAAGGTTCTTGATAATGCAGAGTATACCGACAAACAGTACGATCAGGTTCAGAAAGGTAAGAAGAGTATCACGAATGGCTTAAATGAATTTTCAGCAAGAACATTGGATACCAAAGAAAAAGAGATATTTGAAGATTTGGTAGCAAAGATGGATACATATTATCAGGATATTGAGCAAATCATGGATACCAAAAAGATGTCGGGCACCTACGATAGTGAAGAGAGAGGAAGAATTAACAAAAGCAGTACAGCGATTGTGGAGACGATCACCCTTTTGAGTGCGCATAACGAAGAAGAGTCAGCCAAGCTCTATGCGGATACACAGGAAGTAATTCAGCAGCGAGCATTGGTGCTCGGTTCGGTTCTTTTGCTTTCACTTGCAGCACTCATTCTGATTTCATTTGTAATGATTCGCAGTATACGTCAACGAATGAAAGCAATCACCCGTTATTGTGAAGAAATAACACAAGGCAACTTAACGGCATCCTTAGATCCGTATCTAACACAGGGAAATAATGAGATAAGTGTCATCGCACGAGCTATTCGTACAATGACCGATTCCACAACAAATGTCATTCGTGGTGTAATTCAGGAATCTCATCATATCAACCAGGTTAGTGATCTTACCAACCAGAACATGGCTGGTCTGAATGAACGCATTCGTGAAGTGTCAGCTACAGTTGAAGAGCTCTCTGCTGCAATGGAAGAGGCTTCAGCCCATACGGAAAATATGAATCATTCGGCTAATGAGATGCAACAGGGAGCTGAATATATATCGGAACAGACATCTAAACAAGCAGAATCCGCCTATGTGACCAGCACGAAGGCTGAAAAGTTGAAGCAGGAAGCCCGCGAATCGAGCCGAGCAGCCATGGACATGTATGATAATACGAGTAAGAAGATGTCAGAAGCGCTGGAACGTGCAACTGCTGTAGATCAGATTGGTATATTATCTCAATCTATTTTGGATGTTACGGCGCAGACTAATCTGCTTGCACTCAATGCATCCATTGAAGCTGCAAGAGCTGGAGAAGCAGGCAGGGGTTTTGCGGTTGTTGCAAGCGAGATTCGAAAGTTGGCTGATGATTCCAGACAGGCTGCCGATCAAATTCAGCAGGTCACGGAAGAAGTTATGCAGTCTGTAACCAATCTGTCCTCTAATGCCAAAGAGTTGCTATCCTTTATGTTCAATCAGGTTGGCAAAGATTACAAATTATTGGAGGATACAGCTGAACAGTATTATGTCGATTCTCTTGATCATGCCAATGCAGTTAAAGATCTCAATGCAACCTCACAACAAGTGACTGCGAATATCAAAATACTAGTGGGCTCCATTCACGAGATTGCATCAGCCAGTGAACAATCAGCTGCATCCAGTCAGGAAATCGCAGGACATATGGTCGCCTCTGCTGCGCAATCTGTGGAAGTAGTTAAACAATCTGATCAAGTGAAAGATAGTGCATTGAATCTGAATAAGCTGGTTCAAGATTTCAAGATTTAAAAGGAAAAGAGTCATAGATAATCCACTAGGGCCATGTAAGTGCCCAGTGGATTATTGCTGTCTTTCATACAATACTTACTTTTATAAACCAAGAAACAATAATGTGCGTACTTTTAATTTATACGCATAGGTCCTAAACTAATACTTGAGATGAAACCACTTAAACATTATTGTTCAACATAAAAAAATATATAAAAAGGACGTGGAGATCCATGGAAGTTACAACACAGGCAAAGAAAAAGGAAGACATCTTGAAGGCATATCATTTCCGGCATGCTACTAAGGTATTTGACGATAATCGTAAAATTGCGGATGAGGATTTCCAATTTATATTGGAAACAGGCAGATTATCTCCCAGTTCGATTGGCTTTGAGCCGTGGAAGTTTCTGATTGTACAAAATCAGGATCTACGCAAACGTCTATCGGAAGTCTCTTCGGGTGCTCAAAAACAATTGGCAACAGCAAGTCATTTTGTTGTTATTTTGGCCCGATCAGATGCCAGTTATAATTCTCCCTATGCGGAATACATGCTGAAGGAAATGAAAGGAATGCCAGATGATGTATTTGAGCTGACAAGTGCGGCTTACGGGAATTTTCAGAATAACCAGAGAATTCTTGAGAATCCACGATCCCTATTCGATTGGGCGTCTAAACAGACGTACATTGCGCTTGGCAATATGATGACGGCTGCGGCTCAGATCGAGATTGACTCTTGTCCAATCGAAGGTTTCAACCGCGAGGCTGTCCATCATATTCTGGAAGAAGAGGGCTTGCTGGAGAATGGTGCATGGGACGTTTCGGTGATGGCAGCCTTCGGTTATCGGGCAGAGGAGCCAAAACGTGAGAAGACCCGACAACCTATTGAAAAAGTTACTCAATGGCTTAACTGAATTCAGTATGAACCAACAACGTTAATCTAACCATTTAGAATACAACAGGATCGAAACAGCCCGATATTTTCCACATGCTAGAAGAATGGAAAGGGCTGTTTTTCTTTGTATAAAAAAAGAACTTGAAAATACATAGATATCTATATATAATGAGGTCATGCCAAAATACAACGCAATTGCACTGATTGCAAGAATCAGAGATCATGTCAACAAACGGATTGTTCACGAATTGGAACAGCATGAGGTGACAGGTATTGTTCCTTCTCATGGGGATGTACTCATGTTCTTATACCGGGAAGAGACGCTGTCGATCAAGATGCTGGCGGAACGTGTTCAACGTACGCAACCAACGGTGACGGTACTTGTCAATAAGCTGGAGAAGCTCGGTTATGTTGAACGCAGCAAGAATGCTGAAGACAGCCGGGTGACGATGATTCGCCTAACCGAACAGGGGAAGCAACTCGAACCGATATTCCATCAGGTATCAGAGCAGATTAATGACATCATCTACGCTGGCCTATCTGATGAACAATCGGAGCAATTGGAGAGCTTGCTGTCCACTATTGTTCGAAGATTATAGTGAATGAATTCTTCTGTCTGCCAACCTTCCAGACTTGGATGGGGTGAGGCAGAAGAGCCCAAATATTTTTTTGCTCACATACATAGATATCTATGTATGAGGGACGTATTAACGAGAACCAATCATTGCAACCTAACTCAAACCAAACCTGGAGGGATTAACACTATGAAACATCTTATCGTATATGCTCACCCACACACAGACAGCTTCAATAACGCAATTCTCAATACTGCTGTAGAAGCTCTAGAAGCCCAAGGCCATGAAGTGGTCGTTCGTGACTTGTATAAGCTTGGATTCCAACCTGTACTGACTGAAGCCGATACAGCTTCCATGCGTGCAGGACAGACACCACAGGATATCGCTACAGAGCAACAGTTTGTTACGGATGCAGAAGCTATTACATTCATCTATCCGATCTGGTGGACAGGTCTTCCTGCTATTCTGAAAGGGTATGTTGACCGTGTATTCGCCTATGGTTTTGCTTATGTAGCGGGTGAAGCGGGAATTCAGAAATTGCTGACAGGCAAAAAAGGTCTCATCATCAACACTCATGGTACACCAAATGAAATATATGACCAGATCGGCATGACTGCTGGATTAAAAGTAACTTCAGACGTAGGTATCTTCGATTTTGTGGGTATTGAAGCCGTAGATCATCTGCTCTTTGGTAGTATTGGATATTTGGATGCACCAGCATATCAAGCGATGTTGGATCAGGTTAAACAGACGGTTACGACCAAATTCTAATGTGGAAGTAGATGTAGATTCCAGATTCGCATTCCATATGATACCAGACCGACTCAATCATGAGTCGGTTTGTTTGTTTCGTATGTTTGCAAAATGAATGAAAGGGGGTATAATCGTACCCATGGAACCTATACTAATATTCAAGGCATTATCGAACGAGACACGTAGACAAATTCTGTTGTGGCTCAAAAACCCGGAGCAACACTTTCCACCGCTGGAACTATCTCAGCATCCCGATGGTGGCAAGAACGGGATCTGTGTCGGTACGATTCAACTGAAGGCTGGACTGGCTCAGTCGGTTATATCCAGTTATCTGCTGACCATGCTCAAGGCGGGTTTGCTACTCTCAGAGCGCAGAGGACAATGGACGTATTATCGACGGAACGAAGAGACAATTCGTCAGTTTGCCGAGTACGTGCAGAACGAGTTATAAGCCGGATGCCGGAACGGAAGCTAGGATGCATAGTGCAGGCAGGGGTTCCGTCCGGATGTAAACGGCTAGTTCATTTCACATCATATCCAATTGCGGTATAATAAATCTATATATCTGGATATACAAAAATATAATCATTAAGGAGATTAAATAGTAATGACTACAGAAAATACAGCTTCATCTCATAAAGAACATATTCATGACGTTAAGCTTTCCATCCTGGATCTGGCTCCCGTCGTTGTAGGTGCAACACCTGCTGATGCACTGCGCAACAGTCTCGATCTGGCACAGCATGCAGAGCGTTGGGGATATCACCGTTACTGGGTAGCTGAACATCACAACATGCCGGGGATTGCCTCTTCCGCAACTTCGGTCGTTATTGGATATCTGGCTGGTGGAACCAAGACAATTCGTCTGGGTTCAGGAGGAATCATGCTCCCTAACCATGCGCCGCTAGTTATCGCAGAGCAGTTCGGTACACTGGAATCCCTGTATCCTGGCAGAATCGATCTGGGACTGGGTCGTGCACCCGGAAGTGACCGTCGTACATCGCTGGCACTGCGCAAAGATCTGAACAGCAGTGAAGATTTCCCAGAGCTGCTGGCAGAACTCAGAGCATACTTTGATGCTTCGGCGACATCTTATCACGCGCCTGTTCGTGCTGTACCAGGAGAAGGACTGAATATTCCGATTTACCTGCTGGGTTCCAGTGATTTCAGCGCTCGTCTGGCGGGTCAGCTGGGATTGCCATTTGCTTTTGCCAGCCACTTCTCGCCCGATTACACCCGGATTGCACTAGAAACGTATCATAACAACTTCCAACCATCTGATAGCTTGAAGGAGCCGCACGTGATTGTTGGTGTCAACGCTGTTGTTGCGGATACAGACGAGGAAGCAGCATGGCTGGGTACAACGATGCAACAACAGTTCCTGAACATTATTCGCGGCACAACGGGATTGGTACAGCCTCCCGCAGAGATGGAAGGCAAATGGACGGACCGCGAGAAGGCTGGTGTTGAGCAGACGCTGAAGGCGGCTGTTAACGGTTCGCCAGAAACGGTACGTGGACAGTTAGAATCCTTCATTCGGCAGACGCAGGCAGATGAGCTGATTATTACGTCGATGATCTATGATCATAAGGCACGTCTGCACTCCTATGAGTTGATCGCACAGTTGGCAGGCAAAGCTTAATTTTAATTTTTTAACGTAAAAGCTGGCTTAATGGTAAGCTGTAGCTTCAAATTTACGGTTCGTCTCCCTGGGAGGCGAGCCGTTTTTGAATAGGGAGATTTTGCAAATGTTTCGTGTGGGGCAGAAGACTCATTTTGGGGTAAAATGACTTTATCGGTTTAATTTGAAACGGTTAATCAGCACCATACGTATAAATCCAGAGTGTTATACATATGTTGGCTTGTACAAGGTATTTTTTTATTCGTGTGTATGGGGTATTTATCTAGTTTTACAGTTTAGTTCTGATTAATGGTCATAAGAGAGGACGACACGCCTATGGAGCAACCTGAGCAACCCCGCGTTTGGCCGGATCGGTTCAAGCGATTTTTTCTTAACAACAAGTTTGTTCTATTTCTGTTAATTCTGCTGTTGGTGGGACTGAACGTGATGGTTCTGACCAAAGTATCCTTTGTTCTTCATCCGCTCGCGGTACTCATCAAGACTATCGTGTTACCTATTATTCTGTCAGGCATACTTTACTACCTGCTGAATCCGATTGTCGATGTCATGGAAAGATGGAAGATTAAGCGTGGCTGGTCCATTCTGATTCTGTATCTTGCGATTGGAGGCATTCTGACAGTTGTAGTGCTGGCAGTCATTCCAGTGCTTCGCAATCAGATTATGGGGCTTATCGCGAATTTTCCAACGTACAGTGAGACTGTAAGACAGCAATTTGAGGAATTGACGGGTAGTCAGCTGTTTGGTCAGGTCCAGGAAACACTTAACATGAACTGGCAGGATCTGTGGAGAACAGCTTCCCAGAAGGCAGCGGAAATTCTTGACTCAACCTGGAGCACATTGGGTGGGTTCCTTGGAGCTTTCACGGAGATCGTGCTGTCCATCGTAACGGTTCCGTTCATTCTGTTCTATCTGTTGAAAGACGGCAAGAAGCTGCCGGCGAAAATTCTGTCTTTCCTGCCGCTCAAGAGCCGGACGGGTGCAATGCATGTGCTGGAAGACATCAATCACCAGATCAGTTCATTTATTCGTGGACAGATTATCGTCAGCTTCTGCATCGGTATCCTGCTCTACATTGGTTATATGATCATTGGTCTGGATTACGCACTGATTCTTGCAATTATCGCATCGTTCACGAGTGTTGTTCCGTATCTGGGGCCTGCAATTGCGATTACACCTGCGTTGATCGTGGCTCTCGTTACTTCACCGGTGATGCTGCTGAAGATGGTTGCTGTATGGACGATCGTGCAGTTAATCGAAGGTAAATTCATCTCACCACAGATCATGGGCAAAACGCTGAAGATCCATCCTATCACGATTATCTTTGTCATTCTGACTTCGGGTAATCTGTTTGGAGTCGTAGGCATTCTGCTAGCTGTCCCAGGATATGCGGTGCTGAAAGTATGTGTATCGCATATCTTCAACTGGTTCAAAGACAGATCCGGTCTGTATGATCCGAACAAGAACAATCTTCTGTAATCGAAGCGGCGAGCTCCAACTGATCGGTAATCAGAAGAAGTAGTCACTTTATATCCATCTTGGATAAACGGTACCCTTACCAAGAAGAACCCCCGTCCATCGGCATATAGCCGAGAGGCGGGGGTTCTTCTTCATGAACAAGCTTGGCTGCTGCCTAGCTGTGTTTAATATGCTGGAGCGTTTGCAGGAAAATCTGCTCAATATGAGCATCATCCAGAGAGTAGTACACGGTTTTGCCTTCCTTACGCCGCTTGACGATCCGCATGTTGCGGAGTGAACGCAGCTGGTGTGAAATGGCCGACTGCCCCATATCGAGCAGAACCGTCAGGTCATGAACACATAATTCCTTCTGTAACAGTGCATCAATAATACGTAGACGTGTTGGATCACTGAATGCCTTGAACCAATCCGCCATCTCGGAAGAGGTCTCCCGATCTATGAGTGAAGTGCGAATCGTCTGCACGTCGGCTTCAGTGCCTGAGCAGGCTGCATCACATTCGCTTGGTGCTTTAACCGGTTGTTCCATTTCCTATCACCGCCTATGTTAACAACTATAGCTCTATTATATCCAAAACCCGCCTAAAGCGAAATGATTACTATTAGCATAATCTGTATGAAAAATCAACAACGATTGTTGACACTCATGTTTAGGCGTGCATATAATAGGATTAACCAAACATATGAATGAGTGCTCATATATTGAATGTAATTGAAATATAACATCGTTTTTGTACTGCAAAGGGGAGAATTCACATGGGAACCGGACAGGAACAGGTGAAAAGGGAACTTCTGCTTGATGGACTGGATTGTGCGAACTGCGCTTTGAAGATTGAGAATGGCGTCAAAAAAATTAAAGGCATTAGCGAATGCTCTGTCAATTTCGTTACCAAAACGTTATCGATGCACACCACTTCCGATATGGATGAGCAGGTAGTGGAAGAAGCGAAGCGCAAAGTGCTGCGGCTAGAGCCGCATATACGCATCTCGGAAAAAGGAAAACATATGAACGGACATGTGCACACCCACACAGGGAGTGCAGCTGGTGCGCATAGCCACAGTCATGACTATGCCGGACATGATCATGGACATTCACATTCACATGCCAAACACTCACATACTCATGATCACGGAGAATCACAGAAACACACACATGGTCATACACATGAGCGCGGAAATCATGCTGGACATGATCACAGCCATACGCATGATGATGCCCATGCAGGCCACTCGCATGAACATGGTGCAGGACAGACAAAAGTGTTGCTTGCTCGTCTTGCTGCAGGTTCTGTGTTGCTCGCAGCCGCAATCTGGTCGCCGCTGGAGGGCTGGGCACAGTTTACTCTATATGCGCTCGCTTATCTGATTGCCGGGGGAGATATTGTGCTCCAGGCGTCCAAAAACATTATTCGTGGCCAGGTATTCGATGAATACTTCCTGATGTCCGTGGCTACCTTGGGTGCCTTTGCTATTGGAGAGTATCCGGAAGGGGTAGCGGTCATGCTCTTTTATCAGCTCGGGGAGCTGTTTCAGGGTATGGCGGTTAATCGGTCACGCAAGTCCATTCAGGCGCTCATGGACATTCGTCCGGATTACGCGAATGTCCTGACGGGTTCAGGTGACGAAACCAAACGGGTTTCTCCAGAAGATGTACGGATTGGTGATCGGATTGTAGTGAAAGCGGGCGAGCGAGTACCATTGGATGGTATCGTTAGAACTGGACGTTCCATGGTGGACACTTCGGCTCTGACAGGTGAATCGGTACCCCGTGAGCTGGAGCCCGGAAGTGATGTACTGAGTGGATTTGTGAACAAAAACGGCATGTTGACCATTGAAGTAACCAAAACGTTCGGTGAATCAACGGTATCCAAGATTTTGGATCTGGTGCAGAACGCGAGCAGTCGGAAAGCGAAAACAGAACATTTTATTAGTAAATTCGCTCGTTATTACACACCGGTTGTTGTGATCCTTGCAGCATTGATCGCATTTGTTCCGCCGTTGCTACTTAGTGGTGCAACATTTGCCGATTGGATCTATCGCGCCTTGGTCTTCCTAGTTATCTCATGTCCTTGTGCGCTGGTCGTCTCTATTCCCCTTGGGTTCTTCGGTGGTATCGGAGCGGCTTCCCGCAACGGTATTCTCGTCAAAGGCAGTAACTACCTTGAAGCGTTGAACGATGTGAAAGTCGTTGTTTTTGATAAAACGGGTACACTAACCAAAGGTGTATTTAAAGTAACAGCCATTCGTCCCGAAGGTGGACGTACGGAAGAAGAACTGATGGAGCTTGCAGCCATTGCCGAAGCAAATTCCAATCATCCAATTGCCGAATCCATTCGTGCAGCTTGGGCCAAAGAGATTCCCACGCAAGGTGTGGAAGGTTATGATGAAGTTGCCGGACACGGGATCAAGGTGAGCGTGGATGGCCGGGAAGTGCTAGCGGGCAACGCCAAATTAATGGAGCAGGCGGGTATAGCGTATAGCACTCCAGAGACGGCAGGGACAATAGTACACGTTGCTGAAGCAGGCACGTATGTTGGTCATCTGATCATTGCTGATGAAGTGAAGGATGACGCAGTCGCGGCCATTCGGGCACTGAAGAAGCTCGGCATCCGCAAAACGGTCATGCTGACAGGCGATGCCAAAGCTGTGGGTGAAGCGGTAGGACGCGAGTTGGGTGTAGATGAGGTCTATGCTGAATTGCTGCCACAGGACAAAGTCGAGCGGCTGGAGCAACTGGAAGCTGCCAAGTCTCCGAAGGAGAAAATGGTATTTGTCGGGGATGGTATCAACGACACACCAGTGCTGGCACGCGCCGATGTGGGCGTAGCCATGGGGGGACTTGGCTCGGATGCTGCCATTGAAGCGGCTGATGTGGTCATCATGACGGATGAACCGTCGAAACTAGCGAGTGCAATCCGCATTGCGAAGCGTACACGAATGATCGTATGGCAAAATATCGGGTTTGCGCTGGGTGTTAAGGCGATCTTCCTGCTACTGGGTGTGTTCGGCATTGCCACCATGTGGGAAGCGGTATTCTCCGATGTGGGGGTCACGGTGCTTGCTGTTCTGAACGCCATGCGTGTACTTCGTGTGAAGAATATCTAAGTTTACGAAACGATCCAGGCGGCTCTTCGTATATACGTAGAGCCGTTTTTATATTTTTTATGGCATTATGTAGTTAGGAAGTTATATAGAGAAGGGGAGAACGTTTTGACAGGAGCAGTAGTTGGGATCATCATCGGGGTGTGTTATTTCATTCTGGGGTTAATGGTGTTCAAAAAACCACCGAAAATGATTAACGGTATATATGGTTATCGTACCCCGCGTGCCATGAGTAATCCCGAGTTATGGGACGAAGCGCAAAAGTATAGCGCCAACCTGATGATGCAGTTTGGTGTGATCATTACAATATTCGGCATTATCGGTTTCTGGCTTACAGATGTACGAGCTTTGGTTCTGAGTCTGGTGGCTACAGGATTCTATACGTTCAGACTGTTTACCAGAGTCGAAGGTCGTTTGAAGCAAATGCAGCGTGCACAACAGCAACAGAATGAACAGAACGTATAAAGTACAATGAGTAAATAGGTTAGAACGGAAGACCCGCGTGTGAAGCGGGTCTTTTGGCGTTGAAGTTAGCGTATCGAAGGCATGTTAGTTAAACTCGCTAAGACTTCATACATAAAATCTAACGTTGACGTTAACGTTAATATTATATATAATTATGTACATAACATTATAGACATATGTAGGAGTTGAAGGAAATGAGTTTATATAAAATCGACGACGTAGCCAAAGAATGCGGTTTGACCAAGCGAACGATTCGGTATTATGAAGAGATTGGTGTCATGCCTTCACCTCAGCGGACAGATGGCGGAACGCGGCTATATACTCGGGAGGATATGGATTATCTGAAGAAGGTGGTTCGCGCCAAAGAGGTGCTGGGGTTCTCCCTTCAGGAGCTACATACCTATGTGGCTACGGCAGATGCATTGAACGAACAACGTTTTGACTACCACCAGACGACCGAAGTGAGAGAACGGATTGAGAAACTCACCACAATGGAAACAACACTGGATGGTCAGTTGCAACTGATTGAGCAAAAACTTCAGAGCATACATGCTGTACAGACCGAACTTGAAGAGCTGCGTGAACGCGTTCGGAGCGGTATTCAGAAGTTACAGGCACATGATCCACAGGGTGAAGAAGACGGCTAACCGAATTAGCATCTATAGTTATAAACAAAACTGCAAACAAATAATCGCTACATGGCGTGAGTTCCATAGTACATGTGGTGATCCTGTACAAACACCGGAAGCTCCGGTGTCATTTGTGCCGTTTTGTTACCTCTATTCATGAAAATGAACGCAATATTTTCATTGTTTTCACAGTATTTTTCACTTTCACAACAAGTTCAAGACATGCTTCACCACATAAATCATTCACAGGAGGAATTACGTATGAAAAGAGAGCCATCATTACCGGACGAATTGCCGTCATCACGTGGGGGATTGCTATCCCAACCGCGAGCGGTATGGGCGGTCGCCTTTGCTTGTATCATATCCTTTATGGGTTTGGGTCTGGTTGACCCGATTCTACCCGCAATTGCAGATCAGCTGCATGCATCCAAAAGCCAAGTGTCACTGCTATTTACCAGTTATAACGCTGTAACCGGGGTAGCGATGCTGATTACAGGTGTTGTCTCCAGCCGGATTGGTGTGAAGTGGACGTTGCTCAGCGGGATATTGTTGATTATTTTCTTCTCCTTCCTTGGCGGTACCTCAGACACGGTAGGTGCACTGGTCGGTTACCGTGGCGGTTGGGGACTCGGTAATGCCTTGTTCATCGCAACCGCGTTATCTGCAATCGTTGGACTGTCCACATCAGGGACAGCCAAGGCAATTATTTTGTACGAAGCAGCGCTTGGTCTCGGAATTGCAGTTGGTCCGCTGCTTGGTGGTGAGCTGGGTTCCATCTCCTGGCGTGGCCCGTTCTATGGGGTGGCTGTTCTGATGGCAATTGCCTTTATCAGCATTACGTTTATGCTGCCCAAGATGGCCAAACCAAAAACACGCAGTTCTCTGTCCGATCCGTTCAAAGCATTAAGTTATCCTTCACTGAAAACATTGGCGATTACCGCCTTCCTGTATAACTTTGGTTTCTTTACCTTGATGGCTTATTCACCATATGTCATGAATCTGGATGAGCACGGCTTGGGATATGTATTCTTTGGCTGGGGACTGATGCTGGCAATTACGTCGGTATTCGTCGCACCAAGACTGCAACGCCGATTCGGATCGGTGCCGTCCATGAGTGTCATGCTTACATTGTTCGCGATTGATCTGGTTGTTATGGCAGTCGGTACTGTGATGGGTTCACCAACTACGGTTATTGTGGCGGTCATTGTAGCAGGGATCTTCCTTGGGATTAATAATACGTTGATTACTACGGCTGTTATGGAAGCTGCACCTGTGGAACGTTCTGTTGCTTCCGCTGCATACAGTTTTGTTCGTTTCCTGGGTGGTGCGCTTGCTCCATGGCTTGCGGGTAAATTATCCGAATGGTTCCTGCCGGAAACGCCGTTTTATTTTGGCGCATTCATGGTCCTGATTGGTGTCGTGGTACTGCTGGTACGTCGCCATCATCTGCGGGATATCGATTCCGCCATTACATCTCATTAATTCACAGGAGGAATTGCCATGCTGAAACGTATATTGGTTGCTGTTGATGGTTCGGATCATGCGCAGGTGATCCCGTTAATGAGATCTGCCGTGTAGCGCGAGAACGAGATTGTGGAATGATTGTGATGGGCACGGCTGGGAAAGGCATGCTTGCAGAGATGATCGTGGGCAGTGTCAGCCATGGTGTGTTAAAACATGCAGAGTGCCCCGTCCTGACGATTAAGTAAGCTATGAAATTCTTATAGTGCATTGGCTAAAGATCGCCTCTATGGCTCATCAGGGAGGTTACAAGGTATGATTGCCGCATACTGTAGTGGGTTGACGGCACAAAAGTAGTATAAATAGATAAGGTAACATACCGTTATGGATTTGAAGCAATTATTGGATGGAGGGTGCAGCTCATGAAAAAACAACATCTGTTTATCGGTGGCAAACCGACCGAATCCGTAGATTATAAAGCACTTCAGGCACCATACTCAGGTGAAACACTGGCAGAAGTCTCTTCGGCTTCAGCCGAGGAAGCGGAGGCTGCTGTTGCAGCTGCGGTTCAGGCTGGGAATGCAATGCGCCAGATGCCTGCACATCAGCGTGCAGATATTCTGTACAAGGTGTCCTCCATGCTTGAAGAACGCAAAGAAGAAGCAGCGCGAATCATAGCTCTTGAAGCGGCGAAGCCAATTACCGCAGCACTGGCTGAGGTAGACCGTACGGTGGAAACCTACCGTTTTGCTGCCGAAGAAGCTAAGCGGCTGACTGGAGAGACGGTTCCGATGGATGCAGCGAAAGGTGGAGAAGGGCGCATCGGGTATACGATGCGGCAACCTCTAGGCGTCATTGGAGCAATAACGCCGTTTAATTTTCCAATGAACCTGGTAGCTCACAAGGTAGGCCCGGCTCTGGCGGCGGGCAATACGATTGTTCTCAAGCCTGCAGAGCAGACACCACTGTCTTCCTATTACATTGCTAATCTGTTTCAAGAAGCAGGGTTGCCAGATGGTGCACTGAACGTGGTGAGCGGTGAAGGTAAAACGATTGGTGATGTGCTTGTGGAGCACCCTCGTGTTGCTCACATTACGTTTACAGGCAGTCCAGCGGTGGGGACGAGCATTCGTAGCAAAGCAGGACTGAAACGCGTGACACTGGAGCTTGGATCGAATGCAGCGGTGATCGTGGATAAGGATGCAGACCTGGACAAAGTGGTTCCTCGCTGTGTTACCGGTGCTTTCACGTATCAAGGACAGGTATGTATCTCGCTACAGCGAATCTATGTACCTCGTGACATCTCAAAAGAATTTATCCGGCGTTTCGCTGAAGCGGCCAAACAAGTGGTGATCGGGGACCCGCTGAGCCCGGATACGGTAGTCTCTGCACTGATTACCTCCAAGGATGTACATCGTACGCTCGACTGGATTGAAGAAGCCAAACAGGTCGGTGCTGAAGTAGCAGCAGGCGGTCAAGCTGAAGGAGGCGTACTGCGTCCAACGGTACTCGTTAACGTTCCGCGTGATGCGAAGGTATCCTGTCAGGAAGTGTTTGCTCCCATCGTGGTGATCAATACCGTGGATTCGGTTGAAGAGGGAATTGAACATGTCAACGATTCCATCTATGGGCTTCAGGCAGGTGTATTCACGAACGATATTCGTACGGCTCTCCATGCCGTCGATCAGATTGAGGCAGGCGGAGTGATGATTAACGATATTCCAACGTTCCGGGTCGACCATATGCCCTATGGCGGGGTGAAGCAGAGTGGTGTCGGGCGTGAAGGTGTAAAATATGCGGTTGAGGAAATGACGGAATTGAAGTTTGTTATGTTCAATAAAGGGTGATTCTCTTCATTCCTCACACGATCCTGTGCCATGATAATGGTACAGGATTTTTCATATGTAGATCATGGAAAACTGTTTCAAAAATACATACGAATTCTTCACTGACTGCGGGTTCACATCTGAGGAGAGGGGTATAAATAGTTAACATACCGCAATTCATTTGAAAACGCCGCTCATATCACCTAAGCATGATGTACCTATCCAGAACGCGAGCGGAATGAAAGCGGTACAGCATTGCCGAAAGTCTTATAATCTCTCACTATTCAAATAAAATGCAGTATGAAATAAACCTGAACTTAGAAGTTGCAGGGCAGGCAGGAGGTGTATTCAAATGGCATATTCCATGGTTGACGTATCTGGAATGTCAGGCGTAAGTCTGAGCGAGCTGAGTCAGTATGCGGAGACAGGTCTTCTGAATCCGGCTTTTGGAGGCTTGGATAAGGATATCTATTATGAAAAGCAGGAATTGCTGAGACTTCAGCAAATTCTTTTTTGTAAGGAAGTAGGCATGGAGGAGACTGAGATTGAATCGATGCTTCGGGATGATCCTCAGGATGTCATTCGCATCATGCAGCAGCATCGCATAGAGATTCTGGAGGAGGCTCTCCGTCTGCATGGATTGATCCAGACACTGGACAAAACGATCTCTCATTTGCAAGGCGAACAGGAACTTGATGAAAATGAATTGTATATTGGTTTTGTGAATAAGGGACGTCATCAACTGTTGCCGGATGCTTCAAGTCAAAAGGAGAAAACAGACTTGGCACAGTCTTCCACCGCGAAGGAGACGGAGGGGCTGGAACTGAAGTCCAAGGAAGATTATCTCGATTCACAGGCAAAAATTGACCGGATTCATCTGGACTTGCAGCAGGCAATTGAGGATGAACTGGAACCTGGTAGTCCCGACGTGCAGGAGATTATTGGAAGACACCTCGAATGGATCAAAGGGTACTACACACCCACATCAGAGATTTACCGGGATTTGGCCAATCTGTATGTCGAGCATCCAGATTTCCGCAAGATGTACGATGGTTACCACCCGAGCCTGGCTGAATTTTTGCGTGAAGGGATGATGATTAAAGCGGAACAGGATTTATCCTAGATGCATAAAGTAACATGGGCGAGCAAGAACATGGGTGTGAACTATAATGGATAACAAAGAGCGCAGACCTCTGAGAGGACTGCGCTCTTTGTTATTGCGGGTTCTTCATCTTAGTAGGATGAAAACCCCCAATTACCTTATCCCAAAAGGAGTATGGTAGCTTACAATTGCTCTGTGAGCAGACTTACGGCTTTCTCCAGGAAGACACGGTCTTCATCGTCAAAACGGTTTTTGATCGGGCTGTCGATATCCAGCACCCCGTACAGTTCTCCGTCTTTGATGATCGGTACAACGATCTCACTATTGGATGCTGCATCACAGGCAATGTGGCCTGGGAAGGCATGCACATCGTCTACGACCATGGTACGTTTTTCGGCAGCAGATGTACCGCATACGCCACGTCCGAGTGGAATTCGGATGCAGGCGGGCAGTCCTTGGAATGGACCGAGGACCAGTTCTTTTCCATCATACAGATAGAAGCCGACCCAATTGGTGTCGGTCATAAATACATTGAGCAGCGCAGCAGCGTTCGCCAGATTGGCAATCGCACTAGGTTCATCGCGGATCAGAGCACTTAACTGTCCCAGGACGGCGGTGTGCTGCTCACTTCGTGTTCCTTCATAGGAAACAGCTTGAAACATGGTAAATCACCCTCCCGAGCAAAATGGTACTTATTTTCAAGATAGTGCAGAGGATGCGGTTAGTCAAGCGGAGGATTTCGGAAAGGGAAGGGAATACCTGAAGAATCCTCCTGTTTCTCAGCTTCTTACGTGGGGTAAATACTTAGCAACCACGGAGGGCTATAACCCGGGAAGGAGCTTGGCTTATGCATGCAGAGGTACAGAATCTTTTTGTACGGATTCATCTACTATATTTCGCGCAAAATCAGGATTTGAACGTTAGCGAGGCACTGCCCCTATTGGAAGAACGGGGATATCGCGTTGGAGAGCGGGAGATCAAGCAGGAGCTTGAACACCTGACACAGGAGAACTTCCTGACCGCCCACGGGGACCAATGGAGCCTAACCGGGACTGGCATTGAGGAATTCAAGGAAATCACGACTGTGCTTGGTCGGGTTAGCGATGAATTGCTGGCGAAAGGCAAGAAACCGTCCAAAGTCTAACATTCATTTGGACAAGCTGTGATGCCAACCTTGAATTGATCCATACGTACGTACAACAAGACCGGGAGCGAAATAGGCCCGGTTTTTTGACGTGTATCCATGACTGAATAGTTGCCATTCGGCGCAGGTTATGATTAGATGACTAATGAATCTTATGGTCTGCAGAGATAGATCGGATCGGAGTGTCTTATATGTATAAATGCAAAGGGAGAATTCCCGAAATGGAGACTGCGCGGCTTCGTCTGCGTAAAATGCGTCGCCGGGATGCGGCCCAGATGTTCGCATGCTGGTCGGATCGCGAGGTGACCCGCTACATGAATCTTGCACCCATGATTGGGACAAGCGAGGCGGCGGACATGATTGGGCTGCTTAATCATATGGCAGGGGAAGAGGATGCGATCCGATGGGGGATTGAACTCAAGGAGACAGGCAGGCTCATCGGAAGCTGTGGATTCAACACCTGGCAGCTTGAAGGCGCATTCAGGGGAGAGATCGGTTATGAGCTGGGACGTGACTACTGGCGTCACGGTTATATGACGGAGGCTTTCTCGGTATTATTGCCCTTCGGATATGAGACCATGGGTCTTAATCGGATCGAGGCGCTGGTTGATCCGCGCAATCTGGCATCCGGCGAGTTCTTGACAAACCGTGGCTTCACGCGAGAAGGGTTGCTGCGACAGGTGCAACATACGTCCACCGGATACAAGGATATGGTGATGTATTCAATGTTGTATGATGAGTTCCTTCGCAAGCGAGGTAAATAAAGGAGACACTAGATAATTGCTTTTAAATTACACGTAAACGAAGAAACAGAACAAAGCTGGAGAAGCGAAGCGATCGCCTTTATCACCGGATTTCTCCTTTAGAGAGGAGAAGAAAAAATCTGGGGATAACAGCGATCGGAAGCTTGTTCTGGTTCGTAGTAGATGTGTAAATTAACGTACCAATTATATAGAGAAACGAAGAGAGAAGGGTTTGTGTGAATGCAAACGGAGGTTTGAAGCGCAGTTTCATCTTGACGGGCTTGCTGCTCGCAACATTTCTATCAGCGATTGAAGGCACCGTAATTGGTCCAGCTGGACCAACCATTGTCAGTGAACTGGGGAGTGTACAGCTGCTTAGCTGGATTTTCACCGCATACCTGCTGACGATGGCTGTGAGTACGCCCATTTTCGGCAAAATCAGTGATCTGTATGGACGAAAGCCTGTATTTCTAATTGGCTGTGCCTTATTTTTACTGGGTTCACTCCTGTGCTGCCTTTCGCAGAATATGGAGCAGTTGATTATTTTTCGTGCCATTCAGGGGATTGGTGCGGGTGCGGTAGTACCTGTTACCTTTACGATTATTGGGGACATCTACGCTATTGAAGAACGTGGTAAAATCCAGGGTTGGATTAGCTCCGTGTGGGGTATTTCCTCTCTGGCTGGACCGCTGCTTGGCGGTTATTTTGTAGATAATCTGGGCTGGCAGTGGATCTTTGGTTTTAACGTGCCATTTGGTTTGCTTGCGATGTGGTTTGTATTCCGTTATTTGAAGGAAGATATCTCTCCACGTACGGCCAAAATTGATTATGTCGGTGCACTGACCTTCACGGTGGGTATTACCGCATTGTTGTTCGTCCTGTCGGCGGGTGGGCAGCATTATGCCTGGAGTTCACCGTTAATTGTCGTGCTGAGTGTGGTCGCCGCTCTGTTTATTATTTTATTTTTCGTGGTAGAAAAAAGAGCTCAGGCCCCTATGGTTCCACTACATTTGTTCCGAATTCGGGACATCCGTGTGGCGAATATCGCCGGACTACTGACCAGTACTCTGATGATCGGCTTGACCAGTTATTTGCCGCTCTGGGTGCAGGGGGTTCGGGGAGGTAATGCGACGGAATCCGGGCTGCTGCTCGCGCCGATGTCAGTGGGTTGGCTCATTGGTAGTGTGTTGGCAGGCCGTCTGTTAATGAAAATCGGATCACGTATGACCGCACTAATTGGACTAACCGGAATTGCCATCGGATCGGGTGGACTGTTCATGGTGGGCGGGACATCTCCGCAGGCTGTACTATTTATACTGACCTTTATATATGGTCTCGGTTTCGGGTTTGCTTTTACCATCTTCACCATTATTGCGCAGTCTTCCGTAGGATATAAGGAGCGTGGTTCCTCTACGGCACTGCACACGTTCATGCGTACATTGGGACAGACGATTGGTGCAGCGGCTTTTGGTACCTGGTTGAACTATCGGATCTCCACGTTATCGAGTGAGCAGAATTTGGCTGAGGCTGGAATATCGGAGAGTGATCTGAACGAACTGCTTGCACCGCATACGGATGCTGCACTATCGGATGACAAATGGGCGCTGCTGCGTAACGTGCTGGAAGGAAGCTTGCATTCCCTGTTTGTGATTATGTTTGTCATTGCACTGGTCTCGTGGGTAACGACGCTTGCATTGCGCAAACGTTTAATTGTACCCGAAGATGCAGATGCCCCACCGCAACCACAGGTCTCGAAGTAAAAAGTGGATGTATACGAAAAACCGGATTGGCCGTTGTCAGGCAAATCCGGTTATTTTTGTTGCTCCATTTTGCAAGGTCTAACTACTCGCGGATAAACGGTCTGCACTATGTGCAAGCCTTCCCAAAAGTTCGGACAACAGTTCCTTGTCTTCCTCGCTCAGTCCGCTGACCGCACGATCGATCTTCACCGCATAACCTGGATAGATATCATCCATGGTGCGCTGACCTTCTTCGGTTAGTTCCACAAAAATGATACGTCTGTCTTGCGGACAATGCTTCCGGTGTAACAGTCCCTTTTGCTCCAGCTTATCAATCACATAGGTCACATTTCCGCTTTGCAGCAGAAGCTGTGCACCAACCTGTTGAATCGGCTGAGCTCCTTTCATATATAACACTTCGAGCACCCCGTATGCGGTGGGGTTGAAGCCATGCACTTTGCTTCCGGATACAGCGTGTTCATTCACGCTCTTGAATGTCTGGGCCAAGGTGCGGTACAGATGAAGTGAACGTTCGGTTCCGATTTCTTGTAATTCCAGCATGCTGATCCCGCCTTTTCAGATTAGTTTTATAAGTTGAAATGATAAAGTTACAACCTACCACTACGAGGACAGAACAACCTTCCAATCACTGTTATCCCCAGATTTTTTGAATATTCTTCAAAGGTAAAATCCGGTGATAGCATATGCTTCCGATGGAGCTTTCTTTCAGAAAGCTTTTTGGTGAACGCTTCGCTTTTTCAAGTTTTTTCTGTCCTCTCCGTTATGCTGTTCATGTAAAAGGTATTTCAACTTATATGAGTTGGTTAGTTATGTTTGTTTGACGATTCAGGATGTCGCCATGTACTTATTGTAAACTTCTGTTTCTACGAAAAACATGCGATATGTCACAAGATCTGCATTTTTAGCATTTAAAATTTGATCATTCATCATCTTGTAAAATCATCCGTGAGATGTCGCTTCTTCTCCGCCTCTGGCAGGAGGTTGAGTCAAGCCCTGCCCGGGAGAAGCAGGATGATAATGGACTCAATCTGAACGCAACAATAGCGTGAATGACCGTGAGCGTAACGTGAACAGCAGCTATGCAAGTGAAAGCCGCGAAGCACTGGATCTCGGTCTGAACGTGGATGCAGATGCAGAGAGTGAAACTACATCTATGGTGGAGACAAATCGGTAATATGAGATTTTTATTGTAATATGAAGAAGCAGGGGCTCCGGAACCCCTGCTTCTCTTTTAGCATTCATAAGACTCAAGTGCTATCGTTCTTCTTCTGAATACTTTAATTTCACCAGTGACTCTAATAATGCTGTAGCGTTAATGGGAGATTGCCTTCAAATATGCTCAAAATGATCAAACAAACGGCACAAAACTCGTATACAATAAAATGAGATGATCTAACAAGCACGAATCAGAACAGGAGTGTTCGATATGAAGATAGAGCATGAAGGTACAACCATACAAGAGTCCATATTGGATGTACATATTACAGAAGCAGGATACGAACCCGGACAGTCGACCATACGTAACATTCGAATGAGTGTGGCGCGAGGAGAGCTGGTGGGTATTATCGGACCAAATGGTGCAGGTAAAAGTACGACGATCAAAACGCTGCTTGGTCTGCTGGAACATGCCAACTATGAAGTGACGATTGGGGGAGAGGGGCGTTATGCCTATATCCCGGAACAACCGGTTTTTTACGAATACATGACCCTGTGGGAACATCTTGATCTGGCCGCAGCGGCATATGAAATGGAGGAAGAAGCCTTTGTCGCCAGAGCGGAGGAACTGTTGGTTCGCTTCGGTATGGACCACGTTCGTAACGATCTTCCAGCCAGTTTTTCGAAGGGTATGCGGCAGAAAATGATGCTGATGATCGGATTTCTGTCTTCACCGGATATCTATATTGTGGACGAGCCGTTTATCGGACTTGATCCGCGTGCTACCAAAGATTTTCTGAAATTACTCGATGACGAACGTCGGCGTGGTGCGGGTGTACTCATGTCTACGCATGTACTGGATACCGCTGAACGAATCTGCGACCGATTTATTCTGATTGCTTCCGGCAGGTCTGCTGCCGAGGGAACATTGGATGAGATCCGTGAAACAGCGGGATTACCGGAAGCCACTTTGTTTGACTGTTTCGATATACTGACGTCTTAGATAGAGAGAGGGTGAGAGAGGATGGAAACTTCCCAGCGTTATACACCACTTCGTTTATACAGGCGAAGACGCAAAGAACATTTCAGGGAACAAATGAAAAATCTCAGACTCGTCGTGGATTGGACGGTATGGGTATATTTGCTTGTCCCGGGTCTGCTCTATCTGACTGGATGGTACACGAGTCTGTGGACCAAACCGCTGCCTGCATGGGCGACTGGATTACCGTTGCCCGTACTGACCGGGCTGATCGACGTCGTTATGCTTACCGGGGGTGTGTTGATATTTGTGGAGGAAGCCGATGTATTGTTTCTGAAATCAAGACCGTTGTGGATGCGCACGTTGATGAGGCAAGGGCTATACCGCGCCTGTCTGCAACATCTGGGCAAAATGATCGTGATTACAGCACTGACTGCCCCCATGTGGTCCCGTGTCTATGAGATGTCTAATCTCCAGATTGCACTTATGGCTGTCTGGTTCGGTGCAGTATCTATTTTCCAAGCCATAACACTACATATGACAAAGGTTCGACTTACAGGATGGCGACGCTGGATTCAGATGATTCCTCTCGTCATTGGCATAGGGTACATGACCATTCATGCGACATCATGGATGCATGGGCAGACGTGGAAAATCATGTTTGGTATTGTGGTGATCAGCCTTCTTCTGATTACCGTCGGACAGATGCGGCTATTGATGAAAGGAACGTTTGAAGGCGATGTGCGAGAAGATTTGCGAAGCAGGCTGCAGTTGACGGCTCTGATGTTAAGCCGAGCGGTGAGCAAGCCGAAAGCCCCACGAACACGGTCCATTATCTTTCGCAAACCGCGTAAACTGTTACGCAATCGTTCCATCGCGAATCGTACAGCGGAGATCGCATTCAAGGCGTTTTTCCGGAACTCAGCCACAATGAAATTGTATTTACAGCTTGGAGGACTGTCCATTGCAGCAGTCGCCTTACCGCCTTTTCCGGTCAATGTCATTGTGTGTGCGTTATTGATTATCATGTTAACGGTGATGTTTTATCGCTCCTGGGATGTGTTTGCAACGTCGGACTATGTTCAGCTCATAACGTATGACTCCGATGCTCTGCATCGTGCGGGTTCAATGATGGTTAAGATGTTGTTTGTCCCCATTGGTATTCTTATGGGATTCACGCTGGGATTGGCCTGGCTCGGTTGGATCGTCGGTATTCTGACAGCCGCAGGTGCGGTGGTCTTCGGACTCTGTGTGTTATCTATTGCCGGATGGGTTCGACTTACCCGAGCCTAAAAGAATTCCTTTGTAGTTCAGAGCATATGACGCGCTATAACTGACCATGCTATAGAAGAAGAATCTCATCTATGAATGATGAGAGATTAGCTGTAGCAAGGAGGAAGAGATGATGATGGATAATAGCGAACTACAGGTGCATTTCTCAGACGGTTCAGCGTTGAATGCAGCACGGGCAACCTTGGAGGAATTAGGGTATAAGCCTTATCAGTCTGGTCCGCTGGAATTGTACATCCCTACAGATCGCCAGGATCCTCAGTCAGCCGTAGAGATTGTACAGTCTCATGGAGGAAGTGCCGTATTTGCATCTCAAACGGAAGAGCTGGATCAGTTTCAGAATATCTCAATTCCGGCTCATCTCGTGAATGAGGACTGGAATGAGGGTTATGCGAGTGGAAACCAGGGGAGTCAGGCTGAGCAAGGTGCACATAATTATAGCGATGACCCAGCATACGATGACTCGGCTGATGGATTCTCAGGCAGCGTCAAAGCATAGAAGTATCACAAGCTAAGAGCAGTTCGAGTCATTTTTCTAAAATGGAACAATGCCCAAAAACCCCGATACTCCACAGATAGTGGATATCGGGGTTTTTGGCATCTGAGCTAATTCATTATCGGGTTAAAAGGTGTAATACCTAGTAATGAGAGTTCAAAAAGTTCGGTTTTCAGTACCGAGAAGATGGAATGAAGCTAGAAATGGAGTAGCGGAGCGTAGGAAAACTACGTGAGCAACTAAAATGTTTCTGAAGGAAACATACTTCGTAAGCATCAACCTATTTCGGCTGAATTTCATATTCGATGCTGATGATGCCATTAGGCATGATTCGTAATCAAAAGCGGACTTTTTGTACAACCTCTATTATGATGTAACGTGTTTATATTCAGCCGCATGCATGCCAGCCGTATATCCCGTTGAGAAAGCAGCAGTGATATTATACCCTCCGGTGTAGCCGTGAATATCCAGAACTTCACCGCAAAAGAATAGTCCAGGCAACAGCTTGGATTCCATTGTTTTTGGGTATATTTCCTTTAAGTTGATTCCTCCCCCAGTAACGAAGGCTTCTTTGAGCGATCTTGTTCCGTCTGCGCGGAAGGTAAAAGCCTTCATTAGCCCGCATAAGTTGCTCAACATGCCTTTGGGGAAATGGTGGTACGTAAGGTCATCGCTGATCTCGGCGCGTTTCATCATCAACGGAATCATGCGTTCAGGAACCCATGTTTTCAAGATGTTTTTGACAGCCTTGCGGGATTCTTGTTCCAATACCTGCTGAACCTGAGTTTCTAGTAGACCTGCTGACAGCTCAGGGAACAGATCAATGCTCATCATGACCTGTGGGTTTCCGGATTTCATCTGAACCTTGCGGATAAACTGGCTGCAACGCAAGGCAACCGGGCCAGACACTCCAAAATGCGTGAAGATCATATCTCCGCGATGGGAGATAACCGTTTTTCCTTTGGCATCCACTACAGATAAAGCGATATCCCTCAAAGATAAACCTTGCAGTTCTTTGGATTGAATCCAACTCTCTCCAGACACAATGGGCACTTCGGTTGGATATAACTCCGTTATCGTATGACCCGCAGCCTCAGCCCAGGGATAACCGTCTCCAGTTGATCCGGTTTGCGGTACGGACTTGCCGCCGGTCGCGATAATGACAGAGCGCCCAAGAATGGTTTTACCTGAAATCAATTTAACACCCTGTACCTGCTGACCGTTCTGAATAATTTCCTTGACCGGTTCTTTGGTGCGAATTTCGACCCCGAGGGAGACAATTTTACCTACCAGCGCATCAACGACCGTTTTGGCTTTATCCGTTACAGGGAACATTCTCCCATTGTCTTCTTCTTTCAGGGCAATTCCGAGATTCTCGAAGAAACGCATAATCCCCTGGTTGTCCAAATTCTGAAATGAACTATATAAAAAGCGTCCATTACCCGGAATATGCCGGATGAGTTCATCAGTCTCCTTGGCATTAGTTACATTGCAACGACCTCCGCCAGAGATGCCGAGTTTACGACCCAGTTGATCTCCTTTATCCAGCAGAATGACGGAAGCTCCATGCTCGGCAGCTGCAACACAAGCCATCAGGCCCGCAGATCCACCACCAATTACAATCACATCATACATACGTTATTACCCTCTTTTTTCATTGATTTTGTCTGTTTTACGTAAACCGTGTCTACTCCTGGCTTTTTCTGAAATATAATGGAGTTACGAGTAGTTCTATTATGGAGTCTCAAGGGATATATTGTAATATACTGTCGCCTATGTTTTAATCAGAAATACATGAGGGAATGTGCAGGCAGAGGAGGAGATGGCATTGTGGTTGCGTTAAAGGACATTCTTTTACAAGTACTGCTGGCGGGGTCGGCGGTATACCTGATTCCCTTATTCCATCTGGGTCTCTCCAAGCGGGCTCTGGCTAAGTTGGAACATGTTGGAATGATGCAGACCGTTTTTGCTGTGACGAGTGTCGCGAGCATGCTACTGTGTTTGCTGTTCGCGCTTCACGGGAGTCCAGCGGCTGTACCCATATCACTAAGCATCGTACCTGTAGTACTTGTTATTTTGTATTGTAAGTCCGTTATAGGCTTAACGTTGTCCATACTACATATTCTCTTCTATTTCCTTTTTGCGCATTCCTATGATCTGTTCGGATTTTTCCTTCATACGGGCATTCTTCTCTATCCTATTGTATGGTTGTCTGCCAAACGATTCAAGCATAATACACCTTCGCGCAAAATGACGATCCTGATCACCCTGATTGCAATGGAAAGGGGTGTAACGAGTCTGTTGTGGATCGCATCCCTTCAGAATGACTCCACATACTCTGCCACTTATATGGTAATTACAGCACTTGGATATACCACCGGAGCCATAGTTGCGGGCAGTCTGAGTCTATTATGGCTGGAACGGATGAAGCACTATCACGGGCTGGAGCATCATCTCTCGGAAGTTCACCACCGATACATAGCCGAGATGGAGAAGCTTCATCAGATTCTGAATGCGGTTCCTCTCTCCATTGCCACTGTAGATAAAGAAGGCACAGTCATGTTCGTCAATGAGATGATGGAACAAACAGCAAGAAATCAGTTACCCTGTAACACCACGCCTGATCTCATCGGCCGGCCAGCCAGTCAATTTGTTGAACAAGGCCAGGCGGACAAGATGGATAATAGCATTCGCAGAGCTGTCGTTCATGGTGAGATTAATGGATTGACCGTTCGTTACGGTGCTCACGTATTTCAGTCCCGAACCGTGCCCATCTATGCCTTTTCAACAGAGCCTGCAAGAGAGGTCACAGGAGCCATGCTGATTATTCAGGATATCACGGAACTTGAGATGTTGCGAAGTGAACTGGATAATGTGGATCGTCTCAGTCTGGTGGGGCAGATGGCTGCAAGCATTACGCATGAGGTGCGTAATCCTATGGCGGTTGTACGTGGTTTTCTTCAACTCATGCAGGAGAAGAGTCCGGATTCCCTTGATCATTACTACCGGATCGTCCTGGAAGAATTGGATCGGGCGAATAGTATCATTAATGATTTTCTATCGCTGGCCCAGGATCGGATTGCGGAAAAAGAGGAATCCCAGCTGCATGATATCATTCATGAACTGAGTCCATTGTTATGGGCGGACGCGAACCTGCGTGGTCAGAGTATTGAGCTCATGCTGGACCATAATTTACCGAAGCTGCACCTCAATTCAAAGGAAATCAAACAGGTGGTGCTCAATCTGGCCCGTAACGGGATGGAGGCCATGAATGAGAAAGGCGTGCTTACGCTGGAGACGCGCATAGTTGATGACAAGGTGGAACTGTGTGTACGTGACACAGGGCCTGGTATACCTAGGGTGAAGAAAGAAAAGCTGTTCGAACCCTTTTTCACGACAAAAGCCAAGGGGACCGGACTTGGATTATCCATGTGTTTAAGTATTGTGGAACGACATAATGGAACCATTACCGTGGAATCAGAGGAAGGTCGGGGGACTACCTTCAAAGTGGCATTTGAACGTTAGGTAATCAGCATATTTTCCCAGACAATGAGACATAATATTTTAGCAGAAGCCTTTCTGCAGGCACTGTCTGAATCTTGCTTTCATTGCTTATGGATGTATAATAGGAATAGCACATCATTACATCCATAATATTCGATATGAATGTAACGTTGTTTGGAAGCTAATCGCCTTTAATTCTATCGAGATCATAGAACAACCATTTATAAGGAGTGAAACCGAATGTCGATGTCATTTGATCAATACATGAAAGATATGGTTCAACCCATGCGGGATGAGCTAACTCGTCTGGGCATTCAGGAGTTGCGTACTCCTGAAGAAGTGGAAGCAAGTCTGCCGGATGCAAAAGGAACAGCGCTGGTCGTAATCAACTCTGTCTGCGGATGTGCCGCAGGTCAATGTCGCCCAGGTGTGTCTCAAGCACTTCAGAACGATATCACACCGGATCACCTGTACACTGTATTTGCTGGTCAGGACAAAGAAGCAACTGCTAAAGCACGTGAATTCTTTGCACCGTATCCGCCATCTTCACCGTCCATCGCCCTGATGAAAGACGGAGAACTCGTTCACTTTATCGAGCGTCATCAAGTGGAAGACCGTTCTGCAGAGGAAATTGCGGCTGATCTAAAAAGTGCATTTGAACGTTATTGCCGTTAATTCGCTCCATAGAACGCCCCGCTCTTCGGATAACCGATGCCGGGGCGTTTCATTTTGGATAGATAAGGTTATTGAACCATTCGGACCTTTCAAGCATCAAATTTCATTCATTTAGAAACGGGGTGTATTAACGATGAGTTTGCAACAACAGATCATCGCTGAATTGAAGGTTAAACCAAGCATTAATGAAGCAGAGGAAGTACGCAAGCGTGTTGATTTTCTGAAGACATATGTGAAAAATGCGGGTGCCAAAGGCCTGCTGATTGCAATCAGTGGCGGTATTGACAGTGCTGTGGCTACGGCGCTTTGCAAAAAAGCAACGGACGAGCTCACGGAAGAGAACAAACAAGAGTACAAAACTCTGGGTGTGTTCCAACCGTATGGTGAGCAATCCGATATTGACCATAGCTATGCTGTAGCAAAAGCATACGATCTGAAGTATGTCGTGGAAACGAATATCGAAGATGCGGTTAACGAGATTGCGCTGGAAGTGGAGCAAGGCTTCAAGTCACTGGGCAGCCCACGCCATATGACTCACCAAGGTAAAGGTAACGTTAAAGCGAGAACCCGTATGGTGATGCAATATGCACTTTCGTTTGAAGAAAACCTGCTCGTCGTTGGTACGGATCACGCATCCGAAGCCATCACGGGTTTCTATACCAAATGGGGTGATGGCGCTGTAGATATCACGCCACTGAGCACCCTGAACAAACGTCAGGTGCGCCAGCTGGCAGCTTATCTGAATGTGCCACAGGCCATTTTGGACAAAGCACCATCGGCAGGATTGTGGGAAGGTCAGACGGATGAGGAGGAGCTGGGGATTTCGTATGAAGCCAACAGCGACTACCTTGAAGGCAAACAGATCGATCCAGCCGCACAAGAGCGCCTCGAAGCATTCTATACGCGTACCCATCACAAACGTAATGCCATTCCAGGTATCTAATACGATTGGATGTGCATGGATTAGATTTAGGAAATACAAAAAGAGTCACTGCCTGAGCAGCGACTCTTTTTGTTGTGTAGTTTAGTGGAATGAGAAACCGCAAAAATCCAGGTGACTATTGTATTAAAGATGAGTTAGCTATTCCAGTCTTTGATCTGTTGCAGGGTCAGGGTGATGGCTTGCTCCAGTTGCGGAGTTGTTTCTTTGAATGGATGTAGGGTATTAAAGGTATGGTTCCCTTCAGGTATCTGGTGCCATGGGATATCAGGGCGTGCTTGCACAAGTGCGGCAGAACCGTCCCTCAGACGCTGTGGATCTTCTGTTCCTTGAATGAGTGCAACTCGCAAATTTGAAGAACCCAAGCGGTCAATGATAGCGTAACGTTCGCTATGCTTGTCCAGGTCTTCCAGAATAGCCACGTCTAGTGGCATCTGCTGGCCTGTACGTCCGTTAACGACATAGCTGCGGCCATGTGTGCGCATTTCTTCTTTTTGCTCTGCTGTAAAGAGATCCAGGTTGGTTACACCATTCCAGGAGATGACACCTTCCACCTGTTCGGGATGATCCAGTGCATAGACGACACTTACCCCTGCACCTCGGCTATGTCCAACCAGATATACAGGAAATCCAGCGAGTTCAGATTGTGTAGTCACATACTCCAGTACCAGAGCCAAATCAGCAAGTTCCCGGCTGTAGGTATTCACTGCGAACTTTTCAAGTTCAGAGAATTGCTCCAGATATTCGCCAATACCGTTGTGAGAGAAATTGAAAGTCAGCACATGATGCGTCTGGCTTAGCTGTGAAGCAGCGTAGGGGAACATGCCCCAGTCTTTGAATCCTTTGTATCCGTGAGACAGAATGATGACACCTTGAGCGGATTGTTGTGCAGGGAAAAAGTCTCCGCGAATGATCGCATCTACGTCAGTGGGCAATTCAAAAGTTATGGGCATGATTCAGACCTCCTAAGAGTTTCAGACGATTCCTGATTCATATTTTAGCATATATGGTAATGCGGATAGGTACTCGCTTCTGAGCGCCCCTCCTGCTACAATAGAATACGTGTTCGGATAGTTACGGATCATGTGATTGAATGGAGATCTTTTACAATGAAGGTTCAAAAAGAGCGGTTTTCAGTACCGAGAAGATGGGACTTTTTGAATAACCTCTTACAGTATAAAAGATTAAGCGGGTGAACGTTGATGATATATGGCATAGGCAATGATGTGCTGGAGATTGGACGTATGCGTAAGCTGCTGTCCGGGCGCCATGCGGAAGCTTTTATGAAACGAATCTTAACGCCAGCAGAGCGGGAGATCGCGGTCCATCGCGGGAAGCGGATGACGGAGTTTGTATCCGGCCGATTCGCTGCAAAAGAAGCGGTGTCCAAGGCATTTGGTTGCGGGATCGGTGGCATTATGGGGTTCACTGACATTGAAGTGCTGCCTGATGGGACAGGACGTCCAGTGGCCTCGCTGTCCAGTCAAGCTTGGGAACGCCTGCAGCTGCCATATGACAAGCAATATGACATCCATTTGAGTATTACGCATCAGACGGAACTGGCAGCGGCTTTTGCCATCGTGGAACAGATGGAGAAGTAGTTAGCTTGGCAATAGGAGAGGACGGAAAAATGGGTTTAATGGAACAGAAACGACATTTCAGCGTGAATTTGCTGGATTGGTATATGATTAACCGACGGGATTTACCGTGGCGACGGCACAACAATCCGTATTTTACATGGGTATCAGAGATTATGCTTCAGCAGACGCGGGTCGATACGGTGATTCCGTATTTCAATCGTTTTATCGGGAACTTCCCGACGGTGCAGGCGCTGGCGGAAGCACCGGAGGAAGATGTTCTGAAAAATTGGGAGGGACTCGGTTATTACTCCCGGGCACGTAATCTTCAGGCAGCTGCGAGACAAGTCATGGAGCTGCATGGAGGCGAGATGCCGCAAGACAAACAGGGCGTCTTCGCATTAAAAGGGGTTGGCCCCTACACTGCCGGGGCCATTCTCAGCATTGCCTTCAACCAGCCGCAGCCTGCGGTAGATGGCAATGTCATGCGGGTCCTGTCCCGATACTTCCTCATCGATGAGGATATTATGAAGGGCAGCACCCGGGTGTTGATGGAAGAGCTCGCAGGAGAGCTCATTCCGGAAGGGCGGGCGCGTGATTTCAATCAGGCGCTGATGGAGCTTGGTGCGCTGGTGTGTACACCCAAAGCGCCGCACTGCCTGACTTGCCCGGTCATGGAGCAATGTTCCGGCCGCATCGCCGGAAGAGAGCTTACACTGCCGGTCAAGACCAAGGCGAAGCCGCCGCGCCCTGAGCAACGGCTGGTCGCGATAGTGGAAGGCCGTGGTGATCATCACGGCCAAGTGCTTGTGCGCCAGCGCCCCGATACGGGCCTGCTCGCCCGCATGTGGGAGCTGCCGCATGTGCTCGCGGCGCCCGCCGCAGCAGGCAAGAAAGCGGCGCCGCTGGCGGATGAGCCGGCCATGGCATTGCTGGCCGGCAGTCTGTGGGCGGAAGGCTTCGCTGCCCGCCCTGAAGGGCTGGCTACCCATGCGGAGCATGTGTTCAGCCACATTGTCTGGAGCCTGCAGGTGTACAAGTGTACCGAGCAGGACGAGACTGGTGAGCTTCCGCTGATCGCAGCGGAAGCGAGAGCCGCCTACGATGCACAGGCGGCAGCAGGCGCGGCCACAGCCTTATCATCAGCTGTGTTACCTGAGTCAGCCGCAATGCGTTCATCGGAGCCGAGCGCTCCTGAAGGACAGAATGTACGGACAGGTAAGGGCGATGGCCTGACCTACCGTTGGATCGGTCCAGAAGATATGGAGAAGATGGCATTTCCCAACATATTCTTGAAGCTAATCAGCAGTTATTTTGCTGGAGCTTATGAAGATGTTAGGGAATAATGAAGATATGAAAGCAAAAGAGCCTGGATTGGTCATAATGACCAATTCAGGCTCTTTTTTAATATGTTAACCGTTTAAGGTCAACCGTCTTATTTTGCAGAAGCGTAACGTTTGTTCACTTCATCCCAGTTGATTACATTCCAGAAAGCGGCGATGTAGTCAGGGCGTTTGTTTTGGTAGTTCAGGTAGTAAGCGTGCTCCCATACATCCAGACCCAAAACCGGAGTCAGACCTTCGAAGAGAGGGCTATCTTGGTTAGGTGTGCTAGTGATGGACAGTTTGCCATCTTTACCAACTACAAGCCAAGCCCAGCCGGAACCGAAACGAGTTGTAGCTGCTTTAGCGAAATCTTCTTTGAATTTGTCAAAGCCACCCAGTTCGCTATCGATTGCTGCTGCGATGTCGCCAGTAGGAGCGCCGCCGCCGTTAGGTCCGATGATTTCCCAGAACAAGCTGTGGTTAGCATGTCCGCCACCATTGTTGCGAACCGCTGTGCGGATGCCTTCAGGTACGCTGTCAAGGTTAGCAATCAGATCTTCCAAGCTTTTTTCTTGCAGTTCAGGAGCGCTTTCCAGAGCTGCGTTCAAGTTAGTTACATAAGTATTGTGATGGCGATCGTGGTGAATTTCCATCGTTTTTGCATCGATATGTGGTTCGAGTGCGTCGTTAGCGTAAGGAAGTGCCGGTAATTGAAAAGCCATAATGAAATACCTCCTGAGATTTTAGGTTTTTTGAATAGGTACATATGTAATAATACCCTTGCCACTAATATTAAACCGCATTCGGGCTAATTAAGCAACATTTTTGTTTATTAAGTACCCCAAGGTGTTGATCTAATGATGGGCCAGAGATAACAAACATATTTTACCCTTTATGAATATATTTATGTGATTTTAGTAGAAATAAAAACAAAAATATGAAGAGACGTATTGTAAACGGTTACAATTAAGCGCTTTCAAAAGAAAATGCGTGTTTTATGGAGTAAAGTATGGTTTAATTGACGAAGAAGCGGTATTTTCTCGTTTTTTGTCATTATATGAACATTGGGTTTTTGGTAAAAAGGGAATCCTTTTTGTAAAAAACCTCATCTAAGCTAACGAAAAGGGAGATTTAAGACATGCACGTTCGTTCCTTTCAGTTGAGTGATGCAAGCCAGATGACGGAGCTTCTCCAGGTTGCACTATCGGAAGAGTGTTATGAGAACACGATGGGCCCGTTTGCCCGTCAATTGTCATGGGATTCTGACCTGATCATGGTTGCGGAAGAAGAGGGAGACCTCGTCGGCGCTTTGATCGGTACGATTGATCACAACCAGGGTTGTATCTACCGTATTGCGGTACATCCAGACTATCGTCGCCGTGGAGTCGGCAAAACACTTGTCGAGGCTATGGAACAAAGGTTCCAGCAGCGTAAAGTCAGCCAAGTATGGGTGGCGGGTGATGAGCACAACAAAGTAGCTATGCCTCTATATGAAGCGATGGGTTACGGTGCCAATCAGATTATGAGCGCTTTCCAGAATCTTAGTATTTTGTCAAAAGCTTAGTTTGCATGTTTAAAAAGAAATAAAAAAAGATTTTCATTTCATATTAGGCATATCTTTAGCGTGTAATAACGTGAGGGATGTGCCTTTCTATTTATATGAGTGTTCTTCAGGTATTATTCCTCTGTTTTCGTATCCTTCTCAATACTCCTCCGGTGTCTTCGAGTTCTGTTAAATCCATACGGTTGTTCCGGGTAAGCTCGTGATACCTAAGGTATTGGTGCTCATAACCAATTGTTTCACTCTCCCAAATGAAGTAGACTGAAAGGGAGCATGATCATTCATTTTAGACGTTTTATTCAACTAATTGATAAACGAGGTGTCCCTTTGAATTCCAATAACCTTTCAATGGAACATGTGACTTCCGAGCAACGTAATGAACCGCCTAAGCCTGAACAACCGGGGAAATCCTGGGTTGCTGAGCTGTGGGATTGGGTCAAAACGATAGTTGTAGCTTTTGTAATCATGATGCTGCTGAACCTGTTTGTGTTTAACCTGTCGATGGTCAAGGGACAGTCCATGCAGCCGACACTGGTTGAGCGAGATCGTCTGTTCGTCAACAAAATCGTATATCATCTGGGTACACCTTCCCGATCAGATGTGATTGTACTTCGTGATCCAAGCGAAGGCGTGGAGAAGAAGGATTTTCTGGTGAAACGGATTGTTGGACTGCCGGGAGATACGATTGAGGTCAGGGATCACCATCTATATGTGAACGGCGAGCAGCAAGCGGAAACGTATACTGATATTGAGGTACAAGACCCGGATTTTGGCCCAATTACACTGGAGCCGGATCATTTCTTCGTGATGGGGGATAATCGTCATGAAGGTAAAAGTAAGGATAGCCGAGTGTTTGGCAGTATTACATCCGATGAAATTGTAGGCAAGGCTGAATTTATTTTTTGGCCGTTTTCTGAATTGAAAAAATTGTAAAGTGCTGGCGAGACAACAACTTCAGAGCGCATTTTGCGTTAAATTATATAGACTCGTTCCGTTTGACTTCAAGTATGCAAGGCATATACAGAAATGAACGCCTGTCCTCTCTTATCGTGAGGCGGGCGTTCACTATTTACGGAATAAGTGTCGGAAGAAAAGAGGAAAGAGAAATGACGAGCGTACAGACCGGGGCGGCACAGGCAGCCTCCGTATGGGAGAAGTTAAAACAGGAGATCAAGGAAGCTGGCCCCGGACTGGGCATTGATGATATTGGATTTGCTTCGGCTGATCCCTTTGTTTCCCTGAAGTCGCTGCTGGAGCAGTCGCGGGATAAGGGGTATGCTTCAGGATTTGAAGAGCCGGATATTGAAAAAAGGGTGCACCCCGCCTTAAAAGATGGCGAGCCCGCTTCACTTATTGCGATAGCCGTGGCATACCCATCGAAGATGGTGAATCCACCGAAGTCGGAGCCGGGAGCCTATCGGGGGATCTTTGCACGTTCCGCATGGGGGCAGGATTATCACCAGGTTCTGCGTACAGCCATGGACAAGCTGGTTAATTTCATACGGGAGCGCGTACCTGAAGCCATGATCGAAAGTATGGTTGACACCGGAGCACTGGTAGATCGTGCGGTATCCCAGCGTGCGGGGATTGGTTTTAGTGCCAAGAACTGTGCCATTATATCACCCAAATTCGGTTCATGGATTTTCCTCGGGGAACTGGTGACGAATATTCCATTCCAGCCGGATACACCTGTAACTGAGGATTGTGGTGAATGTACAAAATGTATCGATGCCTGTCCAACAGGAGCATTAGTAGGTCCCGGACAGTTAAATTCATCACGGTGTATTTCTTTTGTAACCCAAACCAAAGGGTTCGTGGATGAAGAGTTTATGCTAAAAATCGGTAATCGTCTGTACGGTTGTGATACTTGTCAGATTGTCTGTCCGAAGAACCGGGGTAAGAACTGGGACCACCATCCCGAGTTTCATCCCGATCCGGAGATTGTGAAGCCGCTGCTGCTACCGCTACTGGATATTGGCAACCGGGAGTTCAAGGAACGGTTCGGTCAGAGTTCCGCCGCTTGGCGGGGCAAGAAGCCGATTCAACGCAACGCCGTTATTGCCCTGGGCAATTTCAAAGACAAAAGTGCTGTACCCAAACTTACAGAAGTACTAAAACGTGATCCGCGCCCTGAGCTACGGGGAACCGCAGCTTGGGCGTTAAGCAGAATTGGAGGAGAAGACGCCATGAGAGCAATTGGGGAAGCTGCCGCTAACGAACAAGATGGGAACGTACTAAGCATGCTGAAGAAGGCCGAGGAGCGACTGAGTTCGTCCGAGACCTTACCCAAACAGCCACAGGCTGGACAAGTGAGTGAGAAGCAGCCAGAGGAACAGAAGAATAATGAGCGCAACACATTACAGGCATTACAACAGGAGTTAAAAATGGAAGCTGCGACTGAACCGGGTAGTGAGCAATCTACACAGCCTGCCAAACCGGAAGCCGCAGCGTGGAAGCCTTCAGCAGTTACGGGGCTTCATGGCAAGCCTGTATACTACGATGAGGTACTGACACCGATTGGTACACTAACGTTATGTGCTACGGATGAAGGACTGTGTCACATCGACTTTGGCGCCTTTCACGTACGTGAAGCTCACCTGCAGCAATGGGCCCGTACATGGATTGGCGAATATCGATATGAGAAAAATGAAGAGAAGCTCAGCGAAGCTGCAAAGCAGTTACAACAGTATTTTGCGGGTGAAAGAAAGACGTTCGAATTGCAGCTTGATCGGCTTGGAACACCATTCCAGCTACAAGTATGGCAAGTTCTGTCCGATATATCTTATGGAGAGGCCTCATCACACCAACAGGTTGCGGAAATCATCGGCAGGCCCAAGGCTGTTCGTGCAGTTCTGGACGCCATTAGCAAGAATCCGATTCCGATTATAATTCCCTGTCACCGCATCAGCGGTAAAGACGGCACACTGGTGGGTTATGTAGGCGGTCTGCAAACCAAGGAGCAATTGCTCGCTTTGGAGCAGCGATCGTAAGAGCGGGGGTCGTTCATGAAGTATGTAAACGTGGAGAGCGTGGAAGCGGGGGAGCTTCTGGGTAAGACGGTATATTCCAGTAACGGTACGGTACTGCTGTCTGCCGGAGTCCAGCTCACCGTATATATGGTTAATACGCTGAAACGTATTGGCGTGACCATGCTGTACATCCAGGATGAAGCTTACAAAGATGTGGATTCAGAAGACATTCTGGATGAAACCACGAAACGAGCAATAATTAACGAAATGAGTGTCACACTTGAAGCGGTGCGTTCCGGGAAGGATTGGAGTCCAAGAAAGGTAGCTCTCAGTATAGACAAGCTGCTGAATGATGTTCTGAACGGGCGTGAGATGCTGGTGCAGCTCACCGATATTCGCACCAAAGACAATGCGCAGTATGTTCACGCGATGAATGTATGTTTGTTGTCTTCGGTCATCGGAATGAATATGGGACTCAACTATAACCAACTGAAGGATCTTGCTGTGGGGGCATTATTGCATGATATTGGCAAAGTGGGGGAACCCCCTGGCAGTGGTTCTGCTGCCAATTCTTCGCTGCATCATACGTGGCGCGGATTCGAAGTGATTAAGAACAAGCGGGAGTTCAGTCTGCTGGTCGCCCATACAGCCTTACAACATCATGAGCATATAGATGGCACAGGCGTGCCGAGAGGCATAAAGGGAAATGATATCCATCTGTTTGCAAAAATCGTTAGTGCGGCTAACATCTATGATAATCTGATTAATGGATTATCGCAGGACAGCCTGTTGCCACATGAAGCCTGTGAAGAGATGATGGCAATGTCTAACACCAGGCTGGATCGAGACATTCTGATTGAATTCAACAAAAGTGTATCTGTATATCCCAATGGTACAGCCGTGAGGTTGTCTACCAAAGAGACGGGAGTCATTGTACGTCAGCATCGGGGATTGCCAGGCAGACCTGTAATCCGGGTGGCACGTGGCAGTACACGTTATTCTCTGGATGTGGTCGAAATCGATCTGGCCCAGCATACAACCGTTTTCATTGAAGCCGTCATGAGTTAGCTTGCGGTCTGTTCAACTGGAAAATCCGTTTGCTCAAGGCGTGCGGAAATGCTATGATACTTTCAGGAAATCCGGTCTGTGTCAGGTTTGCAACATGTGTGTTTAACATCATGAAGTGACACGGATTATCAGGCTTTTTAGAATGCATACAGAGGTGTCTAAGAGATGGATATTGTTATACCGATTATTACATTGATTGTTGGTCTGGTCGGGGGATTTTTCATCGGGGTGTTCTACTTGCGTAAACAACTTGAGAAAATGCAAAGCAATCCGGACATGCTTCAGAAAATGGCGAAGCAAATGGGCTACAACCTGAACGGCAAGCAAATGCAGCGTGCCCAGCAGATGATGAAGAACCAGCAGCCAGGAGCAAAAATGCCCCAGCCGCAACAACATCCTGCGCGTAAAAATTCGGGCCGCCGAAAATAATAGCAGTGAAGTGAATAACTGCTTAAAGTGCGTGTTCAAAAAGTTGGGTTTTCAGTACCGAGAAGATGGGATGAAGCTAGAAATGGAGTAGCGGAGCGTAGGGAAAACTACGTGAGCAACGGACATTTCGGCTGAATTCCATATTCGACGCTGATGATGCCGCCAGGCATCCTTCGTAATCAAAAGCGGACTTTTTGAACAACCTCTTAAAGTATGTGGTTCGAAAGGAGGCGTTCGGCAGTGGCTGGCGTTAAAGATTATTTGAATTCAAAAGTGTCCGACAATCGGGAGAAGATCGAGTATCATGTAGAACAGATCCTGAAATTGATCGGAGAAGATAGTACACGTGAAGGGCTGCTTGAAACGCCTGCACGTGTGACCCGAATGTATGAAGAAATTTTTGGCGGATATGAAGTAGACCCGCGCGATGTGCTCGGTGTTACTTTTGACGAGAATCATGAAGAGCTGGTTATCGTTAAAGATATTGTCTACTACAGTCAATGTGAGCACCATATGGCGCCGTTCTTTGGCAAGGTGCACATTGGGTATGTACCAAGCGGCAAAATCGTCGGTTTGAGCAAAATGGCTCGTCTGGTCGAAGCAGTAACACGTCGCCTGCAGGTTCAGGAACGTATTACTTCACAGATCGCTGACATTTTGACAGAGGCCGTAGAGCCACACGGTGTTATGGTCGTTGTGGAGGGCGAGCACTTGTGTATGTGTTCCCGCGGTGTGAAGAAACCGGGAAGCAAGACGGTAACGTCTGCTGTACGTGGTTCCTTCCGTGAGAATCCGGCTCAACGTGCCGAGTTCTTGTCTTTGGTAAAAGATTAAGATCGGGTATGTCCACTTGCTGGACAAGCCAGATGATTAGATCCTTTTGGTTTTGAAAGCAGAAGTTTCGAGTTTCTGAAGCCACAGGATGTGTATAAATAAGCCGTGTTCCCTGGGGAACCGGCTTATTTATATATGGCGTTTTTTTCATTCATATAATGCATACAACCGAATTCGTTAGCCGGAGGTAATGGAACGATGAGTGTACCTTCCCATTCAGATCAACCGGTTCAGCCGGAAAAGGGACCACAAGCGGATAAACATACCATGCGTTTGCAAATCTGGGAGACACCACTCAAGCGACACGGCAGCAGCGTGCTCGAAGCTTTTGCATGGGAAGAAGTCATGTGCAGACGGGTCGGGGCAGGGCATCTGCCTGTTGCGCATATATGGCGACATCCAGATGCCTTTGTAGCGGGTTTGCGTGACCGCAGGCTGCCACAGGCTGTAGAATCGATGGAACGGATAAGAAGCCGGGGTACAGCGGTCTGTGTTCGGCCTTCTGGTGGAGCGGCGGTTCCTCTAAATCCAGGGATCGTCAATGTGTCACTGATTCTGCCTAATCCCGGGCATGCCATTAATATTCATGATGATTTCCGGGAGATGGCTTCGATTATTGCCGAGTCGCTAGCGCCGTGGTCGAATCAGGTGCAGACAGGCGAAGTGCAGGGTGCTTTTTGCCCGGGGGATTATGATGTCAGTGTAGGTGGGCTGAAATTCTGTGGTATTGCCCAGCGCAGGCAAGCCAAGGCGTATATCATTACTGCTTTTATCATCGTGGAAGGCCAGGGAGATCAATTGGCAGCAGACGTACGTAAATTCTATCAGCACGCAGCGGGTGGGGCGAGTGAAGGATATCCTGATGTTCAGCCGGGCACGATGGCCAGTCTGAAAGAATTGGCAGGTGTGCCTTCTGCGGCGGCATATACTGCCTCATTGGTTCGGACACTGCGCGATCGCTATCCCAAGGCGGAAACAAGCCGCGTGTTAAACGTCGGCATTGAAGAGGTGCGATTGACAGCTGAGCAGATGAAACTGCGCTATGATTAAGTTCTTTTTACTTGGACTTGGAATTGGGTAATAGAGATGATATGATGTGATTTCGGAAGGAGAGTGTTAGGATGGAAACGTTGAGATATACGTACTTATATGAGGTTGTATCTACAGGCGAAAAGTCTGAGTTCAGCCAAATGGCAACAAGCAAGGAAGAGGCTGCTGCACTAATCGTTGCGCGTATTGCCGATCTGGAGTTTACAGATGAAGCTGATATCAAGTTGGGCGATCTGATCGCCATTAGCAAACAGGTTGGCGACAACTATGTGGCGTGCGAGGGCTGTGCTTCTTAAGTGAGCACTTTGCAATAGGAAGTCTCTCAAAATACAAGCAAGTCTCTTTTGCAGGAGACTTGCTTTTTTGTATGAAATTTAGAAGAGATATCTTTCAGTCATTCGCCTGAAGGATATCTCTTTTTTACATACATTCTTATCCCGATCTCAGTAAGGTGGCCACAACAACTTGCGTGCCGTTTCGTAACGTTCGGCCACAGCCGGCCAGTAGACGACATTCCACCAGTCCTCGATATACTTTTTACGTTCGTTCTGATGCTTCAGATAGTAGGCGTGTTCCCAGACATCCAGGGGCAGGAGTGGAACGATGTCGGACTGGGACAGGTTCTGGTGTTTCTCTGCCTGCAAAATCTCCAGACGGTGTGCTCGCGGACTCCAGACAAGCATCGCCCAGCCACTGCCTTCTACTTTGTTCGCGGCTTCCGTGAATTGGTTCTTGAATGCTTCGTAGCTGCCGAAATCCCGTTTGATCTGCTCAGCGAGCATGCCGGAAGGTTTGCCGCCGCCAGCAGGATTCATAATCGTCCAGAAGATCGTATGCAGGTAGTGGCCTGCCCCATTGAAGGCTAGTTCACGTTCCCAGTGCTTGATGAGTTCAAAGTTATTCTTTTTCCGCGACTCAGCCAGCTTCTTCTCCGCTACATTCAGTCCATCCACGTAGGATTGATGGTGTTTATCGTGATGGATACGCATCGTCAGCTCATCAATATGCGGCTCCAGCGCATTGTACGCATAGGGAAGTGGTGGCAGTGTGTGCCCACCAATGGGAACTGGCTTTTCTTTTACTGGAGGTGAGGTAGAGACAGGCTGGCTCGCAGCACTTCCGCTGGGTGAAGGCTGAACTGCTGCGGATTGGATCTGAGCTGAAGCAGCAGGTGCATTTACATTCCCCTCTGGAGAAGTTGGAGCCTCTGAAGCTTGGCGATGGACACTTCCCGGTCCTGAGGCATGCAACGCATTTTCCAGCAAAAGTGACGGCTCGGAATCCGTTTCTCGCAAGATGCCAGGTTGACCGAGTGTATCCAGTACACCCAGAAAATACTCCGATTCGCGGATAACATGCAAAATGAGTGCTTTGGCAAGCGGAACAGCATGAACAGCAGCGCTTTGCTCCAGAAGAACATATAGCTGTTTGATGAACTCCCTGGATTGCTGGCGGGCAGCCGATACGAGTTGATCAACACAACCAATCATGTAGGGCGCGGGTGGATGGGTTCCCGGTAATAGTTGCTTTAATAGCTGATTCGCTACTCTCTCACTGTGCTCAAAAGTAGCCTCCCATTCCTCCAGGAGCTTAACGTATGGGGGCTCCAGTTCAGGGACCAGTGCACGAATGACTAGCGTATGTTCTTTCTCCTGCTCTTTCCAGAAACGCATTTCCTCCAATGTCCGCAGAGGCAGCAGGTGACCATATCCATACCAGTTCATATCTGGTGGACCTCCTTCAGATGAATTCCATTGCATGCTCATACCGTCGCTTAATGCGTCCCAAGAGTATATTCCGCTGGCCTGTTGTCCTATGTACACAAAAAAAGAGCCCCGAAGGGCTCAAGGATCAACGAGAAACTCAATTGTTAAAATACGGTCATTCTCCATTATTCGTGTTCTGCACATCGTCACTGCTTGTCTTCGTAACATGACTCAGGAACGTAGAGACACGGCGAAGATATTCCTTCGGGTGTTCCCGGAAAATAAGTTCATGATGCGCGTCCTGGACAATCCATTCATCCGAGTACGGATTGGTTTGGTTGGCGGCGAGTTGCTCTGCAATCGGGTAAGGTGCCTTCTCGTCCTCCGTACCGTGGATAAAGAAGATCGGAAACGGATAGTCCTCTTTTTTAACTTCCTGATACGGAATCTGCTGTAATCCGGTTCCATTCAGAACGGGGAACAACAGTTTCATAATCTCCAGTGTCGGTTGACGCGGGAGGTCAATCTGGTTGTGAATGTTGTGGTACAGCGTATCCGGCTCAAGCAGGAACGCACTGTCCAGAATCATCGCATCGACTTCCTTCGTAATAAGTCCGGTTTGTAACGCTGTACCGGCACCCATCGAGAAGCCCCAGACAACCAATTCCTGCGCACCACGCTGCTTGGCAAACTGGATTGCACCGAGCAACTGCTGTGACTCAGCTTTGCCACCTGTGGCTACAGCTTTGTTTACTTGGGAGGCAAAACCGTAATCGAACATCACCACGTTGAACCCGAGTTGATGGGCATAGTGGGCCAGATCGTACATAGGTACCCATGTTTCTTCGCGGTTGGCACCATACCCGTGACTGAAGATGATCGTTTTGCTCGCAGTGTTGTCAGCAGGGATATACCATCCCTGCATCGTCCGGCTGCCATCTGCTGCCGGAAATGTGATGTCTTCGTACTTCATGTTCTTGGCCTGCATCGGATTCGAGAAGACAGGCGCTACTGTTGGATTGGATAATACCCATGCGATATAACCATGCAGTGCAATAAAACAAAACAGCAGGAAAAATACAACGGAGAGCAGCAACGCTACGATAATATGTTTGAATCGAATCAGCCTCGGTGATAACGAAGAGGGCAGATCGGATACTTTTGTTTGCAGCGGGGCTTCGCTCTGGGATGTTGGATACATGAATGCCCCTCCTTTGAAGTTCAGTTGAAGATAACAACGACATGAAAAGAGAATTACGTCTATTTCAGAACCTGCTTCAGAGCGATATCTTAAAGTAATATATCTTTATCGTATGTTCCAATATAGTCAAAGTCAATTGATTGAGGGCATTTGTTACGCAATTGTTATATAGTTCTTAAGATATATGGGTAACATTCCCTTAGCGAGTAAATTACAGGGGATTTAGTCTTATAAAAAGGAAAAATTTATAACTTGGCCTATTCAGATCTTGACTCTTTTTGGTTTACAGATGAGACCGTTTCTCATATAATTTATGTAACCAAGTTTCATGTGATGAAACATGAGGAGGGCATCATGCCATGGAAGATCGTAAGTTAACCGTCCGGGCTGTAGAACGGGCGCTGGATATATTATTATGTTTTACCACGCGCAGTGATCTGGGACTCACCGAAATTGCCAGTCAGATTGGTTTGCACAAAAGTACAGTGCATCGCCTGATGGCTACGCTGGAGGATCGAGGCTTTGTCATCCGGGATGCGGCAACGGAGAAGTACCGACTTGGCATACGAATCTGGGAGCTATCAGCCCATATGTCACGCAGTGATGATCCGGCGATTTTGCTGCTGCCTGCAATGGAGCGGCTGAGAGACCGGTTGGGAGAGACCGTAAGTCTGTACCTGCGTGATGGCAGTGAACGGATTCGGATTCAGGCTGTACAAAGTGATCAGGCCATTCGCCGTGTTGCCCCCGTCGGCGTTAGACTCCCGCTATCTGTCGGGGCTTCCAGCAAAGTCTTGATGGCGTTTGCGACGGACGAGGACCGTGAAGAACTGATGAATGGGCCTGAATGGCCGGTATTTATCGATCCAGCGGTGTATTTGGCGCAGATGGGAGACATCCGGGATAACGGATATGCGACGAGTTACGAGGAACGTGAGCCGGGAGCTGCGGCGGTATCGGTGCCGATTATGGATCGTAGAGGCAATATTGCAGCTGCGCTCTCGGTCTCAGGTCCTGTCAGCCGACTTTCGCAGGAGACTTTGCACGAATACGCACCTGTGCTAAAGGAAGCGGCTACGCAGATGGGGCTCATGTTATCCTGATGTTGATGTAAGGTCTGTCACCAATCAAGTTAGTAATCTGGAATATAAAGGTTGTTTTTATGTTCCGGTTGCGCTACTCTGTAATGGACGGCCCAACGGGGCCAGCTTCATTGAATATGAACAGCGGCTTGTGTAAGCCGCAACTTGTTAACGTTACTGGGGGAGTCCGAACTGTCCGGACTGAGACGGAATCGCATGAGATTCCGGACCCTTTGCACCTGATCTGGATCATACCAGCGTAGGGAAGTAATCGGCGATATGACCACAGCCACCACATGATGTGAACCTTGCAGTGCTCCGTTAAGGAGCTGATTGAAGGTGCATTATTGGTGATGGACATCAAAGTCGGTTCCTTCGGGGACCGGCTTTTTTATATACAGGGAACAGGCGATAGCGCGAACTCCATGGGCCTCTTTTTCAATAACCTGCGAAAGTGGGCTTGGATAAGGAGAGAAAATTGCGTAGATCCATGATCTGCGGCAGTCTTCGGTCTGTTTTGAACTGTACATGATGATGTCTCCTCTGGTCTGGCGTAGGATCGCTCTTTCTTCTCTGCATTGCGCATGATTTGGGACAGGTACGTAAGCGAGCTATGCCAACCCAAAACCAAGCGAACGAACAATGAGGAGGAGACAAGCGACATGAGTACAGGAAATCAAACGGGACAACAAGCAATGGAACAGGAACATACGGGTCAGCAGGTGGAAAAGAAAACAGAGGCGGCCGGACGGGTTCAACCCTTTCCGGGCAGCCGCAAAGTCTACATTCAGGGCTCACGGCCGGACATTGCTGTTCCTGAACGTGAAATAGCCCTTCATGACACGAATACTCCCCAAGGGGTGGAGCATAACGAACCGCTGCGTGTCTACGATACGAGCGGCCCCATGACTGATCCCGGATTTCATGCCGATATCCGTGCAGGTCTACCAGCCCTGCGTACCCGCTGGATCACAGAGCGTGGCGATGTCGAGGCTTACCAAGGCCGTACAGTAAAACCCGAGGATAACGGACTAAAGCCCGGAGGGAAGAGAGCTGGAGCCGAAGAGTACCCTGGATTGCGTGGTAAACCGCTGCGAGCACAGTCCGGACGCTGTGTGACTCAGATGCATTATGCGAGGCAGGGAGTCATTACGGCAGAGATGGAGTTTGCCGCCATTCGTGAAGGCGTGGAGCCGGAATTCGTGCGCCAGGAGCTGGCGAGTGGAAGAGCCATCCTGCCGTCTAACATCAATCACCCGGAGAGTGAGCCGATGTTGATCGGTCGTCATTTTCATGTGAAGATCAATGCCAACATTGGCAACTCTGCTGTATCTTCTTCCATCGAGGAAGAGGTCGAGAAGATGACCTGGGCGGTACGCTGGGGATCGGATACCGTAATGGATCTGTCCACAGGCAAAGACATTCATACCACCCGGGAATGGATTATCCGCAATTCACCTGTGCCAATCGGTACAGTGCCGCTGTATCAGGCGTTGGAGAAGGTGAATGGCGAAGCGGAAGCGCTGACCTGGGAGTTATACCGTGACACGCTAATTGAGCAGGCAGAGCAGGGCGTGGACTACTTTACGATTCATGCAGGTGTACTGCTGCGTTATATCCCGATGACGGCCAAGCGGATGACAGGCATCGTGTCTCGTGGTGGGTCCATTATGGCAGCATGGTGCCTTGCGCATCATCAGGAGAATTTTTTGTACACCCATTTTGAAGAAATCTGCGAGATTATGAAAAGGTATGATGTTGCGTTCTCGCTGGGAGATGGACTTCGTCCAGGCAGTATCTACGATGCCAACGATGAAGCTCAGATGGCGGAACTCGCGACGCTTGGAGAACTGACACAGATCGCGTGGAAGCACGACGTGCAGGTGATGATTGAAGGCCCGGGTCACGTGCCGATGCACAAGATCAAGGAGAATGTGGACTTGCAGATGGAGATCTGTCAGGAAGCACCGTTCTATACGCTGGGGCCGCTGACGACCGATATTGCCCCGGGATACGATCACATTACGTCTGCCATTGGGGCGGCCATGATTGGCTGGTTCGGCACATCCATGCTCTGTTACGTTACGCCAAAAGAACATCTGGGCTTGCCTAATAAGGATGATGTACGAGAAGGGGTTATTGCCTACAAGATTGCAGCCCATGCAGCTGATCTGGCAAAAGGCCATCCACGTGCTCAGCGTCGGGATGACGCATTGTCCAAAGCGCGGTTCGAGTTCCGCTGGCGGGACCAGTTCAACCTGTCGCTGGACCCGGAACGTGCGCTTTCGTACCATGATGAGACGCTGCCAGCCGAAGGGGCCAAGGAAGCTCATTTCTGCTCCATGTGCGGACCGAAGTTCTGTAGCATGCGCATTACGCAGGACATCCGTGCCTTTGCCGCGGACAAAGGATTGTCCGAGAATGAGGCTGTAGCAGCGGGTATGCAAGAAAAGGCAGAGGAATATCGGACACGCTCCTAGGCGCTAGTACAGCGTAAACTGGGCAGTCTGTAATAGAGATAAAGCCGTTCTTCTCTGTTATTGCAGAGAAGAACGGCTTTCTTTAGGAATATGGCTGGTATATATTCTGCACGTACTCAGCCTTTATCAGAATCAGCTTTGCGACGGTTCGTGGTCCATATCTTATACGAATTCCTGCGATAACGAATTAAAGAGCATCACTGAATTTTGGTGCTCCTCCGTATGTGCTAGTTCATTGACGAGCTAACCCCAAATTCTTTTCCAAATACGTCGCAAGCAATGCCAATGGGCTATGGATCTCAATGCCTGTGTCTGTTGCGACCTGTGCGGCTGCAGGAGCCATGGAGAGCTGGGCTGCAATTACGCTTTTACCAGGATACTGCTCAGCAATCTGCTGTAATCCTTCACGTACTGCTTCGAGATATCCTTGCTTATCTCCGCGCATGATCATCTCGAATGTCCCCGGGATGCACACCGCTTCCGTCTGAGCTGTCTGGGAAACGTGTAGCTGCCCACTTCCATCCTCTTGCTGTAACGCCTGATTCACCCGTGCCATCGTTCCTTCAATGGTTGCGGGGTTGGTGAAAACGATGATGTATTCTCCGGATACTCGCCGCATCTCCTGCAATAGCGGATCATCTATGCCGATCACACGCACAGGGACCTGTTTGGCTTCCTGCTCTAGTACTGTCGCAAAGAGGGTACACGTGACCATAATGGCATCTGCATGACACTCAGCGATCCAGTGGAGCGTCTGGGCTACTTTCTCGTGGATAATTACATCGTTAAAGTCAGCGTCATGTTTAAGACGATCCAGTCCTGGATCCACGTAATGGACCAATTCAACTTCATAAGGAGCAAGCGTCTCTTCAATTAAGGCGATGTTAGAATAGTGGGCGTGAAAACAACCAATGGTGATCATAGGCTAAGTCCCCTTTTACAATTCGTATATGTCATGGATCTTGAAGATATTTAAACTATTATAAAAATATGACTGAGAACTGTACAGTTGTTTGTTACCCAACGCCAATAACCGCCCTTCCGCTAAGCTGCGGAAAGACGGTTGATAACCGGACTCGAATAGGGTCCGTTGTCAATTTTATCGAAGGGAAGGAGACGTATTCTTCTTCGCCATTTTTTGCTGCAGAATTTCATGAAAGGATAGACCTTGAGTGTTCTCATTCTCCTTTTTAGGAGCAGTGGTCGCCGTGTTGCGCGGATATTGGTGGTGGTACGGGATCATTTGCTGAATAGGCATGCGGATCATCTTGGTTCCTCCTTTAATGCATTTTTTTAAATTATGTATTTCGACTGGTTATGTTGCCGGGTGCGCATATAGGTACATATGACTTGTTAGACGAAATAGATGACTTTAGAATGTAAATCCAATTGGATTGTAGTGATTTTACCCGGTTTTAAGGAGATGTAAACGGTTTTAGGGAAATTCAGGAGTAAAGAACCGGATATGACAGGTTTGATATGGGAGGATCGAATCGGTTGTTATGTGAATAGTCCCAATTCTAAGGAAGTCAATGGTACCGACATATGAGGCATATTATCTGGTTAAATGATGCAAAGCATGCTAACTAACTTGGTACCATGGTCGGGTTGTTTGGGTGGTTATGTAGTTCCGGATATAACAAAAAACTGCCGAGCAAACTCGGCAGCTGATGTGATATGGAGAAGGATGCGAACTACTTTTGATTCTGACTGAGATGTATATCGTACTACGCTTATCTATTTTGACGAACAGCGATGTATATATCGACTTGTACACTTTCGGGATTCAAGCTGCGTTCATCATACAACTCGAAATCTCCTGTGAATGTCCTGTCGCTTTGTTTGTCCCATGCCCACACGGCTCCCCATGCTTCGCCGACAACCTCTGCCATGGGTCCTTTTCTGGAAGTGAATACCGCGTAAGTCGCAGGAGGGAGCAGAATGTCATCCAATCCTTCAGGTAAGGATTCATCGGAGCTGACCTCATGCCCCACCAGTATGGTGTATTCTCCGGTTATGCCATCGTTGTAATCCGCGTAACAGCCATAGCGGGCAGTTTCGGGTGCAGGGAGGTGCTCGGAGGCAAAATAATTGTTCCAGAGTCCTTGAATACAGCCTTTGCCACTAATTTCAATGGCATTGGTTGTACGGGCGGATATGCCAGCAAGACGTTTGCCTGGGAGCGTGACATAACGAACAGGCTGGGTTGAGAACGAATGATCTGTTGTTACCTGACCAGGATTAGCAGAAGCAGTAGAGTTTTCCGCAAGAGATTCAGCATGTTGATCCGTTGTATTCGTGCGCCAACGTTTCAAAAAAGGAAGCTGGTTACGCAGCATCGAACGAGCGGATTCCTCGTCCATGCCCTCCTCCTTCAGAATGGCAGTGCACATCTCCGTCATGCCTTCCAGTGAAATACCAGGCTGTTCGAACGTGCCTTCCTTGTAACAATAGATACAGTATTCACGAGTCGTGCTTCCATCTGCTTCGGTGCCAAATTGAGCAGGGGTTGTCAGCGGCATTCCGCAGCTTTGACATACAGTGACGTTCATTATTAATTCCTCCTTGGATATGTACAGATTGAATATATCTGAAGTATACGGGGAGGAACTGGACAGCTGTCTGTCAGGTTTGAGTCGGGGGGATATAATTTTGTACAATTTGCTCCGCGATACGGCAGATCTCGTCTCGAATATGCTGAGGTTCCAATACTTCAACGTCCGCGCCGAAGCCCAGAATGAACCCGTATAACCAGGCATCCTCGGGGAAAGCAACCTGGCAGATGTAATACCCATTCCCATCAGGGATGACGTTCTCAATCCCGAACCATTCTTCCGCTAGATGACGGACGCGAGCATGGAATTTCAAGGTTAACCCAGCCTGATTGCCCGGACGGGTCCATTCCTGCTGCCAGGGTCTGTCCTGTGGGTTAATAATTTTACGCTCGAAGTGCTCGTTAGCAAGCGTGACATCCTGCATACGTACAAGTTTGAACATGCGAAATTGATTTCGCTCGTGGCAAAAGGCATATAGGTACCAGGAATGCTTCTTGAGTACGATGGTATGAGGGTCGGCAGTTCGGTGGGTCTGTGTACCCTCGGCACTACAGTATGTGAAGGTAATGGGCCTTAGCTGGTCCATGCCCTGTTCGATAAGTTGAAGCTTAAGTTGCAGTGCTTCGGGGTGAGACCAGGTTGAATAATCGACGATAAAACGATTGGTATTGGCCTGAAAATCATCATTCTTGCTTTCCGGCACGATGCTGCTGAGTTTTTCCACCAGAAGCTCACGCGCCGCATTGGCATGGGAAGTGGATACACTGCGCAGTGCAGTGACGATGGAAGCGAGGTCCTTGTCTGTTAATACGTTTCGATCCAGACGGTAACCCTCTGCCAGACCAATCCCGCCGCTTGCGCCCTGATACGTCACCACAGGGATACCTGCTTGACCCAATGTATCGATGTCTCGGTAGATGGTCCGAATCGATACTTCGAACATATCTGCCAAGTCTTTGGCCTGAACTCGTCCACGATTGATGAGTAGTACCACAATAGCTAACAATCGCTCCAGTTTCATATCTATGGATTCCTTTCATTGGTTTATCTGTTGGATTCAAATATGTTATATTGTTGAGCATCACACATAGGAGTGGAATAAGCAATGAAGCGAATTACGATTCTGATCGCAGACGATGAAGTTGAGATCGCTGATCTGGTTGCTTTACATTTACAAAAAGAAGGATATCACACCATCAAGGCCTTTGACGGGAAGGCGGCGGTACAAGCCGTTCAGACCCAAGCGATAGATTTGGCGATTTTGGACATCATGATGCCCGGCATGGACGGATACGAAGTAACCCGCAAAATTCGGGAGCAGCATCATCTGCCGATCATTTTCCTGAGCGCCAAAACGTCGGACATGGACAAAATTACGGGACTTGTGATGGGTGCGGATGATTACATGACCAAGCCGTTCAATCCGATGGAGCTTGTTGCCCGGGTGAATTCCCAGTTGCGTCGTTCCCTGCAATTCAGCCAGTCTGCGCCTGTGCAGCGCACCATTCTGGAGAAGGGCGGACTCGTCATCATGCCAGATCAACATCGCGTTACACTCTACGGCAAACCAGTGGAACTAACACCGAAGGAATTCGACATTCTGTATCTGCTCGCGAGCCATCCCAAACAGGTGTTCAGTGCGGAGAGCATCTTTGAACAGGTGTGGGGGGAAGCGTATTATGAGAGTGGGAACACCGTGATGGTCCACATTCGCACCCTCCGCAAAAAGCTGGGGGAAGATATGAACAAGAACAAGTTTATCAAAACCATTTGGGGTGTGGGGTACACGTTTAATGACTAAACGAAGAAGTTTTCGCACGACCATGATTATGTTGTTAGGGTTAAGCATGCTTGCCTCTGGCGCAATCACTTATGGGATTTACAAGCTTTTACAAGCCTATTATTCGGGAGTCCGTGCTGAAGACCAGCTCGCTGAATATCGTCATTTTATGAAAAGTATCGGAGATATCTATTTCTTCCTGATTTTATTTATCCCGCTCGCCATACTGTTTTTCTTCTGGTTTACCAAGCCCTACGCGACGTATTTCAAGGACATTTCTACAGGGATCAGACATTTGGCCAATGGAGACTTTCAGCATCGTGTGCAGATCTCCTCGAAGGACGAGTTAGGTACGATTGCGGAGGATGTGAACCTGGCAAGTGAGAAGTTAAGGGAGGCGGTGGAACGAGGGGATTTTGCTGAAAATAGTAAGGACCAGCTTGTTGTCAATCTGGCGCATGACCTGCGAACCCCGCTGACGTCTGTGCTTGGATATTTGGATCTGCTCATGAAGGATGATCAGCTGACGGAGGAGCAGGTTCGGCACTTTACGTCGATTGCATTCACTAAGTCACAGCGTTTGGAGAAGCTGATTGATGATTTGTTCGAAATTACCCGCATGAATTATGGCATGCTGCCTATAAACAAGACACCGCTGGATCTTAGTGAACTGCTAAAACAGATGAACGAAGAACTCTATCCTGTATTCGAAAAGAACCATCTGACCACCCGGTTAAAAATAGACACTGAACTTACCATCTCCGGTGATGGTGAGTTGCTGGCTCGTGTGTTCGAGAATCTGCTGATTAACGCTGCACGGCACGGCAAGGATGGCATGTACGTGGATATTAACGGATATCGCGATGCAGAACAAGTTATCATTCAGGTGATTAACTATGGTGGACATATTCGTCCGGAGGAGCTGCCGCATATCTTCGATATGTATTACACCGGAGATCGTGCCAGGACCCCTCAGGAGGGTGGCACAGGCCTCGGCTTATTTATCGCACGCAATATAGTGGAACAGCATGACGGTACGATTTCGGCCCAAAGTGATGTGGTACGGACGCAATTCGAAGTTCGGTTACCTGTATTTCATTGAGGTCTGACAGCAAATTTAAGAAAAACTTTAGAATTGCCCTGCTTTTTCTTTAACTAGTTTTCTCTATCCTTGATGTATGAGGCAAAAGGAGGAACAAGCATGAAAAAGTGGGGCTTTTTGATATGCATGATTTTGATCGGATATATCGTTACGCAATCACCGGGATGGCTTCAGCAGAAGGATGAATTGCCCATTGAGATTCAGAATACGCGTGAAAATCCCGCAGGTTATACTGTATCCGTCACCGGAAACATTCAGGATCAGGTACATAAGGGCAACTTGTTACTGGTTAATAAGCAATACCCGGTTCACGCGGAAGGGGTCAAATCCGATATTGTATATGTGGCGCATGAGGATGATCTGCTTCGTGGATATGGAATACAGGATCAGAAAATCATGTTATCACGGCAGGTGGCGCAGGAGTTTCGGAAAATGGTTGAAGCAGCAAGTGAAGAGGGAGTACGATATTTCCTCATCAGTAGTGGTTACAGGGACTTTGCGAAGCAGGACGAGCTTTATCGGGAAAAGGGTTCAGACTACGCACTTCCTGCGGGTCACAGTGAGCATAATCTGGGGTTATCCCTGGATGTCGGTTCCACATTGGCTGCCATGAATGAAGCTCCCGAGGGGGCCTGGCTGGAGAAGAATGCATGGAGGTACGGATTCATTCTACGTTACCCGAAGGATAAGGTGAGCATTACGGGTATTCAGTATGAACCATGGCATTTTCGATATGTGGGGTTGCCACATAGTGCTGTCATGCATAAGAACAATCTGGTGCTGGAGGAGTACCTTGATTTGCTAAAAGAGAAAGAGAACATTACTGTGGAAGTAGAGGGTGAGGCGTATCATATCCGCTATTATCGGGCCACTCAAGATACAACCGTTTACATACCTGAACAAGGCCAAACTGAAATATCGGGTGATAACATGGATGGCGTCATCGTCACCGTTAAGAAATAACAGGGCACACCAGGGAGGAAGAGCAACATGAAGCACAACAACCAGAAGAAAACCAAACATTACATCCTTTGGATTGCCGTGTTAATTGTCTACGTATACCTACTTACCAAGCTGATTCTGTTCAAAGGAAGTCCCGTCGACTTTGACATCGTGAAAGTTCGACTTATGGAATTTTTGCAACAACCGGATCTGATCCATACGAGAACCGTCAACCTGACACCATTTCTGGAAATCTCGCGAGACTGGAACAGCCTGTCGTTACATCGTCCAGGCACCGCAATCCATCTGGTAGGGAATGTGCTGGCTTTTATCCCACTGGGCATCTTCATTCCTGTGCTGACGGGTAACAAGTTATTCTCTGGAGTAAAGGTACTCTTGCTGTCTCTGCTGCTCAGTATGGGCTATGAAGTGACACAGTTGTTGACGGGTATGGGCATATTTGATGTGGATGATCTGATGCTCAATACGCTCGGCGGCTTGATTGGATATATTATTCTCACCATGGCTATCGGCCTGAAAAAGGTGTTGGTGGGAGGAGAATCCCGTGTGACGACGAAGAAGTTGAATTCTAAGGAAAGTCATGTGTAAGGAGGGGAACAACTTGATTATCATGGCTGTACTGTTTATTAGCGCAGGGCTGATGTTTCTCGTGTATCGACACAGCGTAAAGGATGCTTCGGAGAAACAGATTACGGAGCGAGTGATCACGTCGAGATGGGTCGGGGGCTCGCTAATTGCGATGTCATGTTTGTTTCTGATCATGGGTACAATTCAACTGTTGGATCAAGCATCACATCACATTGGGCATTAAAAGGCAGTTGACCTTGAAAATTGATTTTTAAACGTATCCCGATTATAAAAAGCAAAGCCAAAAAAGCTCCCCACCACGTGCTATTGCACGTAATGGGGAGCTTTTCTGTATAAATTTATCACATTAATGATTTAAATCATTAAGCTTTTTTCATCATTTGACGCAATACGGTTTGCAGGATACCGCCGTTATGGTAGTAATCCACGTCAACCATGCTGTCCAGACGAGCGATAACAGGGAAGTCGAACTGTGTACCGTCTTCACGAGTTACGGTAACTTTCAACTCTTGTCCTGGCTTCACATCATTGCTGAGGCCAGTAATATCATACGTTTCACGTCCGTTCAGGCCGAGGCTGGACCAGCCGTGACCTTCCTGGAATTGCAATGGCATTACGCCCATGCCGACCAGGTTACTGCGGTGAATCCGCTCGAAGCTTTCCGCGATAACGGCTTTGACGCCGAGCAGGAATGTTCCTTTTGCCGCCCAGTCACGGGAGCTTCCTGTACCATACTCTTTACCAGCGATAACGATCAGGTTCTGTCCTTCATCTTGATACTTCATGGAAGCATCGTAGATGGACATTTCCTCGTCCGTTGGCAGGTACTTCGTAATACCGCCCTCGGTGCCCGGAGCCACCTGGTTACGAATACGAATGTTGGCGAACGTACCACGCATCATTACTTCATGGTTACCACGGCGTGAACCGTAGGAGTTGAAGTCTTTACGCTCTACGCCATGCTCTTTCAAGTACAGTCCAGCCGGGCTGGATGCTGCAATATTACCTGCTGGCGAGATGTGGTCCGTTGTTACGGAATCCGCAAGCAATGCCATAACGCGTGCAGAACGGATATCAGCGATATCGTTCAACGTGTCGCCAAGCTCTTGGAAGAACGGAGGATTCTGAATGTACGTGGAGTTCGGATCCCACTCGTACAATTCGCCTTCCGGTACAGAAATCGCATTCCAACGCTCGTTGGCTGTAAATACGTTCTCGTACTTGTTGCGGAACATCTGAGCGTTCAGGGAACTTGCGATGGTATCCTTGATTTCCTCGGAGCTAGGCCAGAGGTCCTTCAGGAATACAGGCTCATTGTTCGTATCATAACCGATTGGATCGGTTTCAAAGTCAATATTCACAGTACCCGCAAGTGCATATGCAACAACGAGTGGTGGAGATGCCAGATAGTTGGCTTTAACCTGTGCATGCACACGGCCTTCGAAGTTACGGTTACCAGACAATACAGCCGCTACGGTCATATCGTTCTCAGCAATAGCTTCGCTCACTTCGTCCGGCAGTGGGCCGGAGTTACCGATACATGTTGCACAACCGTAGCCGGCAACGTTGAATCCGAGTTTGTCGAGGTACGTGATCAGACCTGCTTTTTCCAGGTACTCGGTAACCACAAGGGAACCTGGTGTCAGACTGCTTTTCACATATCCTGGTTTGGTCAGGCCGCGTTCAACTGCTTTTTTCGCCAGTAGTCCCGCTCCAACCATAACACTTGGATTCGAAGTGTTCGTACAACTTGTGATCGCCGCGATCACAACAGCGCCTGCCTTCAGTTCACTGTTGGAACCGTCCGGATGCTTCACAGGTACGGATTGTTCGATTTTCTCATCGCTCAGACCGTAGCCGCCTTTATCTACAGGTGTGCGGATGATGCTGTTGAAGCTTTCTTTCATTTGTGTCAGCTCGATGCGATCTTGTGGACGTTTTGGTCCGGCAAGACTTGGTACAACAGAGCCGAGATCCAGTTCAATCACATCTGTGAATTCAGGATCAACGGTGCTGGAAGTACGGAACATGCCTTGAGCTTTGTAATAAGCTTCAACCAATTCAACCTGCTCGTCAGGACGGCCAGTGTTACGCAGATAGTTCAACGTTTCACTATCAACAGGGAAGAAACCGATGGTAGCGCCATACTCTGGTGCCATGTTGGCTACTGTTGCACGGTCAGCCAGACCGATGTTGGCAAGACCTGGTCCGTAGAACTCAACGAATTTACCAACAACGCCTTTTTTACGAAGCAATTGGGTAACTGTCAGTGCCAGATCCGTTGCTGTTGCACCTTCACTCAGGCTGCCTGTCAGTTTGAAACCGATAACGTCCGGTGTTACAAAGTATAGCGGTTGGCCCAGCATACCTGCTTCGGCCTCGATTCCACCAACACCCCAACCAACAACGCCAAGTCCGTTGATCATGGTGGTGTGGGAGTCTGTACCTACGAGGGAGTCCGGGAATACAACGGTCTCGCCGTCAACGGTTTTTGTTGCTGCCACGGAAGCCAGATACTCCAGGTTAACCTGGTGAACGATCCCTGTGGATGGTGGAACTGCACGGAAGTTGTTGAATGCCGTTTGTGCCCAACGCAAGAAGCGGTAACGCTCTTCGTTACGCTCGAACTCGACCTTGATGTTGTAATCAAGTGCATCGTTGGTACCGAAAGCATCAACCATGACGGAGTGGTCGATAACGAGATCGACAGGTACGAGCGGGTTGATCTGTTTTGGATCGCCGCCTGCTTTTTTCACAGTATCACGCATTGCAGCGAGATCCACGACAACCGGTACACCGGTGAAATCCTGCAGAACGATACGTGCAGGGATGAATGGAATTTCCTTGTTATTGTCACGGCCATCTGCCCAGCCAGTCAGTTGTTTAACGTGTTCTTCGGTAATGGCACGTCCGTCGAATTGACGAATTGCTGCTTCAAGCAACACTTTAATGGAGAAAGGGAGCCTGGAAAGATCGCCGTGGCCGCCTTCCTGAAGAGCATCGAGACTGTAGTAGCGGTAAGACTTGCCTCCAACCTCAAGACTGCGAGCGGCGGAGAAATGATTCTTTGCTGACATACATGTACCTCCTTGGGATGTGTCGGTGAGATGAAGAAAACGTTCATTTAGGTGAGGAACAGGCCTTCATCGTTCCGTGTTCTCGTTTGTTAGTTTCATCAGGTGAAACGTAATTTCATAATCACAACTTTAGTTTTAAGTATACCGTTTTCACCTCTGTACGTAAAGGGCTTTTTGCCTGTTCAAGCAAGCTTTTGAACCAATGAAGGCGTTTTCGTGAAGTGAGAAGGAATAAGATATCGCATGTACCTGTATTTGCCGAATTCTGAGTCTTCATCCCGAGACACGTACATACAACCGAAGACCCTCTCATATGAATAGTAGGAGTTTATATACGCAATGAAATACTTCAGACAGAACTCATGCCAAAGGGGGACATAGGCTTGGAACGGGAATGGAAGAGTGCCTTATACACTTACGTGAACCAGTACAATCGCTGTGAGATCGACTACCGTCCACAGACCAGCGAACGGATTGTTACCGATCCTGACTTCGTGGTGGAACGGGGAGAGCGTATGGCAAGGCTGGACGAATGGTACCGTAAGCGGCGCGCCGTGCCTCTTCGCAGCGAGACCAGCGCCAAGCTTGTGCGCACGCTCATGGATGGACAGGAAGAAGCGGTGGTGGATGTACAATTGTACAGCAGGCTGTTCTACGAGAAGAGCGGGATCACCCATCGGGAGGATCGGATTGAGCGGGAGCGGTTAACCTTTCTGCGGCAGAGTGGTGGATGGATCATTGGACGGGTCGAGCGGGAAGTACCAGAGCGTCGCCCAGCTGGGGAAGGGCGTCCCTTTCAACAAGCCGATTTTGTACAGGCGATGAACCGGCCGCTGTTGAATCGGGAAGTTCTGGGTCAAGGCAGAAGCTCAAGGCAGCAGGCGTATCGTAGAGATCTGGCAGTTGCCTACGCAGATCGTTGGTGGAATGCAGGGAATCCGGCATATGAGGAATTTGATGTGGATTGCACCAATTACGTGTCCCAATGTCTCTTTGCAGGGGGCGCACCCATCCACTATACTGGTAGAAGAGAAGCTGGCTGGTGGTATAAGGGGTATGTGAACGGCTCCGAAATGTGGAGTTACAGCTGGGCGGTTTCCAATAGTCTGGAGCGTTACTTGTCAGGCAGCAGCTGGGGTCTGACTGCCACAGCAGTAGATCGTCCCGAGCAGCTGATGCTCGGAGATGTTATTCTTTACGATTGGGATGGAGACGGCAGGTTTCAGCACAGCACCGTTGTGACCGCATTTGATGCGGGCGGTATGCCGCTTGTTAACGCACATACGGTGAGCAGTCGTCACCGATATTGGGATTACCGGGATTCTTACGCTTGGACAGAGCGGACGGTATACCGGCTTTTTCATATTGCAGATGAGTTTTAATGACGAAAGATTTTCGGGATGCGGTGACGCAGACATCCAGTTCCGTGTAAAATAAGACCAGGTAACGCAAGCAGAATAACAAGGGTGCTGAGCATGCAAGGATGACAGCATCAGGCACAGATAATCGGAGGTTACGCATGAGTATGGATAAATTAAAAGTAGGCGTCGTGTACGGCGGTAAGTCAGGCGAGCATGAGGTGTCGCTGCAAACGGCGTTTGCTGTAACGAACGCATTTGATTATGAAAAGTATGAACTGGTTCCTTTTTATATCTCCAAGCAGGGTACGTGGAAAAAAGGACCTGTCATGCATGCGCCGTTCGCGCAGATTGAAGATTTGAAGCTGGAGCAATCGGCGGGTGGAACTCAAGATGCACTGAACGCACTGTTTGGCCGGTTGTATGGCGGAGCGGAAGCGCTGGACGTGATGTTCCCTCTGCTGCATGGTACGTTTGGTGAAGATGGCACCATTCAGGGCATGTTCGAGATGGCGGATATGCCATATGTAGGTGCAGGTGTACTCGCTTCAGCTGGCGGCATGGACAAAGTGGTCATGAAGAAGCTGTTCGCACAGGCTGGTATTGACCAATGTGCCTTTACGTATTTTAACGCGACACAATGGAAGCAGACAGAGCACGAAATGATCGTACAAGTCGAAGATCAACTGGGCTATCCTTGTTTTATCAAACCGGCTAATCTGGGCTCCAGCGTGGGCATCTCCAAAGCGCGTAACCGTGATGAGCTGAAAACAGCTGTCGAGTTCGCGCTTCGGTACGATACGAAGGTAGTCATCGAAGAATTCGTTGAAGCACGCGAGGTTGAGGTCAGCGTTCTCGGCAATGACGAGCCTATGGCTTCCGTTCCAGGGGAGATCGTATCGTCGGGTGAGTATTATGACTATGCAGCCAAGTATATTGATGGTCAGTCACAGATGTTGATTCCGGCACCACTTGACCCCGAAGCCGCAGATCGCATTCGCGAAGCCGCATTGCAGGCGTTCCGTGCGATCGAAGGTAACGGGATTTCACGTGCGGACTTCTTCATTCGGAAAAATGACGGTGCATTGCTTATTAATGAAGTCAACACCATGCCTGGTTTCACACCGTACAGCATGTATCCACTCTTGTGGCGCGAGACAGGTGTGTCGTATGCCGAGCTGCTGGATCGCATGATTGAGCTGGCACTGGAGCGTTATAACCGCAAGCAGGCACTGAATTACGAGAACGGCGTACAGGCGTAGCCTGAAACGACAAGATCAGGAGGGGTATGCATGGGATTTCAGACTGAATTCAATTCCGTATGCAAGTTCAAGAGTGAGCAGGAACTGTACGAACTGCTTGAATATGGTCGCGGCAAAATGGTAAAACAAGGCTTCCGGGTATTTCCTACCGGCCAGAAAGTCATTGCTTATACACCGGATAACGTGGCTGTAGCCATCGTGAAGATCGTGGTTTCCATTGCAGAGATCAACTTCCAAGGTCAAGAAGTAACCGAGGTAGAGATGCAGTTGATCCGCAAACTGACCGAGGAAGAATCACGCGTTCAGACCGCACTTGCGGATGAGATGTTCTTCGGAGAGCAAGCACAGGAATAGTTGCTCAGTGGGATTGTAGGGCGGATGGACTGATTTGCCAGAATACGATTATGGTCACTCTTTTAGGGTAAAACTTGGTTATATACAGTGACGGTACATCCTGACGGTTGAATACGCCGTGCAGGTTTTCCGCCCTAACAGAGAGGAAGAAATTCATGCTCGTACGTTTTGGTTATGTGGCAATGTCCGTGCTTGTTGAGAATGCCTCACCTTCCCGGACCATGACCATGTCCAGTTTTAACAAAATCGATGACAGGGAAGCGGCCATCCGCAAGCTCGAACGGATTGCAGCCGAGAACCTGCACAATACACTACGATTGCTCCGGCACAACAAGGGCAGCCATATTCATGTATATCGCTTCTCTTCCAAATTGATTCCACTGGCGACACATGAAGACTTGAATGACTGGGATCCATTCCCGGCACTGAAGCAGGACTTTGCGGCTATTGGTGATTTTGTGAAGGCAAATGATATGCGTGTATCCTTTCATCCGGATCATTTTACCGTACTTAGTACACCACGTGAGCAAGTTCTGCACAATTCGATTCGCGACCTTCGTCATCATGTTCGGATGCTGGATGCCATGGGTCTGAATGCCACTGCCAAGAACAATATACATATTGGTGGTGCATACGGGGACAAGCCTACGGCGGCGCTTCGTTTTGAAGAGAATTTTTTGAAGCTGGATCGGGACATTCAGGAGCGGCTGACACTCGAAAATGATGACAAAACGTTCAATGCGGCCGAGACACTTGCTGTATGCCAGCACGTGGGATTGCCCATGGTGCTGGATATTCATCACCAGTGGGTTAATAATGAGGGTGAACAGCCCTGGGATCTGTGGCCTGATATCCTGAAGACATGGGAGTCACCGCTCGCACAGGCAGATTCACCGGCTGATCAGCCATTGCCACCCAAAATTCATGTGTCCAGTCCGAAGAGCGAGAAGGATCTGCGAGGTCATGCCGATGGTGTAGAGGTAGAGCCTGTGCTCGATTTCTTGCGTCATATTGCAGCAGACACCCCGAGGCTCGACGTGATGATTGAGGCCAAACGTAAGGATGAGGCTCTTGTGCAACTGATGCAGAAGCTGGCATTCTATCACGAAGAGGGTGTGGAGTGGGTGGACGAGTCTACCATCATCATTCATCCGTAGTGTCAAAAGGGGCCTAGGCAACGAGAAACTTTACGACCTGTGAGGCGTATACTTTTAACAAGAATTTCAACTTTTCATAGATTGATATAGAAAGTAGAGTGAACGCTTTGAATGAGAAGGAAAAGCAACCTTATGTCGTGACAAGCAAAAGCTATACTGCCGTTGCCATTAATGCAGCTTCCAAGGCCGGTGAATGGATCAAGAGTCGTCTTGGAACGGTAAGTGAACTGGGAACCAAATATTCACCTCAGGATCTGGTCACCGAAGTGGATAAAGGAGCGGAGCAGATGATCCGCCGCCTGATTCTGACCCATTTTCCCAGCCATGCTATTCTGGGTGAAGAAGGCGTAGAACCTGGACCGGAAGCTTCAGCAAAAGCACTGAAAGAGGCAGAGGAGGAAGAGTTCCTCTGGATCGTTGATCCTGTGGATGGCACGACGAACTTTGTACACGGATTTCCGTTCTATTCGGTATCCATTGCTTTGGCCCATAAAGGTGAAGTCATTGTCGGCGTGATATACGACCCTTCCCGTGATGAGATGTTTGTTGCGGAAAAAGGTAAAGGAGCATACGTTCACGGAAACCGGATGGTTGTATCTGGTGAGCAGGAACTGAATCAGAGTCTGATTGCGGTTGGTTTCCCGGCAGATACGACCTATGCGTTACCGCTTAATATGGCCGCTGTGCAGGCTCTTGCTCCGCAAGTACGTAACTTGCGTGCAGGGGGATCTGCTGCCTTGCACCTGGCATATGTTGCTGCAGGGCGTCTCAGTGCCTATACCGAAATTGGATTGAAACCATGGGATATTGCGGCAGGCGCGCTGCTGGTGGAAGAATCCGGCGGCAAGATTACCGACACCATCGGAACGCCTTATCAATTGTCTGTAAGTCATCTTGTTGCCAGCAACGGCCACATCCATGATGCATTAACAGATGTGTTGAAGGAAGCGAAGGCTACTGGGCTGGAGTGAGTTTATTCAACTCATCCATGCTTTTAATTACTATTAATTGTACATTAACGGAGGGGACAGAAAGCATCTGAAGAAGCGGAGCGCTCGCCTTTATCACCGGATTTCTACCTTGGAAAAGGAAATCAAAGAAATCTGGGGATAATAGCGATCGGAAGATGGTTCTGTACACGAAGCGAAAGTGCAATAGTATAGTTAACGCATGTATGACTTTAATTAAAGGAGCGAGAACAATGGATGAATCCAAAGAACTGGAACGACGGCTCAGTGAAATGCTGACGGAAGGGGACATGGAAGAGTCCGGCGACACCGATCAGCGTGAACGCCAGCTGATTCCTCCCAAATATGAAGTTCGGATACAGACGGAACGTGATCCAATTGTCGAGGAAACATTGAAGTACCGGAAGATGGCAAGCGAAGTGGACGATCGTTATGATCGGTACCTGGAGCGAGCTGCCGGGAACAAAGAGGAGAGCAACACGAGTCATACGAATTCTGGAGACTCCGAGAAGCCCGAATCTTAACGAACTACGAACTCCATAGTTGTACGATCACCAATAACAGGCTCCTCTTCAGGGAGTCTGTTATTTCATGTGTGTTTCTGACAGAGAGGACAAGGCCTGCTCTTAAATGATAGAATAGAGTTACACCAATTTATGTCATTGGAGCGACAGATGTACTATACATTAGTGTAAAATTATAGATTCGATTAAAGGAGTGTTACCCTGAATGAAGCGTAAACGTATATGGGAAAATACAGCTGCCGGTTTAACGGCAAGCATGTTGGCAGGAATGCTGCTCTTCACATCATCCGCACTGCCTGCACACGCTGCTGATGCCAGAACTGGTGTATCGCCAGCGGGTACAAACGAGGCTTCGCTGACTGCGAAGAAAGATACAGTAGCTGTAACCAAGGAGTTCCGCATCGTCACATTGGGAGATTCCATAACCGTAGGTTATGAGCCCAACACGAAAGAATTGCCTTATGGTTATGTAGAACGACTGCATGAGCAGGGTTTGCTGCATGGACGTACACAGGTGGATAACTACGGGATTGCTGGTTTGAAAACCAGCGGCCTCAAGAACTTCACCACCGCAATTAAGGAAGGCAAGACACTCACTTCCGAAGCTATTCAGCCGAGTCTTCCTGATCCAAGAGCGGGACAGATCGGAGCCAATGCTGCTTCAATCCGTGAGAGTGTAGCACAGGCCAATCTGGTTGCAATCACCATTGGGGGAAATGACGTATCTGAGCTTCTCGGTACAGCAGACAAACTGAGTGATCAGGAACTGCAAGAGAAGGTAAAAGAATTACTCGCAACATATACAGCCAATGTTAGTGCAACGATTAATGATATCCATGAGATTAATCCGACAGCTAAAATTGTCATCGCTGACCAGTATCAACCAATGCCAGAAGTAGCCGGCAAGGGCCTCTATGCCAAACTTATGGAGGCATCCCAAGGCTTCACACAGACCATTGATGGGATTGCTGCTCAATTCACAGCTCAGGGTACCGATGTAAAGGTGGCTCACGTAGCTAAGGAGTTTATTGGCGGTGAAGGCACCATGACACATATGATCAAAAATCGCGATTTCCACCCGAATCAATTCGGATATGCAGCCATTGCCGAAGTATTTGCCAAAACGATCTGGGGCGACTACACGAAGCTGACTGCACCTGCCACAGGTGAACCGATGAACATTATCGTGAGTGGTAAAACATTGAATACACCATATAAACCCATTATCCGTAGCGGTAAAAACTTTGTGGCGATCCAGGACATCGTGAACGCTGTCGGTGCTACTACGGTGTGGGATAACAAAACTTCAACGGCAACCATTACCTACGGAGATCGTAAGGTAGCCGTGACGATTGGTGCCAATGCGGTGAAGGTCAACGGAGCATCCGTTACTGTGGATACACCTGCATTCCTGAACAAGGTTGGCAAAGAGTCCAAAACATATGTACCGCTTGCTATGGTAGCTGAAGGTCTTGGCTTTGACGTGCAGTATGTAGCGAAGCTGAAAACCGTTTTTGTTAATCCATAAGATCAATTTCATGTGATAGCATGTTATTCAACAGTCAGAATGCCTTGAACTATTTAAGGCGTTCTGGCTGTTTTGCGTTCTACGTGAGTTCCTGACATTGTTGTATACCTTCATTAATGACCCAGAATGTTGTATAAATATGACTTGTCAGATGACCATGGATGTGTAAATATGAAAATAACTTACAATATAACCACTAACCCATAGCATGACAGCACCCTTCGCAAGCCAAAGGAGCGTTTAGGATGAGTAAAATTAAGAACGCTTTCACAACACTACCGATTCATCATAAAACGATTCTCCTCATCGGAGTGTTGATGTTAATCAGCTTTACGTTTTATGCATCCGTACTCCGATATGTGTTCAGTATCTATGACCGTCAGATCTATGAGAAATCCTCGCAGGTCCTCAATATGTCTTCAGTAGGCATTGAGAATCAACTGCGTGAAGTTTCCAATCTCTCCTTCAAGGTGATGTCCGACGAGCCGCTTCAACAATATCTGCTTCAACTTGAAAAGGCCGAGACGGGATATGAGAGAAATGGTCTGCGCAAGAAAATTACCAACCGATTGGTTGCTTATGCGGGTTCTGAGAAATACGTCTATTCTATGCTATTTATCGATAATGATAATAACGTCATGGCTGCAGGGAACCGTGAAGGGATTTCGGAGTTGATGCAAAAGGAACTGGTATCACTGGGAGATCAATATACAGGCTCCAATGTCTGGCACACCAGCGGGGATAAACAAGCCAGGCTTCTATCTGTACGACAGGTGAAATCTTTTACTGGGGGTGCATTTACACTGGATAAGCTCGGGACTCTAATTATCCGAGTGCGCCTGGACCGAATCGTACAGGATCAGATGCAGGAACCCGCAGAGGACTCACAGTTATTGATTTCGGATGGAAAAGAAGTCATCTATCCAACCGAATCTTCGGTAAGTGAAGCTGAGATTGAATCGGAACTGAAGCGAACCCAACCCTATGGAATTGCCATGTTTGAGCAGGGCAGACACTTTGTAGCCCGTGCCAATTCTTCCTACACAGACTGGACGTACCTGTACACCACACCTTTTGACCAGATGTTTAAAAAAATTCAGTTTGTCAAACAGTTAGTCACGGTCATTTTTATCATGATTTTTCTGGCGGCACTCATCATTGGAGCAAAGTTCTCCCGCAGTATTACCCATCCGATTGCGCAGTTGATCAAGAAGATGCGTAATATCGAAAAAGGTGATCTGGATAAACTGGAGGAGGCTGCCCTGGGTAACGTTCCGATCTCTCCGCAGAATGAGGTTGGGCTGCTGCATCGTACATTCAAGATGATGCTTCAGCGGATTCGTGAATTAATTGATGAGAATTATGCGAAGCAACTGGTGATTCGTGAGACTGAGTTGAAAGCGCTTCAAGCACAGATTAATCCTCATTTTCTATACAACACGCTCGAATCCATTAACTGGATGGCCAAAGTACAGAAACAACGTCAGATCTCGGAAATGGTTGAGGCGCTTGGATTCCTGCTGCGCAGCTCTGTGAATATGACGGAGAAGTGGATCACGCTGGAAAGAGAACTGGACATTGTCCGCAGCTACGTTACAATTCAGCGCACTCGTTTTGAAGAGAGACTGGATTTTGATATGGAGATTGCCCCTGAGGTGGGTTCTGCACGAATTCCCAAGTTAACATTGCAACCGCTGGTGGAGAACGCCATACATTATGCACTCGAACCAAGCATTAATCCTTGCCGGATTCGAATAAGGGCGAGAGCAGAGGAAGACCAAGTCATTATTGAAGTCGAGGACGATGGTCCAGGGATGACACCGGAATTCCTGGAACAATTACATGAAGGACGCATACAGACAAGAGGACAGGGCATTGGGTTATCTAACATCCAGGAACGAATCAGGCTGACCTTTGGCGAAGAAGGCAGAATGGTGATGAACAGCAAGCCCGGATCAGGAACTGTAGTATCGATCAGCATACCTTGGATTAGAGAGGACGATGACGATGTACAAAGTGATGCTCGTAGATGATGAACGTGTCATTCTGGAGGGAATATCCCAAGTGGTCAATTGGGCCGCAGCAGGTACGGAATTAGTGGGCACGGCGCGGAATGGGATTGAAGCGCTGGACAAAATCGGTCAGTCGAAACCCGATATTATCATTACGGATATTTCCATGCCAGGTCTGGATGGTCTGGGACTCATAGAGAAGGCATCCGAAGCATACCCGGGAGTACGGTTCATTATGTTGTCTGGCTATAAAGAGTTCGAATATGCCCGCAGAGCGATGCAGTATGGTGTGAAGCATTATCTGCTCAAGCCCTGTAACGAGAATCAGATCCATGACGCGCTGACTGAACTGTTGCAGGAACATCAGGATGCGCAGGTGAAGGAGCATGTCGCTGGTGAGATGAAACAGCGGTTGCAACGGGTTCTTCCGCATGTAAAGGAACAATTTTTGCTGGAGTTCATGACCAACCGAACCTATGGGCCGGTCGATCTGGAGTATTACCAGGAGCTGTTTGATCTGGAACTTGAAGATACTGCAGTTCGGTTACTGCTGTTCCGAATTGCGGATGAACATGATTACAGTCATTTATTTGCCATCAAAAATATCGCCAGCGATCTGCTCCCTCATGTACTGTTAAGCACAACGATTGAAGGTAGACTCTTGATTCTGCTTGCGGATTCAGCTGATCCGGCTGGACTGAAGGAGAGCATTGAAGAGGTTCGGGCTGCATTTACCAGACTATATAAACTGGAAGTGACCGCTGCACTGAGCGAAGCAGATCGAATGATCCAGTCTCGGCGTTTGTTCCGTGAGGCATTGCAATATCTGAATCATCGCTTCTTTATCGGTGAAGGCAAGTTGATTACGAAGAATGATCTGGTTCTGGCCGGAGAATGCGACGGGTTGCATGTAGAACAGGATGCCGAGCAATTGTGTCAGTTGATCAAATCGGGCAATTGCGAGGAAACAGCCGCAGAGGTGGATCGTCTGTTCGATCTATTATCGGGTCAGCAGTTGGAAATTGAAGTGACGCGTTCGTATGTAGTGCAGCTGTACTCGGCGATGATTCATGTCTGTCCGCCCGAAGAGGCAACAGAATTTACTCAGCGTATGGCGGAGTTGCCCCATATGGATACGTTATCTGCTTTGAAGTCTTTTGTAGCAAGCAGTGCAGCCCGGTTAACCTCTGGTTATTATAAAAATCATATAAGTCGTCAGTCTTCAGCCGTGGAGAAGATGATGGATATCGTGGATCGTCATTATGGAGAGGCAGATCTTTCACTCAATGGAGTTGCCCATCAGATGTTATATATGAATCCGGATTACCTGGGCAAAATTTTCAAAAAAGTCACGGGCGAGAATTTCTCCAACTACGTGAATCGTCTGCGCATCGAACGAGCGTGTGATCATATTCGCAGAGGTGGGGATGTGAAAGTATTCGAGCTTGCCGAATTGTTCGGATTCGGCGGTAATTCACAATATTTCAGTCAGGTGTTCAAAAAGTGGACGGGGATGACGCCTACGGAATTCCGCAGGATCGGCATATAACAATGCACTACCAATCATGTGATACATGTCTGGGGAGGATGAACAGCGCCGAGAGGGGACTGTTGTCCTCCTCTGTTTTTTGAACCAACAAGACGGTTTTGTGTATTCAACTCTGGTCGTACATTTGCGAAAATGACATTAACAAGTTTGTGAAAGCGTTATCAGTAACGAAGGGGTAACGCTTCACACAACCATATCAACATAAAAAGGGGAGATTGGCATGGTGAAAAAGGCAATATTCCTGATGATGGCTGCATTGCTCGTGTTTACAGCGGCATGTAGCTCAGGTGGAGGAACTGAAGGAGCGTCTGGGGATGATTCGGTTACTCTGCGGATCGCTTGGTGGGGGTCGGATGCAAGGCATGAATATACACAGAAGGTCATCGACCTGTACAAAACGAAAAACCCGAATGTCAAAATCGACGTGGAATATGCTTCATTTGATGACTACTGGAAAAAACTCGCACCACAAGCAGCAGCAAATCAACTGCCTGACATCGTTCAGATGGATATTTCCTACATCAGCCAATATGCACAGAATGGCCAGCTAGAGGATTTGGCCCCTTATCTGGGCAACCAGATCAAAGTGGACGATGTATCCGAAAACGTTATTAGCACAGGTGTAATTAACGGTAAACAATATGGCGTACCTGCCGGTGTTAACGTTCTGGGCTTCCAATATGATCCTGCACTGCTTCAAAAAGCGGGAGCCGACGCGATGCCTGAGAATATGACATGGGAATCGTACGAAGCGTTGGGTAAACAAGCCGCAGAGAAAGGCCTGTATTTGGATGGAGGGGTAGCTCCGGATATCTTCTTCCATTACTTCCTGCGTACCAAAGGGCATTCCCTTTACAATGCAGAAGGAACTGGCCTTGGTTATGATGATGACCAATTGTTTGTGGAGTTCTTCGGGCTCATGCGCCGTATGATCGAACAAGGCGCAGCACCTACGCCGGATGTAGCCAACCAAACCAAAGGCATTATAGAGGAGTCAGATCTGGTGAAGGGTAAGGGCGTTGGCATCTGGCAATGGTCTAACCAGTTTGTAGCCGTACAGCAAGTAGCTGACCGTCCACTGGAGTTCGCTCCTATGCCTGGACCGGATATGGAAAAAGGACTTTATATGCAGCCAAGTATGTACTGGGGTGTAACATCTAACTCCAAAGTGAAGGAAGAAGCAGCAAAATTCATTGATTTCTGGGTGAATGACGTGGAAGCGAACAAATTGATCAAAGGTGAGCGTGGTGTACCCATCTCAGGAGCAATCAAAGAAGCCATCGCACCTGAGCTGAGTGATGCAACGAAACAAGTCTTTGAATTCGTAGCAGCCATGGAGCCTAAGGCATCCCCGATGAGCCCACCGCCACCTGTGGGATCACCAGAAGTAATCTCCTCACTGGCAGATGTGGTTGAAGAGTTGAACTTTGGCAAGATTACAGCCGAACAAGCAGCAGAAACATTCCGCAAGAACGCCGAATCTGTACTTGCGAACAATAAATAACAGTTGAATGATGGCTTGCTCGTCCCACTGCAGGGATGGTCGGGAATGGGGCTACTCGCGAATGCGAGGGCCTTTCCCCGTCCAGATAACTGAAGCAAGGATTGGGGCAAGCTGATCCATGAAGGAGGTTCGTTCCATTGAGGCAGTATTCGTCGTTACGTAGAAACTTAACCGGATATGCGTTTATTAGCCCGTTTATTATCGGATTCCTGGGCTTTACGCTAATCCCCATGTTTGTTTCCTTATATATGTCATTCACAAGTTATAACTTGTTCACTTCTCCACGGTGGATTGGGCTCGACAACTACACCAAAATGTTTTTTGATGACCCGAAATACTGGAACTCGGTCAGAGTGACGTTTCTGTATGTATTCATTGGGGTACCGTTAAGATTGATCTTTGCCCTCTTCGTAGCGATGGTCCTGAACACTGGCTCTCGTATGATTGGAACGTACCGGACGCTGTATTACCTACCATCCATTATCGGTGGTAGTGTGGCCGTATCCATTATGTGGCGTAACCTCTTCAGTAATGAGGGTGTTATCAACAGTGCTCTAACGGCAATCGGAATCGGACCTATAAGCTGGTTTGGTGACCCGAATGCGTCCTTGGTTATGCTCATCTCACTGTCAGTGTGGCAGTTCGGTTCGTCCATGCTGATCTTCCTGGCTGGTCTCAAAAATATCCCAACTGAGATGTACGAGGCAGCAGGTGTGGATGGCGCGAATCCTATACGGAAATTTTTCAGCATCACCTTGCCACTGCTTAGCCCGATCGTCCTGTTCAATATGATTATGCAGACGATTGGAGCATTCATGACCTTCGTACCAGCTTACATTATCTCCAAAGGCGAAGGCGGTCCAATGGACGGTACGATGCTGTACTCCCTGTATCTGTTCCGTCAGGCATTTATGTTTAACAATATGGGTTATGCTTCGGCAATGGCCTGGGTCATGCTCATTATGATCGGTATACTCACGGTAGCTGTGTTCCTGACATCCAAGTTCTGGGTGTTCTACGAATCTGAAGGAGGGAAGTAACGATGGTTTGGAGAAATGTAAAATGGCCCGTTTATCACCTGTTCGTTGCAGCTCTTGCCCTCCTGATGCTCTATCCAGTACTCTGGATGCTCTTCAGTTCATTCAAGGAAAGTCGTACGATCTTCGTTACCGCGGATACCCTGTTTCCTACCGAGTGGATCTGGAGTAACTATGTAGATGGTTGGAAAGGCACAGCGGGAAGACCGTTTATGGATTACATCACCAACTCACTTGTAATCGTGGTTATTTCCACCATCGGTGCCGTAATATCGTCATCGCTGATCGCTTTCGGTTTTGCCAGACTGAATTTCAAGGGACGCACATTCTGGTTCTCCTTGATGATGTTGACGCTGATGCTGCCGCATGACGTGGTCTTGGTTCCTCAGTACATCATCTTCACAAAGCTCGGCTGGCTGAATACCATCTTGCCAATCGTTGTCCCTACATTCTTCGGAATGCCATTCTTCATCTTCTTGATGGTGCAGTTCATTCGAACGATTCCGAAGGAGCTGGATGAGGCTGCAACCATCGATGGATGTAACAAATTCAGATTGTATATTCAGATTATTATGCCGCTGATCAAGTCTTCTCTGGCGACTGCAGCGATCTTCTCCTTCTACTGGAGATGGGAGGATCTGCTCGGTCCGGTATTGTACCTGAACTCGCCTGAGAAATATACCGTATCCATGGCACTGAAAATGTTCCTGGATAGCGAATCTGCTTCCAACTGGGGTGCAATGTTTGCGATGTCCATCGTCAGTCTGGTTCCGGTTGTAGCTGTGTTCTTCATCTTCCAGAAACAAATTGTTCAAGGAATGAGCACAAGCGGACTGAAAGGCTAAGCAGAATTCACTACCTCTATGCCCGAATGAACGTTGACGAAAGTTAAACAAGGAGGATGTTCCTTTTGAATAAAGCTCAGGGTAGTCAGGCCGTTGCCATGGAGGCAGCGGCAGAGGGCCAGGCAGTGTCCGTGACCAGCTGGAAGTTTAACTTTGGACCGGACTCGGGAAGAGCAGATGAGACAGAGGATTATCTGCGAGTGACTGCAACAACCTCGTATGAGGACCACGTAGGATATGGATTCGAAGCAGGTTCTCTGGTATATGAGAAACAACGGAGCGGTGATGACGATGTGTCGGATACCGGGAAACGATATCATAACAATCAGGGGCAGACGACCATGTCTGCCCGATTGTGTTCAAGCTTTTGTATTCCGCTCAAAGCATCGTTCATCGTGGATCTTCCCGATGGAACCTATCAAGTTTTGCTTGTTGCAGGTGATGAATTGGCCGAGACGGTAACCCGTGTCAAAGCTGGTGAAGGCAGGCTCGTATTGCCAACCATCCGTACACTTCCCGGGCAATGCGCAGAGGTCCGATTCTCGGTGGTTGTTCGCGGGGGCAGACTTCGTCTGTCATTCTCTGGTCCTGCACCAAGAATTAATGCGTTGGAGATTACTCTCGCGAATCAGACCATGACCGTATTTCTTGCCGGGGATTCAACCGTAACGGATCAGCCGGAAAGTGGATATCCGTATTGCGGTTGGGGTCAACTGCTGCCTGCACAGTTCAAACATGATGTGGCAGTAGATAATCATGCCCAGTCAGGCCGCAGTTCCCGCAGTTTCATCAATGAAGGCAGATTGAGTGCCATTATGGAGCGAATGAAGCCGGAAGACTTTCTGTTTATTCAATTTGGACATAACGATGAGAAGCCGGACCCCGAACGGGGAACGGACCCATTCACAACATATAAGGAATATTTGAAAAAGTATATTGATGCTGCCCGGGAAGCCAAGGCTCGTCCGGTACTCGTGACCCCGGTGCATCGTCGCTATTTCGCGGACGACGGCACACTGACTGATACCCATGGCGATTATATCATCGCCGTGCGGGAGCTGGCGGAAGAGGAAGATATTCCGCTGATCGATCTGGCTGAGCGCAGCCGTCTTCTATTCGAGCAGGCAGGCGTGGAAGGCACCAAGGAAGACTTTATGTGGGTGCTGCCAGGCGAGTATGTGAACTTCCCGTCAGGCGTGGAGGATAACACGCATTTTCAGGAACGCGGCGCCCGCCGCCTTGCCCAGCAGGTGGCAGAAGCCATCCGTGAATTGCAATTGCAACCGCTGCAGATGTATCTGCGGTAGGTTCATGCCCTTAATAATTAAGCGAGTTAAACGAAGTAACGAGCCTACAAAAGTTGCCCAGCGAAAGAGCGAAGGCAATAATTTTTTAAATCAGTCCGGCGAGCGTAGCAGCGAAGAAGGGCGGAATCGGGTAGAGGGAGCAAAGCGTCCGCCTTTGGAGTGGGATTTCCCCTGCTGAGGGGGAATGAATAGAAATCCCGAGCCAACAGCGGTCCACAGTCCGATCCGCCCCGCCGAAGCGACTGCCCTGTGAGCCATTCAGGGTTTAAAAGCTGTAGCGAGTTAAACGAAGTAACGAGCCAGCAAAAGTTGCCCAGCGAAAGAGCGAAGGCAATAATTTTTTAAATCAGTCCGGCGAGCGTAGCAGCGAAGAAGGGCGGAATCGGGTAGAGGGAGCGGAGCGTCCGCCTTTGGAGCGGGATTTCCCCTGCTGGGGGGAATAGAAGAAATCCCGAGCCAACAGCGGTCCACAGCCCGCCCCGCGAGCCCCCACATTTTTAACCAGATTGCAATCGCCAAAAAAGGAGGATGTATTTCAATGACACCTGACCAGATAGAATCAGGCACATCTGCTCGTAAGAATGCTTCAACAGCTACAGGCCACGCCTACTGGGTTATTCCGGATGGCTACATTCCCCCGGAGAGCCGGGGCACATTGGAGAGTCATGAGAGCATCTGTGTACTGAACACCAGTGCTACGGATGCGGAGCTGCACATTACGATTTACTTTGAAGACAGAGAACCACTCGAAGGTATTGTCGCTGAAGTGCCAGCGAGAAGGACGAAGCATATTCGCACTGCATCGCTACGATCCGGAGAGCAGTCTATTCCGCCGGGCGTACCTTATGCGATTACGGTTTCGAGTTCCATCCCCGTCATCATCCAGTACAGCCGTTTGGACACGACCCAGCCTGAATTGGCTTTGATGAGTGTTATGGCGTATCCGCTGACGTGATACGAAATGCAAGATAACCAGCAAGAAATAGAAGAGAAAATGGCCAGCAACCTTGCATTCACACTGCAGGTGACTGGCCCTCTTTGTGTATTACTCAGTGTATTTGTATGTGCTGGCATTAAGGATTTTTACACGAACTTCCACTTTGCCAAGTTTGAATTGTTTGATGTGATCAGCCCGTTGCTGAACCTGTTCTTTCCACATCGCAAGGTCATGACGATACAGATGTTCTGCTAGGCCATAGGAATCAATTTTCCGTGATTTGTTTTTTTCGAATGTTGTCCGAATTTCGGCTTCGATCTGTTTCTCGGCTGATTTCTCCATTGTGCGTGGAGATTGGTGGGAGCCGTTATCCTCCACAATGACACCTTTTACCGAAGTGATCAGGTCGAAAATGACCCCATTTCCTTCTTTCCTTGATGAAATTTTCGTATGCGGGTTATGGAGGCGAAGTGTGAGATCAGGAGTTTTGCCCCCATTCTTATAAACGTACAGCGGATACTGGTAGACACGATTATAATTTACGAATCGAGTACCGTCTGCGTCCTCACCTGTTACTTTCCCTTGGTTTTTGCCATTTGAGATGACAAAAAATCCATCCGTTTTAATCAAGGCGGGAGCCTTATCCCCGTTGAACCAGGTTTGGTTCTTGTTGGTAATCGAGGGTAATAAGATAACCGAAGCCGGCTCACGGAAACCGTCAAGAAGCTGATGAAGACGGAGGGGTTCGAAGGAAGAATGCTGCTTGTACAGCTTGATCGGTTCAAATAGCTCAATGGTCTGGGTAGATTGGTTCAGCAGGGCAGAGGGGGCAAGCACATCGGGTATGCTTTGTTCCGTGCCGTAGATCCAAGGTGTATATCTCAGCTGACCCGAATGCAGCAGTGTGTTAAAGATATCCTCCAGCCGCTCGCTCAGGGCATTTTTTGATAAAACAATCGCCTTTACATGGGTCCACAGTGTTTGTTGCTGTGAAGTTTGATAGAGGTTATTAATAGCCATACTTAAGGTTTTGCCTTCGCCTCGTCCAATCCAGATATCGCTTTCTTCCCGCGAAGTCGGACCTTCTTGCTTGGCGATACTGGAAAAATCGATCAGTTGGGCGTAAGCTATATATTTGTCATCCTCATAATCTATCCCTATTCCCGTAATAAAGTTAATGCTCTGAACCTCTTTGGAATCCCAGCACCCCGTCAGCATGATCAGGCAACTCATAAGCAAGCACGGCAGTTGGATCCATTTGCTCATGGACGTTTTCTCCGACGGGTGGAATCCTGAGTATGGAGTACTGCCGGACGCTTGGTTCTCTTCATGGAAGGGTGCATGGAAACGGCTTGGGTGAAGTCGCCGGGAATATAAGGAGAAACGGGGGACAAATAGGGAACTCCATAACACTCCAAGGAAACAAGGTGTACCAGCAGAGCGAATAGTCCAAGCATGAAACCGAATAATCCAAGGATAGAAGAAATGATAAGCATCCCGATCCGAACATGAGCAGTAACCCCACTGAGCACCGTATTTACTAGAATATAGCTGGAGATTACTGAAATCGCTACCGTTACTATGATGGTAGGAGAAGTAATCCCGGCACGAATAGCTGCATCTCCAATAATGAGTCCCCCTACCACACTGACAGTTTGGCCCAAAGCACGAGGAAGTCTGCGGCCAGCTTCATTGAATAACTCGAACATAAAAATCATTAAAAAGGCTTCCAGCGTTACAGGCATGGGCAGCCCCATACGAGTACCAGCAATCGTTGCCAGAAGCGGGAGAGGGATCTGCTCCACATTAAAACTGGTGAGGCCGATATAGAATCCAGGAAAAAAGCAAGCAATCAGCAAACCGGAAATCCGCAGGATGCGTTCAAAAGTCACAATGAAGAAAGGAGTGTTCTCATCTTCCGGTGATTTCAACTGATTGAACAGTGTAGTTGGAGCGATGATCGCAACAGGTGAACCTTCGATCAGAACAGCAAAACGCCCATTTAAGAGCGAGTCCACGACATAGTCAGGTCGCTCTGTATTATCGGTGAGAGGAAAGATACTGCGAATGCCTCCCATAACTGCTCGTTCCATAATGGAAGTCCCAATAATACCATCAACTTCAATTTTGTCCAGATTTTCGCGTGCTTCTTTCAGGATCTCCGGATTGATAATGTCTTTTACATACAATAGACCGATAGCGGTCTGAGTACGTCCACCTTTAACGTATTTTTCATAGCACATGGAAGAGGTTTTCATCCGTTTACGAATGAGTGCGATATTTACACTCAGCTCTTCGGTAAATCCATCGCGAGGCCCTTTTACGGAAGACTCGATGGCAGATTCTTCAGGGTTGCGCCCTGGTATGCTCGCAATATCCAAACTGCAGGATTGATCGCCGTTGCCGAAGATCAACAACAGTTGTCCGCTAAAAATCAACAGGTTTAAATTTTTCGTATCTCGAAGGTCTTCCACTGGATTTAATGTTAATCCAAGTTCTTTCGGGTGCGAATCTTCTTCGAGCAGGGAATGCTCTTCGAGCCGGGGAATGATAAACTGGTTGATTTGTTTAGCATCACTCAGACCATCGCAATATAGCACAATGATCGGCAAATCATTTTCATTTTTTGCTGGAAACGTTTGAATAACGACATCGGCACAGGGGTTGAATTGTTCTTTCAAAGAGGCAAGCAGTGTTTCATGGGACGTGGTGTCAATCGTTGGATGCTCCATGATGTTTCCTCCTCTGATGGCGTGAGCTGATGAATGCGACGGTCGTTGCAATTATTGCCAGTCCGCTAAGATAGATGAGATTGAACGGGAATATGTAATCGACAAGCAGCTTTTCAAATGTAATATCGTCTAGACGGTACAGCATGAAGATTATAAATAGAACGGCTAAAGAGATACAGCTGATGATTCTTTTGGATGTGCTCTTAATATCCCAAATTTCTACCACAATATACATAGCAAGACTAATTCGGGTAAACGAGCCGGCGAGCCACTGGTAGATGGAAAAGAAGTCAGTTTGTGCAATGTACTTGCCCAATGAGGCAATGCGCCACTCCTCAAAGGCAGGATATCGCATTTTGGCAGCCTCAAAAGGATTAAATTCGACGATAGCACCAATGAGTGGACCTATTGTCAGACCGACAATAATGAGTGCGAGCATCAGATACTGCCATACACGAATCTGTTTGGAGAGGTGGGGTTGTATGTACCAGATGAATAGCAGTTCAAACATGCCTGAAAGACTATAAACCATACCGTGGAGCACGGGATGCCAGCCCTGTTCAAGCACAGGAAGCAGACGACTGTAATCCTTGTATTGGGTATTCACGATTGCGACATAGAAGCCAAGCACCACCACAAGTGGCAGGATTAATCCTGCTGTAAATGCTAGAGAACGTATCCCTTTATAAGCCGCATAGGCACAGAGAGACATCAGGGCAATGCTTGTAATCAATACAGGTGTTTCCGTCAGGTAACTGGTTTTGGCCCAGGTGGTGGTATCGTGTAAGGTGAAATAGATGACGGACAGAAAAAAGAGACTATTTCCAATCCGTAAAAGCAAGCCAAGAGGCTTACCCAGATGGGAAGTTAGCCAATCATGCAGCGTTTGGTGCTGGAGAAAACGAGAAACATAGGCAAGCATGAGCGCAAATACAAGGTAGGGTCCTGTAGACAAAAGAACAGAGATCCAGGAATCCCTTTTAGCCGCAGACAACAGGGCAGGAATAATCAGAACGTGGCAGATTAGACCAACGGATAACATGATTAACATCATGGCTTGCAAAAAAGATGGCTGTGTACGTTTCATGCTGAGGAGTCCCCTTTTCCCAATAGACTGTCCTCAGCAGTGTTAACGTGATTGAAGCCCTTCATACAGACACTTAAAGCTTAAAATACTGAATGCCCATGGCTTCTCGTACCTCCAACATCGTTTCCCGGGCAGTCCTTCTGGCCTCACGAGTCCCTTCGATAAGAATCTCTTTCACGCTTTGATCCCACTGGCCAGCCTATGTTTCCGGCCGCTCATATTAGTGCCGAGTACACCGGCGATGATTAGCAATGCTCCAATATAGTGATAGCTACCAACCGGTTCATGGAGTATCCATGCACCTCCTACGATGGAGATGAGTGTGGACAGATTGCTGAATACGCTCATCTTGGATGCCTCCAGATGGGTCAGGGCATAGCTTGCGAGAAGGGTGGAGATCATGGTGGAGAGGATTGCTAGATAAGCGAGTGCACCGAGATAGGATACGTCTCCAAGTGGTTTGATATAGTCCATCATGGAGCCGCTGGCAGCATGTCGGATGAAGGAAGCGGCGTTAAACACAATACAGCCAACCATCAGTGTGACCCATGTTAATTCCATCGGTTTATACTTCTGGGTCAGTGGTCTCGCAAGCACACCATAACCTGCAAAGCAGACCGTGGATAGCAGCAATAATGCAATGCCCTTCAGGTTACCCATAGATACGCCGCTTCCTTGCATCATGAAAATAAAGACCACTCCAGCGACAGACAGAAGCAGGAACATCTTCTGCATGGTGGATGTACGTTCTTTCAAGAAGATCGAAGCGAGAACGAGGGTAAATACAGGGGCCATGGCCTGAATAATCCCCGCTTCCGATGAGTTGGACGACACGAGTCCAAAGGCTTGAAAGGCAAAAAATAAGACGGGAGACAGTAGCCCAAGTGGAATAATTCGCCACAGATCACGAAGGCTAAGCCGGATTTTGATCCAACCAAAAATGACAGGAATGCTGACAACGATCAGCGACAGGGCGAATCGGTGGGCAAGCACATCAATCGGATGTGCTACAGTAACGGTCATTTTAACAAATAAAAAGGAAAGGCCGATTATAGCTGCGTACAGAACAGCTGCGATATAAGCGTATCCCCGAGTGTGTGCTGTGTTCATGAGTGCTCCTCCAATACAGTATTCATACTGTTTTATCTTTTGATTTACCTAAACATATCAGGTTCGAGTCACGTGCTGGCCTTATTCAATATACTGCCGGGTGCATCGTGCTACAATAGATAAAAGCATGAATTGTAACGGTACAATTGTGGGAGAGGGGCGAGTGCAGTGAGAAAATACGAAGTGATTGCCGAAGCATTAGAGCAGTGGATTCAGGAACAAATGTTGCAGCAAGATCGTCGGCAGTGGACAGACAAGGGCATTCGACTTCCAGCCGTTCGAGTTGTAGCAGAACAGTATCAATGCAGTGTAAGTACGGCGATTCGTGCATATGAGTGGCTGGAGCAGCGACATTTGGTGTATGCCATACCTCAATCCGGTTATTATGCCGTACAGAATGGGACAGGTGCTCAGGACATGGATTGGCAGGGGGCGTTGGACTTTGCTTCCGCTGCTCCCGATCCAAGAGTATTTCCTTATGCAGACTTTCGTCACTGTGTGGATCAGGCGATGGAGAAGAAGCAGGCAGAGCTGTTCATGTACGGCACGGATCAGGGATTGCCTTCACTTATTTTGCTGTTACAGAAGCAGTTTGCGGATTATCAGGTATTTGCAAGATCGGAGCAGTTCTTCATCACATCAGGTGTGCAACAGGCACTGGCTGTGCTGGCGTTGATGCCTTTTCCCAATGGTAAGAAAAAAGTGCTGCTGGAACTACCGACCTATCATAATATGCCCTCCCTACTGAGTGGATTGAATGTGCCGATGGCTGGTGTGAGGCGTGCCTTGGATGGGCTGGACTGGGCATCGCTTGAACGTCAGTTTGCTGAAGGAGATATCAAGTTTTTCTATGTCATGCCGCGGTTTCACAATCCAATAGGGACTTCATTGACTGTTGCTGAGAAGAGGAGACTGATCCGGCTTGCACAGCGGTATGATGTCTATCTGGTGGAGGATGATTATCTGGCTGATCTGGAGGACAATACGAAACAGGACCCGTTATGGTCCTATGATACAGAAGGTAGGGTAATTTATCTGAAAAGTTACTCCAAAATTCTGTTTCCAGGCCTGCGTATTGGTGTAGCTGTTCTGCCCTCACCTTTAATCCAGTCCTTTGGTGCTTATAAAAAAATGCTCGATATCGACACTTCTGTCCTGTCTCAAGCTGCTCTGGAGATTTATGTTCACAGCGGAATGTTTGCTCATCACAGGAAAGTGATTCGTAACCGCTATGCTGCCCGGATGCACACGGTGCATGGGCAACTGGACGCATATCCAGACTTTATTCCATTTATGGACGCCCCTCGAACAGGGGGGGAGCATACGGTCTTGCCTTTGGCGGGTGATATGCCGCTTCGTGTTCTGGTGTCCCGGCTCCAAAAGCGTGGAGTCATCGTAGATACGACAGAACGGTATTATCCGGAGGGGACATATCAGATGCATCAGGATCAAATGCTGCGATTGAACATCTCCAATGTGCCGAAGCAGCGAATTGAAGAAGGGATGCTGAAGATCCGGGAGGAGATTTTAAAACTGAAAAGAACACCAAAAGGCGCCCACACAAGTTGATCACTTGTTGGACGCCTTTTTCGGTGAATTGCTACCTATCAACCAACCAGCTTGTACGCTAAATTGTTGATTGAAATCATTCGATTTATTCCTGAGCCATCGCCTTGAAGGAAGCTTCTGCGGCTTCCAATGTAGCTTGAACATCCTCGTCTGTATGAGCAGTGGTCAGGAACCACGCTTCATATTTTGACGGAGCCAAGTTAATGCCACGATCCAGCATGTGACGGAAGAAGGAAGCGAACAGCTCTCCATCCGTGTCTTGAGCATGATCGTAGTTTGTAACTGGGTGGTCACAGAAATGGGTGGAGAATGCACCTCGAATCCGGTTGATCGTCAGTGCAATCCCATGACGGTCAGCAGAAGCTTGCAGACCTGTGGTCAGATCTATAGCGAGACGTTCCATCTCTTCATATACACCCGCACCTTGCAGGACTTCTAGACATGCGATACCAGCCGAGATGGATGCAGGGTTACCAGCCATTGTTCCGGCCTGATAAGCAGGGCCGAGCGGAGCTACCTGCTCCATAACGTGTTTACGGCCGCCATAGGCTCCGATTGGCAGGCCGCCGCCGATAATTTTACCAAGAGCTGTAAGATCCGGTTCGATCTCTGCATGGTTATCGAGTCCAGCGTACGTCTGCGTAGAACCGTAATGGAAACGGAAAGCCGTAATGACTTCATCATAGATAACCAGTGAGCCGTTAGCACGTGTCATGGCACAGAGGCCTTCCAGGAAGCCAGGTTCCGGCATAACCATACCGAAGTTACCAACGATCGGTTCAACCATGACTGCAGCGACATCGTCACCCCAGCGCTCCAGTGCAGCTTTGAGGGCATCCAGATCATTGTAAGGCACGGTAATGACTTCTTGCGCAATACTGGTGGGAATGCCTGCACTATCCGGGATACCCAGCGTGGAGGGGCCAGAACCGGCAGCCACAAGTACGAGATCAGAGTGACCGTGGTAGCATCCAGCAAATTTTACAATCTTGTTGCGCTTGGTGTAGGCACGAGCGACCCGAATCGTGGTCATAACCGCTTCCGTACCCGAGTTTACAAAACGTACTTTGTCCATGGAAGGGATCGCTTCCTTCAGCATTTTGGCGAGTTTGATCTCAAGTTCAGTCGGAGTACCGTACAGAACGCCATTGGCTGCCGCTTCCGTAATCGCCTGTGTAATATGGGGGTGGGCATGTCCCGTAACAATCGGTCCGTAAGCGGCCAGATAATCAATATAACGGTTGTCATCGACATCCCAGAAGTGGGCACCTTGGGCTTTTTTCATAAATACAGGTGCACCACCACCAACGGCTTTGAACGAGCGGGATGGACTGTTAACACCTCCTACAATATGTTCAAGTGCTTCTGCGTATAGAAGTTCGGAACGGGAACGTGATGTATTCATAAGATAACTTCCTTTCGTCATTCAAAATATGATAAAGGTACAAACCACAGAAAGATATGATGATCTTCTCATAATATGATAGCCGGGCACAACGAGAGGGCAGCGTGATGGCTGCCCTCTGCATGTTTACATTACTGAGCCGGTTGCTCTGACTTTTGATCATCACCACTGGCTGTTTTGTCTTCGGTGCTGGTCGTATTATCATCCGTTGTAGCAGGTGGATGAATAATATCCTGAATATGCTGCTTCAGCTTCTCTTCATTCGTAACCGTCAATACCTGCGCTCCACCAGCTGTCCGTTCTTCTTTCAGCAGGTCCATTGGCGGGATCTGCTCACTGCCGTTCATGCTGCTCTGGTAACCGAGTCCACCCAGCTTCCACATATCGGAGAGCGTCAGATTCGTATCCACATAAGGATTAACCTGTTCCAGAATGGAAGGAAGTTTGGCAATGGTTGTTGTGGATTGCATTTTCGCTGTGACAGCTTTCAGCAACTCACGCTGACGCTCGGAACGAGCGAAATCCGACATCGCATCATGACGGAAACGAACGTACATGAGCGCTGTCTCGCCATCCAGATGCTGATACCCTTTTTTGAGATCAATATCGTATTCGTTATTGTCTGCTTTACTTGTATAGTGCATGTCTTTCTCCACATCAAAATCCACGCCGCCAACGGCATCCACCAATTTGATGAATCCCTGGAAATCCGTATACACATAATACTGTACAGGAATGCCGAGCAGGTCGCCCGCAGCTTGCATCGCTGCGTTAGGGCCATGTGTGATCGCGGTGTTGATCCGCTCCTTACCGTACCCGTCAATATTGACGTAAGTGTCACGCAGAATGGAGAACAGATTAATTTTTTTGGTGAGTGGGTCGAGCGATACAACCATCATGCTGTCGGAGCGGGGAACTTCACCTTTTTTCAATCCACGCGCATCGACACCCATAACGAGAATATTTACCGTTTCTGTGCCTTCCCATTTGGGTGGGTCAGGAGTATTTACTTTCTCCACATTTTCGATACCTGCGAATGGTGATTCGTCACCGTCTTTTGCCAAACCGTCCAACTGATTGAGAATAGAACCGAAATAATATGCCGCTGCTCCTCCAATAATTAACACGAAGGCGGCAAGAGAAATCCAGATGGTTCTCTTCGTCTTTCTGGTCATGCTAGCTCTCCTTTGTATTTGAGATAAAATATAAAATAAGTCCAAAGTTGTTTCTGTTATAATCTAGCCGAAGCCTTCCGCTCACGTCTCCATCGTCATCAGGCACAGGACGCGGCTCCAGACTATTTTTAAAGCTTGCTGAATTTTGACTGATACCATTATAATTTCTTTTTGGGCTACAAGCAATTTCAACAAAATCCAAGTGAGGTATAATCATGCTGGCGATTGATGTCAAAGATTTGCGCAAGTCGTTTAGCGTCCAGAAAAGCCGAGGTGGGCTGAAGGGCGCGTTCCAGGACCTGTTTGCACGTCAATACCAGGAGGTATTGGCTGTAAATGATATTTCATTTCAGATTCCGCAAGGCGAAATATGCGGATATATTGGGGAGAACGGTGCCGGTAAATCAACAACGATCAAGATGTTGACCGGCATTTTGGTGCCTACTTCAGGGCAAATATCGGTTGGTGGATATGTTCCGTATCAGGAACGGGAGAAGTTTGTACAGAATATTGGTGTTGTTTTTGGTCAGCGCAGTCAATTGTGGTGGGATATCGGCGTTATCGAGTCCTTCCATTTATTACGCAAAGTATATCGTGTAGGAGAGACCGACTTCCGCAAACGGCTGGATGAATTGGTTGAGCGGTTGCAGCTTCAGGATTTGTTAAGTCGTCCGGTACGTAAGCTCAGTCTCGGTCAGCGCATGCGCTGTGAGTTGGTAGCGGCCTTGTTGCATAACCCGAGTATTGTTTTTCTGGACGAGCCAACCATTGGTCTGGATATTGTCGTGAAGTCGGAGATTCGGGAGTTCCTGAAAGACATGAACAAAGAGCATGGCACGACCATTTTGCTTACAACCCATGATTTACAGGACATTGAGGCGCTGTGTTCCCGGGTCATCATGCTTGATGCAGGCAACATCATCTATGATGGAGGTCTGGATCATCTGAAGTCCCAGTGGGGTAAAGAACGGGAAATCCGCTTCAAGTTTGGTTCAGCTCACAACATCAGTCAGATGCAGGAGTGGACTGCTGCGTTGCCTGTACGTTGGACCATAGAGAACGAATTGTCTGCCTCCGTATGGATTCCACTGGAACTGAATGTTTCGGATGTCCTCGGACGTGTCGTAGGACAGGCAGATATTACCGATATTCAGATTATTGAGATCAACACGGATGAGATTGTGCGCAGTATTTACCAATCCGGTTCCGCCGAGCGTCCTGAGATTGTGGGAGCAGGGAAAGAATCGGTGGGTGTATCCTGAGATGAATAGTGCATTTATTGATTTTATGCGCATCCGTTTTCTAACGATGCTGGCATACCGGGTGAATTATTACTCCGGCATTTTGATATATACGCTGAATATTGGCGTGTATTACTTTACCTGGCAAGCTATTTACGGTAGCAGTGGTGAACTTGGCGGCTTCACGGCAGCGCAGATGACCACATATATCGCCGTATCCTGGATGGCACGTGCCTTTTACTTCAACAACCTGGATCGCGAGATTGCCGCAGATATACGGGATGGCTCCATTGCGATTCAATTCATCAGGCCGATCAATTACGTTATGGTCAAAATGATGCAGGGGCTTGGCGAAGGTATTTTCCGCTTCCTGCTGCTCATGATTCCGGGAATGCTCATTGCCATTCTGCTGTTCCCGGTTGAATTGCCTACGGCGCCATCGGCGTGGATTGGCTTTCTCGTCATGCTGTTCTTCAGTTTCCTCATTAATTCCCAGATTAATGTGATAACGGGACTGGCGGCATTCTTTGTGGAAAACAATGAAGGCATGATGCGTATGAAACGCGTTGTGGTTGATTTGTTCTCTGGTCTAATCATCCCGATCAGCCTGTATCCAGACTGGATGTCTGCGGTGATGAAAGTATTGCCTTTTCAGGCCATTACGTATCTGCCCGGTTCCGTGTTCACTGGAAGAGTGGAAGGTACCGCCATCTGGAGTGTACTCGGTATTCAGGTGTTCTGGTTTGCCGTACTGCTGCTTCCGATGGTATTGATCTGGCGTAAGGCGCGCAAGCGTCTGTTCGTGCAAGGGGGATAACAGATATGTACTATATGGGTCTGATCTGGGAATATTTGAAAAATTACATGAAAACACGACTCACGTACCGTGCTGATTTCTGGGTGGAGATCCTATCGGATCTGCTGTTCCAGGCAACCAACCTGATCTTTATCTTTGTGGTCTTCCGTCATACGGATAACCTGGGCGGCTGGAGTGAGAGTGAAGTACTCTTTGTTTATGGATATTTTATGGTGCCCTATGGCATCTTTAGTTGTTTTATCAATCTGTGGGGATTCAGTGAGCGATATATCGTCAAAGGCGAGATGGATCGAATCTTGACACGCCCTGCACATAATTTGTTCCAGATCTTGCTTGAAAATGTTGACCCGCCTGCACTCGTGGGCTCATTTATCGGCCTGATCATCATGATCTTCAGTGGAGCAGAGATGGGTCTGATGCTGGAGTGGTGGCATATCCCTGCATTGATTATATTGGCACTCAGCTCAGTCATGATCTATGCCGGCATCTATACCACATTGACTTCACTATCCTTTTATTCGGACGCGCCAACAGGTATCCTGCCGTTGATGTATAACATTCAAGGATATGGACGCTACCCGGTAACCATCTATAACCGTGCCATTCAGGTGCTGTTAACCTGGATCATTCCGTTTGCCTTCGTGGGGATCTATCCCGCAGCCTTGTTCCTGGAAAGGTCCGAGATGCATCGCATGGCGTTGCTTACACCTGTGATGGGACTAGTGTTTGGCTCCATGGGCTTACTGCTATGGAATTATGGCGTGAAGCGGTATCGCGGAGCAGGATCATAATAACCCCCTCATAGCAATTCAGGGGCGAGACTATGGAGGAATTGACATGACGTTAACTGTAGGTGAATTGGCACCGGATTTTGAGCTTCCGTCCAGTACGGGGAAAACCGTGAAGCTCTCGGATTATCGTGGACAGCGGGTACTGCTTTATTTTTACCCCAAGGATATGACTTCGTCCTGTACGCAACAGGCTTGTGATTTCCGGGATCGACATGCTGAATTTGAGGGTTTGAACACGGTCATTCTGGGGATCAGTACAGATCCGATGAAACAGCATGACAAGTTTATTGCCAAATACGGACTGCCGTTCACTTTGTTATCGGATGAAGAACACGTCGTAGCTGAGCAGTATGGTGCATGGCAGCTGAAGAAGATGTATGGCAAGGAATACATGGGCATCGTGCGCTCCACTTTTCTGATTGATGAAGAGGGGATTCTGATGAAGGAATGGTCGAAGGTACGGGTCAAAGGACATATTGAAGCTGCGCTGGAGGCTTTGCAGGACATGTAATCCTCTGTTTTTCCATGAGGAGGAATGTCCTTCATATCATTAAAGGCTGTGTTTGCGGGAGATCCCGTGAACACAGCCTTTTTATGTGGGTACTCGTTTCTTTGCTCGCTGATTTTTCTTACCATAACGAATCCGATGAACGAGTAACAGGGACAGGGGAATAATAAAGCTGACGGTTATATCCCAGTCCACCCATGCAGGCATGATGGTGTTCGTGTAGAAAATGACATTAGGAGCAACCAGAATAGCTAGCGCGAATAACAACATCGCTGAAGGCAGAATAAGCGGCTTGTATGTCTTTAAGCGAAATAATTGGGCTGTTCCCACAACAAAAGCGAACATGTACAGCAAACTTTTGTAATAAGTAGCAATTAACCAGGCTATGGCCATCAAGGCTTCAATACGTTCAAAGAAGTTTCCTATATTAATTTTTTGGGCCAGGATATAGGAGATATAGATGTTATGCTGAGTCAGGATGGGGCCAACAACCATGAGAGAGATGAGGAGTAACAGGCTCAGTAATAGCCCTCCGGCAAGGGTGGCGAGCAACATGTCTCGTTTGATGTGAGGCCCCCGCTTCACATAAGGGAGAACCATCGTAATAACAATGAGTTCACCAAAGGAAGTAAATGCCCCCCTAATGACTGCCTCAACAAAGTGCAGCCAGGGAGTATTCAGGTATGGCTGCAGGTGTGAACTGTTTACTTGGGGCAGAAGGCCCAGGAATAGTAGAATCATAAAGACAACAACGATAGGAGTGAGCAGTTCACTACTTCCACCTATAGTAGACAAACCATGCAAGAGCCCCCAGAGGATGGAGCATATGATCATAATCAGAATGACACGAATGGGGGTTTGAAGGTAGATCTGCGTTGTCATAAAGTCACCGACCTCACGGATGCATATGGCAGCGCCTATGGCGAAATAGAACAGATAACCAGCTGATAGTATGGATCCTGCCCATGGCCCCAGTAATTTGTGGCAGATTTCAATAAGAGAAAGCTCCGGATGCGTTTGATGAAGTTTGTATAGAATCCACATAATGAATAAACCAATGGGCTGACCAAGCAGGGAGCAGATCCATGCATCCTGCTTGCCGAAAGCGGTGACGAGCGAGGGATACATCAGAATCATATCCCCAACCATGACAAGGAAGGTCAGCAGTGCAAATTGCCGAATGGTAATGTTATCTTTGATTAACATGAGCCGCAAACTCCTTCTTTATGCTCGACACGGGCCTTGTCATTATCCCGAATGTCTGGAGGCTTTCCAACGCATCTTGAACATATGGATTAACAATAACATCCCTGGAAGGATAATACTTATTGTTGCATCCCAATCTACCCAGTAAGGAACAATGGTGATCACGATAAAAGTCAGGCTGGGCGCGACCAAATTGGCTAAACCAAATACAAGCATGGATGCAGGCAAAATGAGCATCCGATACTGCTTAAGTTTAAACAGTTCTGCACATCCGACAACAAAGGCGTAAAGGTACACTATTGCCTTGAAATATGTAGATATGAGCCATGAAGAAGCCATAACGGCTTCAATACGTTCAAAAAAACCAGCGATACTGATCTTCTGTGACAAAACGAAGGAAACGTAGATATTATGTTCCGTAAGGAAGGCCCCCAAAACGAGAAGGGAAATGGTAACGAGCGTCGCCAGCAACAGATTTCCAAGTCCTGCTGCAACAAGTATGTCCCGTGTCTGATGAGCCTGTTTGGCAGTGTAGGGCAGAAGCATCATGATGGGAATGACTTCACCTATCGGATATATGATGCTTACGAGGGTTCCTTGCAAGATGGAAACGATGCCTGTATCACTCACGGGTTCCAAATGGCTGGCATCCACCTGTGGCAGCAGACAGAATGCCAGAACGATAATAAACAGGATAACGATAGGCATCAGCAATTCACTGCTTCTTCCTATCGTTTCCAGACCGTGGAATACTCCCCAACCTATCGTGATAACAAACATCAGGATGATAATGCGAGCAGGAGTGTATTGGTATATTTGGGAAGTCATAAAATCCCCGACTTCTCGGGTGTGTGTGGATGCCCCGATAATAAAAAAGTATAGGTAAAAGCAGGAAAGGAGAGTGCCAGGCCAAAATCCCAGAATGCTTCGTGCTATCTGTACCAAATTTTTATCTGGGTGCATGCTGCATAACTTCAGGATCATGGCCAGCAGAGCCATCCCCAGGGGAACCCCTACCAAAGCGCATATCCATGAATCTTGCTTGGCATAGGACGTAATAACCGAGGGGTAGATCAGCATCATGTCCCCAACTACCATCATGAAGGTGAGGGTGGTCAATTGTCTTGTTCCAAGACGACCCTGTTCAAGCATAAAGTCCCTCTCCTTTTTCCTAAGTTCCGGTCAAGTGTGCCAAGAATTGATTTACAGGCTCATAGATCCACATGATGATATAGAGTGGACTTGGAAATTCCCATAAGTTTGCGGCGATAACGCTGAACACAGTTGCCGTGAGAAGCATCCCGCTGTACACGGCCGTTTCTTTCCACTCCTTGCGACGAATGAGACCAGGGAGATCGAACCACCCAATAATCCCCGCGATCACGATGACTATAAGTGTAATTAACATTTCTGTCTCACTCCTTCAATTCATTCTTGAACGAATCATCCAGTGTACCTACACGTTTAATCTGCACATTGGCTTCGTACCGAACATCCAGATTTTCGAAATATTTATCCCAATCCTTTTCCATCTTTTTGAAAAGTTTGGGATCGGCATGATACACTTCCTGCCCAAATCCGAAAATATCCGTATGGTATTTTCGTCGTACCGAATTCACGGAATTTTGCATCAACTCCACAAGATACTCCTCACTGTCCTTTTCCAGTTCCCTGATCGTTTTCATCGAACCGATTTTGATGCCACATTCCACTGCACCGATAGAGGATACATTTTTGAGTTTGATGTTAATTACAGGTTGGCCGCCAACGATTTTGGCTTTGCGTTTTGTAGTTGTACGAAGTGCCTTGAAAGTCACATTTCCGTCTTTCCGGCAAGGCAAATGGTTGACGGTGGATGTCACATTGTCTCGGATATAGTTATAACCTTTGGATTCATCCTCCGTTAGCCAGCCAATCAGCTTATCTTTTTTGAATAAACTCAGTCCTGTGGTATGCAGACTGCTAGGGGACTTGATGGTCGCTATATTTTCCTTATTTCCACTCTTATCCTGATTACCGATAACCTCTACCCCGGTTATAACAGGCTGAATACCGGGAGTTAACAAGTAATCCATTAATTGATCCCCGGTTACGGTCGTCGTTGGTGACCACGTTTTGTAGGATAAATCCAGAGAATTAAACAACTTTTCTGCTGGAATATTATCCAGCGGAGTAAGCACATCTAGTATTTTGGAAGCTGTTGTGTTCCGTGCAACCATAACGTAATAGTCGGGCCGGGCGGTCGGTTCGCGCATTAGCGCTTCTACCACATCATAAATACCGTCTTTGCGTGCATATTCCTCTCCGAATATGAGTACTCGGACATGTGACATGAAGATGCGGCGAGGGCTTGACTCGGTCAGCTTCTGAATGGCTTCAAACAGCGTATCTGCCGATGCCTGATATTGAGTTACAGGTGTTCCGTTGCCTCCTCCTGACTTGGAGGATACTTCATTTGGAACCACGACCTGTGCGCTCACCTTAACCTTGTCGCCATCCTTGTCCACACCGAGACCCAGCATGATGCCGAGTTCGTTTAATTCGTGGCGGTCCCAGCATCCGGTAAGGAGAGGGAAAAGAACGGCAATGGATAAAATTAACCGTAAGCATTTGTTCATTACTTATTCTCCCTGCTGAATTAAAGCTTTGTTTTTTGGTTGGACTGTCTGGTTTCGTTCGGTGTACCCGTAGACAGTGGACGGGTCTTCATCCGGGACCATGGAACACGGAAGAGGGTATCCTTCAGATCTTTCTGTATGAAAGGTGCGAAGGGGGACATATACGACACGCCGAAGGAACGTAAGCTGCAGAGGTGGGTTACGGTGATCAGCAGAACGATCAGAATTCCGTAGAGCCCAAAGGCCGCCGCCAGAATCATCAATACGAAACGAAGAATCCGAACGGAGATGGATAATCCATTCTCCGGAATAACATAGCTGGATATGGCCGTGATGGAAACGATAATGACCATGGCCGCGGACACAACTCCTGCATCTACCGCGGCTTGACCAATAACAAGCGTACCGACAATGGAAACAGCCTGACCGACTGTTTTTGGGATCCGTATGCCTGCTTCCCGCAAAATTTCATAGGTCAGTTCCATTAAAATGGCCTCAATAAACGCAGGGAAGGGGACGCCTTCCCGCTGAGCGGCCAGACTGATAAGCAGGTTGGTTGGCAGCATTTCCTGATGAAAGGTGGAGATGGCAATATAAAAGGACGGAGCGAGCAGAGCGATAAAAAAGGCCAGGTAACGAATCAGGCGAATCAAGGTGCTGATGTCGGCCCGCTGATAATAATCCTCGGGAGACTGAAAGAAATGGACGAATAAAGCAGGAACAAGCAGTACAAAAGGAGTACCGTCAACAATGATGGCGACCCGGCCTTCCAGCAAGGCTGCCGACACCGTATCTGGACGTTCGCTATTGTACACGGTAGGAAAGATTGTCCCCGTTTTGTCTTGCACGAGTTCCTCAATATATCCGCTTTCCAGAATGCTATCAATGTCGATCTTATCAAGCCTGCTTTGGAGTTCTTTCACTACTTCCGGATCAACCGTATGTTCCAGATACAACACCGCAACCCTTGTCTTGGTGACTCGTCCGATTTCCCTTTCTTCAATCCAGAGGTGAGGATCGCGAATTCGCTTTCGAATCAATGCCGTATTCGTACGCAAATTTTCATTAAAACCTTCCATGGGGCCACGTACAACGGTTTGTGAGATGGGTTCACTAACAGAGCGGTCTTCCCAGCCTGCTGCGCCAATTTTCAATCCTCGTACAGAGCCTTCAAGCAGTAAGATAGCTGATCCCGACAGGAGGGCATTCAGCACTTCATCCATATCATTGACGAGCACGACATCACTTGCGATCAGAACATCATTTTGGAGGTAACTCAGATGTTCATCATCCGCTGAAAAATCAGGAAGATCACGTTTATGTAATAAGGATTCCATGATGGAGTGATTTAGAATTTGTACATCGACCATTCCATCAATGTACAGCATGACGGCAGGCCATTTATGCAAACATTGCAGAGGACGAATCATCAAGTCATTACTGTGTCCCATTACTTGCTTGCAGTACGTAGTATTTTCATTCAGATCTGGAGAGATTCTTTTCAGATCTTGACGGTCCTGTACCGTTGCACTCACCATGTATCCTCCTTATACATCCTATATTTGCAAGTTAGTATGACCTGGATGAATTCGGATTATCACAAAAAAGAATGAAGCCTTCTCCTTCCGTATGGATAACGCAAAAAAAAGGAGCCGCGATGACACGCAGCTCCATACTTGAAATTATCGATAGACGTTCGTTTGAATTTACTTTTGTCTTTGTCGAACAGTGGTAGGCTTGGACACGGATCTTGCTGCCCATGCTTTGCGGTAACGGTAGAGCACAGCCACGATGAGTAACAGGCCGATTCCTCCCACGATATATGCTGCATATTGATGAGCCAGATGGAATACGGCATTCCACTGGGGGCCAAATATTTTGCCAATGCCCAGAAATAGCACAACCCAGAACAGCGCGCCTGAATAGGCGTAGAGAGCGAATTTGCGAAAAGGAACCGCGGCTATGCCCGCGAAATATCCGGTGAAATGTCTTACCCCCGGAATGAAATAACCGATGAAGATCAAGGCATTCCCATACTTGGCAAACCACTTTTGTGTTTTATCGAGCTTGTCCTGTTTCAGCAGAAACCATTTTCCGTACCGAGTTATGAAGGGCAGACCTGCTTTGGCACCAATAAAATAAGTAATTGTCATGCCAATCGTCGTTCCCAGAAAAGCCAGTATGGTGAGGATACCGAAATCAAGATGTCCCTTATAGGAGAGAAACCCTGCGTAAGCCATCGTCGTTTCACCCGGAAAGGGGAGTGCAATGAATTCAAGCAACAAGCCAAAAAACAATACGCTGTATCCGTAGGACCCAAACAAATGTTGGATCTTCTCAAGCAATTCCAATAGATTTCACTCTCCTGAAGACGGGGTGGGAGCCTAATTCCTCTCCAAGGTGTTTTGAATACGTTCTGCCTGTCCATTATGCTACCTAATCCGAGGCGAAGAATCAATCATGCTACATAGCAAATTGTGAAAAAATATTAAACAAAATCGCGTCTTTTTTCCATGTAGCCTCCATATAATTCTAACAAATCTGCTGAAGTCTATCAGCAAATTACTAGAGACGGTGGAGGTCGATTCGTAAATGGTACAGAGACCGGAATTCAGAATCAAGGAAAAAGGGGAAGTCTCCGTAACATCCATACATACGTTTTTATCTGAACAATGGTCTGTCATTCTCGTGCGAGTGGCGATCTTGTTATGTGCATTCGCTGCCTATGCAGGCGTAGCTTACGCGTCTTCTGCTTTTGGCTCAGATGAGCCTATCTCGGCAGAAAAGAAAACCCAAGAGAAGGTAGTCTATCTGAGTTTTGACGACGGACCGGGTAACCATACCCGTGACGTATTGGATATTTTGCGCAAGGAGCAGGTTCCGGCTACATTTTTTGTGCTGGGTGAGCAGGCAGAACGTTATCCCGAGTTAATTCGGGCGCTTGTGGAGGATGGACATGCTCTGGGCAATCATACGTACAATCATCAATACAAACAGCTGTATAGTGATTTCAAAGTGTTCTGGAAACAGATCAAGCAGACAGAGGAAGTGCTGGAGCGTATCACCGGTTTCCGACCGAATCTGGTGCGAGCACCAGGCGGTACCTATGGACATTTTGACCAAAGCTATTTTGATTTGCTGCAATTGGGCGGATACACCGTCATGGACTGGAACGTCGACAGCGGAGATTCCAAGCGCAAAGGAGTTCCGGCCAAAGAAATCCTCAGCAATTCGACCAAAGTACCTGCGGGAGCACGTTCAGTCATTCTCCTGATGCATGATGGAGGTGCGCACGCTGAAACAGTGAAAGCACTCCCGGGTATTATCAAATATTATCGTGATCACGGATATCGTTTTGACATCATGAAGGGTTCGGATCAGCCGGTTCAATTCCGTGTACATCCAGCTGATAAGTATAAAGGGCGCAAGGTGCCAGGAAAGGCCTGGATTACAGAGCATGTAGAAGCGAATGCGACATTGTGGCTTGGGAGCAAGAAGCTGAAGGTAGAGGTGGGATTGGCTGCGGCTACCCTACAGTCGGGCGAATTCCGTATGGAGGATCAACGAATCATGGTGCCGTTGCGTACCTTTATGAAAAAATTCGGGGGCAGCACTCGCTGGGACCCTGAGTCCAGAACAGCTACAGCTGTGTGGAAGGAAAGAACGATTCATGCAGACGCTGTGAGCGGAACACTAACAACGAAAGGGTTAAGTGAAATGGGGGCAGTACAGAGTCAAGGGGGGACCATCTGGGTTCCGTTACGTGAATTGCTGGAGCAGATGGGGTTAAGGGTGCACGCATTAAACAGCAATGAAACAGAGTGGACGGTGAAGGCAGGCCCGTCCATATCCATTTCGGCGATGAACAGTATATTTATGTATAAAATGATCTGAAGAAAGTCATTCTTGCAGGACTATTCTCTCTACTTCCGGGCAACACTGAATCATAGATTACTATGGCTCAGAAATGCTGATGAACGGAAGGAGATCAGGAGAAATGTCTTATATTCGAATGGAACATGAACACGCAGTCGAATTGCTAAACAGGGTCATGAAGCGAGTAGAAAGTGTGATTGTTGGCAAAAAACAAGAGATTCGTTATGTCCTCACTGCAATGCTCAGTGGAGGTCATGTACTTCTGGAAGATGTGCCCGGTACGGGGAAAACGATGCTGGTTCGTGCTGTTGCTTCTGCACTGGATTGCTCCATGGGCCGGATCCAATTCACGTCTGATGTCATGCCGGCGGATGTTACGGGCACCTTAATCTATCAACCGCATACAGCTGAATTCAAGTTTCGGCCCGGACCTGTCATGTCCAACATCGTCCTGGCTGATGAAATAAATCGAGCTTCACCCCGCACTCAGTCTGCCCTTCTGGAGGCAATGGAGGAACGACGTATTACGGTCGATGGCACAACCTACGCCTTGCCACGTCCCTTCTTTCTCCTGGCGACACAGAATCCATTGCAATTCGAGGGTACGTACCGTCTGCCTGAAGCACAACTGGATCGATTTATCATGAGGATTGGACTGGGGTATCCAGATCCAGAGCAGGAACTGGAATTGTTAACCCGCATGCAAAGCAGGGAAGTACTTGAAGAGCTTCGTCCTGTCCTGCTTGCTGAAGAGGTTGTAGCCATGCAGCGTGAAGTCAAACAGGTACATGTTGATCCTGTCGTCAAACAGTATCTGGTGGCCGTTGCTGTGGCTTCTCGCAGCCTTCCGGCGGTAAGACTGGGCATCAGTCCTCGCGGAACTCTGGCCTGGATGGCTGCCGCGCAGTCATTTGCCTACCTTCAGGGACGCAGTTATGTCATACCGGATGATGTGAAAGAGGTGGCTGTGCCTGTCCTTTCCCATCGTATTCAATTGAAGGCCCAGAACAGAGCGGAGATTTGGGGGCAAGTACAAGTCATTGAAGAAGCATTGTCATCTGTTCCGGTACCTGTACAAATGGCATCACAGGGAAGGGGAAGGAGGCAATGACTGCACTGGAACAACGGATGTTGAGTGCTGTCTTGGTGGTGGCCTTCGCTTCTCTGTATCAGTGGCATGGAGGCAGAGCATCGTTGTTCCTATCCATTATGGCATTCTTGATGTTCATGGGAGGTCTGCTTCTCCATTGGTTTAGACCCCGCCGTATTAACATTCGTCGGAGGATGCATGCGAACCGGATTGAGGCAGGCGAGGGAATACAGGTGGTGGTGGAGTTGGAATTCGATTGCCGAATTCCATTGTTGTGGATCGTTCTGTGTGAGAACACACCTGCAGGTGTACATCGCAAATTGATTTTTCCGGGAACACGGCGTCAATTTACCTATCAATATGAATGTTCTGGTTTACGCAGAGGAGTCTACAGGTGGGATACGGGCAGATTGTACTGGGGTGATATGTTTGGATGGAATACGCTCTCTGCAGAGACCGCAGGTGATACACCCCTCATTGTTGTTCCTCAAGCAACGGCTTGGGGGAAGGGCGAGTCGGTAGGATTCGCTGCGATGTTGGAAGGGGCTCTGTCTGAGCGAAGAACCAGCCAGGGTAACCGTAGCCCTGAGTTTCGTGAATATCAGCAGGGGGACCCACTTGGACGTGTTCATTGGAAAAGTACAGCCAAAACGGGTCGACTTCAGACCTTTTTGCCGGATACCTCTGATTTAGCTTCGCTAGGCATTCTTGTGTATGAAGGGGCTTCGGGTTATAACGTGAAACCGACGGAGATCATGGATAATCCTGCATTTGAACGTGTGGTTCGTGCAGCTGCACGCTGGATTCATACCGCTGAACGGGATGATATTCCTTATCATCTGTGGATGGAAGGCGGCGATAAGAGCTATGGTCTACAAGATCCCTGGCAACAGAGTCCATTCCAAGTGGATGATGAAAGCCATGGTCTGGACAAGCTCGCGGGGGCACGGATCTCCAAGTTACACTCTGGCCCTATTCCGCTCCGTACGGAGATGCTGAATAGAGTGGCGAATGGGTCAAGAATTGTAGTTCTCACAGGTAAAATGGATCAGGTTCTGGCTGACTGGATTATGTCTGCAATCGGGTCGGGTTACAGCGTAGAGGTGCAACTGACTGAGGCGACACAGTTAGGATCAACGGATAGATTGATGAATGGATTGGGAAATGATAGTTTGGAGCAGCTTCGTTACAGCGGGGTGCCGATCCATTCGGTTACAGACAGCGCGTTATCTTCAATGGGAAAGGCGGAGGTAACGGATGTGGGAGCGTAATGGTAAACGGCAACCGAATTCCATTGTGGCGGACATTGAGGATGAGGGACGTGTTATCGTACCTGTCCTGTACAAAATCTTTATCTCAGTCATTTTACTCATACTGTCTCTGGAATGGATATATCCGGTTACATCATCAGATCAGCAGGGCAGTGAACGGTTTTTGTCTGTGATGGCGGGATTAACGGGAGCTCTGTTGCTTGCGGGGTTGATTCGTACAGGTTGGATCTCGGGAGTACTGATCCGATTATTCATTGCTCTTGCCGCACTATGTCTGATGTATGGAGGGAATGATCCTGTCGGATGGGCAACCGCTTATCCGGGAATACTTTCAGCGGACATGGACACATTTATAGATAACTGGCGATTTCACGCCATGAGCACAGAAACGAGAGGTTTGCTCATGATGTGTGGCTGGAGCATGCTCATGGCTTCGGTACAATCCCTTGTATTGCACCGTCGAAGCGTTATGCTGTTTGGCAGTGCAACGTTGGTCTATTTGCTTCTGCTTGAATCCTTTGCGGGTCTGGATGTGTATGCTTCAGTAATACGGTCTGTATTATGGATTCTTCTTATTCAGGCTCTGCTTCAGTTACTCCGTCTTAATGTAGGAGTTACTACTCCAAGTTATCGCGGCAGTCCCTATGGCCGTTGGAGTGCAGTCACTATCGTTGCTTCCGCAGGTATGGTGCTATTCTCATCGTTACCTGGCCAATTTGCTTCCATTCCTCAACCAGAACGCATATCCTTGGAGCAGATTGGTGAACGCTTAGCTCGCTGGGCGGGTTACACACAGCACAGTAGTATCCCTGCTGCAACGGCAGTCACAGGATATAGCACAGCGGATGCGCCGATGGGAGCACCGTTGGTACAGGGAAGCTCCATCTTTTTTATAGCAAAGAGTCCGGAAGTGACGTATTGGCGAGGGGAGACCCGTTCATATTATAACGGTAGTACTTGGAGTGATCCTGGTCAAAGCTTCGAAACGGCGAGTTCATCCGGATTGCTGCGAACAGATGGATGGGAGAATCCAACCTATTGGAGTCGCATTCGCCAAACCGTTACGATGCAGCGAGAGTGGAAAGGACCGAATCCACTCTTTACCGGGGGCATACCGGTCAACGTATCGTTCCAGGATAAGAACAAGGATAATCAGGAAAACATGCTTTCATTGCTGTCTAATCGCGAGTCGGCAACATTGTGGCTCGCAGGCTCTGGAAACGATAAGGTGATTAAAAATTATTCGGCAGACGTCATGGTTCCTGTGGCGTCCCCGGAACAGTTACGTCTGCTTGGGGAAACGAATAAAGAGAAAGATCCGGTAGCCATTCGGAGGACATATCTGCAATTGCCCACGACACTTCCCGATCGGGTGCAGACTCTGGCCAAGGAAATCATTCAAGGCAGTGAGACCCGTTATGATGCTGTACAAGCTGTGAAAACTTACCTGGCTGATCATGCCGAATACACATTAGATACGCGTATGCCACCGCGCGGAACAGATTTTGTGGACGATTTTCTATTCGTCACACGGCAGGGGTATTGCAATCATTTCTCCACAGCCATGATTGTGCTGCTGCGTGCAGAAGGCATTCCCGCACGCTGGGTTAAAGGCTTTGGCCCTGGAGTTACTGACCCGGATGTACCCGGTCAGTATATGATTTCCCAGGGAGATGCACATTCCTGGGTAGAGGTGTATTTTCCCGGTGCAGGCTGGATGCCGTTCGAAGCTACGCCGGGCTTCACCATGGCGCAAGGCGTGGGCGAAGATGTCGCAGCACTCGCCGGGCTGCAGCCTGTTGCGGAGACTCCGCCGTATATGAGCGGCGGAGTGGCTTATGCGGGCGCATGGCTGTTTGCCCGCGCACAGGCCATTGCCGCGGAGCCATGGCTCGCGGCAGCCCTTGTGACAGCGGCCTTGCTGGGCGCCGCTGCTCTGGTTCGCATGCGGCGGCTACGCCCCGCGCTGCGGATCAGGCTGCTGCTGGCGTGGCCACGCAGCAGCTTTCCGGACCGTGATCGGCTGCTGCGTGCCGCCGATCCGGTCTGGGCCGCGCTCGCGCGCCGGTACGGCCCGCGGCCGCCGGGTATGACGCTGCGTGAATATGCAGCGTCACCGGCTCTGGCCGCAGGCACGGACGGCGCGGACATCGCGCGGTTTGCAGCCGACTGGGAACGGCTGCTGTACGGGCCAGACCGTCCGCTGCGTGCGGACAGTCTGGACTTCCTGCGCCGGGCACTTCGGCTGGCCCGGCAGTTGCAGGCGTTGTAACACAAGGATGTTACAACGTTACACCAAAGATGCGAAGCACCTGCGGAAACAATCGCTATCGCTCTCCAATAGAGCTTGGTGAATTGTGGGCAGATGAAGATCACCAATGGCTAACGCAATGTTTTTAAATGCAACGTTTGATTTATCGTTGCAAGCCATAAAAAGACGCCTTTCTCGCTATGCTGAGAACGAGGCGTCTTTCCACGATCATACACTTGAACCATCATCTTGCTGCCAAGCTTTCTATACGAAAGTTCATAATCGAAGGTATTCGGTATCCCTTGTTTTGAAATGTCGAAAAAAGGAGTTTCGCCTTTCCTTGACGGTATGTTTTGTCGTTGCGTATAATTAGTTTCATTGAATTGAGGGAGGCACGGTAATGAATAAACCAAATGAAATTGTGGTTGTCCTTGACTTTGGGGGCCAATACAACCAATTAATCGCCAGAAGAATTCGGGATCTCGGCGTATACAGCGAGCTTTTGCCGTATAACACACCGGCAGAGAAGATCGCAGAAATGTCACCACGAGGAATCATCTTCTCTGGCGGACCATCCAGTGTGTACGCAGAAAATGCACCACATGTGGACCCGGCTATCTATGATCTTGGACTTCCCATCTTCGGAATCTGTTACGGGATGCAACTTATGGCCCAACAGCTTGAAGGTAAAGTAGAACGTTCCGAGAAGCGTGAGTACGGTAAAGCCGACATCGAGTTCGCAGCAGGTGCTGCTCTCGCACAAGGTATCGACGGTGAGCACACAGTATGGATGAGTCACGGTGACCACGTGGTTACACTTCCTCCGGGTTTCAAACTGGATGCAGGCACGGAAAGTGCGCCAATCGCTGCAATGAGTAACGACGAGCGCAAATTGTATGCTGTTCAGTTCCACCCGGAAGTACGTCACTCTGTTCGTGGTAACGATATGATTCGTAACTTCCTGTTCGAAATCTGTGGTTGCGAAGGCAACTGGAGCATGGAGACATTCATTGAAGATACGATCAAAGATATTCGTGAAAAAGTGGGCGACGGTAAAGTCCTGTGTGCACTGAGCGGTGGCGTGGATTCTTCTGTTGTTGCTGCACTGCTACACAAAGCCATTGGCGACCAACTGACATGTATGTTTATCGACCATGGTCTGCTGCGCAAAGGCGAAGCAGAAAGCGTAATGGAGACGTTTGTCGGCAAATTTGACATGAAGGTTGTCAAAATTGATGCACAGGAACGCTTCCTATCCAAACTGGCAGGCGTGGATGATCCGGAACAAAAACGTAAAATCATCGGTAACGAGTTTATTTACGTATTTGATGAAGAATCCAAGCAATTTGATGATTTTGAATTCCTGGCGCAAGGTACACTGTACACAGATATCGTGGAAAGTGGTACAGCAACTGCACAGACCATTAAATCCCACCACAACGTGGGCGGTCTGCCTGAGGACATGAACTTCAAACTGATTGAGCCACTGAGTGCCCTGTTCAAAGACGAAGTGCGTAAAGTCGGCGAAGAGTGCGGTCTGCCTGAAGCTATCGTATGGCGTCAGCCTTTCCCAGGTCCAGGTCTCGCGATTCGTGTGCTTGGCGAAGTAACAGAGGACAAGCTCAAAATTGTTCGTGATTCGGATTACATTCTGCGTGAAGAAATTATCAAAGCCGGCCTTGATCGTGAGATCTGGCAATACTTCACAGCCCTGCCGAACATGAAGAGTGTTGGTGTTATGGGTGATGCGCGTACGTATTCCTACACGGTAGGTATTCGTGCCGTAACGTCCATCGACGGTATGACTGCTGACTGGGCACGTATTCCTTGGGATGTGCTGGAGAAAATCTCTGTACGGATCGTTAACGAAGTCGATAACGTAAACCGTATCGTCTATGACGTAACATCCAAACCACCTGCAACGATCGAGTGGGAGTAGGTTGTTAATAGTTAATGCCGTTAATCGCTTGAAGCCTTGATACATCAGGGGTTGTGGCGTTAGCTGCGTTGACAGTACGTATACACCTGCAACACTAGAGTGCAAAAAATTACTCTCTTTTATCTGCGTTGTTTCGCAAATAGAAGGGAGTTTTTTTATGACCAAAATTAAGAACTGATTGAGGATTTTAAGCTGAACCAAGAAATTTTGGGCAGAGAAAAGGTAGAGGATATGAGCCTGCTTCACATTAAAAAATATATACAGGAACGTCAACGCGTAGGTAGTGAGTCTAACAGCACGATAAACAATAACATTGCAACACTGAAGGTGTTTTCCAACAGCTTGTGAGTGAAGAATTTATTGATGAGAAAGACAATCTCCTAAGGGTAGGATAATAATAAATTTTCTTCATTTAGTGAAAAATACCCTTAAATATGTTGGGGACGAGGGTTCAGAAATGAGAAGATTTATCGGATTATTGCTAGCGGTCATCATTTTTTTGATGACAATACAGCCCGTTTTTGCAAAGCAAAACGATGAACGTTTGAAACGGCTTGTACTTACTTTATTAGCTCCAAAAATACAGGAACAGATTAACCAATACTATAAAAATAAATTAACTGTATCACCTACGTTTACGCCTTTTTTTAATGGAACCGATATAGACGTTAAATATTATTCTTCCCATATTGATGTTCAGGTTAATACAATCCCGTACGTAGGACCTCATTTGGATGTGGGGATCGACTCGATGAGATTTAGTATAGATAACTCTGGATCAATAATGGTTCAAGAGTATAAACACATTAAGGATTATGACTTGCCTCCTAACTGGCAAGAAATTATTAAAACCCATTGAACTAACGGGAAACTAGCTGAATAATACAATGAAAGCAGCAGATCAACGTGATCGGCTGCTTTTGTTCAAGTAACGGGCAGGATTGCTTCATCAATTGTCGAATCCTATCTTCGCAGATATTTTTTATGGGGGGGAGGGTATGGAAATTAAGATACGAGAAATTTTATCAAAAGATTATAATGAAGTTGTTATCTTATGGAACGATGTACTGGGCGTACATACTGTTACGGATGAGAACTTTCGTGTTACGATGGACCAGATGATCAGAGCCGGCAATTACAAAACGTTTGTAGCGTTACTTGCGAATTATGTTGTTGGATTCATATCTATAGTCCATGCATTAGCTGTAGGGTCTGCGAATGGTTATCTGCATATAACCGGACTTGCTGTTCATAATGATTTTCAACGTCATAAGGTAGGAACTGAACTGCTACGATACACTGAAAATTATGCGAAGGACAGCGGAATATCCAGCATTATTCTATGTACCGGGATGAAGCGGACTGAAGCCCATGCTTTCTATGAGCATAATGGCTATGACAAAGATTCATACTGCTTTGATAAGATAATTAAAATTGACTAATGGATAGCCATTTTTTTCGTTAAACTAACGGGAAACGAGAGTTCAAATAAAAGAGAATTTCATGTCGGCCCAACATATGTGGTTGTGCCTTTTGTATTCTCATGAGAGCGTCTAGGGAGCATCTACATGCGTTGTCTTGGATGAAGTGAATTAAGAAGTTCACTACAAGGTGTGAACCAAAATTATTGTGGATGATCTTCATCATGCGTACGAGTTACATTAATACTATCCTTGATACACCCACCTTCTCCAGAAGCTTCAACAACAAAATGGTCATGGATATTATCATCTTTGGTATATCTCCAGATACAAGTCCAGTCATCTTTGTTGCCTTTTTCATTACAAATCAGAATACGATTCTCCCATTGTTGTGTTCCAGTAGGAACTCTCCACACATTAAATGTATTTGTATAAGCGGTAGATACACAAATCACCATTTCTCCATCACCTTCAGGTAGGTAGACCCAATTACCTTCAGGAGCAGGAATCGTTTCAATGCTCGTTAAGGGTGGTTGTGGTGTATTCGCATTAGTAAAGCCGCTAATGAGCATAAATAGAGAAACAATTAAAACAAGTGTAGTCGTTTTCCTTCTCATAAAAATCACCTCGAAAATATTGTTTCCTTGTTCACCTACAATTACCAACCTCTTAGTTAAATCACTCTTTTTACCCGCTACAAATGGTATACAAGAATAACGCAATAATTGAATAGTAATTTACTCTATTGGAGTACGTATTCTTACACTGTAGGTATTCGTGCCGTAACATCCATCGACGGTATGACTGCTGACTGGGCACGTATCCCTTGGGATGTGCTGGAGAAAATCTCCGTATGGATCGTTAACGAAGTTGATAATGTAAACCGTATCGTCTATGACGTAACTTCCAAACCACCTGCAACGATCGAATGGGAGTAGGATATACACGCGTAACAATATTTTGAAAAAAAGCTCTCTTTTTTCTGCGGCATTTCGCAAATAGAAGGGAGTTTTTTATTGCATATATTATGATTAAACTTTTATCAGGGGACTGTTCTCCTAGTAATAAACTCTCGAAATTTCATCCCATTTTAAAGTTCACTTCATGATCCTTTCAGGTCGGGCCTGTACAATAAGTACATACTAAGAGCTATATGGCTACTGAAGGGAGAATTGAATGTATGCGTAAAACCGACTATATGAGCAAATGGAAGATGGGCATTGGAAGTGCGTTTCTGATGGTGATGCTGGCAGGATACGGTTCAGAAATGCAAGACTTGGCCTCCGGTTCGGGAGAATTTCCATTTGTGAACTTAGAGGCAGCGGATGCTTCTTCCGATCAGACCAGAAACCAGGAGTTATCCTCTGACTTAACAACGAACACAGATCTGGAACAACAAGAGATAGAGAATACTCAGCATACAGAGATATAATTGACATAGGACTGGTCCGGTGAAATGAGCACTGGAACATGTCGTAAATTGCTCCGTATACCTATTCAATACATGGATTGGAATACCATAACTTGTTATCACAGATATCATTCAACTGATTCCTAAAACGCATCAGACAGACAAAAAAGCTACCCTGATCAGAGCGCTTCATGCCTTTGATCAGGGTAGCTTTTTATATTAATATGTAAAAATCCCACCCTGACATAATGAACATATTCCGTACGAAATCTGCCGAGTATAGCGTATTTAATTGGGTTGTAAACCGCTGAACTGGTTCAATCTGTTAAATAATACGAACGATATTATACAAGGGTGATATTAATATTCGTTTTTCTCATTGACAAAAACATACTGCCCTCCTAAAATAGTGATGGGAAACAAACAAATAGCGCATACTTATTCGTATAATCCTGGGGATTGGCCCGGGAGTCTCTACGAGATCACCCTAATGATCTGGCTACGAAGAGGAGAAGGCTGAGCACAGGAATTCTACATGATTGCGGGGACATCACGCACATTAGAATTTTTTTTGTTCTTAGTAAAGGCATCGTGCCACTCCTTGTCAGCTGAACCCTGGGTGAAGAATCTTCATCAGGGTCATTTGTCGTTTTTCAATATGGCTTCAACATCTCTAAGGGGGAGTTAGTGAATTATGGATCGTTTCTTTAAATTAAAAGAAAACGGAACAAACGTTAGAACGGAGATTGTTGCGGGTCTTACTACCTTTATGACAATGGCTTACATTCTTTTTGTGAACACGTTGTTCTTGGGTCAAGCCGGGGCGGGTATGTCGGATAATGCCGTATTTTTTGCAACAGCCGTCGGCGCCGGATTAATGACTATTATTATGGGATTGTTCGTGAATATTCCGATTGCGCTTGCACCAGGTATGGGATTGAATGCGTACTTCATGACTGTCGTTCTAAGTTCGAATGGAGCGATTACTTGGCAAGCTGCTCTCGGAGCGGTATTCCTTTCCGGTATCGTGTTCATTATTCTGACCGTGACCAAGATTCGGCAAATGTTGCTTGTTGCAGTACCACAGTCGATCAAAATGGCTATTACGGTGGGTATCGGTCTCTTTATTACGATTATCGGTTTCAAACTTGCTAATCTCGTGGCTGTAACGGTGAATGTTGCGCCAGACGCAGATCTGAGCCAGCCGATTCCAGGCAGCAGCTTTAATCTTTCATTGGGTAACTTTATAACGCATCACGATGCATTACTTGCACTGATTGGTTTGCTCCTTATTGCTATACTGATGGTTATGCGTGTTAAAGGCGCACTGCTAATCGGGATCGTAGCAACAACGTTAATTGGTATTCCGATGGGTGTTACGAATCTGAGTGGTCTTTCGGGCGCAAGCTGGTTGCCTAACTTCAGTGATCTGGCGGTTGGACAGCTGGATTTGAAAGGTGCTATCAGTCTGGGACTGTTCGAGATCATCTTTATCTTTACCTTCGTTGAATTGTTCGACACGTTCGGTACGATGGTAGGTACTGCAACGCGTATGGGCATTATGAAGGATAAGAAAAAAGGCGAGAAAACCATCGGTAAAGCGATGCTCGTCGATGCAGTTGGTGTCAGCGCAGGTGCTGCACTGGGTACAAGTACCATTACGGCATACGTTGAAAGTGCTTCAGGTGTTGAGGCAGGTGGACGTACAGGACTGACTTCGGTAACGACAGGTTTGCTGTTCATTTTGGCCCTGTTTATCGCTCCGCTTGCTTTGGTTGTTCCATCTGCTGCAACGGCTCCGGCATTGATCATCGTGGGTGTACTTATGATGAGTCAAGTGCGCAGCATCGAGTGGGATGATTTCCTGCAAGCTTTCCCCGCGTTCCTTACCATTGTATTGATGCCTTTCACAGGCGGAATCGCGAACGGAATCTCTGCAGGTATCGTATCTTATGTGATTCTGGCGGTATTCAGTAACTTGGTTACAGAACGCAAAGTGAAAATTCACTGGCTCATGTGGATCTTGGCGCTCATTGTAGTCTGCCGATACGTATTTATTGGCGGGGAGTAAACTTAATTTAGTTTTATGCAGAATGCTGAGATAAGTTTTTTATCTTATAAAATGAAAGAAGCGGAAGCCACGGGATTCAAACCCGGAACTTTCGCTTTTTTTGTATTTCTTTTCTTAGGAAAAAATGAATCTCAAAAATGGTTTCCTTCTATATAGAAGGAACGCGTAAAATGATCTGTGATCTGTGATTTGTTGGTCGTTTAACCACTTATATCATCGGTTAATAAGTTTCTATAATTATGAAGACTCCATACTGTCCTTCCTTTAATGACGCATGTTACAGAGTGGGCATTCTAAGGGACGCCCTCTGTACAAGGTTGTTGATTATTCTGACTCATTAAAGGCTGTGCGCAAAGTATCATTTGGCCGGTTATAAGGAGATACTTATTAAAAGGATTACAGCGTACTTATTTTATAAGAACTTAATGTTTTTCGAAAAAAGACTTGCGTTCCATAACTGTACATGGTATATTCTATTTCCGGCCAAAAAAACACGAGATACACGGTGCGGCAAGCGAATAAAATAAGCTTCGAAAGAAACTTAAAAAAGAGCTTGCAAAGTTGGTTCGGACATGATATTATATAAGAGTTGCTGAAGAGAACGACGTTCGGTAACGAAACAAGTTTGATCTTTGAAAACTGAACAACGAGTGA
>NZ_JBBCYH010000017.1:0-122705 GCF_037144955.1 Paenibacillus sp. USHLN196 | reverse complement strand
CGACTTGCATGTATTAGGCATGCCGCCAGCGTTCGTCCTGAGCCAGGATCAAACTCTCCAATAAAGTATTGAAAAGAGCGATAAGCTCATTTTGAATCTGACGAGATTAAACATCTCATTTGTGCTCCAGTTGATTCAAGCCAAGGCTTGTTTCCAACTTTCGCGTTCATTCTGCAAGCAGAATGTTTACTCACTCGTTGTTCAGTTTTCAAAGATCAAACTTGTTTTTCATCATTCATTGTGTTTCCCGTGTCAGCCGTGTGTTTCAGCGGCGACTTAAATAATATATCATACGGCTGAATCCAATGCAACAGTTTTTTTTATTTCTTTTCTTTAATAGTTTTGCATCATCTAAAACCGTCACTAATATCCCCTATCTTGTCCTATCATAATGGTGCGTTCTAGGGTACAAATATTCTAACACACTTCTGAAAGGGTTTACAACACTTTCAGAACAAATTGCTCTCCATTAGTCCTGAACAACTTTATCTCCGTTATGCGCAACTCAATGTTTACCTAGGCAAGGGAGAAGCCAGCTCTCCATTACAAAGCTGGCTTCTCCCTGATATAACAAACACCTACTTCTTTACCAATTGCAAATTGCAATCCTCTAGATTAGTTTTGTATCCATGGATTACGGCGCTTTTTATTTGATTTCCGTTGATTGGAAGTTGTTGCACCTTCTCTGGATGTTTTCCCGGACACGGATACCTTGGATTTGTTCTTCAGAGGAGCTTTGTTGTTTGTTCTGCGTTTCGCAGCTGCCGGCTTATTCACGGCTTGCTTGGACTTCGCCTCCGAATCCGCTCCAGCCTCATCGTTTGCTACCTGACTTAAGTTGGCGTCGTCACGTCCCCCTTTTTTACCACCCTTGCCTTGGCCCTGTGGGGGGTACATATCACCAAAAGCACCAAGCGGGGACGGCGGGACCATATTCTGTGTAGGATACGGGTTCTGATAAACATACTCAATAGGCTGGTTCGGCATCGTTGATGTAGACATTTCAGGTGGCATACCATACGAAGGAGCGTACATGTTCCAAGCCGGATCCTGATAACCATGAGTAGGATAAGTATACTGAGGCATATGTGTATGTGAACCACATCCGCATGGCGGGTACGGAAGCATTGAATACGGAGATATGAACGGTGGCTGATGATTCATATGGCTAGGTGCTGCATACGTTGGGAATGGACTGTTCACATGACCAGCTGGTGCAATTGGAAATGCATTGTTTTGCATGTCTGCAGACACATTTGGCATAACGTTGTTGTGGTTATGGCTTTGCTCCGCCCCAGTCCACGGACTGTTCGGCAGATCACTGCCACTATAAGGACTCACTTCTGGAATCCCTGGGAATGGCGCGTTGTTGCTCGCTCCTGCCGTGTACATGTCTTGCTGAACAACGTACACCTCTTGTGCAGGTACCGGGATTTGAACATAAGGGTACTCCGCTGGAGCATGATGCAATTTATTACCACATCCACAAGGCTTTTTCGTTGCTGGTGCAACCTCAACCGGAGACTTGGTGTTAGGTATTACTGGCAAAGGCTTAATTTCAGGCGAAAGATTGGGCATTGTGTATTCCTCGGACTCTGCTACCGGCTTTACATGAACTTCGGGTTTAGCCTCTTCCTTTTTGTGCGTTTCCTTTTCAGGTTTCACTTCAGGAAGCTCAGGCAACTGCGGCAGTACCTCCAGTTCAGGCTTCACATTTGGCTTTACCGGATTGGCTGGTGGTGGAGCAGGCACCGGAACTGGAACCTCTGATACCGGAGGAGGAGTTGGCGCGACCGGTACCGGTGGTGCAGGTTCCTCTTTCACTCCCGTGTATTCCTTTCCTTCAGGCGACAACTTTTCATGAGCAGCAATGTTGCTGGCACCCGAATTAGATGTGCTGTTTCCTTGTGCGGGAATATAAACTGTCTCCCCCACCAGCAGAGCATTCGGATTTTTCAACTGTGGATTGGCATTGATCATATCTTTCAAAGGAACTCCCCAAGCTTGTGACAACTTCCATAACGAATCCCCTTGCTGAACCTTGTGACTGTGCAGCACGCCTTCCGGTTTCGGTGTTACTGGCTCTGCAGGAATTTTGACCTTCATACCAATGTCCAGCTTGTCGGGATTAGTGATTTGTGGATTAGCCGCGATTAATTTGTCCAGCGCTACATTGTATTTTTGGGACAGCAGATATAATGTGTCGCCTTTTTTCACCATGTGTATTTTCACAGGGAACTAACCTCCTAGACGTCATACTTGGGCAGTACATTCGCCCATACCGTTACTACATCCTATGCAGAAACCGGGCTAATGACATCAACTAAACAAAAAAAATCCTCCTGTCTCTAAAATCCCCATACGCCAGGTATGCTGAATTTTATCGTACAAGGAGGATTCCTGTTCCCTATGTTATTCAATTCAAACTTAAGATTCCCACACTTTGTAGCCATCTTTGTCAACGATCTGACGGAATGCTTCCAGCAGTCTCAGCGTTACTGGACCTGCTACCCCCGTACCAATCGTTCTTCCATCCACTTCGTATGCAGCGATAACCTCTGCAGCTGTCCCGGTGAAAAAGACTTCGTCTGCAATATACACATCATGAAGGGTGAATGGAATTTCTTTCAATTCAAGCTCAAGTTCGCCACATAGATCGATAATGGCTTGACGTGTAATCCCTTCAAGTGCTCCGAGATAACAAGGAGGCGTGTACACTACACCATTTTTGATGATGAAGATGTTATCACTTGAACCCTCAGTAACGTACCCTTGGGAATTCAGCATAATCGCTTCACCGGCACCTGAATAGTTAGATTGAATTTTAACCAGGATGTTATTCAAATAGTTCAATGATTTAATTTTTGGATTTAATGCATCCGGAATGTTCCGGCGTTGGGATACAGACACTGCTTTTAACCCTGTAAGATACGCTTCTTCCGGATAGATCGCCAATTGCTCCACGATGATGATTACCGATGCCTTAGGGCAACGTAATGGGTCCAACCCCAGATTACCAGGGCCACGCGATACAATAAGACGAATATAGCCGTTACGCATATCATTCCGTCGCACCGTTTCAGCCATCACTTCCAGCATCTCATCAATAGACAGCGGGATATTCAAACTGATGGATTTCGCTGAATCATACAAACGATCCAGATGGGCCTTACATCTGAAAATGTTTCCGTTGTAGATCCGAATACCTTCGAAAATTCCGTCTCCATACAAAAATCCATGATCATATACCGAAACGGTTGCGTTCTCCTTGGTCACATACTGACCACCCAAATAGATCCATTGCTCTGCCACGGATGACTGCACCTCCATAAAATATCCATTCCCTAAACTCCGAAACGTTATAACCCGTCCATTTTACACCAAATGACAAGCTTTTACTCGCTCAATCTACCCCGACTTATGACAACCTTCTAACATTCCCAACCACATCAGGTCGATTACCTCGAAGGATATGTATAACAAGGATAGCTACCCAGAACGCGCACCTGGCAATTCAATGCTTCAATCTCTGCCATGGCTGCGGTAAGCAATACCGAATCGACCGTTTCCACAACATCAATGTAAAAATAGTAACTGCCCAATCGTTTCTTCGTTGGACGAGATTCGAGACGGGTCAAGTTGAGCTTCCGCCATGCAAAAGCCGACAATACTTGATGCAACGCACCCGGTGCATCTTCTGGCAACGTCACCAGCAAGCTGGTTTTCACATGATCCGGTTCACGTGGAATGTTCACAGGCTCATGGCCGATGAGCACAAAACGGGTGTAGTTGTTGTCATGGTCTGTAACCCGTTCAGCCATAATGTCCAAGCCATGCTTCTGAGCAGCAAGCTTTGTACCGATTGCCACCCAGCCTTTACCCGGATTTTTTTTCACAATTTCAACAGCTTCAGCCGTACTATTCACACCTTCAAGGTCTGCCCCAGGCGAATGCAGCCGAATAAAATTCTGACACTGCGGAATAGCCACAGGGTGAGACATAATCTTGGTGATTCTACCAAAGTCATACTCGCCGCTCTCTGTCTTAAATTCCGAGCCATGTCCAATAACATTCTGGATGGATGGATATACCCACTCTGCTTGCATCGGAATATCCACTTCATTCACAAGCCAGTCCATATGAAGACTAACGGAGCCTTCAATGGTATTCTCAATCGGAATAACACTGTATTGTGCCTTCCCGCTATCCGTTGCTCGAAAAACATCCGAAATCAGCTTGGAATGAAGCAAATCTAACGGTTCACCGTTGAAAAGGAAATCAATTGCCTCATGAGAGACTGAGCCTTCAGGTAATACTGCAATTCGTTTCATGCATTAACTTCCCCTTTGATTCTGTCCAAAAAAGGACGTTCGTCTTGATCAGGCAGCACGGTTACACCGTCCAAATCCGGATCGAGCCACAGTGCAGAAGCAGATATGCCCTCCCGCTCCATGGTGTTCAGCAAATATTGTTCCAATTCCGCTTTGCGGGTGTCATGACGATCGACCAAAGTCAACACGGTCGGTCCAGCTCCGCTCAGCGCAGCTCCCAACGCTCCATGATCAACGGAATGTTCCAGTATCTCAGCCATGCCTGGTACCAATGATGCCCGGTATGGTTGGTGAATTCGATCTGACATCGCCTTCTGAATCATATCCAGTCGTCCACTTGCCAATGCTGCAACGAGCAACGAGGATCTGCTAATGTTATGCACGACATCAGACATGCCAAATTGCTCTGGAATCACATTCCTTGCTTTGGAAGTAGACAGTTGGAATTCAGGTACAATAACCAAAGCCTGCAAATCCTGGTGTGGTTCAATGCGAATATGATCTACCCGTTCACCATCCCAAGCAGCTGTAATAATACCACCATATAACGAGGCTCCTACATTATCCGGATGCTTCTCGAGGGATGTGGCCATATCCAGGAGCTTGGCGTCGGATAAAGGAGCGCCGATTAATGCATTCGCTGCTGCCAGGGCACCAACGATGGCAGATGCGCTGCTCCCGAGCCCACGTGTCAGTGGAATATCGGAATACATGGAAATCTCCAATTCAGGCACAGATACCCCTGCTTCTCCGAATACCATCTGTGCAACTTCATAGATTAAATTCGTTTTATCCGTAGGCAGACCTGTCAAATGATTGCCGTGAAGATGAAATGTCGTCTGCTCGGCAGGTTTCATTTCCAACCAGGCATACAAAGACAATGCCATGCCCAGGGTATCAAACCCCGGACCGAGATTGGCTGTGCTTGCAGGTATTTTTACGGTTACCTTTTCTCGCAAACTCATACAGATTGCTGCTCCAGTTGTGCAATGGCCGCCATTACTGCTTCTTCCGTATCTTCAACAACAAGTGGCTCAGTGGCTACCGTTTTAATTGCAATATTAGGATCTTTCAAGCCATTACCTGTCAGGACGCAAACCACAGTCTCTCCGCCTTTAAAGTACCCTTCACTCTTCAGTTTGTATACACCGGCAAGGGAAGCCGCAGAAGCAGGTTCAGCAAAAATCCCTTCCCGAGAAGCAAGCGTACGATACGCTGTCAGGATTTGTTCATCCGTTACATAGTTAATCTGTCCACCCGATTCCTCAGCTGCAGCTACTGCCGTTTTCCAGCTCGCCGGATTACCGATTCGAATCGCTGTTGCTACCGTTTCAGGTTCAAGAATCGGCTCACCTTTGACAATAGCCATCGCACCTTCGGCTTCAAAACCAACCATGCGTGGCAGCGTGTTGGATTTGCCTGCCTCTTTATATTCTTTGAAACCTTTCCAATACGCCGAGATATTACCCGCATTACCGACCGGAATAGCCAGAACGTCAGGAGCTTCGCCAAGTTGTTCAATAACTTCAAATGCTGCTGTCTTCTGTCCTTCAATCCGGAACGGATTCACGGAGTTCACAAGCGTGATCGGATGTTTGGCTGTAATCTCACGCACAATCTCCAATGCACGGTCAAAGTTACCATTGATCGCAATCACCTTCGCTCCATAGATCATGGCTTGGGCCAGTTTACCCAGTGCAATGTTGTTATTCGGGATCAGCACGATACAATTGAGACCACCACGTGCGGCATAGGCCGCTGCAGCTGCTGACGTATTACCTGTGGATGCACACATGATTGTGCGACTGCCCTCTTCCATCGCTTTGGCAACAGCCATAACCATGCCGCGGTCTTTGAAAGAACCAGTAGGGTTCAAACCTTCATATTTGAAGTAAACATTCAAACCGAGTTCCTCAGACAGATTCTCTGCATGAATCAAAGGTGTGTTTCCTTCCTGAAGCGTAAGAAGGGGTGTATTTTCATTAACCGGAAGGTGCTCTCTGTACGTTTGCAAAAGTCCTTGATATCTCATTGTGGGTAAACTCCTTTATGTTTTAATAATCTGAAATGATGACCTGTTGAACCGGATATAATTAAATTGTACGTTATAACTTAAATAATTGAGATGCAGTATGGAATATGGACAATTATCCTTCCACCCGATAAACACTCTTAATGCGACGAATAACGCTGAGTGATTCAAAATGTTTTAACACCTTATCCATGCTTGCCTTACTTGCATTATGTGTAACGATAATGATCTCGGCATCCGGGTTATGCTCATTCGGCTGTTGAACAACCGAAGCCAGACTGACATCATACTCTGCGAAAATTTGTGTAATTTGTGCCAATACACCGGCTTTATCATCTACATGCAACAAAATGAAGTTTTTCGACATGATCTGCTCGTCGCTTTGCAGTCGCTTCGTCTTATAAGGCACAATCGCTTTGAGACCGTTCACGCCAAGTTTAAGGTTTTTGGTAACCGCTACAATGTCGGCTACAACAGAAGTTGCCGTTGGCAGTTCTCCCGCACCCGCACCGTAGAACATGGTCTCGCCTACAGCTTCACCGTGTACATATACTGCGTTGAACACACCGTTGACTGAAGCAATCGGATGATTTTGTCTAACCATCGTCGGCTGAACGCTAATCGTGATCTCATCGCCAACACGGTCCGCGATACCAAGTAACTTCATCTCATAGCCCAGTCTTCTGGCATACGTGATGTCTTCACGGGTTACAGAGGATATCCCTCTAACGGTTACATCCTTCAACTCCACATTGGTGCGGAAACCGAGCGTACTCAAGATCGCCATTTTGCGGGCTGCGTCAAGTCCTTCCACATCCGAGGTTGGATCCGCTTCAGCGTATCCCAGCGCCTGTGCCTCGGCCAGCACTTCTTCATAGGATACGCCTTCCTGACTCATTTTGGTCAAAATAAAGTTCGTTGTTCCGTTCACAATCCCCATGATACGGGTAATCCGGTCAGAAGAGAAACCTTCAATCAGTGTACGAATGATCGGAATTCCTCCCGCAACACTCGCTTCATAGAACACGTCACATTGTTTTTCCTGCGCCTTCGCCAAAATTTCTGAACCATGCAGGGCCATGAGATCTTTGTTCGCTGTTACGATGTGTTTCCCCCGCTCCAGCGCTTCAAGAATATACTCCTTCGTCTGATCGATGCCGCCCATGACTTCAACGATAACATCAATATCTGGATGACGAATGACTTCCCAAGGATCTTCCGTCAGCTTGGCACGGTCTACAGCAATGACACGGTCTTTCTCTGTATTTTTCACTGCGATCTTCTCGATGACAATCGGTGATCCAACCTGACTGCTCAGATCCTCCTGATTCCCTTCCACAATGCGTACGACTCCCGTTCCGACAGTTCCCAGACCCAACAATCCGACTTTTACCGGTTTCACTAACGATCTACCCCCTAATGTCTATTCTTGTCTGTCAGTCCTGTATGATAAAGCCTAATTAACCTTGGCCTACAATACGCGTTCGTCTCACTCCAGGCATATCTTGCATCCGATCCAGCATTTCTCCAATTTCGCCGTGAAGATGTGTCGTCTCCACTGAAATGACAACATTGGCTCTTCCCTGAAGCGGGATACTCTGATTAATTGTAAGTACATTGGCCCCATAACCAGCTACATGTCCAAGCACACGAGACAAGATCCCCGACTGATGCTCCAGATCAATGGAGATCGTCACAATTCTCTCGCGCTCCAGCTGGTTGATCAGATGAATTCCATCCTTGTACTTGTAAAAGGCACTCCGGCTTAATCCGACCTGTTCAACCGCCTCATGCACTGTTTTAACATCACCGGAAGCCAGCAGTTCTTTTACCTGCATGGTCTTCACCACAGCCTCTGGTAAAATATCTTCCCGTACTAAGTAATAGCGTTCGTTCACAGAACGTCCTCTCCTCAAAGACTCATGTATTCATATAGTGGACATTATATAGGATCTATGACAAAAGGGCAATACATGACACGCCTATTTTTTTGAAATACGTTCCTCACAGTATACAAGTTTATCCCTCTCCCATGTCAGGAAAAAACAAAAAAACGCAGAGTCGTGGGTCAACTTCCCACTTCTCTGCGTTCATATATCTATCTGTCTCCATGGAAGACGGCTACTTAGTAGTAACTGCTGCCTTCCACGAATTCGAATTCAAAGTCTCCGATGCGCACGATGGTGCCTTCTACAGCTCCGCGCTTACGCAACTCAGCATCCACACCCATATAACGCAGTGTACGTGCGAGTTTCAGTATAGCCTCATGCGAGTTCAGTTGCATCCGTTTCATCATGCGGTCAATCTTGGCACTTTCGACAATGAACATTTCATTCTCACGCACAATTTTGAAACCATCGTCTTCTTTTTTGTCCAAGCTGTACACTTTACGTTCGGATACGTCTGCTACCTCTTCAACAACTGGCTCATCCGGAATCTGATCCAGCAGATCAGCAGCACGATACAAGAGCTCTTGAATCCCTTTACGAGTGAGTGACGAAATAGGCATCACTTCAATATCCGGCTGCACCTCACGAACTTGCAGCAAAAATTGCTCCAGGTTCGCTTCCGAGTCTGGCATGTCCATTTTGTTCGCTGCTACAACTTGCGGTCTCTCAGCCAGAAGCGGATTGTACAGTTTCAGTTCATCATTGATTTTCTGCCAGTCTTCAAATGGGTCGCGTCCTTCTGAACCCGACATGTCCACCACATGAATAATAATACGGGTACGCTCGACATGACGTAAAAACTCATGTCCTAGTCCAATTCCTTCATGTGCGCCTTCAATTAGACCAGGCAAATCGGCCATCACGAAGCTTCGGCCTTCTCCTACACCGACTACACCCAGATTCGGTGTAATGGTTGTGAAATGGTATGCACCGATCTTTGGCTTGGCTGACGAAACGACAGAAAGCAATGTGGATTTCCCGACACTCGGGAAACCAACCAGACCAACATCTGCCATAACCTTTAGCTCTAATACGATGTAACGCTCCTGGCCTTCTTCACCATTCTCGGCAAGTTCAGGTGCAGGATTGTTCGGTGTGGCAAATCGGATGTTACCCCGTCCGCCCCGACCACCACGAGCAATAACAACCTGTTGACCGTGACGTGTCAAATCCGCCAAAATTTCTCCACTGTCTTCATCCAAAATCACAGTCCCAGGTGGAATGCGCACGATCATGTTCTCAGCGTTTGCACCATGCTGACTTTTATTACGTCCCTTCTCACCACGCGGGGCCTTGAAGTGACGCTGGTAACGGAAATCCATCAATGTACGCAAACCTTCATCCACGCGGAAAATGATGTCAGCTCCTCTGCCTCCATCGCCCCCGGCAGGTCCGCCGTTTGGTACATACTTCTCACGACGGAACGAAATAATTCCATCCCCTCCGTCTCCGGCTTTTACATAAATCTTCGCTTTATCTACAAACATTGGTTAACCCCTTCTTCCTATATTCCACACGGCATTCTGAATTGTATAAACGTATCCTCAGACGGAAGCTGCTCCGTTCTGACTTTTTTTCCTTTGAGTACGGCAGTAAGATGCCGCAGTGTTTCCGGATCGGGTGTTTGATCCCCATCCAGTCGGACAACCACATCTCCATGATCCTGTCCGAAATTTAAGGTCAGTTTGCGAACCTCTCCCCAAGACGACCGGCCGCCGCCATATTGATAGGCCCTGATTGCATCCGCAATCGCTCCGGTAAGTGACTCGCCATCCTCGGGAGAGACCAGAGCACTAAGCTGCAGCTCATCTTCTATTTCCACATGCAATTCCAGCGCTATTCCACTGGCGCGGAAAGACTGAAGATAAAATACGAGGGAAGGAATACCCAATCTGGAGATTCGGCTTTCTTCCGTTACCCGCTCTTTTATTCTTTCCACACATTGCAGGGATTTATCAAGTTTGCCCAGCCGAAGATATCCATATAACACCTGAAGGTCGTTCATCCAGTCGTGTCGATGATGATTTAATGAAGCAATTGCTGTCTTTTCCATGGATTGTATGATGGTTCTGCGTTCCGCCTCCGCCTGTTTCTTCATCGCATTCACAGAAATGAACAATACTGCGACGGACCACAATGCGCACACGACGCTTGAGATTATCATCGCCGGATACAACATAACGAAAACCAAAGGAATCAGAAGTGAACATGCCGCAATCCACGGCACTCTTTTCCAAGATTTCATGGCTTCTCCCCGTTCTACAAAACTCGGTAGGTCTACACCCACCGTAACCCAGTATAACATGTCTTTTCTGCCAGTTCATTATTGAATAACCGTGAATACAAAAAACCTCCGGCAAAAATGCCGAAGGCTCCTTAGGCGGAATGCCGATATTACGCTTCTACTGCAGCTGCTACAGGAGCAACATTAACAGGGTAGATGCTTACTTTTTTGCGATCGCGTCCCCAACGTTCGAATTTTACAACGCCGTCGATTTTCGCGAACAAAGTGTCATCTTTACCGATGCCAACGTTAGTTCCTGGGTGAATTTTCGTTCCGCGTTGGCGAACGAGAATGCTACCACCAGTTACAGTTTGACCATCAGCACGTTTAACACCCAGACGTTGAGCATTACTGTCACGTCCGTTCTTCGTGGAACCTACACCTTTTTTCGATGCGAATAACTGAAGATTTAATTTCAACATGATTGGTTGTCCTCCTTCTTTGTTTATTTGAATTGCTGTATTTTAATATACTTCCCGTATGACTCTGCAATATTAGAGAGCATAACCACCATGGATTCGAGTAACAATTGTACCTGGGACCAAGTTTCCCCTCTCTCTAACAAAGGTAAAGAACCACTTAAAAAGCCATTCTTCATCTTGGCGTCCATTTCGACACCAGTCAATGTTTCAATCGAGTTCACCGTACCCACTGTAACAGCGGATACCCCGGCACATACGATGTCTTCTCCCCGTTTGGCAAAATTAGCATGCCCTTCGATGGAAAAGCGTTCGATGTTCCCGTCCTCATCACGAAAGATTTGAACGATAATCACTTATCGCACCTTCTTTACGCTTTGATTTTTTCGATAGTTACTTTAGTGTACGGTTGACGGTGACCTTGCTTCACATGGTAGTTCTTTTTAGGTTTGTATTTGTATACGATAACCTTTTGTCCTTTGCCATGTTTCTCCACTTTAGCCGTTACAGTAGCTCCGGAAATCAATGGTGTACCTGCTGTCAAACCTTGATCGTTAGATACAGCCAGGACACGGTCGAACGTTACGCTTTCGCCATCGTTCGCAGTCAATTTCTCGATGAACAGAACATCGCCCTCTTGGACTTTGTACTGTTTGCCGCCTGTTTCAATAATTGCGTACATTTGCCTTGCACCTCCTCATGTCTCAGACTCGCCCGTTCTCAGGTGACAGTGTCCTTACGGAACTGTTCTTATACCCGGCCAGTGCGGTTACAGCATGTGCAAGACCATTAGGCTAAACACATACCTGAAGATTATATCACGCAATATATCAAAAATCAATGCAAAGGTGAAATATATCTTTTCCCCGTACCATGACAGGAAGAACACGGCTCCACATAGGGCAACGTACTCTCTTCCCGCACTTTCTTGCGTGTCAGTTCAAGCAAGCCCAGCTTGGTCCACCCCATCACGAAGGCTTTGGTCCGGTCCTTCTTGAGCTCGCCTTCCAAGGTTGCCGCCACTTCATGACGATTCGAGGCTTCCTCCATATCAATGAAGTCGACAATAATCATCCCCCCGATATCACGCAGACGCATCAGACGGGCAATCTCCACTGCTGCCTGCATGTTGGTCTCCGTCACAGTCTCTTCCAGACTGTCACCACCAGCTCCTGTGTATTTGCCTGTGTTCACATCCACTACGGTCAGAGCTTCAGTATGATCAATGACAATATATCCGCCTCCGGGCAGCCACACTTTGCGGGCAAAATCTTTGTTCAACTGCTCCTGTACACCATAAGCAGCAAAGATAGACTCTGTTCCCCGATACACCTGTACCTTCGGCTGATGCCCCGGACTAATTTCTTCCAGCAATGCCTTTACCTCACGGGCTTGTCCTTCACTATCGGTGATGACTTCGTCACTGCCTGGTGTATATACATCTCTGATGATTCGCTGCACCATGCTATGATCCCGATGCAAAAGGCTTGGCGAAGGCAAACTGTCTGCTTTTTCACGAATTACATACCACTGCGCACGTAATGTTTCCAAGTCTGCCTGAATGGCTCCATGCTGTTCTTCTGAGGATACGGTCCGGATAATAAGCCCCTCTTCATCCCGTCTCAGTTGTTCACCAAGTGCCTTAAGGCGGGAACGATCCCCCTCACGGGCTATTTTCTTGGATACCGCCACATAGTCAGCAATAGGCATGTAAACAAGCCAGCGGCCCGGCAGTGAATAATGAGTCGTCACCCGGGCTCCCTTGCCTCCTACCGGTTCCTTCAGAACCTGAACAATGACTTCCTGTCCCGGACGCAGCAACTCCGAGATGGAAGGCTTCACCTTGGGCTGCTTCTCCAAATGGGGATGCAACACATCGTCCACATACAGAAACGCATTCTTTTTCTGACCGATATCCACAAAAGCAGCCTGCATACCCGGTAACACATTCACCACTCGTCCCTTGAAAAAGGAACCCAATAGTCCACGTTCGCGTGTACGCTCTGCCGTGAATTCCACAGCTTTACCTTCTTCCAGAAGCGCCATTTGCATGAGGTTATGTTCATTATGTACAATCATTTGTTTCATGGCTTCACCTCTAGAAGACAATTCAATTCATCCACATCCATTTCAGTATCTTTGTAATTCTCATTGTACATGTATTAACCCATTTCAGAACAAGACCACCAGAACACTACAATTTATCACCATTTTGTTGAAAATAGGAACCGATAATCCGTTGCTCAGGCAAGACGGCCATAATTCGACCCTGTCTGTTCATCACGTATACCATATGGTATCTTTCTCTCTTTAATAGACGCAAAATAGTGTCCAAAGGTTTCGCCGGAAATGAGATTATTGGCTGCGCCAAACTGCCAGTAGCCGCATGCCTGGCGAACGCGCCCTCTCGATTCATGAGAAAACGGATAAAGCGGTAGGGAACATTTCGGTAATCGGTCAGGTTGGAATAGAACAAAAAAAGGCCGATTAACAGAATGTTGAGCGGCAGGCCATAGTCTCCGGTTAGCCATCGGCTGATGGCATACAAAATAACTCCTGCGCTGCACAGGATGCTAATTCTGTAAGTCCACATTAATGTTGTATAGTAGGGTGCCCACAGACTGACAAGTGCCTGAACAATTTTACCTCCGTCCAGAGGAAGTACAGGAAGCAGATTAAAGAGGGCAATGAGCAGGTTCCCCTGAATGATATAGCTCAGAAAAACAGGATCGCCCAGATTGCCATACTGCAACAGTAAAACAACGCCAACCATCAGCATGTTTTGCAATGGACCTGCCAGAGCAATGATAATTTCCCGGTAGGCCGTGATAGTACCTCCATCTTCAATAACCGCTACTCCTCCAAATGGGAGCATCTGGATCGACAAGACACGATAGCCCAGAAGGGCCGCAGCTGCAGCATGTCCACATTCATGAATGAATACAATGGCGAACAACGTAATAAGCTCAATAAAATGTCCAGTCAGCAGTGAGGCCATCATGATGATTACAAAAAACGGATGAAACGTAATACGTACTCCCCACACCCTAATCAAGGGCAACGACTTCCGCTGGGTCTACGTACTCCTCACCCTCTTTGACTGCAAAATAGAGCGTGGCCGGTTGTTCACCACCTGTAGCGTTGAGACTCCCTACTGGACTCCCCGCTTCCACCCAATCATTGACGTTCACTTCACTTTCGTTCAGCCGACCGTATATTGCCGTGACATTACCTGTATGCTTAATGACCACCGTGAACCCGCTTGTTGAATCTCCGATAACCTCCATGACACGCCCTGCATCCGAACTGGCAACCTGTATAAGTTCAGCACCTGCATCATCTGGAACGATCTCAATTCCTTTCATGCTCAGTGCAAATGGCTGAACCACTGTTCCTGAGATCGGTTTATCCAGTAACTGCCGAATGCCTAAACCATTGACAACATCCGTCGTATGTCCAAGCACCGGAAGAAACGAAGGCGTGCCTCCAAAATGCCGTTCATACCAAGCCGATGCAGAGGCAAAATCCATATCCCGATGGAGTACATCAGCAATGACCGTTTTAGTTGAAGCACTCCATGATGTATCTAATTGAAACAGCCCCCATACTCCGCCAAATATCAAAGCGCTGATGACTGTCCGTCTTAGAAATGACTTGAATAAGTTGAATCTCGAATGACTCCCTGGAACAAAATGACCATTCTCTTTTTTCCACAGCCATTCCGGATCTCTTTCTTGTGTCTCCTCACCCGACGCAAACGGCTTCCGTTGTATGATCTCGTTCTTGTCCAATAGCGAACCTACTTTTTGCTCCTGTAAGACTTCAACAGTCGCACCATCCATCAGTCGCCGGATGCGTTCTTCTCTTCTCTGCTTGATTCTGAGTTTCGTGTTCATGGAATGTCCTCCCGCCGAGGCTTGTTTACTACATCCTATGAAGAGGCGCTTGATAATATGAACAAGCCTGTCGGCAGGTAACAAAAAAAGCCGGGCTATAAGCCACGGCTGTCATGTAATCAGATAATGAATAAGTCCATTTAAATGAATTAACCCATTCCGAAGAACTTTTTGAAACGAGTGAAAGCTCCCTTTTTCTGCTCCAGCTGCATCAATGGAACCGTATCTCCCAAAATGCGTCTTGCAATGTTGCGATAGGCAATCGCCGCAAGTGAATCCGGATTCATGACCGTAGGTTCTCCTGAATTGGCCGCTTTGATGACCAGTTCATCATCAGGTACAATGCCAATCAGGTCAATATTAAGTACTTGTAAAATACCATCGATATCCAGCATGTCACCCGATTTAACCATATTATTGCGAATTCGATTCACCACCAGCTTCGGTGATTGAATGTGCGAACTCTCCAGCAGGCCGATGACACGATCCGCATCACGTACTGCAGCATTTTCCGGTGTAGTGACCACGATGGCCTGATCTGCTCCTGCTACCGCATTTTTGAAGCCCTGCTCTATGCCGGCTGGGCAATCAATAATGACGTATTCAAAATCTTTTTTCAATTCAAGGATAATATCTTTCACCTGTTCTGGCGATACGGAGTTCTTGTCTCTCGTCTGCGCCGCAGGCAACATGTATAATTCTTCGAAACGCTTGTCTTTGACCAAAGCCTGATTCAGACGGCAGCGGCCGTCCGCAACGTCGCACAGATCGTAAATAATACGGTTTTCGAGTCCCATCACGACATCCAAATTACGAAGGCCGATATCGGTATCTACCAGACAAACCTTTTTGCCGAGCAGCGCCAGCGCTGTCCCGATGTTTGCCGAGGTGGTTGTTTTACCCACGCCGCCTTTACCCGAAGTGATCACGATCGCCTCTCCCATGAGCTACACTCCTTTAAACACATTAAAATCTCGGCGTAAACGAACGATATTGCTCATTTTGTCTATCTGCATCTGATTGTCCTGTAAGTAAGCAAATTCCATTCCGGTCTCTCGGCTCTCCCATTCATCGGGAGGACGACTGATGATATCCGCAATCCGCAACTGCGTCGGTGCAAATACGGAAGCGGCAATGATGGCTTCTTCGTCCCCGCCAATTCCGGCATGAGCCATACCTCTGAGTGAACCCAACACATATATATCTCCGGTACACGTCACTGTGCCCCCCGGATTGATATCCCCAAGAAACAGGAGATTTCCTTCATGATGAAGCACCTGACCTGAACGCACCATACCACACATGGTCACAATCGGCGGCGGTCCTTTAACCTCCGGTTGGAGTGCAGGTGAGTCGATGGATCGAATAAGCAGATTCCCTTTTTGCTTCAATATATCGAGGATTGCTTCTTTCTGGTCCTCTGTCACTTCGCGGGCACCCAACTTGATATCCACATGAACAATTGGTCCGGTCAAAATATTTTGATGGCTGTGTTCCAGCTTATAGCGGAGCTCATAGAGCAATTCCTCGAATTCACATTGATCGTCCAACAGGAAAACCAGGCCGTCTCGGATGCCTTTAATCGTTACGTGATTCGATTTTACCGTCATAAGCCTGTCCCTCCCATCTCATTACATTTCGTGCCCGGGGCCCCAAGTTCCTGCTTTGCGCTCCATAAATGTATTTAAGAAGCTTCTTCTGTCTTGCTCCGTCTCTTGCCAATCCGTTCCAGTTGTTTCCGAAGCGGGACATAAATGATCAAGGCAAACACAAAATGAATGAACAAATTAGGAATCATGTATTCAAGCAACGCCCAGTCAAAGGTCACGTGGTTAAGTTGGAAGAGCTTATACAGGAAGAATAGCATGGTGTCATTAAGCAAACTCCCCAAAATGACAACCGACACCATCACCGGCAGTGGTGCACGCGGTGCTTGAAAAATGAGTCCCATCATGTATGCCGATAAACCCATTGAAAATCCGTAAGGCCCAATCATCTCGCCATAGAATACGACATCATGTAATAGTCCAAATAATATACCAAGCACTAAAGCCGTGTGTCGATGGTGATATACAGCGATAAACAAAATTGCGATATAAACCAGATTGGCAGAAATACGCATGTGCCAGCCGGAAGGAATGAGCAGCGGCAGAATCGTGCCTTCCGCAATGAACAAAACGAATAGTAACAGGAACAAGACTTGCTTGCGCGTCACCATTATTCTTTTACCTCAGGCGGTATAATGATAATCAGTTCTTTCCAGTCAAGGAAGCTTGCATATGGCTCAATTGTAGCTGTTTTTGTTAAACCATATTCACTTTTCTCGACACTCTTCACTTCCCCAATGCGCATATACTTCGGAAAGTTATTGATGATTCCGGAGGAGATGATCTCATCACCTTTTTTAATGTTAGAATCCTCTGAAATCTTGGTCATCTTGAGCATGCCTGTCTTCGGATCATAACTCTCAATCATACCAAACACTTTTTCCTTACCTACTGCCGTTGCTGCAATGGCATTGGATGTTGGATCATTGGCGTCCATGGACGTTAACAGATTAACCGTTGATGTATATGAGCTGACATGACTGATCACGCCGACCAGCCCTTCCTGTGAGGTAACAGCCATACCCGGCTTGATTCCCGCGTTCTCACCGATATCAATGTTAATGGTTCTGCTGTTTGGATCCGAATTGGCACTGATAACTTGCGCAATTCGTGAACCATAATTATACCGATTTTTCTGTTCTTCCGTGAAATTCAGTGCTTTTTGAAGCTGCTCGTTCACCTGTTCCATATCATTGTACTTCAGGCGATCCCGGGTGTAGTGCCCCATCGCGATGCGAAGCTCTTCATTCTCTTCATATACCGTACGCATGTTCGCTACATCTTTGAAAAAGCCCGCTACATAGGAAGCGGGCTTGTAAAATACGTATTGTACAAATCCAACTGAATCCTTCAGGAATTTCTCCGGCCAGGATAGAGTGGTTCGCGGACTGAGCGTAAAGCCCATTAACGCGATAAATGTAACAAGGCCCACCAGCAAAACAAAAAGTCTTTTGTTGCCTAGCAGTTTAAACAGTTCGAACACCCTCTAACATCCATTATTCTCTTCCGAGCCATGCCCGGCGGGGAGACTGTCAGACCTGTAGTCCCTGCGAGAATATCAGCTGATCCTCCCCTGTTAAGCGGGTAATAGCTCATCCCCGGGGTTAACCGGGTACTCTATAACGATACCTTGCCACATGGTCGCAATGCCAAGTTAGCCAAATACCAATTAACGTTTGGAACGAACTGCCGAACTGCTTCTGCTTTTGAACAAATGAATATTCTCTAGCGCTTTACCTGTTCCGATCGCTACACAATCCAGCGGGTTCTCAGCCACAATGACAGGCATTCCTGTCTCACCAGCGAGAAGCTTGTCCAGGTTGCGAAGCAATGCCCCACCACCTGTAAGAACGATACCCCGATCCATGATATCGGCAGCAAGTTCAGGCGGGCATTTTTCCAGTGTTACTTTTACTGCTTCAACAATCGCATTCACTGTATCAGCCAGCGCTTCGCTGATCTCGTCCGAAGTAATCGTAATCGTCTTCGGCAGACCTGTAACGAGGTCGCGTCCACGAATTTCCATCGTTTCTACTTGCTCCAATGGCATGGCTGATCCGATGTCCATCTTCAATTGCTCCGATGTACGCTCACCGATCATGAGATTGTATTGGCGTTTGATGTACTGGATCACGGATTCATCCATCTCGTCACCTGCTACACGAACCGAACGGCTCGTTACAATACCGCCAAGAGAGATAACAGCCACTTCCGTTGTACCGCCACCAATATCTACAACCATACTCCCCGTCGGTTCCCATACAGGCAGATCTGCACCAATAGCAGCTGCAAAAGGCTCTTCAATCGTATAGGCTTCACGTGCTCCAGCCTGCTTTGTTGCATCTTCAACTGCACGTTGTTCTACTGCAGTAATCCCGGATGGTACACATACCATCACGTTCGGATGACGTTGGAACATGGAGCGTTGTTTCTGCGCCTCACGGATGAAGTATTTGATCATCGTTGCCGTTGTATCGAAATCGGCAATAACGCCATCTTTCATCGGACGAATGGCACGAATGTTACCTGGTGTACGACCAATCATTTTTTTGGCGGCTTCACCTACTGCCTCGATGCTTTTAGTATCTGTCCGTATCGCGACAACCGAAGGTTCCCGCACCACAATTCCTTTTCCTCGCACATAAACCAACGTATTTGCTGTCCCCAAGTCAATACCCAAATCTTTCGTAAAACCACCAAACATAACATAATCTCCTTTTCTGCCTCATATAGCCGCTCTATGCTGATCCAGAGCGTAACAATTTCATTCCCACGCAGCACGTGGAGCTAATATTCGCATTTGTTTTTTTGCATTTGTAAAGTGAACCTATCTTTTACGGACAAAGCCGTTAACATTCATAGGAAAACATCAACGCCAACCATTATATTATACTAAGCCCTTCTCCTTCAAACTTACGTACGTTCCATCTCCGATAATAATATGATCAAGCACGTCAATGCCGACAATAGCACCTGCTTCAATCAGTCTCTTGGTTATTTGGATATCCTCCGGACTAGGCGTAGGATCACCACTCGGATGGTTGTGTGCGCACACAATCGATGCGCTGCTGCATTTGATGGCAGCCCTGAACACTTCACGCGGATGTACAATCGAAGCGTTAAGGCTGCCCATGGAGAGTGTTTCCTGGGCAATAATATGATTTTTGCTATTCAAAAAGAGACACACAAAATGCTCTTTCTGCAAGTAACGCAATTGTTCCATTAGGATGTCGGCTGCATCACGCGGTGTACGAATTGAAGTCGACTGTATGAGTCTGCTCTTCGCAATTCGATGCCCAAGCTCAATACCGGCTTTCAATTGCACAGCCTTGGCATTGCCGATCCCTTTCATTGCAGTCAATTCTTCCAGACTCAGATCCATCAACGAGCGAATGCCGCCCGCTTCAGCCAGAATCCGCTGTGCCATATGCACCGCGGATTCCTGTCTTGTGCCTGTTCGAAGTAAAATCGCCAGCAATTCAGCATGGCTTAAGGCGCCCGCCCCGTATTCCATCATGCGTTCTCTCGGGCGTTCTTCCTGGGGGATGTCGCGCATCATGTATTGAGGCGACTCCATATGTTCCCTCTTTTCAGTTCAAAACGTCAATTGGCTTCATTCATGTTCGCGGCAACACATGAACGCCAAACCCATCCAACATATCACTCAGCAAGGATAGGGGAAGGCCAACCACATTAAAATAGCATCCTTCAATACGGTCGATCAGTGAAGCCCCAATGCCCTGAATGGCATAAGATCCTGCCTTATCCGAAGGCTCTCCAGTCTGCACATAGGCACGGATCGTCGCATCCGAAAGTTCTTTCATCGTTACATCGGTCTGGCGATAATGAACTACAGACTGACCATTCCCCGCATCAATACAAGCGACACCGGTAAACACCCGGTGTACGCGGCCCTGTAGCCGAGATAACATACGTTCAGCATCGGCTTCGTCTACGGGTTTACCCAGAATTTCTTTATCCAGAACAACAACGGTATCACTACCAACAATAATGGCTTCCTGCTCACGGCCTTCAAGCCCGCGATACACAGCAAGCGCCTTGCGCAAAGCAAGCTCCTGTACCGTCTGTTCAGGTGTCCATTCTGGTGGCGTATCTTCATCGGCATGACTTGGTATTACATCAAACGCTAGGTGGAGTGATGCGATCAGTTCTTTGCGCCGAGGCGATGTGGAGGCCAGAATAATAGGGCGCTGCTGAGTGTTATTCATCATGAACGGCTCCTTATGCTACGGCAACATCCTGTCCTTATCACGATAATAGATGTCACTGGTTTATTTTTTTCGTCATAACTCGTCATTCTCCTACAGTCTGCGATACAGCCACACAGCGGCAATCATACCGATCAGACTCAGAAGGCTCATTTGAAATTGAAGTGAAATATCATAACTGATAATATCCAGATCAGCCTGTGGCGACCAACGTATGGTCGTGGCTTTTGTAAGAAAGGCTACTGCCTTAACAGACTGCAGTGCCTTGGCGATCCACGCTCCGACCATCCAGCCGAGCAGTAGAAACAGCAATAACATGCCGAAGTTTTTTTTCATCGGTAATCTTCCCTCGCCATTTTTTGACACCCACATTATTATACGGGGTTTTGTACATCAATACAAACACAAATCCGGCAAGGGGAACTATTTCCAGTTCCTTGCCGGACAGGTATTTCCAAGCGTTGTTATGGGAAAGAGCATGTTACTGCTTTATCGCTTCAAGCCATTTTTTCTGCTGCAGTACGTATTCCATCAGATCGGACTGTACAGACCACATGTGCACATCATCCGGGTTTTTGTTGTACTCCGCGATAGCCGTAATTGCACGATTCATCGATTTCTCCATTCCGCCAATCATAGGTTGTACCTCTGCGGTCAGGCCGGGTGAAAGACTATTCAAACCGGTCAACCATGACTCGTGCTTATTCTGAATTGCGGTCATCGTTTCTGTGGGGACTGCTACCGGGGTAGACTGTCCCAGTTGCTGAATGGACAAGGTAGATAGTTGTTCGATTAGTGCAGAACTGTTTGTAAAGAAACGCTGTACATCCTCTTGCTTGCCACCAAATATGGCCGGATTGATCTCAGGGTTCACGATCTCCTTGACGTACAGTTCGACTCCCTGAGCTTTAAGTCTGGTGCTAAGTAGCTTGGCCTCTTCACGATCAGCTGAAATACCTGCATATACCCGATTACCATCTTCAGGATCCGTACCTGCGGCTATACCTGCTTGAGCCAATTCTAGCTTGGCCTGTTCGGCTCGTTCGGGTGAACTAAAGACGCCGTATTGAAGTGCATAATACGTGCTGCCAGTCGCAGCTGCCTGAAGCTGCTGCTCTGTTCCTGCAACGCCCTCCTGACCTGTCACAGAGGAAACTGCCTGATTAACGGGAAGAAGATCACCTGGCTTCGCGGCTCCTTCTTTATTAAAAAATGAAAGAATAACCATGCCGAATAGTGCTCCCGTAACGAGTGCCCCGGTAACAGAGCCAATCATTTTCCAGCCCCTTGGAGGGCGATTACGCTTATAGGAATAGTTCTCGGAATCTACAAGCCAGTCGTGTCCTTGATCGTACGTATTGGACAGATCGCGACGCTCTTCCTCTGGATCTGCTATGTGATTATGATAACCGTAACCTGATCTGTCCCCAAGATCATGGGCCTCATCCAAGTTCGAATCAGGGCTCATCCGTTGTTCAGGGTCAGGTACAGTAGAGCTTGTCAGCACCGTCTCTCCCCAGTCTCCGGGGATATCTTCTGGTGTCCAAGACGGGGTTGTATCCAGTTTCTCAGGCGTTAGCGTATGATTGCGCGGTAATTCTTCACTCAACGTCACCAATGGACTGGACGCGGAAATCCTCTTATTTTCAGGCTTGTCCGACTCATGATCCCCGAAGCGAAACGTCATTCTAGCATTGCTCACCCGTACCCTCTCCTTTGTCCCATTTATACCAGCTATATGCAGAGACGGGAGAAGACATTCCATTTAACGCAAAAAAACGCCTGCTTCTTATCGAAGACAGGCGTTTTCTGCATTGATTTATTTCAATCCTTTGGCAAGGGTATCGCCGACTTTCCAAATATCACCTGCGCCCATCGTGATCACAAGATCTCCTGGCTGCAGACGATGCTGCAAATCAGCTACAACTTCCTCTTTCGTTGGCAGATAACGCGCAGAAGCATTACTGTTTTGAACGATCAGTTCAACCAGTCTCGCTGAGGTTACCCCTTCGATCTGTTTTTCGCCCGCAGGAGAATAGATATCGGTAATAAGCACTTCATCCGCTTCCGCAAAAGCACGACTGAATGCATCCAGCAGGAAGAACGTCCGCGTATAACGCTGTGGCTGGAATACCGCAATAATGCGCTTGCCCGTTGCTTTGGCCGCACTAATGGTCGCTTCAATCTCGGTAGGGTGATGAGCATAATCATCGATGATCAGCATATCTCGTGCCTCGCCCAATACCTGGAATCTGCGTTTCGCTCCGTGGAACTGGATGATGGCCGCCACAATCTTCTCAAACGGAATACCTGCTTCCAGACAGGTAATCACGGTAGCCATCGCATTATAAACGTTATGCTTACCTGGGACCGATAACTCCACCGTGCCCATAGCAGCACCCTGGTGATTCATCGTAAAGGAGATCCGGCGATCGCCCAATACAATATCCGTTGCCGTATAGTCCGCAGCACGGTCGATACCATAAGTCGTGATCCGTGACTTGAGTTCTGGCAAAATCGCTTGAACATTCTCATCGTCAGAACACACAATGGCTGTTCCTTCCGGGCGAATCTGGCTCAGGAACTGCACATAAGCCTTTTTGAGTTCCTCAAAATCACTGTTGTAATTCTCCAGATGATCTGCCTCAATATTCGTTACAATACCGAGCCATGGATGGTACTGCAAAAATGAACCATCACTCTCGTCCGCCTCAGCGACAACCCAGTCACCTTGACCGGCCTTCGCGTTGGTACCCACATTCATGATTTCTCCGCCAATAATATATGTCGGGTCTGTATCACATTTATCCATAACAAGTGCAATCATGGATGAGGTGGTTGTTTTACCATGGGCACCGGCCACAGCCACACCCTTACGTTCGTTCAACAAACGTGCAAGCATCTGGGAACGATGCAGAATCGGAATGTTCAGCTCAGCAGCTGCTACCCGTTCCACATTATCTGCAGGCGCTGCCGTAGAGTAGACAACCAGATCTGCTCCAGTGACATGCTCTGCCGTATGTCCGATATATATTTTCGCTCCCTTGGCTGCCAACTTCTCGGTCAACTCCTGCGAAGCGACATCCGATCCGGTAACGGTATATCCCATTTCCAGCATAACTCTTGCGATGGCACTCATGCCATATCCGCCAATCCCTATAAAATGAACGTGTTCCGATGTATTTAACAAAACTTTCACCAACCTTTTTCAGAATCGGTTTGATGCAAAAGGGCTGCCCGCACATCCGCAATCAGGTACAGTGTGCCGGAGACCACCCCCAGATCTTCCGCTTCCGTCCGTGACTTCAATAGATCAAGTGCCTTTGCCCATTCGGGCTCGACGATGATTTCCAGTTCCTGCTTCGCAATGGCGGGACGTACCCGTTCGACAATCTGCAGCAATTCGGCTGCATCCATTTTGCGTCGGAAATCTGGCTCGGTCAGGATCAGCGTATCCACTAGTGGCAGTATATGCTGCAAATACGCTTCGTGATGCTTATTCGCCAACATACCCATCATCAAAATTAACTTATTGTGAGGATATACATCCATAATACTCTTGGCCAGTGACTCTGCCCCCTCAGGATTATGTGCTCCATCAAGCACAATTCGGGGTTCATCGACGACTTTTTCGAATCTCCCTGCCCAGAAGGCATTCTTCAGTCCAAGTGCAATATCGTTGTCATCCAGCATAAATGCCATGTATTGTCTGAGCAATTCAAGCACCATTAGTGCGGCCGCAGCATTGTCACATTGATGTGAACCCTGCATGCTTATGCGAACGTCCAGGTCGCGAAACGGGCCTGTAAAATGAAAAGATTGTCCGCTCTCATTGCTATCCAGTCTATGATAAGAGAATTGATCTCCAGCCAAATACAAGGTTGATTGAGACTGCTGTGCTTTCTCCTGAATTACCTTCACAGCTTCGGGTTGAGTCGCGCAGGTCACAACGGGTACTCCCGGCTTGATAATGCCTGCCTTTTCCCAGGCAATCTGCTCAATCGTGTCTCCAAGCACATCCGTGTGATCCATACCAATGTTGGTGATGACGGACACAACAGGTGCAACAATATTCGTTACGTCCATCCTTCCCCCTAGCCCCGTCTCCCATACCACAACGTCAGGGTAGCACTCTTCTGCATAATACAGAAGCGCGAGAGCCGTGGACACCTCAAACATCGTTGGTGATCCAAGTGGGGTCGATGCCATTTCCATGACCAGCGGGCGCAACCGATTCGAGAGCTTAAGCAGGATTTCTTCGGGAATATCCTCACCGTTGTATTGAAAACGGTTTGTAAACTTGGTGATATAAGGGGACGTAAAGGTGCCCACATCATATCCAGCCTGAAGAAGCACTGACGTCAAAAAAGCGCAAGTCGAACCTTTGCCGTTCGTTCCCGCGACGTGAATAAATTTGAGACGTTGGTGTGGATTGCCCAACATGGACATCAGACTCTCGATTCGTTCCAATCCAGGTCGAATGCCAAAAGGAATAAGGCCATTGATCCAGTCCACGGCCTCGTTATACGTAAGTAAAGGAGCTGCTGCATCTGTCCCGTCTAATTGCGTCATCTGATTCACCTTCGGTCCCGAGTTTGATTGAAAAAAGCGGCCGGATGGCATAATGGCTCTCCATCCGACCCAGATATATTAACCTTTCAGTTCCTTGATTCGTGCAATCACTTTATCCCGTTTATCGGAATAATCTGCTTGCTTGGCGCGCTCTTCCTCAATAACCTTGGCAGGAGCTTTGGCTACAAAGCCTTCATTCGCCAGCTTTTTCTCCACACGGAGTACTTCACCCTCAAGGTTCTGCAACTCTTTCTCCAGGCGAGCCACTTCCTGCTCGATGTCAATAAGACCTGCCAGTGGCAAGTAGAGCTCTGCACCCGTGATGATCGCAGTCATCGCCTTATCCGGTGAGCTTAGCTCCAGCCCACTATCGAACTCGGACGTATTACAGAAACGTTTGATGTAGTGACTGTTACGCGCAATGATACTGGACGTCTCAGCACTGTTAGCTTTGACCATCAACTCGATCTTTTTGCTCATCGGCACGTTCACTTCTGCACGAATGTTCCGAACTGCACGAATGGTATCCATGAGCAGGTTCATCTCGGCAACAGCCTCTGGATTCTCAAGTGCAGGATCATATACCGGCCAGGAAGCCAGCGTAATGGTCTCTCCCTCATGAGGCAGATGCTGCCAAATCTCTTCAGAGATATATGGCATAAACGGATGAATCAGGCGCATCGTCTGATCCAGTACATAAGCCAACACGGATTGTGTTTTCTTCTTGGCAATCGGATCTTCTCCGTAGAAGGACAGTTTCGCAAACTCAATGTACCAGTCACACAGGTCATCCCAGATAAAGTTATACAGCACACGGCCTGTTTCCCCAAATTCATACGCTTCGATTAGACGCGTAATATCACGAGAAGTTTCGTTCAGACGGTGTAAAATCCAATAATCCGCTGTGCCAAGCTCTCCGCTAATGTCACGTTCCTCATAAGTGAATCCTTCCAGATTCATCAATGCAAAGCGCGAAGCATTCCAGATCTTGTTGGCAAAGTTACGCGCCTGCTCCACCCGTTCCCAACGGAAACGCAGATCCTGACCTGGCGTGCTGCTGGTTGAGATCATGTAACGCATCGCATCTGCGCCGTATTTCTCAATCACATCGAGCGGGTCTACACCGTTGCCCAATGATTTGGACATTTTGCGTCCATCTGCGTCACGAACAAGACCATGCATCAGCACATCCTTGAACGGAATCTCATCGGTGAATTCCAATGCAGTGAAAATCATACGTGCAACCCAGAAATATATGATGTCATACCCTGTCACAAGTACACTTGTCGGATAATAACGTTGCAGATCTTCCGTATCTTCCGGCCAGCCCAATGTGGAGAAAGGCCATAATCCGGAGCTAAACCATGTATCCAGAACGTCTTCATCCTGTCTGAGCTTGCGTCCAGCATTCTCTGGCAGCGTCGTCGGATCTTCAGCAGATACGATGATTTCACCCGTTTCCTCATCATACCAGGCAGGAATACGATGTCCCCACCACAGTTGACGTGAAATACACCAGTCACGAACGTTCTCGATCCAGTTCAGATAGGTTTTCTCAAAACGATCCGGAACAAAATTAACTCCTTCGCCGCTCTGTTGTTTCTTAATCGCTCTCTCTGCAAGTGGCTTCATCTCAACGAACCACTGTGTAGACAGATAAGGCTCAACAACAGCTCCAGTACGCTCACTGTGTCCAACCTGGTGCGTGTGATCTTCGATATTGATCAATACGCCTTGCTCTTGCAAGTCAGCAACAATCTGCTTGCGGCAGTCACTGCGATCCAGTCCCTGATACTTGCCTGCCTCTGCATTCATTGTGCCGCTCTCATCCATTACCGTAATTTGAGGCAGATCATGACGAAGACCTACTTCAAAGTCATTCGGATCATGCGCAGGCGTGATTTTAACTGCACCACTTCCGAACTCTTTATCCACATAATCATCAGCGATAATTGGAATTTCGCGTCCAATGATAGGCAGTACAAGTACTTTACCAATCATATCTGCATAGCGCTCATCCTTCGGATGAACAGCAACCGCTGTATCGCCCAGCATCGTTTCAGGACGCGTTGTTGCCACGGTAACGTAGCCACTTCCGTCTTTGAGCGGGTAACGCAGATGGTACAAGTGACCTTGAACCTCTTTATATTCAACCTCAATGTCGGACAGAGCTGTCCGGTTCACCGGGTCCCAGTTAATAATCCGTTTGCCTCGGTAAATAAGGCCTTTTTCATACAATTGAACAAATACTTTGCGAACCGCTTGGGACAGACCTTCATCCAGCGTAAAACGTTCACGTGAGTAGTCAAGCGACAAGCCCATTTTGCCCCATTGCTGACGAATGGTAGTGGCATATTGATCTTTCCAGTCCCATACTTTCTCCAGAAACTTCTCGCGTCCCAGATCATAACGTGTCAGACCTTCTTCACGCAGTTTCTGCTCCACTTTGGTCTGGGTAGCAATGCCTGCATGGTCGGAACCCGGAAGCCACAGTGCATCATAGCCCTGCATCCGTTTCGTACGGATCAGTATATCCTGCAGTGTAAAATCGAGCGCATGCCCGATGTGCAGCATCCCGGTCACATTCGGGGGTGGGATAACAATCGTGTAGGGCTCGGCATCTTTACGTTGACCGGCTTTGAAATATCCACGTTCCATCCAGGTGGAGTACCATTTATCCTCTGCCGCCTTTGGATCGTAAGTGGTCGGCATTTCTGTTGCAGCTGATTTTTTTTCCTCAGACATGTGTCATTCCTCCGTTACTTATCATCTTCGCCAAAAAAAACAAAAAAAACCTTTCATCCATCAAAGGACGAAAGGTTAGCTTTCGCGGTACCACCTTTGTTTCACGCAGACAGCGAGATAGACTTCACCCTCTGTACATGACGTGACACTTCAAGCAGATAACGGCTGCGACCGGCCCATCCTACCTCAGAAATAAATGACGATAAATCTCATTCATCCCTTGTATTCAAACAGGCAACTCCCGGGCGACTTCGATCAGTTGGTTCCTGCGGAATCTCACAGCGCTACAATTCCACTCTCTGATAGGTCATACTGTCTACTACTCCCGTTCCACGTTGTTCTTCAAAAAACCTACACACATCATACCTTGCTCTTGCGCGATAGTCAACCTGACAACAGCGGAAAAAGAGCGCTGGAATGCAGGTTTAGGACGAATCATGCAAAAACCCGCAATCCTCAAGGGGATCACGGGTCCTAACGAAGGCTTTTAACTACGGATTAAGGAATGTACAATATCTGACCTTCTTCCACAACCTGTTCAGATAATCGGTTATACAACTGAAGTTCCCTCGTGCTCAATTGGTATCGATCTGCAATGGCATCAAGTGTATCTTCTCGCTGAACGATACACAGTTTCACCTTGCGGAATGGGGTCTGATCCACGATCGTCCCCAGGAACAGATTCTTCCACTCCACATCATCCGCTGGATACGTTTCTTCCTGTGCTACACCAGCAGGGATCTCCTCGCCTCGCTCCACTTCGGCATCGCGCGTTGCTCTGCCAGAGGATAACAAGGAAGAGATACCTACACCCTCCTCTTGCCTTGGTGCGGATTGTTTCTTGCTCCCAAAAGCAACCTTCAGCTCCGGCTTGTCTTCCGTCTCACCCACAGGTTCAGGAACAAATGCTTCGTTCTGCACAAACTCGTCTACCCCATTCGCTTCAAAGGACGGTCGGTCTTCCTCTGCATTGTCTGGTTCGGACGAAGCAAATACACCCTGCCAGTTCTCAGCCTGTGATTCCACCGGAACATCGGCAACGGCCGGGTTCTCCTGCTGGGGTACAGATCTTGCTGATTCGAAGTGCCATACGTCCGGTGCATCCGGTACACTCGGTGGTACCAACTCATCAGTTGATTGTGCAGCCAGCTCAGAGGTTTCTTGATCTGAACTTCTCGGGTTCGCAGGCAATGCATCCACGGAAGGCTCGGACCACACAGAAGACTCTTCCTCGAGAGGCAACAACGGTTCTGATTCCGGATAAGAAGCTAGCCGATCAGCGGTCTCAGCCATAAATGACGAGATGGGAGTAGGTTCACTGTATTGCTCATGGGATGCCAGTTCATCTCCATCCGTTGTCAGAGATGCGAGATCTTCGTTTGCATCAGGTTGTCTGGGATCATTAGCATCCTCTGCACTCTGCTCTTCCGACTGAATTGACTCGGTCGAAGACGAAGGCACATATTCCTGCTGCCATTCTTCGCTATTTCTTAAGGTCTCTTCTCTTGTGGACAGATCAGCAAATTCCGGGGCACCATATGCAAGTTCTGCTGCATTCGCAAGTCTCTCTTCCTCACTCCGCTGGAGCAGATACTCTTGTGCAAATGCATTAGGATCGCTGCCTGACTGTTCTGCTTCATCGGAACGGTTGAGTTGCTGAGAGTCGGGTGAGTGAACAACAGTGAACTCATCTGCTGACCACACTTGTGGCTCTTCAACAGGAAAACCTTCGATGCCTCGCAGCGACAATACGCCTGTAATGTTCAGACTGCGATTGGATAACAGATCCACGTCAAAATTTTCGATCTCGATGGAAATATCCTCAATTGATCTGACCCGGTTCAGCGGCACTGTGATCTCCACGGGAATGAAATGTTTGAGCTCCTCTGAAGCCTCATTTTCTCCTCTGTACGCACCTGTAAGTAAAAGATGCCCTCTTAAGGTGGCATGATCATCCTGCCCTATGACTTGAATGCGCGGGTATAGTTCAATCTCCTCCAATTCCTCAATCGCAGGGACTCCCTCAGACAAATGAACGCGCTCATAAATATCGAACCGCAAACCATAAGGTTGATTCAACAAAGGTGGCGTCCTCCTTTCGGCATATGTTCACCATGATCCTTCTCATGGGACTGATCCATGGTCCAAATCCTTCGTTACCCCATCTATATGCCTTGAATGAGGGGAGCATGCCACCTTTTGAAAAACCTTGTTATATTAAGCGAAATAGAGAATGTTGCACCTAGCCACTTCGATGACAGAATAACCTTCCGATCACTGTTATCCCCAGATTTTTTTTGATTCCCTTCTTCAAAGGGAAAATGCGGGGATAGCTTATGCTTCCGAAGCAGCTTTCTTTCAGAAAGCTTTTAGGCGAACGCTTTGCTTCTTCTGGTTGTTTCTGTCCTCTCTGTTTTCGTGTAAATAGTTAGTCGAACTTATATAGTGTATTAATAATTTTGACGCTCACGCTCTGCCAATTGTGTGAAATCGGACGGCCATGGGTCGTTCACTTCAATCATCGCTCCGGTTAAAGGATGACTAAACTTCAGCATTTCTCCGTGAAGTGCTTGCCGTCCAATGGCATCCGCTCTACCTCCATACAACGCATCACCAATAAGCGGGTGTCCAGCATAACTCAGGTGTACACGAATTTGGTGTGTGCGTCCTGTATCCAGCTTTAATCGAACAAGGGTTGCTCGTTCCCATACTTCGACGATCTCCACATGGGTAACGGCTTCCTGTCCACCTTCCGAGACACGTCTGCGCTGCTTGTGATGTCTGTCCTTGCCAATCGGAGCATCAATTTTGTGGAGTTCAGGGGGTAATTGTCCACCTGCAATGGCTACATAATGGCGGCCAATCTCTTTGCGCCGCATCGCTTCATCCAGTTTGGCGAGAGCAAAAGCATTTTTGGCATATAAGACCGGTCCGGTTGTATCCTCATCCAGTCGATGAACATGGCGTACACTCGCCTGAATTCCATTCATTTCATAATAGGAAGCAACCGCATGATCCAGCGTAATGGCCTGATCAGCACGGCTTCCATCCGGATGCAGCTTCATGCCTGCCGGTTTGTGCACAACCAGACAGAAATCATCCTCATACAATACATCCACCTCAGCCCAGCGCGGCTCGACATCAATCGGCTGGGACGCAAAAAGGGCCAGCCGAAGCCGGTCCCCTGCAAGTTGTATTCCTCGGTTTGCTTTCAGCTGACGGAGCAGTTTCTCCGGAAACTGAAGCTCAGACAATAGCCATTGCTCTGCAGCCATCGGTTTGTCCGAACTGCCTGTTACGGCTTTCCCTGGCATCAGCTCAAGCCATTCCCCGCGGCGTTTCCAACTTTTGATGGTCATAGCGATTGAAGAGCCTTACGATTCGCCTCGATCGTATCATCAATATCCTGCTCCGTGTGCACACCAGAGACAAACATGCCTTCGTATTGCGAAGGTGCAACACTCACACCTTGATCTATCATGGCCGCAAAATAACGACGGAATTGATCCAGATTACTTTCTTTGGCAATATCATAGTTGGTTACCGGAACGGCACTGAAGAACGGACATACCATCGAGCCAACACGGTTAATGGTTATTGCAACACCCGTCTCCGCTGCATTTTTTTCAAATCCAGCTTGCAGGCGTGCGGACAGTGTCTCCAGGCGGTCATAAACCTCCGGTGTCAACAGTTTCAGTGTGGTATATCCTGCTGCCATAGCCAGCGGATTCCCGCTCAGTGTACCTGCCTGATAGATTGGCCCTGTAGGCGCAATCTGTTCCATCAGATCTCGACGACCACCATAAGCGCCAACCGGAAGTCCGCCACCGATTACTTTACCCAGACAAGTCAGGTCAGGTGTAACCCCAAAGCGTCCCTGGGCACAGTTCAACCCTACGCGGAAACCGGTCATGACTTCGTCAAAAATGAGCAAGCTGCCATACTGCGTCGTCAAACTGCGCAAGCCTTCAAGGAAACCGGTAGCCGGAGGTACAACACCCATATTACCCGCCACAGGTTCCACAATCACAGCAGCCAGTTCTTCCCCATAACGTTCAAAAGCAAGCGTCACGGACTCCAGATCGTTATAAGGCACCGTAATTGTATTTACAGCTACCCCTTCAGGTACGCCCGGACTATCTGGCAGACCCAGCGTTGCAACACCCGATCCAGCCTTAATCAGCAAGCTGTCAGCATGTCCATGATATGATCCTTCAAACTTCAGAATTTTACTGCGTCCAGTTACCCCGCGTGCCAGTCGAATGGCACTCATCGTTGCTTCCGTACCGGAGTTTACCATCCGAACGATATCGATGGAAGGTACACGCTCACATACCAGTTTCGCCATCTCGGTCTCCAGCAAAGTCGGTGCACCAAAGCTTGTTCCTTTCAAAGCTGTCTCACGCAAAGCTTCTACTACGGCAGGATGAGCATGTCCCATGATGAGTGGTCCCCACGATCCCACATAGTCAATAAAAACATTGCCATCAATATCGTAGATTTTGGACCCTTCTCCACGCTCTGCATAGATCGGGGTAAGCCCCACCGATTTGAATGCACGTACAGGGCTGTTCACACCCCCAGGTATGTACTGCTTAGCTTCTTCAAATGCGCTACGTGAGCGCTCATCATTGCGACGATTGCTTTGTTGTGCAGTCATGAATATCCTCCTTAATGTCATTTATTTTATTTCTCAGCCAGCCAGCGTGAAGCGTCTTTTCCGTAATAGGTAATAATCATATCTGCGCCTGCGCGTTTCATGCTGAGCAGGATTTCCATGGCGACTTTTTTCTCATCAATCCAGCCTTGCATCGCCGCTGCCTTCACCATGGCATACTCGCCACTTACATTATAGGCCACAAGCGGAAGATCAAATTGATCCTTAATCGTACGCATGACATCAAGATAGGACAGGGAAGGTTTAACCATTAGCATATCCGCTCCTTCGAGCACATCCGTCTCTGCTTCACGCAAGGCTTCACGCGCGTTCGCCGGGTCCATCTGATACGACTTGCGGTCTCCGAATTGTGGTGTGGAATCCGCAGCTTCACGGAATGGACCATAGAATGCCGACGCGTATTTTACAGAGTAGGACATGATCGGAATGTGACTGAAGCCATTCTCATCCAGCCCCGCGCGGATCGCTTGTACAAATCCATCCATCATGTTGGATGGTGCAATAATGTCCGCCCCTGCTTTCGCTTGGGACACTGCCGTTTGCACGAGTAGATCCAGTGATTCATCATTTAATACATCTCCGCAGATATGTCCGTCAATCTCCACGGTGTGAACCATACCGCAGTGACCGTGATCCGTGAATTCACACAGACAAGTGTCAGCAACAACCAGCAGTTCTGGGTACCACGATTTGATCAATCTCGTCGCTTCCTGCACAATACCATCTTCAGCAAAACCAGATGAACCTACACTATCCTTGGTCTCCGGGATACCGAATAATAGTACGGCTGGAATCCCCAACTCAGCTATTTCTGTTACTTCCTCTTGAAGACGGTCCAACGAGAAGCGGTACACGCCAGGCATGGATTTGATTTCGGATTTTACATTATGTCCATATGTCACATAGATTGGTTGAATAAAGTCATCCACGGTTAGATGGGTCTCTCTGACCATATTACGAATACCTGTGGATTGGCGTAAACGGCGATGCCGTACAATTGGAAAACTCATATGTGTAACCTCCTTGAAAATGAAATAGAGCAAAAAGGGAAGCGCGCTGGTATCCTATCGAATTCAGCACGCTTCATATGTTGACATGATTACATGTGTATTAATTTCGAAGAGCGCCTTCCTTGGTGCTTGTCCGTTTCCAGTCGCAGAGCACTGTGATCAAGCTATCCATCGTTGCTTCTTCTGCCATCAGTGTAACCTTTAGCCCAGCGGCCTCTGCCGTCTTCGCTGTAACCGGTCCGATACATGCAACCTCCACATCTTTCAATAAAGGCAATGGATCTTGCAATCCCATACGTTTCAACATACTCATGAAGTTGGTAACCGTCGATGAGCTTGTAAAGGTCACCGCATGAATGCCACCTTCTTCAAGCAACTTAAGCAGTTCATCATCATCCTCACCAGCGAGAATCGTATCGTAAATGATGGCTTCGGTGACATGAAGTCCTCGTTCTCTCAACTGGTCACGCAACCACGTACGTGCAAGATCACCGTGCGGAAGCAGTACTCTCTGACCTTCCTTCAGTTCACTTTCAAAAGTCTCAAGCATGCCTTCGGCCTGGAAAGGGCCTTTGACAACTTCAGCAACGATGCCATGTTTGCGCAACGCGTCTGCTGTGGAAGGTCCTACGGCTGCAATTCTCGCTTGATGAATCGAGCGAATGTCCTTGCCTTCCTGTTCCAGATGTCGGAAGAAAAACTCAACACCGTTCACACTTGTGAAAAATACCCAGTCAAAAGTATTTAAAGCACTGAAGGCGTCTTTGACACTTTGCTTGGCAGATTCACTGGACGGCATGACCGTCTCAATGACCGGAAATTCATACGGTTCCCCGCCGAGTTCCTCAATGCGATTCACCAGTTCACTCGCCTGACTGCGAGCACGGGTCACCAGAATTCGTTTGCCAAACAGCGGCAGCGCTTCTGCCCATTTCAATTGTTCCCGCTGATTGACGACATCCCCCACCACAATAACTGCAGGCGGTTGGAAATTGGCTGCGATCACTTTCGCTTCTATATCTTCAAGGGTACCTGTAATGGTATCCTGTTCCGCTCGTGTTCCCCAACGAATCAGAGCCACAGGTGTCTGCGCTGGACGACCATGACGAATCAATTGTTCGCTGATATATCCAATTTTGGCAACCCCCATCATAAATACAAGTGTGCCCGTTGCATTCGTCACTTTATCCCAATGGATACTGCGATCAAGCTTGTCCGGACTCTCATGCCCCGTAATAATAGAGATGGAAGATGCATAGTCACGGTGAGTGACAGGAATTCCGGCATACGCAGGTACACTTATTGCAGCGGTTACCCCAGGTACAATCTCAAACGGAATTCCGTTTTTGTGCAGCAAATCCGCCTCTTCGCCTACACGTCCAAAGATGGTCGGGTCGCCACCCTTAAGTCGAACCACAACCTTACCTTCCAGAGCCAGATCAACCAACAATTGATTGATCTCTTCCTGCTTCATCGTATGTCGATCCGGGCGTTTGCCCACGTAAATCTTGACCGCACCGGGTTTCATTTGTTTCAACAATCTCGGACTTGCCAAACGATCGTAGACTACAGCATCGGCTTTACCGATGGATTCCCACCCTTTTACCGTAATCAGCTTCGCATCCCCAGGACCTGCCCCTACCAAAAAGACCTTTCCCACCATGTCTTCATCCCCTAACTTCTGCCAGTATCTGCTCTGCTCCCCGTTCAATCAATCTCCAAGCCACTTCTTCACCCAGACGAACCGGGTCCTTGCCGATCAGAGCTTCTTTAAGAATCAGCCCACCATCCGGCGTGCCGACCATACCTGTTAATTGTAACGTGTTTTCACCATTCAGGGAATCTGCATCTTGCTGAGGTACCCATACCGCATGAGCACCGATCGGAACCTGACAGCCCCCATTCAATACACTGAGAAAACGGCGTTCCGCCTGTACAGGAAAAGCTGTCTCTGGATCGTTATACAGCTGCAGCAAGTGCAATAGTTCCTCATCGTCTTCACGACATTCGATACCAAGCGCACCTTGACCCACTGCCGGAAGGCATGCTGTTTCCGTCAGGTACTCTGTGATCCGGTCTTCCCAGCCCATACGGTACAATCCTGCAGCTGCCAGAATAATCGCATCGAATCCTTCGGTCTCCAGCTTCCGCAGACGGGAATCAATATTGCCGCGAATCGATTCCAATTGCAAATCTGGACGATAGGCCTTCAATTGACTGGACCGGCGCAGACTGCTTGTTCCGACTCTAGCTCCTTCTGGCAGTTGATCCAGAGTAAGTCCACCATTGGAGATCAGCGCATCCCGTGGATCTGCACGACGAGGTATAGCCCCATTCGTTAATCCTTCGGGTAACTCGGAAGGCATATCTTTCATACTATGAACAGCCATATCAATCGTACGATCAATCATCGCCTGTTCAATCTCTTTGACAAACAATCCTTTGCCTCCCACTTTTGACAACGTTACATCCAGAATGAGATCTCCTTTGGTAACAATCTTATGTACTTCAAAGTCAAAAGCTAATCCTTCGCGCTCACAAATATCGCGCAAATCCTGAATGACATGGCCTGTCTGGGTTAGCGCAAGCGCGCTCTGTCTACTTCCCACTTTAATTGTACGCATATCTACACTTCCTCCTGATTACGGGATATCCAGTCCCCGATTTCTTCTTCGGTCCACCACCGGAAATGGCCTGTACGAATATCTTCTAAGATGTGCATTTCAGTTAACTGCCGGAGCAACGTGCTTCTGAGACTCGGAGAAGTTACACGTGACTTCACCTCAGTTCTCATCTGATGCAAAAATTCAAGGTACGTCTCATACTCATCCCCAAACTGTCGTTCAAGTGTGGCACGAATCTCCGCTGCAGCTGCTGGACCCGCTCCAGCTGTCGAGATGGCAATGCTTAATCTCCCTCGCCTGACCACGCTTGGCGTGATAAAGCTGCTGTGCTCGGAAGACATCGCGTCATTCACCAGTATGCCCGCGGTCTCCGCATCCTGAACCACCGTTGAATTGACCTCTGAACGGTCAGTCGCTGCATATACGAGAAAGGCCCCCCGCAAATCTCCATTGCGGTAGGACCGGGCTATCCATTGAATTCGGGATTCATGATGCAGTTGTTGTAACACGGGAGTAAGCTCCGGACTAATGACCGTTATCTGTGCCTCGGCATGCAGCAATCCCTTTATTTTACGCTCGGCTACGCGTCCACCACCGACCACGCAGCAATTCTTGCCTGAAGTATTCACAAATATCGGCGTGTAGCGGTCCATACCCTTCACTCTCCCGTCCAACGATGAAACGCTGAATATGCATTGGATAAAAAACTCATAATGACAAATCCATATCCGATCAGTGTCCATCTTGCCATAATAATCGTAGAAAACTGTTTCCTTCTCTTGGATACGAAGTAACCGACATAGATGGCTATGGCAAGACCTGTCGATATGACTTTGAGATCCAAAAGCAGATTCCAGCGCGTTTCCGCCACAATGGATAATACGGCAAGCATCACAGAAACACCAAGGAGCGGTGTGCCGATCAAAGTAGCACCATCCATGTACTTCCCGATCACTTCCAGGCTGGGCAGCCGTCGCATCGTATCATTCCACTTTTTTTTCTTCAGCTTGTAATGCAAGAACAGATATAACAAGGCAAATACCGTACCAACGGTTAACGCTGCAAAACCGAGATTTGCCAAGGTGATATGCATAATAAGTAATCCATGAACGGTTTGCCAGTTGTGCAGTGATATCTCACCAGCCGTGAACCAGAGTCGGTTCAATACGGTAACGGAAAAACCAACAACATTCAGCAACAGAATGACAAATTCAGAACGCTGGATTCGTGTCATGGCGAGCGACATCAACACAATACTGAATGAAAATATAAACAAAAAGTCAAAGGTGGTGTAGATAGGGAAATGTCCTTCGGTCCACATCCGCAAAATAACATGCGTTACCTGTAGCCCCCAAACAACAACAAGAAACCCTGTGCCTGTCCGCTTCGCCCCCGCATTGCGTCGAATGCAGTCCGAGAAATAGAACAGTAGGCTCAGGGCATACATATAGATTAGAGCTTCATAGACTTGTTCAGCAAGGGTCAAGCTGCCCACCCGCCTTATACGCCTGCCGGAGCATAAGCCGGCACGGGGTCTTGCCGGTTTTCGTTAAGGTGAGCGGCTGGTTTGCCCAGAGCCGTGGCATCACTCTGATTTACTTTTTCAGCAGCCATGTCCACTGCATCTTCCAGAGCAAAAATCTGAGTAAACATACGCAGAGCTTCATCACCTTGCTTCGTACCTGCCATTTCTTTGATCCGGTTAATCGGATCTGTTGTCATTTGATTCACAATACTCTTGGTCAAACGACGAATGACTTTACGTTGGTGTTCATCGAGCTCAGGCAGTTTATTGAACAGGCTATCCATCGTTTCTTCATGAATGGAGACACCTTTTTCCTGCAAAGCGCGAATGACAGGACGAACGCCCAATGTTTTGAGCCAATGATAATAATCCTCCATCTCAAGCTCAATCATTCTTTCAATCTTGGCAGCTTCCACCTTACGCATCTCCAGGTTACTCTCCACGATTCCTTCCAGATCATCAATATCATAGAGAAATACGTTGGATAATTCACCAATGGCCGGATCAATATCACGCGGAACCGCAATATCAATCAGGAACAGTGGGCGAGATTGCCGACGCTTCATGCTCTTCCGAACTACACCAGCATCCAAAACATAACGTTCGGCCCCAGTGGAACTAATCACAATGTCGACTTCATTCAGCCTTGCGATTGCCTGTTCCATCGTACAAGGGGTTCCCCGGAACTTGGCTGCCAGTTCCTCGGCTCTTGCGAGCGTACGATTCGCCACAATGACTTCCGATGCTCCGTTGGCATAGAGATGTTTCACGGTCAGTTCACTCATCTTGCCGGCACCCAGAATCAGTACCTTCTTGTCTGTGAAAATGCCAAAGATCCTCTTCCCGAGCTCAACAGCAGCATAACTGACAGATACGGCGCTCTCCCCAATGGAAGTCTCCGAATGTGCCCGTTTGCCCAGCGTAACGGCCTGTTTAAATAACTTATTAAACCAGGTTCCTGTTGATTTCTCTTCCTGAGCTTTCAGAAAAGCCTGTTTCACCTGTCCAAGAATCTGAGTCTCACCAATAACCATGGAGTCTAGTCCGCAGATGACACGGAACAAATGGCGCATGGCTTGGTCATCTTCATATATATATAAGTGTTGCGTAAATTCTTCCCGTGGTACATTGAACCATTGTTCCATGAATGTTCGAATAAAATAACCACACATGTGAAGACGGTCCACCACAACATACAACTCGGTACGGTTACATGTGGCTACGATTACACCTTCCAATACACTCTTGGTCAGCTTGAGCTGCTGCAGCGCTTCAGACAAGTCCTTTTCTGCAAATGTGAATCGTTCCCTAACCTCTACAGGCGCCGTGCGATAATTCAAACCAACGACAACGATGTGCATTGCAAGTTCACCTGCCTAATAAATTTCCAATCAAAGTGCTTACTGCATATGTCTATCCATTTATGATTGACATGGTTAATTATATCACACATCATAGCCGTGACCGGGTCATTTTTATGAAATGTTTATGAAATCACCATGTTCATCATCATATGCATTGTCATTTATTGTAGTGTCTCACCAAAGTTCACCGTTATGCGTTAAAATGTGCTGATCATGAATATTCATAACGATCCGGATATTAAAACAAATAGCCATGGAATTATTCCATGACTATTAGGATTAGGGAGGTTATGCGTCCATCCCGATATGTGAACATTGTTCATGTGATGTGCTTCTTTTTTACACCAGTTCGATCTTGTTGTTCATCTCTGGTGTTTCAACTTGCAATTCGCCCAATCCACGTACCAACTTCTTGGCATACGTTTTTTCAGGTTTTAATACGGATACCAGGTAGTCAATAGCGAGCTGCGGGTCTACGGTCTCCCCACAAGTGTAACAATCAATTGCTGCAAAACCTCTCTCAGGATACGTATGAATGGAGAGATGGCTCTCAGACAATAGTACGAGCACTGTCGCTCCCTGTGGATCAAACTGCTTGGACTGTACGGACATCACTGTCGCACCACATGCCTCTGCTGCTTCAACCATTTGGGCTTGCAAATACTCCGCATTGTTCAGTAGATCAAAGTCAACACCCCAAGTGTCAACAGCAACGTGTCTTCCGAAAGTTGAATATTCCATCCTTCGGTTCCCCCTTCCTAGGAATAAAATGTTTGAAAAATTTCATCCGCTAGGACCTACGTCATTCACTTCCCGAGGGAAAAACCTCTCGCAACATATAATGTCCTGAGTGAATCCTGGTTCCTATATTCTTTTCAACGAGATTAAAAATAACATTGAATCAGAGTGAAAGCAACCCTTTTCCAAAAGATTGTAAAATAAATAATTTCATTATGGAATATTCTATCTCGCATCAAAAAATCCCCTGCAACCTCCGCATTGGCAAGTGCCATTGCCCGGAAGAAACAAGGGAATTCATAACATTCATATACGTGTATAAACATGCTCTTTCAGGTCAATAAGCTTCAAGCTCAAACAACCGTTTTTGATAACGTGCAAGGGTCCCATCAATCTGATGGAGCTGATCAGCAGTCGCATCTTTTCTAGTATCCAGTAAGGAATCAATCTCGGCATACACACGGTTGATTTCGCGTTCTACATCCCGGGCCTGGAACAGATGTTGCAATTCAAGCAACGTATTTTTGTATTCATAGATCACACGGGTGTTCTCCCCGGTCTTCTCCACAATTTTACGGACAGTGCCTTGAGCATAAACATACGTCATGGTGAACCCTTCATAGATCCGATGAACGACCCCGTCACCCTTAAAAGTCATAAAGAGCTTCCGGACAACGTTGGTCAGATGCAGATTCACCAGGCGGCAAGATAACTCACAGATATAAAACCCTTCTATGCGGTCAAAAGGGAAATGAACTTCTTCTCCACTCACATCCCCCAACACAACCTCCTGACAGCCATTATCCAACACCTTAACCCGATGATGAAGCCTGCCGTCTTCTGTCATGCGCAAAAACTGATGCATTTGGGGTTCTGACAATTTCATAGTGGCCTTCACATACTCTGTGGCTAACCGCTGAGCCATACAAATCTCCTCAATTCTTTCCCGATTGTTTTGCCTTCCTGCACATGTAGCAGTCATCTCAAAATTCTTCAGGCCGGCGACGCCGGTATTTTGGTACTGTTGGCAACATGCGCCTATGCTCATTATACACTACCATAATGCTATTTTGCTCCGGGCCCACATGATGAATTCTCACGAAATCCCATAAAAACCGGACTAAACCTTGATCTCATCAAAGATTCACTTAGCATGCTCACTTTCCCGCACTAAAACGGTATACTATCTCGGTCATCCGTTAATTTTCGTTTTCTTCCTCATCCGCTGCACCCTCTGCTTCCAGTACTTCTGGTGCATACTTATCTATGCGTGCATGACGGGTAATGATGTCCCATAACTCTTCCTTGCCCAATCCTTCTTCCGATGAGAAGGGTACAAACAGATCCCCTGAACGAAGACCCAGTGATTCCTTAATGACTTTGATATGTTTGGCTCTGCGTGTTTTTGGAATCTTGTCCATCTTGGTGGCAACAACAACCAAAGGCAATCCGTTATGACGAAGCCATTCATTCATCATCTTGTCATCCTTGGACGGCTCATGTCTCATATCCACCATCTGCATGACCAGTTTCAATTCCTCGCGTCCCAACAAGTATTTCTCCATCATTTTGCCCCAGGCAAAGCGTTGCTCTTTAGAAACTTTGGCGTAGCCATATCCCGGGAAATCGACAAAGTAGAGGTCCTGATTAATTTTATAATAGTTTAGTTGCTGTGTCTTACCCGGTGTCGAGCTCGTCCGAGCCAAATTTTTACGATTGATCAAACGGTTGATCAGGGAAGATTTCCCCACATTGGAGCGTCCCGCCAAAGCAATCTCTGGCAGACCATCCTCGGGGTATTGTTCAGGCCGAACGGCACTGATAATAAATTCAGATTGATTTACTTTCATATTGTATCTTTCCTCTCTTGAACGCTTGTGCTATGCATAACCTGTTGATGGTATTATGCCATGGATTGTTCTATCATACCAAAAAAACCGTTCCAGCGGACGCCGAAGCCTCCGCAGAACGGTCTACTCTTCATACGAACCTTTCGGATACGTGGATTACAGGTTAATACCTGCCTGCTCAACAAGTGCATGCTGCAATACCTGATCCATATGGGCTACAGGGACAAATTCCACATCTTCCTTGATGCTGTCTGGAATGTCACGCAGGTCACGTTCGTTATCCTTGGGCAATAATATTTTTTTATAGCCGGCACGATGGGCTGCCAGTGATTTCTCTTTCAGACCACCAATCGGCAGTACACGTCCACGCAACGTTATTTCACCGGTCATGGCGATATCCTTGGACACATGTTTGTTCGTCAGTGCTGAGATTAACGCTGTTGCCATCGTAATCCCGGCGGATGGACCATCCTTCGGAATGGCTCCTTCCGGAACGTGGATGTGAATGTCGTTCTTCTCATGGAAGTCAGGCGAAATCCCGAGCTGTGTAGCTTTGGAACGGGTGTAGCTGAATGCGGCTTGAGCCGATTCCTTCATGACATCACCCAGTTTACCTGTCAGGGTCAACTTCCCTGTTCCTGGTACAACAGTCACTTCAATGACAAGGGTATCTCCACCCACTTCAGTCCACGCAAGACCCGTTACGGTACCAATCTGATCTTCCAGTTCGGCCATGCCATAACGGAATTTACCAGGTCCAAGGTAGTCTTTGACCTCATCTGATGTGATGTTGATCTGACCTTCCACACCCGATACAATGTTCTTGGCTGCTTTCCGGCACAACGAAGCCATCTGCTGTTCCAAGTTACGCACACCTGACTCCCGTGTATATTCACGAATGACACGCAAGAGCGCATCATCCGGAATTTCCAGTTGCTCTTCTTCCAGACCATGGTCCTGCTTCTGCTTGGGCAGCAAATAATTTTTCGCAATTTGCAGCTTCTCCAGCTCCGTGTAACCTGGGATGTTGAGCATTTCCATCCGATCCAGCAATGGACGCGGAATGTTGTGCACTGTATTGGCAGTGGTTACAAACATAACGTTGGATAAGTCAAACGGCAATTCGACAAAGTGATCACTAAACGTATTATTTTGTTCCGGATCCAGCACTTCAAGTAGCGCTGCGGAAGGATCTCCGCGGAAGTCTGAAGCCATCTTATCAATCTCGTCCAACAGGAATACCGGATTGAGTGAACCTGCCGTTTTCATCCCCTGGATGATACGACCAGGCATGGCTCCCACATAGGTGCGTCGGTGCCCACGAATCTCGGCTTCATCACGCACGCCGCCAAGAGAGATTCTTACAAACTCCCGGCCCAGCGATCTCGCGATCGAACGGGCAAGTGATGTTTTACCAACCCCTGGGGGTCCAACCAGACAGAGAATCGGCCCTTTGAGCTTCTTGACGAGCTTCTGAACAGCCAGATATTCAAGCACACGCTCTTTGGGCTTTTCGAGCCCGTAGTGATCTGCATTGAGCACATCCTCGGCTTTTTGAATATCCAGATCATCTGCTGTCATCTGGCTCCAAGGAAGGGCTAGCAGCCAATCCACGTAGTTGCGAATGACTCCACCCTCAGCTGAACTTGCAGGCATTTTCTCCAGTCGATCAATTTCTTTTTCGACCTTTTCTTTCACCTTGTCCGGCAAGCCGAGTTCTTCCATCTGATTACGAAGTTCCTCAACTTCACCTGCACGGCCTTCTTTTTCACCCAGTTCTTTCTGGATCGCTTTCATCTGCTCGCGCAGATAATATTCCTTTTGCGTTTTCTCCATCTGTTTCTTCACACGTTGGCTGATCTTGCGTTCAAGCTCCAGCACTTCGCGTTCGTTATTCAGAATATCCAGCAATTTCTCCAGACGCTCCCGAACATCAATGGTCTCCAGAATTTCCTGTTTATCCTTGATCTTCAGGGAAAGGTGACTCGTGATGACATCAGCCAGGCGTCCCGGTTCTTCAATATCAGACACAGCCGCAAGTGTCTCTGGTGTAACTTTTTTGGACAGATTAATATAATTCTCGAACTGGTTCAGAACGGTACGCATCAAGGCATCCGTCTCCGGATGAGTATTCTCCTCTTCAGGCAGTTCTTGTGCCAGTACTTCGTAATATTCCTCGTTGTCCGTATATTCAATAATTTCAGCCCGTTCCAAGCCTTCCACGAGTACACGAATCGTACCGTTCGGAAGCTTCAGCATCTGTCTGACCTTGGCCACGGTTCCGATTCTGAAAATGTCCTCTTGTGTTGGTTCTTCAATATTTACTTCAGCTTGGGAACATAGGAGAATCAAATGTTCTTCTACCATCGCTTTTTCTAAAGCCTTGACCGATTTCTCTCGGCCCACATCGAGATGCAGTACCATACTCGGGTAGACGAGAAGTCCTCTTAAAGGCAGTAAAGGAAAACGACGACCTTTCGCTTTGCTCGGTCCCATCGCTTTCGCACCTCCAATGGCTCTCAGGTTGTAGTCATTCATTATTCTATCAAATGTTCACATAAAAAACCAATGAAGGGAAGCGCCTAGCAGCTTCCCGAATCTGTAACCTGTCCTGGGCGAGGCACGTCAGCACGCAAATAGGAAGCAGATGCCGGTGGAAAAATCTCCGGTGCAGGTGCAATTGTCTCCTCTGCAAGCTTCGTTTGTTCCACCTTTTGCGACTCTGGAACCCAGGCAAACACTTCACGGAATACGTCCTGTACTGTATCTACCGGAATCACGCGCAAGCCCTCCAGATTCTCAAAAATGGACTGCCAGTTCTCCGCCGGAATAATAACGGTCTTCGCTCCAGCCTGAAATGCAGCCTCCACCTTGGCCAGTACGCCACCAATTGGCTTGACCCGACCATGGATGCTGATCTCGCCAGTCATCGCTGTCTCATGATCCACAGGGCGTCCCTGAATGGCTGATGTAATGGCAGTCGCCATGGCAATCCCTGCCGATGGACCATCAATAGGCGTCCCACCTGGGAAATTCACGTGTAAATCGTAATCATTCGGACGAATCCCCATGGCTTTTAATACGGTTAACACATTTTCAACCGAGCCTTTAGCCATACTTTTTCGCCGGAGTGTACGCGAACCGCCTCCAATCTCTTCTTCATCCACAACGCCTGTAATGTTGATTCGGCCTTGATCTTTGAGAGCCGGAACAGCAGATACTTCGATCTCCAAAATAGTTCCCATGTTCGGTCCATATACCGCCAAGCCGTTAACAAACCCCACCTGTGGCTGCGAAGGGACCTTACGATCAGGCCGTGGTTGAATCTGGCTGCTACCTGCCACCCACTCCACATCAGACGCCTGCAGCGTCTCACGTTTCTCTGTCAGCGCAAGTCCAGCAGCCAGTTGGATGATATTGACCGCTTCACGTCCATTGGTTGCATATCGCTTGACCACATCGACGGCATCCGGACATGGGCTGAACCCTATTTTCTGAACAGCGTCTTCGGCAATTCGCCCGATCTCCTCAGGTAATAGAGGACGGAAATAGACTTCCATACACCGCGAACGCAAAGCTGGCGGTAGCTCATGAGGCGAACGTGTCGTTGCTCCAACAAGGCGGAAATCGGCCGGCAGGCCATTTTGAAAAATATCGTGGATATAAGCAGGAGTATGCGTGTCTTCCGAGTTATAGTACGCACTCTCCAAAAACACCTTGCGATCCTCCAGCACTTTCAACAGCTTATTCATCTGAATGGAATGCAATTCACCGATCTCATCAATAAAAAGCATTCCCCCATGCGCTTTTGTCACAGCGCCCGGTTTAGGTTGGGGAATCCCTGCAACGCCCATGGCTCCTGCTCCCTGATATATCGGATCATGGACCGAACCAATTAAGGGGTCCGCAATCCCACGCTCATCAAAACGGGCTGTTGTTGCATCCAGCTCTGTGAATTTGGCATCTGGCTTAAATGGCGAAGATGGATTCTTCTTGGCCTCTTCCAACACGACCCTTGCAGCGGCTGTCTTCCCGACTCCCGGAGGGCCATAAATAATAACATGTTGCGGATTCGCACTGCATAATGCAGCCTTAAGGGCACGCAGCCCATCCTTTTGCCCAACGATATCGTTAATGGTAGCTGGACGCGTCTTCTCCGACAACGGCTTGGTGAGTGAGATTGAACGCAGCTTACGTAGCTTCTCCAGTTCCTTGCGAGATTCTCGCTCAACGGCACTGCGATTCGTTTTCTGGCCACGCAGCAGGTTCCAGAAATACAAACCAATCACCACTCCAAAAAATAACTGAATCAACATGATGACCATACCAAATTCCATGTCTTCACATCCTCCTATTTTGTCGCTATTCTCATATGAGATCATGCTAATACTTGGTAGTATAGCCTTTTCAACGCGACGTAAACGGGCGATGCGGAATTTGTCTGCGAGAAAATAAAAAGCCCACCATTGCTGGCGGGCTGTAACAGAAACAAGATATGAATCAATCAGTGCGAACGACCAGGAATAACTCCTGTCTCTTCATAGGTTTCGACGATTTTGTCGATCTCTTTTTTCAATTCCTCAACCATGATTTCCTCAGGCACTTTACGAATCATCTTACCGTGACGGAACAGGAGACCTTCTCCACGAGCACCGGCAATCCCAATATCCGCTTCTTTCGCCTCACCTGGACCATTCACTGCACAACCCAGCACTGATACTTTAATCGGCACCTTCAGTTTGGAGATATACTCTTCCACTTCGTTGGCAATGGAGAACAGGTCGATGTCCAAACGTCCACACGTCGGGCAGGAGATCAATGTAGCTGCATTCGTAATAAGACCAAAGGTTTTGAGCAGATCACGAGCAACCTTGATTTCTTCTACCGGGTCCGCACTCAGCGAGATCCGCATCGTTGAACCAATCCCCATAGACAGTAAGGCACCCATACCTGCGGAGCTTTTGATTGTACCGGAGAACAGTGTACCTGCTTCCGTGATCCCGAGATGCAACGGATACGGAATGATTTGAGCTGCTTTGGTATAAGCTTCAATCGCCATCGGTACATCCGATGCTTTGAGAGACACGATGATATCATGGAAATCAAGCTCTTCCAGTATACCAATGTGATACAATGCACTTTCGACCATAGCATCCGCCGTAGGATAACCATACTTATCAAGAAGATGGTTCTCCAAGGAACCGGCGTTTACCCCGATACGAATTGGAATACCACGCTCTTTACATGCTTTTACGACTTCTTCCACTTTGGAACGTTTACCGATATTACCCGGATTAATCCGTACTTTATCAATGCCATTCTCAATCGCAAGCAAAGCCAGCTTATAGTTAAAGTGAATGTCCGCTACGAGCGGTATGTTAATACGTTTCTTGATTTCCTTAATGGCTGCAGCGGCTTCCTCATTATTTACCGTTACACGTACCACCTGACAGCCGGCTTCTTCCAGTCGCAGAATCTCTGCAACCGTCGCCTCAACATCTGCCGTTTTGGTCGTACACATACTTTGGATAATGACTTCGTTGCTGCCACCAATCGTTACGTTCCCGACTTTTACGGGACGTGTATCTTGTCTTAAATACATGAGTGATTTCTCTCCCCACAACGTCAAAGCTCCACCCTGACAGAGACATAAATTCGCCTTCTGCCAAAGTGGAGAACTGACAAGTCTATATTTCAGAGTTCAACGGGATTCAGGCCTTAATTAGGCGCTTTCTTCCTGCTTATCGTCCTTTGATTGGCTTAGTTCAGGCACAACTCTTTTCTCAACGACTTCTTCGGTAATCACACAGTTCGTAACATCTTCACGTGAAGGTACTTCATACATGATTTCAAGCATGATGCCTTCAATGATGGCACGCAATCCACGTGCACCTGTGTTACGTTTGATTGCTTCTTTTGCAATCGCGAGCAATGCAGCTGGTTCAAATACCAGATTGACATTGTCCAGCTCAAGCAATTTTTGGTACTGTTTGGTAAGCGCGTTTTTCGGTTCGGAAAGAATCCGTACCAACGTATCTTCATCCAGCGGCTCCAAAGTGGAGATGACTGGCAAACGGCCTACAAATTCCGGGATCAAACCGAATTTCAGCAAGTCTTCCGGCAATACCATGCCCAGGTATTCACCTGGTTTCAGATCTTTTTGCTCAGTAACGGTATTGAAGCCAATGACTTTTTTACCGATCCGGCGTTTGATCATTTGCTCCAGACCATCAAAGGCACCGCCACAAATGAACAGGATATTCGTTGTATCGATCTGAATAAATTCTTGATGAGGGTGTTTACGACCACCTTGTGGTGGTACAGAAGCCACGGTTCCTTCAAGAATTTTCAAGAGTGCTTGTTGAACCCCTTCACCCGATACATCACGAGTAATGGATGGGTTCTCGGATTTACGTGCTACTTTGTCAATCTCATCGATATAAATAATGCCACGCTCTGCTTTTTCCACATCATAATCAGCAGCCTGGATCAGCTTGAGCAGAATGTTCTCTACATCCTCACCCACATAACCCGCTTCCGTTAATGAAGTAGCATCAGCAATAGCAAAAGGTACATTCAGAATTTTGGCCATCGTTTGCGCAAGCAACGTTTTACCAGAACCCGTAGGTCCTAACAGCAAAATGTTACTCTTCGACAGTTCAACATCTTCAATCTTGCTTTGTGTGTTGATCCGTTTGTAGTGATTGTACACCGCAACAGACAATGACTTCTTCGCTTGCTCCTGTCCAATAACATATTGATCCAGGATATTACGAATTTCTTTCGGTTTTGGAATATCTTTGAGGTCTACTTCTTCATCATGACCGAGTTCTTCCTCAACGATTTCGGTGCAAAGTTCGATACATTCATCACAAATGTACACGCCTGGTCCAGCGACCAGCTTACGTACCTGTTCCTGAGATTTACCGCAAAAAGAGCATTTCAGTTGCCCTTTCTCATCGTTAAATTTAAACATGAAACCACCCCTTTAGGAATTGATCGGTCTACTGAGCACCTGGTCAATAATACCGTACGCCTTGGCTTCGTCAGCGCTCATGAAGAAGTCACGGTCTGTATCCCGCTCAATTTTCTCAAGAGACTGACCCGTACGATCGACGTATATTTGATTCAGTTTCTGACGTGTTTTAATAATCCATTCTGCGTGTATCTTAATATCCGCAGCCTGTCCTTGAATGCCGCCAAGCGGCTGATGAATCATCACTTCGCTGTTTGTCAGCGCATATCTCTTGCCGGGTGCACCGGCTGTCAGCAATAAAGAGCCCATGCTTGCTGCCATCCCTACGCAAATGGTAGATACATCCGGCTTGATAAATTGCATCGTATCGTATATACCCATCCCTGCGGTGACAGAACCACCAGGTGAATTAATGTACAAGCTGATATCCTTCTCAGGATCGTCGGCTGCCAAAAACAAAAGCTGTGCTATGACAAGATTGGCTACATCGTCATCAATCGCACTGGTTAGAAAGATAATGCGATCCTTCAGCAAACGCGAATATATATCGTAAGACCGCTCGCCTCGATTGGTTTGTTCTATAACCATTGGCACCAGACTCATGAGACCAACCTCTTTTCTACATGTAATTAGACATAGGCCACCTGTAAAGCAAACCCAAATTCATTCTAACACTTTCCTGTGACAATGTCATTTTTCACAAGAGGCGTCAGACATCAGTTGGTTTACTTTTTAGCCTGATCATATTTAACCATGTTTTCTATGTATGTGCAAATTGGAGCCATCCTATGCCGTCTTGTCATTTTTTATTTGCATGAAGTACATAGGTATGTGAAAGGTGTACACCGATCAATAAAATTAGTAACCACCCATATCATTACTTCATCTTCTATAAAATGGATGTCACAATTTAAAAATAAGGCACGCAATAACTCACGTGCCTTATCATTTATTCAACTGTCTAATTCAAGACAGCTTGTCTTATTTTCCGTCAGCTTCTGCAACAACTTCTTCAGCTGGAGCTTCTACCGGTTCAACAACTGTGCTGTTCTCAACAAGAACGTCAATCGTTTTACGCAGTTTAACTTCATCGCGAAGGCTGTCCAGGGAACCATTACCCTCGAGGATGCCACGGATCTCATCAGCAGGACGCTTGTAAGATTCAGCCATTTTTTCGAGTTCTTGATTCACTTCTTCGTCAGATACTTCAATGTTTTCCGCTTTACCTACAGCTTCAAGCACCAGGTTGTTGCGAACACGTTTGGAAGCATCTTCTTGCATTTGTCCTCTCAGGTCAGCTTGAGTCTGGCCGGAGAAGCTCAGGAACATTTCAAGGTTCATACCTTGGTTGCGCAGACGGTTGTCGAAATCACGCATCATGTTCTGTACTTCGCTCTCTACCATTGCAGAAGGAATGTCCACTTCAGCGTTCTCAGCCACTTTTTCTACAACTGCATTTTCTTGAGCAGCTTTGGCTTCGTCAGCTTTACGGGATTCCAATTGTGTTTTCAGGTCAGCTTTGTACTCTTCCAGAGTATCGAATTCACTAACATCTTTAGCAAACTCATCATCCAATGCAGGAAGTTGTTTGCGTTTGATTTCGTGAATTTTCACTTTGAATACCGCTTGTTTGCCAGCAAGTTCTGCTGCATGGTAGCTCTCTGGGAAAGTCACTTCTACGTCTTTGAAGTCGCCTGTGGAAAGACCCACAACTTGCTCTTCAAAACCAGGAATGAATGTGTTAGAACCCAGTTCCAGGGAATAACGCTCAGCTTGTCCACCTTCGAAAGGCACACCATCAACGGAACCGTCGAAGTCGATTACTGCAACGTCGCCGTTTGCAGCGGAACCTTCGTCGATTACAACGAGTTCTGCGTGACGTTGTTGAAGACGCTCAAGTTCTTCAGTCACTTCTACGTCAGTTACTTCACCTTTTGCTACAGCAACTTCGATTCCTTTGTAGTCACCCAGGGTAACTTCAGGTTTCACAGTTACTTTTGCTTTGAACTTGAATGTTTGTCCTTTAGCGAACTGTTCAACATCTACGTCAGGACGATCAACCGGGAAAATATCCGTTTGGTCGATTGCTTCTGTATAGGCTTCAGGAAGCAAAATGTCGATTGCTTCTTGATAAAGGCTCTCTACACCAAAACGAGCTTCGAAGATTGAACGTGGTACTTTACCTTTACGGAATCCAGGTACGTTTGCTTGTTTTACCACTTTATTAAAAGCTTTGTCGAGTGCTGCAGTTACACGATCTGCATCCACTTCAACCTCAAGAACCCCAAGGTTCTTCTCTATCTTTTCCCAAGTTGCTTTCATTGTATACTTTCCCCTCCAAAATTCACATGTTCACGTAGGCAATCACGTACAAAATAACCATTTTAGTATAAACAAGATTAGATTCTTTTTCAAGGGGAATCCCTTGATACGGTTTAAGGAAAACGTTTCCGGCCTCTATTAACCATCCAATCCGGCAGATACAAACTGCTTCATGGAACGATAAGCCTGCTCCAGCCGAAAGCGCATTGCCCCTGTCACAGCATACATTGAGCGAGTATTTTCCTCATCATGCGAGCCACCCAGACTGTCTGCAACGGTCATATGTAGAGCTGCTGCCCATATATCTGTCATGGAATCATTTTCTTCCAACATGGATACATAATCACGAGTTCCATACACGGCCATGACATATTGTATCCATAACTCCTGGGCAAAATAAAAGAGCGTAGGTTCATGAACCTCCGTCTGATCTGCCACTCGTTCCAGAATCTGAACGATCTGGAGCGGGAATTCCTCTGGTTTAAGAGGCACGGTATCAATCTCGACTTCAACCTGCTCTTCGCCTCTCGTAAACAGGATCATACCTTGAACGCCTCGGCGACGCAAGGTTTGCAGCACCCGAAATTGAAGCAAAGGGTGAAGCGACTTCTCTTTTAACCAACTCGTAAGTGCCTCATCAATCTTCGGCAGATCAAGATAGGCCAGCTGCTCCAAAGCCAGCATCGTCTGTTCAGACAACGGTTCTTCCATGACTGTGCGAAGCATCTTATCTGCATAACCATCATCCTGTTCAAGCTTCAAACGGGCGTGCTGCCGGGCCATATCTTCCTCACTGATCTCTTCCTCTTCCCGTTCTTCATTAACGGCTGGCGAGGTCTCTTCATAATGAGGGAACGCAGCCTGAAGCCATTCGAGCAAGGCCCGCCATTCATCATAATGGCGTTCTTCCTGTCCCTGACATTGCAGCAAAAAGTGAAGCAATTTCATCGCTTCACCATACCGTTCATTTTCAAGCATCACTGTCAATTGAATCTGGTAATAGTCCAGCGTCTTAGGAAACAGCACAATATTGTTGTTGTGCTCGGTCTCCGGGGTCGTGGATTCCTTAATGGGAGCACCTCCTCTATATACTGAATCTCCAGTCGGAATCAACATAAATAGATGTATATATTAAAACGATTGTCGATCTATTTTCTGAGTTCTCCTGATATTCTAACATAACCTTAAATATAATGAAAAAAACGTTACTGCCGCCAAATATCATATATGAAAAATATATTAAAATAAAATGCTTGATATTCCTGTTTGCATATGATAAAATCAATTTTGCTTGAAAAAATTCATGTCTCAGTAGCTCAGCTGGATAGAGCAACGCCCTTCTAAGGCGTCGGTCGGGGGTTCGAATCCCTCCTGGGACGTATAAAAAGAAAACTTCCTTTGGGAAGTTTTTTTTGCGTTCTGGGGATGAGAACCCCAATGGTTCGTCGGAGCATTCGCTTCGTTAGCGCCACTTCGCAGTCTCGACTGCAAGGAGTATCCCTCCTGGGACGTATAAAAAGAAAACTTCCTTTGGGAAGTTTTTTTTGCGTTCTGGGGATGAGAACCCCAATGGTTCGTCGGAGCATTCGCTTCGTTAGCGCCACTTCGCAGTCTCGACTGCAAGGAGAGTATCCCTCCTGGGACGTATAAAAAGAAAACTTCCTTTGGGAAGTTTTTTTGCGTTCTGGGGATGAGAACCCCAACGGTTCGTCGGAGCATTCGCTTCGTTAGCGCTACTTCGCAGTCTGAAACGGGATGGGTAGCACCCCTCCAGGGCCCATTAAAAAAGCTTCCTTCGGGAAGCTTCTTTTGCGTTTTGGGGATGATAACTCCGATGTATCGTCAGATCACTTGCGTTCTGTTGGTTTTATTTTTCATTTCATTGGTCAATGTTGACACAGAATGTTATGCTTGTGAAGTGGATAATGTAACAATCCATACATATCAACTTATTAGAAAACAGGAGATTTTATCATGTCATCTTCAATACAGCAACAATCATCTATTCTTGCCGAAGGAGAACATTCTCCGGCATCCAAAAGATTCGGCCTGTTATTAGCAGGCATTATGGTCATTGCCGCTACCATGAGATCACCGATCACGGCAACCGGACCCGTCGTGGAGATGATCCGCTCGGATACGGGCATTGGCCATACGATGGCAGGGCTTCTGACCTCGCTCCCTTTGCTCGCTTTTGCAGCAGTCTCTCCTTTTGCACCACGTCTCGCCAAACGTTTAGGACTCGAATCAGCGTTGCTGATCGCAATTATCATCGTAACTCTAGGGGTGGCCTTACGTTTATCCCCTTCTGTCCTGGCTCTATATGCAGGAACCGCAATATTGGGATGCGGCATTGCATTAAGCAACGTGCTCTTGCCAAGTTTGATCAAACGTGATTTTCCATTGCGGGTGGGTATCGTAACCGGATTATACTCTGTATCCATGAACATATTTGGCGCCATCGCCTCAGGCGTGAGTGTGCCAGTAGCGGGAGCAACATCTATGGGATGGCGCGCTTCGCTGGGCATGTGGGCCCTGTTATCCATAACGGCGCTTGTCTTGTGGCTCCCCCAGATCGCCGCAGGACGACAGCGAATGTTATTTGTAGCCTCACAGAGCGAAGGGACTCCTGTACGTCTACGGACCTCTTCCTTGGCCTGGTTCATTACTCTGTTTATGGGACTGCAATCTTTAATATTTTATACAACAATCACCTGGCTACCAGAGATTCTAGCCGAGCAAGGTTTCAGCGCAACGTCTGCAGGCTGGATGCTCTCCTTGATGCAAATGGTTAGCGTACCAGCTACCTTTATCGTTCCGATCTTAGCCGGCAGAACCCAAGACCAGCGTATTCTAACCACGTTAACGTGCTCAGCTTTAATTGTCGGGTATGCTTTATTGTTAAGCGGACTCCCTTCGCTCGTTACCATCGGCGTTATGCTGGCAGGAATAGGCGCTGGCGCTTCGTTTGGACTGGTAACCATGTTCTTCGTCCTTCGCACAAGAGATGCCAGACAAGCTGCAAGTCTTTCCGGTATGGCCCAGTCTTACGGCTATATGCTGGCAGCCGTGGGACCTCTGCTATTGGGTATGCTTCATGACTGGACAAAAGGATGGACTCTTCCGTTGCTAATACAGGTTATTCTTGCCATTGCGTTACTTATTGCAGGGACCCAGGCCAGCAAAGATCGCGCAATCAGTTAATCACACTTCCATTTATGTGAAAAAAAAGAAACAAAATGAACGGCCTCCATCCTGCTAAATCAGGATGGAGGCCGTTTGTGCGAAAAACAGTTCCTTCAATAATCTAATCAACGATCAGTTTATTGGGTGGACAAGCTTACTTTACTTTTACCGTAATCGTGTCTGTGCTGGTAACCCCGGCTGCGTTAATTAACTCAGCTCGATACGTATACGTGCCCGAAGCTTTCCCGGACAGTGTCGTCACAGCACTTTGGGCAAGTGGTGTAACCGCACGGAGTTCTTGCGTATCGATCAACTTATCATTTTCATAGAGACGATACTCAGAAGCATTCGTCCCCCACCACAGGTTCATGGTCACCTTATAATTGCCGTCGCCATCCCAGTTATCCTGAGAGAGAACCGCTTTGCCTGGCATTGCGTTGGTAACCCGAACAGTCAACGTCTGACTCCGGGTTGTTCCCTTGTCGTTAGTTAGCTCCGCTACGTACGTATACGTACCGTTAGTTTTGCCCGTGATTTTCGTCTGAGCAGACTGCGCCGAAGGCGCGTTATAAGTCAACTTCTGCGTATCAACCAAAACCCCGTCTTCATATAATTTGTAGCTGGTTGCGTTCTCTCCCCACCACAGATTCATGGTAACGATATACGAGCCTTCAGGTAGGCCGTTGCCCACCCAGTTATTGTGAGAAAGTACAGGCGTGCCTGGGGCCTTGGTAGCCGGAGTTTCAGGTTCGGTCTCCAAAGCTTCCAGTTTCAGTACCGTATTAGCTGTACCCGAAAGTCCCTGTTGGTCTTTCACCGTAAGTTCAACGGTATATTCACCCGCTTCGATTCCTTCCAATGGAAGGCTGAAGCTGCCATCCGCTTGTACTTCAAAAACACCCTCGTTTTGAACCGAACCATCCTCGTTTTTCACAACATACGTTGCTTCCAAAGAAGCTGCTGGATCAAACGTGATGTCCCATCCGCTGGCAAGCGCAGGTGCAACCTCAAAGTACAAGTCATCCACGCTACCATTAAGAACAGCCGATTCATCCGCTTTGAATTCCAACACTTCTGGTGCAGTTACAGCCGGAGCTGTCTTTTTCACCAAAAACGGAGAAGTATCTTCCTTATAGGTTTTGCCGTCCGTACCAATGGTAGTGATGTCCACCGTGTATAAACCATCCGGAAGCTCAGTCACTTCATCGGTCGTGTAATCTGCATATGTGCCGTCCCAAGCAAGGTTATATCTTGCATTTGCATTGAAGTTAAAATAGTTACCAAAAATGGAGCCAATGTATCCATCCTGGTAGTATCCACCTTCAGGGTTAAGACCATCATAAATCTCAATCAGGGCGAAAGTCATCGGATTATAGAATTCCATCGCAACATTCAGCGTATCCAATGTACCATCAGCCTTCAATGGATAGTGGAATGGATTTTTTTCATTACCTTTTACCGTCTCAATATATTTAACGCCAGTCAACGTAACATTGAAATGAGCAACATATGGCACCGTAAAGGTATTGGTTCCGTTCGACAACTCAATGTATCCTTGGGCTTCTGAAGCCGCAGTAATCCCACGTGGAACGGTGATTGTCACTGCAAGTTCTTCCTCACCATTCAATGTAAAGGAATTCTTGTCTACGGCAACGGATACGCCAGCGACATTACGAGTCGGATTCACATTTACGGTGTAATCTCCACCGCTACCATTCTGCGCTTCAACTTTGATCGTTTTGGTAATCGTCTTTTCATCTGTACTCAAGAAATTACCGTAGTTGATGCTTCCGGTGATATTTTCCTTTTCTACAACTGTGCCACTCTCCGTGTATTGAGTAACATCAAGCACTTTGACAAAAGCAGCAGGATCGATGGTGTTCACAGCCTGAATACGGCCTGCACCCTGATCGAATACATCAAACTTGGTCGTATCCAGCACTTTGCTATTGTTCATGAGCGCAACTTTGATATCAAATGGCGTCCAGTCCGGATGCTTCTCGATCAGCAACGCAATCAAACCTGCTACATGAGGTGTAGCCATACTTGTACCTGATTTACGATCATACGCTTGTGCATAATCTGCATCTGGCTCATCCTTGCCGTAGGCAGGAATCGTAGACAAAATGCTTGTACCTGGTGCAACAATATCCGGTTTGATGTCCAGCGTTACCTTTGCAGGTCCACGTGAACTGGATGAATTCATTTCATCGCCCGGAGTTTGAGCACGTTCAAAATCACTAAAGCTCACTTCAACGGCTTGTCCTGCGTCCAGCTCAGCTTTGATCACATCTCCATCTTCCTTGGACATGCTCAGTGTCGGAATGAGTTCAAAGTTATCGCCCAGACTTACACCGATCGGGCCAGGAATGTTGTTATATACAATAACAGCTACGGCTCCGGCCGCTTTGGCATTGGCGATTTTCTCTACAAATGCGAGTTCACCACGCTGTATTAATGCGACTTTACCCGTAAAATCCTTGCCTTCAAAATCAGTTGGCTTACCCAGTGCTGCATATTCAAGCTCATATTTCTCTCTCAAAACAATTTCAGGGTCTGCCGACAGGCTCCAGCCCATCAGATCCAGACGGTAAACCGACTCTGTAATAGCCAATGGAGCTTCAGTCGGAGCAATTACAGACTCTTCTTCCACAGGGGCAGCTTCAGGAGAAACTTCAACTGGTGCAGAAGGTGATGCAGATGGAGTATTTTCTACCGTTGTAGCTTCTTCTACATTCGGAACTTCAGCGTCGACAGGCGTTTCAGCTGTAATTCCATCTTGTTCTGATCCAGCAACTAAAGTTTCATCAGAAACCGCGTCCTCCACAGCTGCTGCACTTTCCTCATCAGCAGTTGCGGATACACCTTGCTCTAAAACTTCTGGTGTTTCCGTTCCAGGTGCTGTCCCCAGTTCAGGAGATTGTTCAACCTCTGGCACCGGTTGTTGTTCAGGTTGCGTCTCTTCGCCTTCCTCACCAATCCAGAAGTGAGTATCAGCTGTAATAAGCTGGCTAGGTCCTGTAGAGTTACCTACAGTAATAGCCATTGCAGACGCACCTGGAGAACCGAGTGTATAACGGTTGGGTCCACTGTTACCACTTGCCACAACCGCTGTCACGCCAGACAGCATGGCATTGTTAAGGGCAACCGAAGTGATATAACTCGGGTCGTTGGCGGCGTTACCTAACGAGAGATTGATTACATCCATGCCATCTTGAACAGAACGATCAATTCCGCCGAGTACCCATGAGGTTTGACCACTACCATACGGTCCAAGTACACGGTAAGCATAGATATCTGCTTCAGGAGCAACACCAACAATACCGTAGTCCCCCGCTTCGCGAGCAGCAACGGTACCCGCTACGTGCGTACCGTGAGATGTGTAATAGGGGCTTCCAAGCTCGTTAAGCTCAGGCTCGCCCGATCCTTTCCATTCTTGATATGTTGTTTCATACGGATCATTGTCGTTTCCAACAAAATCCCATCCACCTTTGTAGGCTTCTTGCAAATTAGGATGTTCATAGTCAATGCCTGTATCAATGACGCCGACTTTAATGCCATTTCCTTTGTAACCCAAATCCCATACTTCAGGTGCACCAATAAAAGGCGCTGTGTCTTTCATGTACGGGTTCACTTCATCTGTCTCGGGCGCTATGGTAACTTCAAGGTCAGGATATACGCTGACCACGCCAGGTATTTGAAGCAATTGTCCCACTTGGTTTCCTTTAAGCTCAATCGCTACACCATTCAGGGCATATGCATATTCTTCCAATACTTCATGTTTGATTTTCTTCTGAGTGAGGCTATGTACAAATGACTGTTGTTGTTGCTCAACTTGAGTCACAGCCTTTGTTTCCATAGAGGAGGTAAAAGATTTTCCTGAGAGGGTTGATTCGCCTTGCGCTACTGCAACAGGTTTATTGGAAAGTTCAACGATAACTCGGGTGTTTTCTCCACCCAGGCCTTCCAAGCTTTTATCCAAAAATGGATCTGCGGCAAGTTTTGCTTCTCGCCCTGCAAGAATCTCTCTCCATTGTTTTGCTTCGGCCGTACTCGGTATGTTCTCAAGTTGAATAGCTGAATCTGCGGGAGCGGCTCCAGCCGCTGGGAGGATAATAGAAAAGACCATCAGAACACTTAATAACGTGGATATCAATCGTTTACTCAAGGCTATGCCCCTCCTTTTTTGAATGTGAGTACCTCACCAAATGATGGGTTCCTGCTGTTCGCAAGTACTGCAATACCTGCTCCAATTCCACCGCCTATCTGCAAGATGATTGACCCTTGGTAAATTATTCTATCAAAATACCACATTTTCCTTCTAAATAATTACAAATATGATATAGAAATTACTTATATGGGTCTTGAGTATGATAAAAAGATCCATTTGTAATTATTTGTCGTTTGAATATTTCATTTTTAAAATAATGCAAAAAAAAGACCATACCCTCTTTATTAGCAAGAGACTCCTGGTCTTAATTTGAAGGATGGTTATTGTATAAAAGATCCCCGTATTTCCTTTAACAGAGATTAAATAATATGAAATTTTAATTTTCTGGCTTTACAGCTTCAATACGCAAACGTCTGTAATCGGCATATATCGCATCATCTTTCCAGAGGTGAGGCATCACAATCCGACTGGTTTCCTGACAAAATTGTTGTATCTCATCAGGACTAAAACCTGCAAAATAGTCGCCTCCAAAATGAGCCAACCAGCCTACTATACCTTGTTCACCATCTTCAAGTCTGGTAGGACGGTCGTAGTGATAGGCCTGTCGCACCACAAATCCACTTTGTTCCAAGATATTGCTGTATTCTCCGATCGAAGGAAAATACCACGGATTGCGTTCTGATGCACGAATCCCCGTGTTGCGTACCAATACCTCCTCTATAGCATTCACAATGATCTGCACGTTCCCTTTACCGCCGAATTCTGCTACAAAACGCCCTCCGGGCTTCAAAGATTTCCATATGCTATCCACGACTAGTCGTGGACTTCGCATCCAGTGCAGGGCTGCATTGGAGAAGACGGCATCATATGGTCTATTCGTCTCAAACTGATGACCGTCTCCTTCCACGAACTCAAGTTCAGGGAATTTCTCCCTCGCACGGCGAATCATATCCGGCGATGCATCCATTCCAATAACCTCAGCTTCGGTCAGAGAAATTTCATACGTCAAATCCCCCGTCCCGCAACCCAGATCAAGGATGTATTCCCCTTTTTGGGGTTGAAGCCAGGAGATCAGGTTTTTGCCGTATCCGGACACAAAAGCCAGCTTGTTGTCATATTCTTCTGCCTGCCACTGATTTAATGATTTCATGGAACCACCGTCGCTTTCGTTATTGATATCCTCATTGTGACACAGAATTGTTTATTATTCAAATATATAGATTCTATATTGTTTATAGGTAAAACCAATAGAACACTTCCCCTGAACGCAAAAAAAACTTCCCGAAGGAAGTTTTCTTTTTACGTCCCAGGAGGGATACTCTCCTTCCAGTCGAGACTGCGAAGTAGCGCTAACGAAGCGAATGCTCCGACGAACCGTTGGGGTTCTCTTCCCTTGAACGCAAAAAAACTTCCCGAAGGAAGTTTTCTTTTTACGTCCCAGGAGGGATACTCTCCTTCCAGTCGAGACTGCGAAGTAGTGCTAACGAAGCGAATGCTCCGACGAACCGTTGGGGTTCTCTTCCCCTGAACGCAAAAAAACTTCCCGAAGGAAGTTTTCTTTTTTACGTCCCAGGAGGGATTCGAACCCCCGACCGACGCCTTAGAAGGGCGTTGCTCTATCCAGCTGAGCTACTGAGACAAATATGTATAATAAATTTTCGGCGCGGTTCTTATTATACTCTGTTTTCTATATTTTTCAATAGTTTTATAAAAAAATTAATAATTACACTTATAAATGTACTTTTCCGTGTTATTTTCATACTCCAGTACCCTTCGGAATATGATAGCTTGAACCGGGCTATATTGAGGAGATGGGTACTACTTGAGCAGGATTAACATCAGACATTTTCAATGTCAGGATTGCTGGGTAATCTTTTGCATACATACATTTCAATGTTCCATTGAAGGAGAGAATCGTCATGAGACAACTTTTATCAGCCCTATCCTATTTTAGCATTTTCTTTGCCCCGTTCCTGTTTCCGATCATTATATGGATTGTTGCCAAGGATGCTTACATTGAAGGACATGCCAAACGCGCCTTATTCTCACATGTATTCCCGTTTCTCGCTGCCATTCCGCTATTTTATTTCTTCGTGACAGCGCATAGCTTGGGTTCCGCCGTCGGGTTTGTCATCCTATTCTTTGTGATTTACGGATTAAGCTTTGTATATAACATGGTCAAAGGAATTCAAGTGCTTCGTGAATATGCTTGATTACCTCTCCACCTGGATCTGACCTCGCATAACAAACCCCGCCGTTCAACAACGGCGGGGTTTTCTAGTTACAGGTGCATTATAGAAGGTCAATGTGTACGCTGTACAGTTCAACGTCTAGCTCCTATCCCGCAATCACCACATGTTGTTGCACGTGCCTTCCCTGTTAAGCCTGCCCAATCAGATAGCGCTGAAGTGTTGGACCAAGCAAACCAAAGGCAAACAGTTCACTTTGAAACCGAGCTTTATCTTCTTCGGCAGTAATGCCTTCGCTGTTCTCAAAGGCGGTTTCTGTCGCCTCTTCAAATGCGGTATGCATATTATTGTTATACCAGTCGATCGCCGAATCGGAGTGATTACGTACAATTCGAACAACTTCCAGCGAATTTCCAGGCTGAGTGGAGGCCACGTATACAAGTAATGACGGGTCTCCGACATTTCCAGGCTGCACTTCAACCTCTGCACAGGACAACCCATCTACCTCAGTTAATCTGCGTATTTTGGCATCTTGAATGGCATACATTCGTATCGCGCTCCTTTTCCTTTGTGCTTATCATGTACTTTGTTCAATCTGGTATCGCGTCTCTGGTGTGCCCAATCGATAAATCTCCCGATACACCTGTTGTAATACCGTTTCATACGCCCGGTTTACGGACTCCTCCGGTGTATCCGGCCATGGGAATACCATGCCAGGAAAGGCCTCTTCCTCCTTTTCCTGCATGAGATTGAGCAGTCCCAGTAATTGCTCCGCTTCCTGTGGTGTTGCCTGAATGATCCATTCATACGATGTTACAGACGGATCCGGAATAACGGAGCGGCCCATGACAGATACATAATACTTCATACTGTCCATTGCATGTTCTCTCCTTCACAGGCATGTTGAGGCCGTTGTCCCTAGAACTAGTTTCCGAAGAGGACAGACATTTTATGCCTGCTTTCGGCATATATTTGTTACGACTTCTGACGAAAAAGACAACATTTGCTGGCTGTCATTGATTCAAGCAGCCATACGGATGAATGACTCGACCAAGAAAGGATGAACAACCATGTGCGGTATTACCGGCTTCATACAGTGGAATCGGGATTTGACCCAGGAATCAGAGCTGCTGGTCCGGATGACGGACAGCTTGTCGAACCGGGGGCCCGACGCTTCAGGTACATGGATCTCCAATCCTTGTGCCTTTGGACATCGGCGTCTTAGTGTGATGGACCCCGAGAACGGGGCACAGCCCATGCATGCGTTACAAGGAGATACCTCCTATACCGTCGTGTATAACGGAGAACTATACAATGCACCCGAGTTGAAAAAGGAATTGCTCCAGCGGGGGCATCAGTTCCGTACGCAATGTGATACGGAAGTGTTGCTCGCCTCTTATATCGAGTGGGGACCGGCATGCGTTGACCGGTTTAACGGTATTTTTGCTTTTGCCATTTGGGATGGGGGACGTGAACAGGTTTTTATCGCACGGGATCGCCTTGGCGTGAAACCTCTGTTCTACAGTAATGCAAAAGACACCCTCGTATTCGGCTCAGAGCCCAAAGCACTGCTCATTCACCCGGATGTGGAAGCAGCTGTTGGCCCGGAAGGATTAGCCGAAGTCTTCATTATAGGACCTGCCCGGACACCTGGACACGGGGTGTATTCTTCACTGAGCGAACTCAAGCCTGCACACGCGCTAATCTACAACCGAAACGGAATTCGTACCTATGCCTACTGGAAACTGGAAAGCCACAATCACGAACATAACCTGGAAGAGACGGCCGCCGAAGTGCGAACCCTCTTGCAAGATACACTGGAGCGCCAGTTGGCATCAGACGTTCCTGTCTGCTCGCTTTTATCAGGAGGACTGGATTCCAGTGCCTTGTCTGCATTAGCCGTGGATTATTACAACCGGACGGGGCAAGGCCAAGTCAGTACGTATTCTGTCGATTATGTAGATAACGCCAAGCATTTCCAGGCCCATTCCTTCCAGCCGGGAGCAGATGGACCGTGGATTAAGCGAATGGTAGATGAACTCAAGACCGATCATCACTGGATTGAGATCGAGAACGGAGAACTGGTTCATGCACTGACACAGGCTATGCTTGTGCGAGATCTGCCCGGCATGGCGGATGTGGACTCCTCGCTCTATCTGTTCTGTAAGGAAATCAAAAAAGGAGCCACGGTTGCCATTTCAGGCGAAGCGGCGGACGAAGTATTTGGCGGCTACCCTTGGTTCCATCGGGAAGATATGCTGAACTCCGGTACGTTTCCTTGGTCTGTAGCGCCTGATATGCGAGCAGCCTTGTTATCCCCGGACATTCGGGAATGGATTCGGCCACTCGACTATCTCGCAGACCGCTATTCTGATGCCGTGGCTGAAGTACCTCTTTTGGATGGGGAAACGGGCAAAGCTGCACAAATGCGGGTGATGTCTTACCTGAATATCACACGTTTCATGCCTACTCTTCTCGATCGCAAAGACCGGATGAGTATGGGGGCAGGATTGGAAGTACGTGTACCTTACTGTGATCACCGTCTGATCCAATATGTGTTTAACATCCCTTGGGAAATGAAAATAACGGGCGGACGGGAAAAAGGCATTCTGCGTAAAGCACTCGAAGGTGTCCTGCCTGACGATGTGTTATACCGCAAAAAGAGTCCATACCCGAAAACACATAATCCACAATACCTGGCTGCGGTCAAACAACAGGTACTTGATATCCTGGATGATCCCACATCCCCTATTTTGCCTTTGATCGACAAAGCTCAGATCCGCAATCTTGCGTCTTCACCAGATGCAGCTTCCAATCTTCCCTGGTTCGGACAGTTAATGTCGGGTCCCCAGTTATTTGCTTATCTGACTCAGATCAATACCTGGTTGCGGACATATAAAGTTGCCATTCGTTAGAATGACCATTTATCATTCATAAAAAAGACGTTTGGTGAACAGCGTAACTGTTGTTCACCAAACGTCATATTATTCCTACATCGATCAATCTTTATCGGTTGATTAATACCGGATTTCGCTCAAGCAGCCCACTGCCAAACGTATCCCTGAACGGAGAATCCTCCATATGGATATAACCAATGTAACAGCCACACTTTTTCATGCGACATGGCCGATCCGCAGACAAAGCCTGCAAACCATCACGATACAAATGCCCAATGATCCGGCGATCCTTGTAGCACCTCTTCACATGCCCTGACCCTTGTACATAAAACACTTCCGAACCGGCAGCACATCGCTTGCCCAAACTCTCATAGTCCTGCAGATTGCCTTCAAAAAGCGGATCAAGCCCACGTAAAAACTGAATCTCTTCCGGGGTATAATACTTCGGCCGATCTTTAAATGCATTAACCCACATGTACACATCATCCGGTAAAGCCTGTCTCATGGATTCGATGGCGGGGAATGCACTGCGGAGTCCCACTGTACCGACACTAAAAGCAAGCCCCATCTGACGCAAGGTCAAACATTGTTTTACAAAAGAAGCCTCTTTTGTCTCGCGAGGATGATACGTCGCCCAAAAGGCTGCTTTATTCGCATCTAACTCCCTCGCCCAATCCAGTTTGACGGACAGGTTGGTTTGGATTGCAACTTTATCCACATGTGGCATATGTGACAGCTCAACCATGGCTTCACGATACCAGCGCCGTACCAAAGCTTCACCATAGGGATTGAAGAAAATCGAAAATTGATGCCCGGCACTCTCTTGCTCCCTGACCCAATTCACAAATTGACCCAATTGTTGTTCATCCACTTCCAACGTCTCTTTGGAGTCCACCGTTTTGCTAAACGGGCAATATGGACAGTCGTAATTACAGGAAGACAACTTCCCCCGATAATACAAAGTTGCTCTCATGAAAAAACAAACCCTTCCATCTGTTCACGAATTTCGGCAGATATAAGCCAATCCCCAATCGCATCGGAGTAACCCAGTCCCTCTTCAGTCAGACGCAGTACCTGCTTGCCCTCATCATTCTCCAGCTCGGCCATACCCACCGTCAACAGTTCTGCTAACCAGTCATAGTCGGACATCACATCGGTACCGAAACGCTCATGGTAGTCAGACAACGTCAATCCCTCCCGATGCAGCAACGCTTTCAGAATGAAGCGCCGTCTCTGTTCCTCACGGCTTAACACAATACCATAATCCGCCACATCGTAACGCTCAGTAGCCACATAATCGGCGATGATGCTTTGCGTGGCCTTGTAACTCACGCCATACTTGGAAGCATAGTGTACTTCACTGGTATAAGAGCGTGCCCCGCATCCCAGACCAACCATGCCTTCCTCCTGACAGCTGTATGGCAGAAGTGCTTTCGAGGATGACTGTTCCCTGGCAAATCTGCGCATCGAATATTGCACATAACCTTTGCTTTTTAATGTCTCACGTGCAGCTTTGTACAGCTCCATCCGAATATCCGGTCCCTGACGGCGAATATCATCAGGCTTCACGATCGTATTTTCCCGTGTATACAAGGGATAGATAAAGATCTCGCCCGGTTCGTAGGCCAGCACTCTTTCCAGTGAATAGATCCACGATTCAACCGTTTGCCCTGGCAGACCATAGATCAGATCCAGATTCAATAATGGGAAATCATACCGAGTAAGCTTCTCAAGCGCTCGTTCGACCTCCTGCGGTTTTTGTGGACGATAGATGGCGGATGCCTCAGCTTCAATAAAACTCTGAATCCCCATACTGACACGATCCACACTTCGTTCCTTCATAATGGCGAGCTTGGCTTCCGTAACCGTATCTGGCGACGTTTCCACTGATATTGATGCTTGCACGGGATTCAGCCCCATCACATGCTCAGCAATATCAAACAGACGATTCAATTGAACTTCATTCAATAATGTAGGCGTTCCCCCACCAATCGCGAATCTCGAATACGGTCTGCGAGAAGTAATGGGTGCCCACTGCTTCGCTTGGCGTTCCAGCGCATCCACATAGCGTTCATGGGTATCATCCCGTCGATCCGGCAGTGTAAACAGATTACAGAATCCGCAACGAGCAGCGCAAAAAGGAATGTGCATATATAAAAAATACGTATCGGTATTCTCTTTTTCCCACAGTGACTGCAACGGCAGCGGTGGGTCAAGCTCCCGATATGCGGTCTTGTGCGGGTATGAATATAAATAAGAACGATACGGGAATGCCAGCACTTCACTGAGACCTGTAGTTATGTTGGATCCAGACGGTGTGGAATGGCCTGCTGTCGTATGTTGTAATTGTTTGTCCATCGGTCTCCTCCTGTCTCTATAATAAAAATTCTCGATAAGGTACGGTCCAGACCACATCATGTGCAAGCCGGTGTCCTTGATATCCATCTTCACCGTAAGCCGTACCATGATCTGAAAAAGCCAGACAAAATGCAGGGCGGGCGCGTTTCCTCATCGCCTCAAACAATGGACCCAGAGCCTCGTCCACATATCGAAGTGCAGCACGCTGAGTCTCCACCGAGTCCTCCTTGGCTCCTTCTACAAAATACCGATTGGGGCCATGAATGGCAGACACGTTCAAAAACAAAAATATCTTTTCATCCGGAGGCGTCTGTTCAAGCAGCTTTAATGCATGCTGTACCTGATGCTCTGTCGATTTGGGATTGGTTACCCCAAAGTTCATTCGCCAGTAGCTCTGTTGGAAATAGCCGGGTAATACTTTCGCAAGCGGATTCTTTTTCGTAAAAAAGATAACGCCGCCAATGCAGATGGTACGGTAACCTTCAGCCGCGAATCCAGAGACGATATCCGGTGTATCAAAGAGCCAGGTGTGTGGATGTGTCTTGAGTCCGGTATTCCGGGAATGAAACAGCCTTATGTGAGATGCCTTATCCGTATTGGCAGGAGTGGGCATAAAACCACCAAAAAAAGCATGATGCGCTGCATATGTAAAACTGCCCGGGGTATGACGCTTCTCCCATGGACCCGAACCACACAGATTAGGACAATTTTCCTCTTCCAGCTTGGCTACGTCATATCGTAAAGTATCCAAGGTAATCATTAACAGATCATGGGAGCCCACAATGGTGTTCATATCAGTCATGTTGAATAGGCTCCTTTCGTAAAAGTTCCATCTCCCATTCGTAGGTTCCAAGTCCATGATGTTGGACTCTGTACAGTAAATCTCCGAATGGATTCACGTCCAGCACATAAGCAAGCGGGTTCGCGCCACTAGTAAGCATCACATCAATCCCCGCTGACCACGAGTTGGGAAATGCAGACATGGCCGCTTGCGCTTCTGCCCGAACTAGCGAAATCCGCTGTTCATCCAGACCTGCTTCAGCAGGCAGCATACGCTCATTGCACAGATGAAGATTGGTAATCGGCGTACGGCTCAGCCGCATAATCGCATGACCTGCCTGTCCACCCGCAACCAGTTGACGAATATCGTACGCCCGTTGATCAAGCGTGGCTTTGGGCATCCACCGTTCAATCTGTGCACCTTCTGCACATAACCAGTTCATCAGCGTAGCAATCTCCTTACTGCGGGTATACTTGCGTAAACGTCCCTCATTGAAGAAAATCGTCTTGCCTTGTGCCTGTTCCATTCCCATCGTCGTTACAGCGATTTCGTCACCCGTACGCGGATTAACTTGGTACGCCACAACGCCTGAGGCTCCGGAGCCACTTGCGAGCTTTACAAATACACGATTCATACCGACATATTGCATAGCTGTACGCAAGTCGGTGTAACTTCGGATCGGCTGTGAAGACTGGAGCGTAGGAGGTACCTGAACCCCATGAGAAGATAGATGCTGCTGACATGCTCTCTTGTCAAACATCAGTTGGATGTCACCAGGATCATTCATGAATCGGACTTCAGGCCATACTTCACGAGCCTCACGGCCCATTCGATCCAGACATGCTTTCCAGCCACGGAACCACTGGGCAGGAGCGTAGATTCTTCCCCACTCCTGTTCCAATGCAAGTACCTGTTCTGTGGAGTATGCTTCTGCACCCATTCCATCCAATATAGGTGGCGTATCGTTCATAGCTCCAAGGAATAGCAATTCACGCTCTACTTCCCAATCCTCACCAGGAGCATCAATCCGAATCAGGGGTACAGGCAGACTCGAATCAACTGTATCAGCGATCGTTCCGCCGTGTCTCCAGTTCTGGAGCAATTGAGCATATGGCAGTACAACCGCAGGTTTCAAACCTAATCTATTTCGAGCCTCTTGCAACTCTTGGGTTCGGCGATTAGTTGGGTTTCCAATCAACAATAAGGGCTGATCTTCCGTTGGATTATGCACATCAACTATTCCGTTAACGACGGGTAGCGCCAGTCATCCTCATCGCTCTGTTGCTGGTCACTAACATCTACGGATATACCAGAGCTTTTCCAGCGACTGATCATTTCATTGGTCATGTAGTGGTAACTTAGATCGAGGTGTTTCAGTTTCTTGATCTTGTCACTGGCAAACAGGGCTTCAGCCCCTTCATCAGACAACGTGCCCTGTGACAAATCGAGTACTTCAAGTTGGTCCAGAATAGGCGCCTCAGCTGCTGCTTTCGCAATCTCATCCTGAATTTCACTATCTTTCAGCCCCAAGTAAACGAGCTTTGGAAATAATCCTTGTTCCAGAAGGGGAAGCACATCTTCAAGTGAACCATCGAAACCATAATTATCGACGCCCAGATATAATTCCAGTTTACGCAATTCAGGCAACTTGGCACGGGTGATTGAAGATAACACGTCTTTCGGCAGCCCACCACAAATAATAATCAATTCTTCAAGCTTGGCATGCTGGAGTGGTTCCAGACTGAGGCCACTACTGCCCATTACAGAGAATGATTTTAATTCTGGAAAGGCACCCAGCAGCGGTGTGAGATTCGTCTGGATAATCCACGATACTTCACACTCTTCGAATCCCATATCTCCAATGAACAGTTTCTTCAATGACGGAAAGCTTGGAGCCGACTCGACGAGCGTACCCATGAACTCATCAGGCGAATTTTCATAAGCCTGTCCCCAATCTCCGATGACCAGACTTTCCAGTGAGCTGGCCTCCGGTTTAGCCGCCAGTTCCTTAATTAATTTTTCCATACGAATGCCGTCCTCATAATCATCGTAGGATACAACCAGCTTCACTTCTTGCATGAGCAATTCCCTCCGTTTAAGGTTCATATATGATTCGTTAATTTGAATGTTACCCCATACCACACAAGGCTTGCAACTTCTTCCAACTCCAGTCCCAAATAGATTCCCAATCGTGCAATGTAAACCATTTCTCATGTAGGTACAGGAACATACGTTCTGATATATAGTCGCAGAAATAGCTATATTCAATTAGGTATATGGATGGACCTTCGCCAAACCCAATCAAACACTTCATTTCATACAAAAAGCGTTAATGGCGGGTGAACCATCCCCATCGGAATGCTTCTGTCCTTCCATTAACGCTTTGATGTTCACATATCATGAAGTTAAATCAAGATGTTTCGTTTAGTCTCAGCCTTCAAGTCTCGATACGAGCGCTCTCAGCGCATGACCACGGTGACTAATCGCCTGCTTTTGCTCCAGTGTCAACTCTGCCATCGTCATCTCGTATTCAGGTACATAGAAGAGTGGGTCATATCCAAATCCGCCAGCACCTGCAGCTTCAGCCGTGATCCAGCCTTCCGCAGTGCCTTCTGCTTCATACTTATCACCTGTTGTCGGATCGTACAGGACCAGCGCACAGACAAAACGAGCGGGACTCAATAGCGGCTGCTCGGTGTCCTCACCAGATTTCAACGATTCCAGTGTCTCCAGCAACTTCGCATTATTCTGTGCATCCGTTGCTCCTTCGCCTGCATATCTCGCTGAATATACCCCTGGCTCACCATCCAACAGGTCTACGCAAAGTCCTGAATCGTCTGCCAGAACAGGCAATCCAAGCGCATCACCAACCGCCTTGGCTTTCTTCCAGGCATTCTCCGCAAAAGTTACGCCATCTTCTACCACATCCGGCAGCTCCGGATAATCAAACATGCTCTTAACCTCTTTGCCAAGCGGTGCGAAAGCATGAGCGAATTCACGGACTTTACCCGCATTGCGGGTGGCGACAATGAGAATTGGGCTGTCCAAACTCATCTTAGGCTTCCCCTAATCCACGTGCGCCGATCTTGAGCGCAATCGGTCCAAGCACTTCTTTTTGACGCTCGATCATTTCCAGAATTCCCTGCTCGCCCAGTTCCAACATTGCGTTCAGCTCACGGCGATCAAATGGTGCTTCCTCGCCTGTTCCCTGAAGCTCGACGTATTTACCGCCGCCTGTCATCACCAGGTTCATATCTACCTTGGCTTTGGAATCTTCATCATAGTTCAGATCCAGTACAGGCTGTTCACCCACAACACCCACACTTACCGCTGCAATGAAATCCGTAATCGGGAACACTTGCAGTTTGTGCTGTTGGGAGATCTTGTTCACAGCAAGCGCCAACGCTACAAACGCACCGGTAATGGACGTTGTGCGTGTACCTCCGTCGGCTTGAATGACATCACAGTCCAGGGTAATGGTACGCTCACCAAGAGCCTGCAGATTAACTACCGAGCGCAGTGCCCGACCAATCAGACGCTGGATTTCCATGGTGCGTCCAGTTAATTTGCCGCGATTGGCTTCACGTTGGTTCCGGGTATGTGTTGCACGTGGCAACATGGAATATTCAGCTGTTACCCAGCCTTTACCCTGCCCTTTCATAAAGGGAGGAACACGTTCTTCTACTGTAGCTGTACAGATCACCTTTGTATCTCCAACTTCAATCAGTACAGAGCCCTCGGCGTATTTATTCGTGTTTACTGTTAAATTCAGCGGGCGCAGCTGTTCGCTGGTTCGTCCGTTTGATCTCATTTTTTCTGCCTCCTACGACTTAAGCATCCTGTAATGTTGAACTTATTCACACTTTTAGAGATTGTTCAAAAAGCTCGCTTTTGATTACGAAAAATGCCTTAAGGCATCATCAGCATCGAATATGGAATTCAGCCGAAATGTCCGTTGCTCACGTAGTTTGCCTACGCTCCGCTACTCCATTTCTAGCTTCATCCCATCTTCTCGGTACTGAAAACCGATCTTTTTGAACACGTATTTTTACTAATCCCTTATATTTTACCAAAGAGTTCGGTTAAAAGCATCCTTAAGCATTCCTTGCTCATTAAATCGGAATTTCGTTGATATATTCAGGCTTGGAAACCGGCGCACTGTAATCCCTGTTGTCGTCACCCATGACCGTTTTTTGGCCGTTCCATTCGATCTGTACTTTGGCATCCTTGCTGGCTGTATTCTCTGCTGTAGTTAATACGACGGACTGTAATAGCTCACTTGGCACGATATCCCCTTCGGCAAACATATCGTCTTTCAGCGCAACCGTTACCGTGCCATCCTCAGCCGTTTTGACCGATTGCAACTCTGTTCCGCCTGTCATGACCTCTTCCAATTCCCCGCCTTTGTCAGGTCCCTTGATCAGCTCGTTCAATGCCGCCTGCACCCGATCCTCACCAGGTGTGACCAGACGTGTAACCGGAACATAATATTGGATGCCTGCTGGCGAAGCAGCGGAGAAATAGACCGTTACCGGACTGCTGTTGGTCACAAACGCATCACCCAGATCCAGATTGATTCCCACAGCCCGATTCAGTGGTTCAGGCAACGGCGTGCTGTTCACCGGCATTTGCGTTAACTTTTTGCCATCCACCCAGATCTGCACATTCTCCACATCAGGTGTTCCCGTTAATGTCCACGTGACAGCTTCTAGCATTTTCCGTTCTTCCTTCGCATCATACTTGGCAAAATTACCCGAGAACTCCACGACCGCCAGCTTGTCATCCGCATGAATCGTTACATTCTGAACAACCGTTCCCTGTGGGAGAACGCCCTGAAATCCTTCAGGCAACATGCCTGCATAAGCCCCACCTGTAACAAGTGTATCCAGTGCTGTCTTCGGACTGCTGGCATCTGTTCCAGAAGGAAGTGTCAGGGAAACCGGAGCGAGCAGCCCCTGCTGGTCTTGCAGATATACCGTCGTTAATGGGAGCGTTGCGAGTGCACCATTCCCTTCGGCTGCCTGAATCATGGCTGCTTCCTGGATAGGCGGTGGTGGATCAACAGCTTCGGAAGACTGTGCTCCAAACATGCCGCAGCCTGACAATACCATAGGAATACTCAGCAGCGCTGCTGCCGATACCGTACGCAAAGAATGGATCTTTCTCATGATCACGTTCCCCCTCATTCATTTTTACAGTTTGTACTACCATGTATACGAGCCTTTGTCCAAAAAATAACTAAAAGATCATAAGAAAAACATCTATCGATGCACTTTCACAGAAGACAGACCGTGTTCAGCTGAAATTTTTCTTGCGATAATCCAATTGTTCAACTTCGTTGAAAACGTATAAATTCTATTATCTTAAAGAAACGTAAAACAGGTTAATACGTATTAGGAAGCAAGAGTAGGGACATTGCTAACTTCAGAGGAGGAATCGCCCATGGAACATCCTGAGCAAGAAAAAATCCCTTACAGCCTGAATAGCGGCAAGGTCGCGGAGGCAACACGAGAATGGCTGCATAAACGGGGCGTCACGATCCCTGAGATCGCAGAGCTGGTTATGTTATTGCAGAAAAAGTACTACCCTGATCTTACGATGGAAGAATGTATTGAAAATGTGGAGAAGGTTCTCCGTAAACGCGAGGTACAGAACGCTGTCCTGACCGGTATTCAGCTCGATATTCTGGCAGAACAGGGTCAACTCATATCTCCTTTGCAGGAGATGATTGAGAACGATGAAGGACTATATGGTGTGGATGAGATTTTGGCTTTCTCCATCGTCAATGTATATGGCAGCATTGGATTTACGAATTATGGTTATGTGGACAAGCTGAAGCCAGGGGTGCTTGAACGACTGAACGACAAGAGTCTGGGGCCTGTCCACACGTTCCTAGATGATATTGTCGGTGCGATTGCATCGGCAGCGAGTAGTCGTATCGCCCATCGCAAACAATCCGAGCTTGAAGAAGCACTGGGAGAAAAACCTGTCAGCGATGATGCTGTATAACGCGTAACTCGTTTCATATCTGTAGTCATTGCGGGACATTGGACATGTGCGTGGATGCTTGGTGAAATGACTGTTCGATGAAATAACTTTTCATGAAAGAAGCGGCCTGATGGCCGCTTTTTTTTGTATGTGTAACGATACACATTGGATAATCCACATGTTATTATTTCAGATGTTTAGGTCGTACCGTTCCCGCCAAACCATAACCTTCAACCCACTTCTTTTCGGCAGCTGGCTCAGATGGTGTCCATTTTGGTCCAATCGTGATTTCCGGGCCTTTGCGCTCTCGCATCATGCCACGCAGCACAGTGATGCCGAAGATGCTGAGTCCAGTGAATACATACATCATCCGCATGATGATATTGCCAGAATCTGTTCCCGTCACCATGCCATGAACCAGCAGACCAATGAACACCGGGTAGGACAGCATGTGGAACATGAACCACCATTTGCGGCCCAGCTTGTTCCTCAGGTCACTGGATAACAGGACGATCACTAATCCATAGAAGGCTAACGTTCCCAGACCACTGCCGATCGGATGCATGGAGGCGGTAAAAGGAATTAGAAGTTCTCCCCAGGTAAACGGGCTGTAGTGATCAATATATAAAGTCAACGCATGCACAAGTCCAAGTCCGAAGGCGAGCCAAGTCGTTCGGGTATGCCATTTGAACATGGCTGCTTTCGGTTTGCCTTTAGCGATAGGCATCCCTTGAGCAATGCCCAGAAACACACCGGCAAAGAGCAGCATATAAGCAGCAATCCCACTAATTCGAATGATATTCCACGTCGGCAGGTAATCTACAATCCATTGTGACATAACCGGCTCCCCCACATCTGTTAGACTTGTCCTTGTTTAGATCAGACTGAAGCGATGATCCGGATCAAAACCGAGCCAGTGCTCAGCGAGCGTATCCGTATTCCCTCTAAAATAAATAATCCCATCCCGTGTCATCCACAGGACGTCATGCCGATCGTAATGTCGGTTTAACCAGCCCACCGCTTCGGCACTCCCCAAAATGCAGACCGTCTTGGCAATGATCTCGCATTGCGAAGCATGCTGTCCCATAACGGTACACTGTAATACATCCGTATCTGCCGGCTCCATCGTTCGTGGGTCAATAAGGTGATGTGCAAGGCTTCCATCCGTATTCTGCCATTGTCTGCGGGAAATACCTGAAGTTGCAACAGCTCCTCGCTGTAAGCGAACCGCACCTGACACATTCTCCTGATCCTGCAAAGGATCTGCTACTTGCAAGGTCCACTGAGGATGGTCTGATGTGCCCCATACTTGGATATCTCCACCCGCGTTAATCAAACCCGCCGGAATATGCAATGTTCGCTGCAACCAGTCTGCGATGCGCTCCACTGCCCATCCCTTAACAATGCCTCCCAGGTCCAGCTCAGCTCCAGGGTCCAGATGAACCATCCGGCTACCTTCCCGCTGAATCCAACTCGGACGGCTGTGGTCATATCGATCTTCCATCATCGCTGATGATTCAGGTGTTTTCGTTCGCAATATGCGTTCAAGTAATGGACGTTGCGGTTGTCGTTGTTGCACCTTTTCGAAGGACAGATCGTATCCCGAAGCCTGAAGGGCCTGCGAGATTCCCGGTTGAAAAATCCCTTCGGTCAGTCCAATATAACCGTACGCCAGACTCAAAACCTCATCCATCGCAGCAGAGATGGGCATCCATCCGGTCGAACCATTCAGACGATTCAATTCACTCTCTGCCACAAATCGGCTGAATCGTTGCTCCTGCGTCTGAAACCAATTCTTCACCAAGGTTGCTGCATGTTCAGCTTCTTCCCGCCCAGCGGACAATTGCACTTCAACATCCGTGTTCATTGCACGGAATTGAAATTTGAGCGGACGAGCAACCTGCTCCGTGCGGCTCATGATGCACCCGTGCGTGACTGATAGTTGCCACTGCTGTATCCGGAGTCTGTATCCTGGTTATTTTGCCCGAAACGCTGAGCATCTGTATAACTTCCCTTGTTACTCATGCTCTGATTCGATCCAGCGGCTTGTGTGCTATCGGATGTTCCATTATCTTGACGATCATTATTGTTGTTGTCCGTTGTACTGCTGATCCATTCATCCATCACATCATCACGTGTATCAACTTGGCATGAAGCAGTAACGCTTGTATCTGTGCCATTCGCTGCTGCATAGGCCACATCAAAGGCATCCGAAGTTCTTACATATTGAAAGAGTGCAGCCACAGTCAACGTTGCTGCCGCTGAAGCTTGCCATTTTCTCCATTGATTCCGTTTTCTTCTGGTCATCGCTCTTCCCTGCTTTCTTTAGGGTGTGTCTCAAGACACGTCCTAGCGAAGTTCATAGACGTATCATAGGCGCGCTGGCTTAAAAATAGATGAATGAACCGTTAAGAGAGGCTAAAGCTTTATCGTTGGAGTCGTGTCAAACTAAAAAAGACCCAGAACAGTTGCATTTACTGTTCCGAGCCTCTATATAAGATCGCATTATCATTTCATATCGATATCATCATTCCGTTTAGATTTTAAAATAGAACGTGCCATCCGGTTGCTGCTCTTGCTTCGCCACTTCCCGTCGAATTAACTCCTGCAAATGGGCCAACGTCTCACTCATGGCAAACCGCAGTTGATGGGTACCGAGCCGATTGCCAAACATATATACACAAATGTCATACGCATTCGCCGGTGACTCCTGAATTCGCTCGGACATCTTCTGAAGGCGCTCCTCGTGATGGGCAAGCAAATCAGCTGTGCGTTCGCTGAACTGGGCAAATGGATTTCGATGTCCCGGGTACGCCTGCTTGACATTCAGAGCCCCGAGACGATGCAATCCTTCCATATACGAAAATAAAGGCTGAGGGTCACTGCCCGGTTGCAGACTGATATTCGGTGAAATCTGTGGCAATACGGCATCTCCGCACAGAATCTCCATCGACTCCGGCGCATAAAAGGATAAATGGCCTGGGGCATGTCCACCCGTCTCCACAGCAACCCAACGTTTCCCGCCCATATCGAGCCACTCACCGTCTTCAATGGGAGTCACATTCGGAAGTGGTGTGATCTGCGAAGTAAATGCCTTCATATGTTCATGTATCTGCTCGGTCTTGTCTTCCGGCATACCGTGACGACCATAATAATCAGGTAAGATTGTATTGATGCGTGAATCAGGTCCCCACATATAATCGGCCTCTTGGCGAGAACGTGTGGACATTCGAACGGGTGCACCCGTCATCTGTTGCATCCATCCAGACAACCCAAGGTGGTCGGGGTGATGGTGGGTCAGCACAATTTGATGAATATCGCTAAAGGTCAGGCCGAGATCTGCCAGCGCTTCATGCCACTCCTGTTCCGTCTCCGAATTACGCGGTCCCGGATCTATGATAGTGATCGTTCCATCCGGTTCAGACAACACATAACTGTTCACCCAGCGCAAAGGAAAAGACATGGTAATCTTGACCCGATGTATGCCCTCTGTCATGGACATCTCTTCTGTTCGCTTCATACGTTTTCCCCTTCCAGACGTCTGTTCACTCCACAGGACGATGACCCACAAAAATCATACGCGGAGAAGCCTGCTCGTCATACTTCTCTTCATCATAGCCGCCATGAACCTGATCTACCTGAAGTCCAGCTTCACTTAACAGCTCACTCAGTTGATCCTTTGTATACAGCTTCACACGTTCCTGATATACCCGCGGTTCATGTCCGGATGCGGTATCCGTAATGCGAATTTCCTTTTGCACAAATCCTTCCTCAATCTTGCGAAACTCCTCAATCCGCTGCCCTTCATCCTCTCGAACAGAGTGCGGAACCAGATGACGAGTCACATAAGCTGTATTCATAAAATCAATAATGTAGCTGCCACCCGGCCGAAGCATGCGATGAATGGCACGTAATACTTTCAGTTGTTCTCCGTCCTCAAGGAAATAACCAAACGATGTGAACAGATTGACTACGGCGTCGAAGCCGCCTTTCAGGGGGAGTTCACGCATGTCTGCATGGCACCACGTTACTCGGTGTTCGTCATCCATTAGGCGAGCTTCACGCAAAAGCACATCGGAAAGATCGACTCCGGTCACTCGCAATCCTGCGTCCGCAAGTGCCAATGAGTGCCGTCCCATACCGCAGCATAGATCCAATACTTCAGCATTGGGCTCAAGCTTCAACCACTTGATCATTTTATGTACTTCCTGATAGGCACCCTGTACATCCCGGTGCTTGTATACGAGCAGATAATCTTCTCCAAAACTCTTTTCATACCATTCCGTCATCCATTCTCGCCCTCCACTTGGTCACTGGCCCTCTGTCGGTCATACGGCTGTTGTAAAGGCCTGATCATTTCCCATAAGCTTTTAAGTTATTGTAACGTCTTTATTCTGCAAACTCAAAAAATCCCACATATCATCCGCATTGAAGAGCCAAAATGCACACGATATAATGTTTAACATACGCATACCCCTGCGAATCGGTTAAGTATAAGCAACAGGAGGTGTTCTTATGATTCGCATCGGACTTACCGGATGGGGGGATCAGGAAGATCTCTATCCAAACCGTACCAAAGCCAAAGACAAGCTCAGTCTATACGGTCAATACTTCTCCACTGTGGAGGTGGATAGTTCCTTCTACGCCGTTCAACCGCGGGATCGAATGGCACGGTGGGCTGCAGAGACGCCCGAATCCTTTGCTTTTATCATCAAAGCCTATCAGGGAATGACCGGACATCTGCGAGGCAAACCATATTTCACCAGCACGTCGGAGATGTATAAGGCTTTTCGGGAATCACTGGAGCCTGTCATTGAAGCTGGCAAGATGCAGGCAGCCTTGTTTCAATATCCACCTTGGTTTGAGTGCAATAAAGACAACGTGAAAGAGCTTCGTGAAGTGAAACTGAGAATGGAAGGTATTCCGTGTGCCCTCGAATTCCGTCATCGTAGCTGGTATGAAGGTGACATGCGCGAGCGGACGCTTTCGTTCCTGAAAGAGCAAGGCTGGATTCACAGCGTCTGTGACGAACCTCAGGCAGGTCTAGGTTCTATCCCCATCGTGCCACAGGCGACGGATTCCGAGATGACGCTGGTGCGTATGCACGGACGCAATGTGTCCGGCTGGCATCAGAATGGTGCGCCTAATTGGCGCGAGACCCGTTACCTGTACCGTTACAACAAGGAAGAGCTGTTGGAGTGGAAAGGGTATCTGGAGCAGTTGCAGGAGCAGAGCAAGGATGTCTATGTTATTTTTAATAACAACTCCGGTGGCGATGCAGCAGCGAATGCCCAGATGATGATGGACCTGCTGGACCTGCCGGTGAAGCCTTTTCCTGACCGTTCTGAGCCTGAGCAGGAAGAAGGACCAGAGCAGCTGGAATTATTTTGATCGGTATTAACGACGGAGTTATTCACATTATAGGGTGAAGGTACGTGTATGTTATTGCTATCTTGCAGATCGGATTCGAAACTGGAATCAACTAAAAGCGGCAAGCCTTGGGGCTTTGCCGCTTTTTTCAGCTCGTATCTACCTATTGAAGGCTATCCGCAAATATCCGTTCAGTTATGTCAAGCACTAGCGCTGCGCAGCCGTTACCGAAGAATCGATAGACACCTTGGAGAGCTGCTGATTCATCTTATGCGCTTCAATGCCAGCCAAGAGCACAATGCCGATTCCATGGGTATCGTTCAGATTCCATCCCAGATCATCGCGATAATACAAGGCGGTAAACGAGTACCCCGAACCCCGACATACCCCGTATATATTACCTTTATAGTCAATCGACAAGCGAGTCATGCCTTCCCATCCTTTGCGTACGGCCTCCAGATAAGGCTCCGGTTGTTCTAGCCACCCTTCCCGAATTCCACGGGCATAGGCGTAGATGAACATCGATGTACAGGAGGTCTCTTCATACGAATCCGAGCGGTTTAACACCTGATGCCATAGTCCATTTTCCCCTTGCAGCGCCAGATAACCTTGACTTAAATCACGATAGAAACATAACAGTTCCGGCCGTTTCCCATGATCGTGCGGCAGAATGGACAACAGTTCGGTTAAGGAGAATAGCACCCAGCCGTTACCCCGTCCCCATGGAATACCTGTCGCCCGACCACGCACAAAATCATACACATGGGACATGATCTGTTGTTCGGGAAGGTAGAGGTATTTACGGAACATCAGGAACTGATTGACCGCATCATCCCAATACGTCGCATCACCTGTCAACTGACCATAACGCATCAGAAAAGGTGTACTCATGTATAAGTCATCACACCACATCGTCTCCTGACGCATCTCTCCACTGCCCCGAACCCGGTAAAAGGCACCATCCTCCAGACGTTCCTGCTCATCCGTAATGTAACCTGCAATCCGATCCGCAGTATCTCTTCCCCCACGAATATCGCCAAACTCCATCGCAGCAAGCAGTGTAGATCCAAACGAACCGCAATCATCCAGACTGTCTATCGCAGACAGCTGATTATTGATTCCTGCCGCACCGTACCCTTCCCGATCCCACAGACCATAGCGGTCAAATGAAGTGCTCAGTTCAATATGTTGCCGCACATACTGAATGTAATCATCACGTCCCAATTCCTGTCCCGTTTGGAAAAGTCCAAGCAGGGTGACGCCTAGCGGATAATTCCACTTTCCGTAATGTGTGTTCTCCAGATAGGGACGAACATGCGTATCGGGAAGATCTACTCGCCAATACACACCTTGTGCGCCATCATCAAATACGGTATCTGTTCGCACGATGTCGGCGTGGGATGGTTCAGCACCGGGAGCAAACACACCTGTATACAGCCAGGGGTCAGAGCATCCCGCCACCGGATGAGGAGGTTTTAATCTCCAGCCTGTGGAACCCGAACGCTCGGCATCTTCCAAAGTGAATCCCCAGGAGCCACCAAGTGCTTGAATTTCACCTTTTGCGACCAAATCCGAGGAACCGTAACGTCGCGGGAGTTCAACGTGAAAGTTACCGCTACTTCCAGCAGAGTATATTTCCGTGCCATCCACATACAAGGTCAAAGCACCATCATGACGGCCTTTTAAAATAACTGGCGTTGATCCGGGCAAGGTTACATCCAGTTTGGACCATGCGTAGGCCACAGCGGGCTGTTCTGGACCAAAGATTCGGGCAAAAGAACCCATGCTCCGCTCCTCGTCTGTCCAACCCCTGCGCGGATACCAGGAAAGGCCCGTTTCTTCTTCCGTCATGCCGTCACGAGGAAGAGATAATACAGGTTCATCGACGGGTTCCGAATATAACCAGCCCTCCTGTCCTTGACGATCTGCCCCAGGAGTGAGGAAATGCAGCGGGAAATTTTTGAAAGAGGCTGTTCCGTAAATACCGCCGAATCCCACTTCTGTTTTGACAAAACACAGCAACACATCATTCCAGCCATAGTTAACGGAAATCGGAATCTGGGTTCTTCGCTCAGGAAATAATTCCTGCAACAACTCGGACTTGAATACCTCTTCGCCGTTCACATAGATCGTCACCGGACTATAACAGTTCAGGCCTGTATTTAACGTTGCATTCTGCTCGCCCCATAACTTGCCCCATACATACACGTACTGCCCTGCATGCGCCTCTACGCATTTCTCATTCAGATTCAGGTCATAGCGATAGTCCCCTAGCCTGCGAAAACCTCCCTGATGATAAGCTCTGAACAAAAAGGAATGTTTCGGATGATCACCAATATAACGCTGAGCCACCGTAGTCAATATATCCGGAATTGAATCGTACACCTTGCCTGCAATCGCCTCGTTCTCATGAAAATAACGAATGATCGTCAGCTCCCTTCCTTATACCTTGATTCGTTCGCTTAGCCGCAATGTCTCTCCGCCCTGCACTTCAACAACCTGCTGATCTGCCGAGAACCAAACCGGGATGGCAGACGGATTATGGATGATGGATCGATCGGCTGAACACTCCATTCGTTGCACCGCTTTCCAATAGGCGATCACTTCGATGTTCGTCGCGTACCAGATGTCGTTCCTGCCGCCAATCTGCTCACCGAACTGTTCGATAATCTCCCAGTTGTCATTGTCATTGAACTCATAACTGTGACCCCAGACATAGAGCAATAGTGGTGTACCTGTTTTGGAATGTTGGATAAAACGTTCGGCATGAGCCGCCAGATCATGGTTATGATGACAGGTCGGATGCCATTCAAGGGGCCGATCTGGCAATGTGTATCTGCCATGAGATTCAACAGTACGAGCATAATCGATGCCAAGCCACTCCAGCTTCGTACTTAAAGCACGGTCGTACCCTCCATTGGGATAAGCCATACCTCGTACGGGATAACCGACAAGCTTCTCCAGCGCTTTTCGGTCCTCAATAATCTCTTCGGTCAGCAATTCATTCGGAACATAAGGCAGTGTAGGATGAGTAACAGTGTGAACAGCTACTTCATGTCCGGCGTACAGTTCCGCGACTTCCCCCGGCTCGATGCGGCCTGGATTGCCCAGGGTACCGGAATTCAGATTAAATGTTCCCCGCAGTCCATACCGATTACAGATATCCACCAGTCTGCGATCATGCACCACTCCATCGTCATAGCTGAGCGTTAACGCTTTCATCACACCACCTGGATAGCGGTCAAACTGAATACGATGTCCCATCTTGCTCCTCCTCCTGCTTCTTTTCCTGGCCCTATTTCTGAATTTCCTTCACATTAAAATAGCGAAAAACACCCTGACCTCCACGATTCGCAAACCGTGTGTTTACAGCATAGATACCCATCTTCGCTCCAACCCAGAGGGCTGTTGTTGCGCTAAACGGTGTACCCATCGTCTGAAACTCCGCTCCGTCCTCACTCCAGCTAAACTGGCACAAAGCAGGTTCTGTCAGGGTAAGCCGAAGATGAATGGTCCAGCCGGTTGCCTGCGAACCCTGGCCCTCCCAGTCCAGTCCCGTTTCCTCCCATTCTTCGGCATGCAGATGGCTGTCTTCGCGTTTGGCTCCGCGAATCAGCGATAACCGAATGGTTCCGTCTTCTGTCTGTAACAGGCACAGGCTTGCATACGAATCACCAAACATGATGAGACCTGACTGATCCCCTTCCTGTTCAGGCAGGAACGTGAGCCGGGTTGTCGCTTCAAATTCAGATGCGGGCAGCTTCTGCAAGAGAAGATGAGGTGTACCAAACAAAGACTGAACGCCCTCCGGGTATGGATGAGCAGGCAATACGATCCCTCTTTCTGTACCTGCCTCAGCCCATTCAGGACGGGAGTTCGCCTGCCATTGCCACTGCAGCCCCAGACGATCAGCCTGAAAATTATCGGATACCTCAGGTACAGTGATCGGATAGGAGGTTCCTACATCTGGTTTGATGTGCACATCAACAGGTTCACCCGTTCCATTTCCTTCACGGTCAATTCCAATGACAGGCCAGCCGTCTTCCGTCCACGTCATCGGCTGTAAATGAACAATGCGGCCATAGGCATCCCGATCCTGAAAATGAATAAACCAGGACTGATCCGATTCCAGCTCCACATATCCTCCCTGATGAGGCCCATTCACAGAGGAAGATCCCTGATGCATCACAACTCGGTCCTCATATGGCCCAAATACCTGTTGGGAACGCAAAACCGTCTGCCACCCCGGCTTCACACCACCAGCCGGAGCAAAGATATAATAATACCCATCGCGCTTGTAGAACTTGGGCCCTTCAATGGTCGGATGATGTTCGGTCCCATCAAAGACGATCATGCCTTCGTCCAGAAGCTCCCTTCCATCCGTAGCCATCCGGCACACTTGGATTTTGCTCTTGATTCCACTGCGACTATGGGCAAAAGCATGTACAAGGTATGCTCGCCCGTCCTGATCCCATAAAGGACAAGGGTCGATCCAGCCCTTGACTTCATGAACCAGATGCAGCGGCGACCACTCGCCTTCTGGGTGATCCGCCGTGGTCATGAAGATGCCCTCATCCGGTGTGCTGAAGAAAATCCAGTACTTCCCGTCATGATACCGGATGCTGGGTGCCCATACGCCTTTGCCATGAAGAGGTACATCGTATCCTGGCAGATCAAGCCGTTCTATGGCATATCGGACAAGTTTCCAATTCACCAGATCCTTCGAATGTAGAATAGGTAGGCCCGGTGTATGCGAGAAACTGGAGGCCGTCATATAGAAGTCATCTCCTACACGAATCACATCCGGGTCCGAATAATCCGCATGCAGAATCGGATTGCGGTATGTACCGTCACCCTGATCTGCGACCCAGACCGGGTCCAGTCTTTGTTGGTCAGATTGAGCTGTATTCATACTTCCACTCCTTCATCTGAATTCTTCAATAGGTACATGACCTGCATCCTGTAATCGATGATGTTCCGAATCAAAATACGTACCTTCCAGCAGGCCGATCAATGTGTTGGTAATCCGCACTTCAATGTCGTTGTCTCCCGGACGCAACCAGGAGGCCTCTCCCTTCCAGCGATACGGAGACCAGCATCTTACACCCAAGCTATGTCCGTTTACCCGCACTTCCACCACATCCTGCACACGCCAATCGCCAAATTCCAGTTCAAACGAGGCAACACCTTCCTCTGGTTCATCCAGCCAGAACGTGCGTTTATAACTCATTTCCCCGGCATAATGGGGATACAGAGGTTGAGGTTCAGGCACGATACGAAGGGCCGTATCCGACTCTCGCACAAGCGAAACCATGCCTTCATGATGGAATTCCACACCGAATCTTCCCTGTAGATACAAAGGATCCACGATGCCATCCTCATCTTTCGTCACCTGCACAATCACCGTCATTTCGTTGAGACCGCTGTGCAGCAGCTCCGTGATATCACAAGCGATGTTATTGTGGTCGGTTATTTCGATTGGATCGAATTGTTCTTTTTCAAGCAAATGCCCATTAATCTCCATCGACCAAATGCCTGAGATCGCCGCTCTGTCCATGAATAGAAGGCATGCAGGCAATGCCGTTCTCAGCTCAAATGTGGTCGTATATCGGCATTCGATGGGATAGGCTACGGATGCTTTCTTGGGTGTGCCAAATACCTGATTAAACTGGACTGGCAGATGCTGCTGCTCCGATAATTCTGCCGCCTGATCAATAAACGGTTTTACAGCTACATGCTGACTCTCCAGAATCACTCCATTAGCATTGGAAGCCTGAAGGTGGAATTGTCCCATTCGCAAAATGTTAGACTGCACCGTTTCCAGTCGCCATGGCCCTTCCGAAGGAACTCTGATCTTACAGGCTTGATTCGCCCCTGCCGAAACATCCGCTCTGAACGTCGATTCCGTCATGTCTGCAACATCCATCTTCGTTGGTATTGCTTCTTCCTTCGCAGCTTGTAAAGTAAGGCGTACAGCATGTGCTTCATAAGGCGCCAACGTTAGTGAAATGCACCATTCCCCGCCACTGCTCGTATACGGTAATGCCTGAAGCTGCCCTGTCTCCAGATCGAGTCGTTCTGCCACGAGACAAGTGTTCTCTATGAGCTCCGTTCCATCCCACAGCTGTCTGGCGACCAGCTTTAATTGGCCTTTCAGGTCCTGCCCCTCCTGATTGGTCAAAAAAACCATATGCTCCCCATCGGACAATTGACGGGTGTGCATCAGCAGGGATGCACTCTCTTCCTCCATGATCCAGCAGATGGGTTCCGGCAATAACTGATCGAGCAGGAGAGAGATTAGCTCCAGCGAAAAGTCATCTCCTTGCCCCGTTCCTGCGGGTAGAAAGTAGGCATTCCCCTCACCCTGATGCCACATGGTTTCACGGTTATCATGATCTGTTGACCCGCTACGGCCCCAGTACACCTCTTGCGGCTGCTCGCCCGCACCAAAGAACTGGGCAGCTTCATCTCCCTCAGGACTCTCCGGCTGGATCGCAATATATGGAGGCATCCCAACAGAAATGACGGTTCCTCCCTGCTGAACGAATTGCTTCACCTGTTCCCAGGCCGCGGCCTCCAGATTCAGCATCGGTGGCAGGATCAACACCTCATAACGCGCTATACCGATCTGAATGATGCCATCCGTTAAGTCAGCTTCAGCCAACAATTCGGGATCAAGGTGATCATAGTCTCGTCTGTTTTCAAGCAGATGTGTCGTGATCCTCATCCAGTCCTTCGTTAGACGATCCAGTTGTCCCCGTTCTGCTTCCTCTTCGCCGCTATACTCAAATCCATGCAGCGGATTACCCATCAGACTCCAGAATGTCGTCGTTGGGTCAAGCACGGCAATACGAATGTCTGCTGCTCCGGTGCTCATGAGATAGCTCAAACGTCCGGTGTAATCCCCTAACTGCCGGAAATGCTTCCAATAAGGATTCTGCAAAAATTGAGATGGCGGTGCGTCATGCTTCGCAAGCCCGCCAATCGTATAGAAAAAGGCATGAAAGTTATAGAAATTGGTGCCCATGGCGGCCATACGATCAATCATCCACTTGGCATCCTGTAGTGTCATGGACCAGCCTACACTGTGAAAACATTCAATCAGATTGCGGCTTCGTCCCAGCTGCCGGGCAAGCGAACTGACCATCTTGGGATTGTCACGCATCTTTTGGCCGTATCGTTCCAGAATCCACGATAAGGATCGTCCAATTTTCTCATGTGCCGAATCCCCCCCTGGCATATGGCTGAACAACTGGGTCGTCATCCGTACGCCAGGCACTTCAGCCGCATATTGGATTCCTGCTTCCTCACACCAATCATGCACCTGTTTGTGATAGGACTCCCGGAGAAGCAGGTGCAGCGACTGGTAATAGTCATACCGAATTCGATGCGCGTCCGGAACATCACCATATAGCAGGGCCGGCAGCGAATCGATCAGACTATAACCACAACGCTCATTGAAAAAACGGGGAAGCTGTCGTGACCAGGGGATACGGCCCAGCGGTGCGATCTCATCTGAGAACATGCCTTTGATTACGCTTTCAAATCGATCTCCAACCGCTGACTTATAACGCTCATGAGTCAGTTCAATAAAACGACTCATCGCTTCCTTGTGGCATGGATCAACGAAGTTGCCGTAATATTTGAAATCATCGATCTCTTTTTCCTGAAATATAACCAACTCCCAATCACCCGCGGGAACATCCCACAATAGACGGAAAGCTGTTCGGTAGGTGAAAAACCGCTTACGATTATACGAAGTGAGTCCGGTCTCCTGATAGACTTGATCGGTCTGGATATTGCCGATTTTACTGCGCAAGTCAATGGATTCATGCCATAACCGTTTGCCCTGTGCATCCTTGGGAGTCGCCTTGGCAACCAACACTCGTCCCCATGGCAACTGCAGATCCACAGCTTCTCCACCCTGAACCACCAGTTGATGATGCACGAGCTGTCGCTGCTTCGCTTCAGGGAAATCAAGGGTCACTTCTCCGCCAGCCATCCCGCTTGGATATGGATATTCGTCATATAACCATACCTGCATGCCATGGTCGGCAGCTGCCTGCACTGCAACCCGCACCTTATCGAACCATGCTTCAGAGAGATAGGGAATCTGTAGTCCCTGACGCGGACAGATGAAGAATCCGCCTACACCTTGGGCGTCCATCTCAGCCACCTGCCGCTTAATCTGCTCTTCTTCCATGTCCCCGTTCCAGAACCAAAAGGGATGGACCCTGTACTGCGCCTCGGGATTTTTAAATGCATCCCCGTTCCACATGTTGCCTTCCTCCCTGCATGTTCAAGAGTGGTCGTTAAACTTTACCAATAACGTTCATTTGAGTTCAAATAGGTTTGTTTCGCTTTGATTATACATCAAAAACCATATTCAGGAAGTCATAATTTCCAGAAAGTTGGATGAAATTTTTGTTCACGGATCAAGCCATTATAACGATAAGAAAAAGCCCAGCTGTCCCCGTTACGCTGAAAGCACGGCTGCCGGGCTTTGGCTTATAAGACTACTTCAGTGCAGCGTACAGTTCATTGACTTCTTTCACATAATCGTCTCCGCCGTTGTTCTTCCACAGGGCAACAGCATCTTCGAATCCTTTCTCATCAATCTGACCTACGATATATTTGATGCGCGCATCATTAATGATATTGTCCAGCTGCGGTCCTTTCTGAGCATAAACATCAGAGATCAGCGGTTCGCCAGGATTGGCGATGACAATCTCTTCGTTGGCTTTCTGCACTTGTGCAACCTTTTCACGGACAGGTGTCTGTTGTACACGAAGCGTTCTGTCTTCCGGCACAAACATCAAAATCTGATTTAAGCCCTGCAGGTCGCGGAGCGCAAGCTTGTCAGTGCTCGGTACGATGTAGTCTTCTTTTTTCTCGTATTGCTTACCTTCCAGTCCGTTGTACAACAATGCCTGCAATTCCGGTTCATTCAGCTGATCCAGGAAGCTCAGTACCTTCTTCAAGTCTTCTTCCGTTTTGACACTGCTTTTGGAAATGGCAATCAGGCCGGAGTAGCCCGACGTTGGCATATCACGCAATCCCTTTGGACCTTCCATCGCTTGCAGCACGTCTACGCGCCCTGTCGCATTTGGGTCTTTATCCAGTATTTTCTGATCCATGCGCTGCGCATTATCTGCCACATCCACCATGACACCTGCTTGACCGTTTACAAATGGATCAGGCAGTTTGGTCGCATCCATCACGGCAAAGTCCTTGTTCACCAGACCTTCGCTATAGATTTGCCGGAAAAATTTCAGGGCTTCCATATATTCTGGTGTCTCATGCGCCGGGATCAGGCCTCCGCTGCCATCATCTCCCCATTTGTTCGGTGCACCGAACCATACCTGCATGTTATCCCACGGGCCCGTGAATTTGCTGGCAACCAGACCGTACGTATCATCCTTGCCGTTACCGTCTGGGTCATCCTTCGTGAACGCTTTCAATACATTGTAAAATTCGTCAATCGTCTTCGGCTCTTCCAGCCCCAACTTCTCCAGCCAATCTTTGCGGATTGTGACCCCATTACGTCCTAGGGCGCGTGCCCGGTAGATCCCATAGGTTTTGCCATCGATTGACGCATTGTTGGTGATGATTTCATTCATCTGGCTCAGATTCGGATAATCTTTCAGATAAGGACCAAGCTCCCAGAATGCTCCAGTTCGTGCCGCATTGATAAAACTCGGAGACTTCCCTAACACCACCATAATCTGAGGCAGCTTTCCCGAAGCCAGTGTGATGTTAAATTTGTCTTCGTACGAGCTGCTCGGCACCCACTGCAAGTTCACATCCACCTTGGTCAATTCCTCAAGCTTCTGGATGACCGGGCTGTTCTCCGGCGGATTCTCCGCTTCAAAGTTCGGAAGCATAATAGTAATTTCATCTGTTCCACCCGCAGCGGTTCCTGAACCTGCTTTGTCCGTGGAGCATGCGCCCAGAATTGTACTCAATACCAGCGACGCAGAGAGTAGCAGTGCACCTTTTTTGAATCCCGTTTTTTGTCCCATACGTTCTCCCCCTTGGCTTTAGCCTTTGATTGAACCTAACATGACACCTTTGGCAAAATGCTTCTGCAAAAACGGATACACCAGCAAAATCGGAATGGTACCCACAACGATCACCGCCATTTTGATCGACTGCTCTGGTGGCTGTACAAAATTGGGGTCCATGTTAGCCATATCTCCGACACTGGCCTGCGAGAGTAATACGATCTGTCTCAACATGACTTGCAGCGGCCATTTGTCACTGTCGGAAATGTACAGCAGTGCCGAGAAAAAGTTGTTCCAGTGTCCTACGGCGTAAAACAAGGCAAATGTGGCGATGACCGGCTTCGATAAAGGCAGAACGATTCGCCACAGCACCCCGAGATCCGAACAGCCGTCGATGCGGGCTGCTTCCTCCAGCCCGGGCGGCATTTGTTGAAAAAAGTTTTTGACAACTATTAAGTTAAAAGCGCTGATCGCGCCAGGAAGCATAAGGGCCCAGTAAGAATCGAGCAGTCCCAGTCCACGAATGACGAGATACGTCGGGATCATGCCACCGCCGAATAACATTGAGAAAATCACCATGTTCATCATGACGTTACGGCCCCAGAAGTCACTTCTGGATAGTGGATAAGCCATCGTTAGGGTGAAGAACAGATTGACCAGTGTACCTGCCACCGTGATGAAAATGGAAACACCAATGCTGCGAAAGATCGTGGACGAGGAGAAAATATACTCATATGCACTGAAGGAAAACACCTTCGGAATGAGGAAAAAACTGCGTTCGGTGATCTCGGCTTCCGTTGCGAAAGAATTCCCTATAATATACAGGAAAGGAAGGACGGTTAATATGCCCAGAATCCCCAGCATGACGTAATTGAAGATATCAAATACCTTGCCGGCAGGGCTGTTGTATAGACGGCTGTTCATGGGCGCTCCTCCTTAATAAATTCCGGGGTGACCGAATTTTTTCGCAAGTTTATTACTGCCAAGCACCAGGATAATCCCCACCACAGACTTGAATAGTCCAACAGCGGTACTGTAACTGAATGCACCTTGCGTAATCCCCACCGTGTACACATACGTATCAAACACATCTGCGACATCCCGGTTGAGGGAGTTGGTCATCAGATAGATCTGCTCAAATCCGGTATCGAGGAAGTTCCCCAATCGGAGAATAAGCAAAATGACTATGGTCGTACGAATCGCTGGAAGCGTAATATGCCACATCCGCCGTAATCGTCCTGCGCCATCTACAATCGAAGCTTCATACTGCTCCGTGTCCACACCAGCGAGGGCCGCCAGGAAGATAATTGTGCCCCATCCCATCTCTTTCCACATCATTTGCACAATAATGAGCGGACGGAACGAACCTGGACTGGAGAGCACATCAATGGGCTTGCCCGTAATCCAAGCGATCAGATCGTATAACACGCCGCCTTGCGGGGTCAGGAACACATACGTGATACTGGCGATAATAACCATAGATACAAAATGGGGTACATAGACCAGCGTTTGAATCGTTCTTTTGAAGAAAGCGACCCGAATTTCATTTAACAATAAGGCGATAATGATCGGTGCCGGGAAAAAGAAGATGAGATCATACAGGGCAAGGACCAGCGTATTACGTAATAGTCGGAAGAAGTCCGGATTGGAGAAAAAGTTCGTAAAATTCTCCAGCCCCACCCAATTGCTCTCACGGATACCCAGGAAAGGCTGATAGTCCTGAAAAGCAATGACGATCCCCCACATGGGCAAGTATTTAAAGATCACAAAGTACAAAAAGCCGGGAAGCACAAGCACATATAACCATTTGTTTCGTTTAATCTGCCTTTTCCAATTGGACTCCTGTTTTAATGGTCTTGTTGCCATATTCGCTTGAGCAGTTGCAGTGGCGTTGGTATTCCAGTCCGTCTTCCCGTTCATCATGTCTCCCCTCCCTCAATAATGTAAGCGTTATCAATTAACCTGATACTCAGACTATACAGCCGATCTTTTTCCGGCAACCTTCATTTTTTGCATAGCCCTGGCACGATGGCCAGGAAGCCCGCTATAACGCCATTTCCACATGGTATTGAACATGTCGTAGCAGGGAGAATTGTACATTTTTGCAGGTTTATCTTTCTTTGTATCACGGTAAAAAAGAAAAAACCGGTATCCGCTAAACCCGGATTCCGGTCAGAAAAGACAGCCGTACAAACGGTTATTGTCCGAACCATTGATCGCGATACTGACTCGGCGTAACTCCCTCCTGTTTCTTGAAAATCCGATTAAAATAACTGTGCTGATATCCCACAGCCGCCGCAACATCATTAATCTTCATCGTTGTCTCACGTAGCAATTGCTTCGCCGTATCCATTCTCACACGAGTCAAATAATCAATAAAATTAATGCCAGATACCTGTTTGAATGCCTTGCTCAGTGCATAGGGTGTCATCTGCTCTGTATCAGCACAATTTTCCAGCGAAATATCATTCTGGTAATGTGTATCGATATACAACATCGTACGTTCCACCACCAGCTTCAGCGGTTCCTGGGACCGTTCCTCAATCTCTTGTACATACGGCATGAATACCTCATTAACCATCCATTGCCTCATCTGCGTGGCTTCACGAATACCGGATAATCGCTCATACATGTTGCAACCGCCAAACAGCTTATAAGGTGTTACTCCCGTTTGCAGCATCATGTGTTGAACACTCCCCAGCAATTGAAGCATCATCTGTTGCACCTGGAATTCGGTACTATCCGTCTGTGTAATCTCACTCAAAAATTGCTCCAGCACACGTTCCGCTTCGGCTTGCTTGCCCAGCCTGATGGCCTGGATCAGCTCACGTTCCAGCCCCAATGGATAGGAAGCTGCTTCGTTTCTGCGGAAACATTGCTCATCCTCCAAGTCCAGAATCTGACTGCCTTCCTCCACACTGCGATAAGCCACGGCCTGTTCCATCTCGACGAATCGTCCGGGCAGTTCCTGTAGTGAAGCCGCTGGGCGGCTGACCATCAAGGTCACCTTCATTTTGAGCGTCCGTCCAATGACTTCCACCAGTTCCTGTCCCCATAACAGCGCTTGTGACTTGACAGGTTCGTCCTGAGGAGCGATCACAAGCATGGCGGAAGACAAGTCATGAAAGTTCATGACACTGATCTGCCTGAAATAATTTTTCGCAACTTCCTGAGTGATATTCACTGCTGCAAAAGTAACCAGTCCTGTGTCCCGGCTTCCAAACCTGCCTTCCAACTGCTCATATCCCGTAAAATACATCTGCACCAGCAAAAACTGCTGGCCCTCCAGTTCAAAGCCGAGATTACGCATCCGCCGCTGGAGATCCTGCTCGTTATAAGCATATAGATGCCCCTGTACAAGTTGTAAGACAAAACTGTCACGCAGATGGGGAAGCTGCTCCTGCAATTGGCGATGTGCCGTAACACTGCGGGAGGTCAGTTCGTTCCACTGTTGCTCCAGCAGCTCAAACTCGTCCAGTTTGGCATCCGTTGGTGTTGTTTCGTTTCTGCCAGGCGTAAGCAGATGCAGCATCCGCGCTACAGGCGAATAGATTCGGCGTGAAGCAAACCAGGATAACAGCAATCCCAGGATTAGACTGCCCGCACTCGCAATGACGATGATTTTGGATACCAGCTTGACCGGCGAAGTGACTGATGTCAAAGGCGCAGCGGAAACATAGGTCCAGTCCGAATCAATTCGACTCAATGAGCCGTACGAGACGGAATAGGTCTGGTCCTCATATCGGAACAGGAATGAGCGGCTGTCCGCATGCAAGGCTACTTCTTCTTTTAGCTGCTGTTCAAAAGCAGAAGTCTCTCCCGCCGTTCCCGGATTGCCGGTAACCAGTGTGTTTCCTTCCTGATCCATGAGAAACGTTAACCCTTCGTTGTATGGGGTAAGCGTTTTCAATAAACTGGCGACTTTCTCATTATCCAACGTAATAATCAGTGCACCAAATGGATTAATGCTCTCCCCCGGGATCTTATGCACAAGAACCAGTGCATTGCCTGCATCTGTATGCAGTAGACTATCGTTTATTGAAGGTGAGGTATCTCTGTTGATGCTGGAAACCCAGTCTGTCCAGTACACGTGGTTACCCATGGAGAGGTATCGATCATATGCTTGTACTTTGGCTTCATCGTTCAACTCGGTATAATCCCGATTAAACAAGATTGGCTTCGGTTCCTGCAAATACAGCTGTGCTGACTTGATCAGTGGGTGGGAACCTTGCAATACATATAAAGTAGTCACAATCTCCTGTGTTTCATTAAAATAATACACAAAATCCAGCGTTCGCAGTGCATTGCCAAACCTCGGCTCAAAAGCCCAATGGGATAAGTTCATCTCCAGATAAGCCAGCTGGTCATCCACATTACGTGCCCGGTTCTCAATCTGGTTCTGATGCATCTGATTGAACTCGGTCTCCATCCGGCCCACAACCTGTTGATACATGACCATGCCTGTGATTAGTCCGGGAATACTGGCAATGAGTAAAATAAGCATGAGGCTGTTTCGATAAAATCGCCCTTTATGTCTTCCTGCCTTTAATCCGGATAACCGTTTGAACGTGCCCAATATTCGATTGCTCCTAGTCGGTTCCATCGGTACTCACCTGCCTGCTCGCATCGGGTCTGACTGTCATGGAAACTTCCTCAACTCCCCTGAGAATATATGGATGAAATCCTTTTCTTGTATTATACGCACAATCTTCAGGTCAATGAAACGATATGTAACCGATCATTTTTTTAACCAATGTTTTATTAACCTGACAAAATGGATTACAATGAGATAAAGCAAACATGAAGGAGGCCTTTTTAATGAAAGAACAGACTTATTTTGAACAAAATAGAGAAAAACACCTGGCAGAACTGAATGAATGGTTATCCATTCCGAGTATTTCCGCCATTTCGGAGCATAAAGAGGATGTTAATCGTGCAGCACAATGGGCAGCAGATGCACTCACACGTGCAGGTATGGAAAACGTAGAGATCATTCAAACGGCTGGACACCCGATTGTCTATGCAGATCACCTGCATGCACCCGGCAAACCAACAGCTCTGATCTATGGACACTATGATGTACAACCTGTTGATCCGCTTCACCTGTGGGAGACCCCTCCGTTCGAACCTACCGTTCGTGATGGTAAGCTGTTTGCCCGTGGTGCAACGGATGACAAAGGACAGATCTTCCTACATATCAAGGCAGTAGAAGCCATTCTCGCCGAAAACAAAGAACTGCCGGTTAACATCAAGTTCTGCATTGAAGGCGAAGAGGAAATCTCCAGCCCGAACCTGCCCATCTATCTGAATGAACATACGGACAAGCTGCGTGCAGACATGGTACTGATCTCGGATACGTCCCTGCTTGAAAAAGGAAAACCAGCGATCTCCACTGGTCTGCGTGGCCTATGCTCGCTTCACGTGGATCTGAACACAGCCAATACCGACTTGCACTCCGGTTCATTCGGTGGCGGTGTACCCAACGCACTGCATGCACTCGTGTCCCTGCTCGCTTCGTTGCATGATGAGCAAGGTCGTGTGAGTGTAGATGGTTTCTACGACGGCGTTCTGCCATTGTCTCCTGAGATGAGAGAAGAATTTGTGAAACAGGGATTCAATGAGGAACAGCTTCGTCAAGACCTCGGGCTAGAGCAATTGTACGGCGAAGAAGGCTACTCATTCGTGGAACGTGTTGGCGCTCGTCCAACATTGGAACTGAACGGCGTATGGGGTGGTTTCCAAGGCGAAGGCAGCAAAACGGTTATTCCGAAGGAAGCTCATGCCAAAATCACCTGCCGCCTCGTGGCGGATCAAGATCCACAACATGTATTGGATCGTATCGAAGCACATCTGCGCGCTCACGTTCAACCGGGTGCAACGCTGCATGTGAAACAGATCGAGAAAGCTTTTGCTTTCAATACCGATCCTTCGAATCCAATTCTGCAAAAAGCGGCAGATGCGTATGAGCACGTGTATGGCGTTCGTGCCCTCTTTACCAAAGATGGCGGCTCCATTCCGATTGTTGAGAAACTCTCACGTGTACTCGAAATCCCTGCTGTCATGATGGGCTTTGGCTTGCCGGATGAGAATCTGCATGCACCGAACGAGCACTTCAACCTGGAGAACTTTGATAAAGGGTTGTTGACGATTGTTCAGTTTTTGAAGAGTTTGTAATAGTTGAAAAATACTCTTACACGGAGGTCACTACGCGGGGAGAATAAGCTTCCGATCGCTGTTATCCCCCGATTTCTTTGATCCCTTTTTTAAAGGGAGAAATTCGGGTGATAAAGGCGAACGCTCCGCTTCTTCAGCTTTTTTCTCCCCACTCCGTTAACGTGTAAATTATTTATTAAACTTCATACAAAAGAGATAAGATTACTATTAAACTATCGCGGAACGTGAGTGGACGTTCCGGTGCCGAATCGTTCTTTTGATCGCTGTTATCGTCGGATTTTTTTGGATCCACTTTTTAAAGAGAGAAATCCGGGGATAGCATATGCTTCCGAAGTAGCTTTCTTGCAGAAAGCTTGTAGGCGAACGCTTCGCTTCTTCAGAATCGATTTCGTCCCCTTCACTATGTTGCAGCTTCTCGCAGACTGATTTTAGGATGGAGCCTACTTTACAAATGAAGGGTAGTAGGTAGGTATATAAGTATACAAAAGGGGTGTGCCGTCCAACTTCATGACGGTACACCCCTTTTGTAATTGGTAGATCTTGATATATTCTTTTCAATGGCTCGTTATTTACTTTTTAACGAACCGGGCACTTGTTATTCGACGAAAATCCGCAGTTTTGACAAAATAACGAATCGTAGACGCTTTATTTCCTCGTTTTGCATGTCATTCATCAATTTTCTACCGGAAACGTGGCTGACGTTCGTTAGCCCTGTGACTATAAGGAGAAACCTACTTTCGGGACATCCTCCAGATTCTATTCCCCTCATTCCCTCCATTTATGTTCGAAATGTTGTAAACTTCAGCATGTGCACAAGCCGGGATAAGTGTGCAATCTCCTGCTGGACTCCTGAGGTGTCCGTGCCCGCCATTGCCTGGTTCGCTCGCAGTGTTCTGCGCGTGTTCAGCATACCTTCGATCAGTTTCATGACCGTGTTGCGTCCACGATGATCCACGATCATATACTTTTTGCGTGCATCCAGCTCTACCCATACGATGTTGCTGAATGATGTGAACAGATGCCTGCGATACTGCTCCATATCGGTCTCATTGTAATGCTCGCCATAAAAAGCATAGTATCCGTGTATGTGCAACTTCTCCGCCAGCACTGTGATGAACGGATCAGGTTCGAGCATAGCGTTACGTTCCATGTTTCACGCCTCCGTTATGCGTGATCCGCAGATCCCGTCTTTTTGAGATCTATTTTAACATATTGCGCAAGGTGTTGCCTCTCTACAGATACAAGCCAAGTTTTAACTCGGAAGACTGATACATCACTCACCGATCCGTCTGCCCTTCACCCACACATCCTCAATATCCAGCTCCGCATTCAGCAAAACAATATCTGCCTGTTTTCCTTGAGCCAAGGAACCTGTCCGGTGATCAATGCCGAGCAGACGTGCAGGGGTTAGACTTGCTGCCCGTGAAGCAGCATTCAGACTCAAGCCCACTTCCTGCACCAGATATCGGAAACCGCGAATCATCGTCAGTGTGCTTCCAGCCAGCGCCCCGCCGTCCTTCAGTCTGGCCTCGCCATGCTTCACGATCACGGGCAGGTCGCCGATTTTGTACTCCCCGTCATCCAAACCCGCAGCAGACATGGCATCTGTGATCAACACGAGTTGATCGTTATGTTGCTTCAATTGAGCCAGGATTGATATCGCCGCAGGGTGCACGTGAATGCCATCAGCAATCACCTCGGCGCTGATGCGTGGATCACTCAGCACGGCTCCCGCAGCCCCAGGTAGCCGATGATGCAGCGGTGTCATCGCATTGAACGTATGTACCGCATGATGCAGGCCGGATTCCACTGCCCGCTCCACCTCTTCATAGGTTGCATCCGTGTGACCGAGTGCCGCTGTAATCCGCTGTTCTCGCAGCCACGAGATGACTTCCAGCGCACCTTCACGTTCCGGTGCCAGCGTAACTTGACGGATCAGATCGGGATATTGCTTCTCCCATGCTTCGAGCCAGGTTACATCCGGCAGAATGATATGTTCCGGATTTTGCGCACCAGGCCATTTTGGACTGAAGAACGGACCTTCTAGGTGCACACCCTCAAGCTGTGCATATGGCATTTCGCCAGAACGGTAACGGTCCACTTCAGCAAGTACGCTATCCAGCCGCTCTTTCGGTGCGGTCATGGAAGTCGCAAGCATTGCTGTTGTTCCCTGTGTACTATGGAAAGAAGTGATCTTGTCCAATACCTCCGGGCTTGCGTCCATAAAGTCTTCTCCGTTCCCACCATGCACATGGATATCAATGAATCCAGGCACAATGAGACCACCTTCGGGTACAGGTATAGGCAAGGCCTCTTTCCTAATCTGTTCAGACAGACCTTCCGTTATCCCAGCATAGAGGATTTTCCCATCCCTCCAAGCTAGTACACCGTCTTCCAACATTTCATCTGCAAGGAGCAGCTTGCCTCGAAGAAGCGATATGTTTTTTTCTCGATCACTTCCGTGAACATGGTTACTGGATGCAATCATCTCACCAGCCTCCCTGCGGCACGATCCAGCAATACCACCACATTCGGATGACATTGTAGTAACGATGCAGGACAAGCAGTTGTGATTGGCCCCATGAACGCTTCGCGGATAATCTCCGCTTTTTCCTCACCACGGGCAATGAGCAGGATCTGTTTCGCTTTCAAAATGGTACCGACACCCATCGTAATGGCCTGAGCCGGAACTTCATCGATGCTGTCAAAGAAACGTGCGTTTGCCTTTCTGGTCTCTTCTTTCAGATCCACAACATGTGTCCGCCCAGTCAGCTCCGTTCCCGGTTCATTGAAGCCAATATGACCATTATGTCCGATACCCAGTAATTGAAGGTCTACCGGTCCACGATCGTCTAAGCGCTGTTCATAGGAATTACACTCCTGTTCCAGATTGCCAGCCTGACCATCAGGCACATGCGTTCTAGCCAGATCTATATCGATATGATTGAATAATTGTTCATTCATAAAACTGCGGTAACTTTCACGATGCTTTGTTGGAAGTCCCACATACTCATCCAGATTAAAGGAAGAAGCCTGTGAGAAGCTGACAAGCCCCTTCTGATATAACGTGATAAGCTGTTTATATATGCCTACAGGAGAACTTCCTGTCGCGAGCCCCAATACAGCCCGTGGTTTGGTCTGCAGCAAGCTGGCAATGAGGCCAGCACCCGTGGCGTTCAAATCTTCTTCATTTTCAAAAATGCGTATATTCATCTGTCAGGCACCTCCGTTGTGTTGGACTCGATAAGATTGCACATTATGATAGGATTGTTCCAGTCTGGGGATAAAACGGTCAAAGTCGGCACTTACCATGCCTGTGAACAAAATATCGACCACATGCAGCAGTGCAATACGTGAAGCCATATCTCCACGTCTCATGCCTTCTTCCAGAGAGGACGTGAACAGTGGGATATCAGATACAGTTGCAAGCGTATTAGCGCCGTAGGAAGTCAGTGAAATCGTAGAAGCTCCGGCCTCTTTGGCACAGTGCAGGGCATCGATGGTCTCTGGTGTTTCGCCTGAATAGGATACGGCCATCGCCACATCTCCCTCAGCGAGCGAAGATGCGGATGTAATCTGCATATGTGAGTCGGAGAAAGCCGTACAGCTTTTGCCGATCCGCACCAGTTTCTGATAGAAATCCTGCGTAACAATCGACGAGGTAGCCACACCGTACAGATCGATGCGGCGAGCCTGGCACAATAATTGAACCGCATGCTCCAATCTGCCCAAATCCAGTAAACGAGTAGTATCCGCAATAGATGCAAGGTGATTGGCTTCAATGGCTTCAACAATTTTGGAGAGCGGGTTGCCAGCGACGATATCCTGATATGCCGTTTCATCCGAAGCGTGTGATAACTCTGCGGCAAGCTTCATTTTGAAATCGGGAAAACCTTTGAAATGAAACGACTTGCAAAAGCGGGTTACCGTAGCCGCACTCGTTCCACTCTGCTCTGCCAGATGACTAATCGTCCAACCCGGAATATCCGATGGAGATTGCATAATGACTTCGGCAATACGGCGCTCCTGAGACGGAAGGTTATTCAGTTCTTGCTGCAACGCACGTAATATGGCTGCCATGAGGACCTCACTTTATGAAAATTATTTTTATTTATTTATAACGAAATAAGAAAATCATTTTTATAACTTCATTTTAATCAAGACGATCCTGCAAATCAAGAGGAATTTAACAGAAGGACACGCCTATTATATGCCCTCTATGCTATCGACTGGAAACGCGGAGGTCGGCTGAGTTGGGAGGCTGGAATCAACTTGAAGAACTGCTGCAATTTCATATTCCGATCAAACGAAAAGTCGGAGGACGTTCATTCGAATGAATAGGAATCATAATTGATATGGATTTTTCGGTTGTTTCATTTTTTTACGATAAAACAAAAAAGCCTCTTCCCTTCTTTGGATAAAGAATTAGGAAAGACTTTCGCGGTGGTACGATTCAGTTCATTTTGATTCATTTCCATTCAACTAAAGTCTCAACTCAAGTCAACTCGTTCTGATTCATGCCATCATATCGTTTTAAGAACTCGATGGCTAAGCTGGGTACTGTCATTTGATGAACCGATTGATTCTCAATGTCCTCTGCCAGATCGTCATCTGTGAGAGAAACGAAGAACGTAATGTCTGCTTTTGCTTGTCCATACCGGATAAAAACTTCATCTGCTGTCTCATTTACAACTTTGGCGATGATTCGGATGATCTCATCCTTATACTTCTGAACATCTTCTGTTGCATACAACAGTCGGCTGATGTGGTTAAAGTGCGTATCGTCACCATACTGATATTCGGAGCAGCCCCATCTGTAATAGATCTCGTCCTCCTCAGTATCACACAGCCCCTGCTCTTTCATACTCGAAATATGCCTAGCCAGGGATTCCTCTGTATTCACCGCCAAAAACAGCGTAACCCAATCACTGTCCGTTCCAAATGCACAAGCATATACTTTCTCATGCTGCACCTTAGCCAGCGTTTGTTCCAAATCGGGTAAAAACCCCGCTTTAAATTGTGCTTCAAATTCACTTAAAAGGTCCATTTAGTTCATCCTTTCATTATTACTATAAGTTGAAATACCGGATAAGTTACAATTGCTACTTCGCTAACAGTATGGTCTACTAAAATAATGAAAACAACAATACTACGTTTGGGATCTTCCCTCGATTCTATTGTTGATTCCATCATTTCATGGTCCATAACAGCAAAAAAGCCTTGCCCCATTCTTCATGACAAAGAATAGAGAAAGGCTTTCATGCTGCTACTTAATCCTAACTGCAATTCGCATCAGATCTTCAGTTCTCCAAGCTTAATCAGCTCGACAACTGCCTGCGAACGACACTTAACATTGAGTTTCTGCATCACATTCGAAATATGGTTACGCACCGTTTTCTCGCTGATGAATAACTGCCCTGCGATGTCACGCGTTGTTTTGTCTTGAACCAGTAATTCGAATACTTCGCGTTCACGGTGGGTCAACAAAAATTTGCTTTTATGATCGATACCCTTCAATGTTCACCCCTCCTTGCTCGGGTTGTGTTGGTGTAACAAGGTTAAGGGGATACAGTCAACTCATCTTATGTCAGGTCAAGGGCGTTGGTTCAGTTTTATAAGAAAAATGGGCAGTAATTATGTGTTTCATTGTCCCAATAGAACATGTTCCAATTTTTTATGTAAAAATTATTTAAACCAAACATGCCCTTGCAGCTGATGTTGTCATCCCCGCAAAGGCACATTGGTTCATCTTTCTGATTCTAAACTACCGGTTCATTCGATTCATCATGCCATCGTTATTATTACGGTTCATCAGGCCACCGTCAAGGATACCATCACGGTTATTTGTATCTGTTCCGTTCGTTGGGAAAATGCGCTCTACCATCGATTGGAACGTATCGATCATGCCACTCACCGGTTTACCATTACGCATATCTGTGGCATAGTTCTCCACATGCTCCACAAACTCCGGATTGGCCGATACATATACATTCTCGATGTTCGGTGCAAACTGCTTGATTTTGGCTGAAATTTTACCTTTGATCTCATCTGAAGTGTTGTCATCCGTACTATCCGTACGTCTGCCTTCATTTTGCATGCCATAACGGCCTTCATCTGTTGTACGTGCTTTGCCACTGTTCGTCAGACCACGCATCATACCAATCGTACCTGTGCCCATCGTACCATAGATGCTGCGATCATTGCCCATATGCCCACGATCTGTTGCTGAGTCCGTGTTCAATCCTGGAGCAATTCCACTAGTACTGTACGGTGACATCGTTCCAGATCCGCCATTCACACGCATGCCACCCATATCATGATTCATGTTTCCACCACGCATGGTATCACTGGCATGATTACGCATCGTTCCGCTCAGCATGCTCGTACGACCATTCGACTTGCTATCCAACTTGCCTGCGTGACCATCTGCCAGACGAACAGCGACATACGCATTACGATCCGTTAGCATAACACGGGCAGATTGAACTTCCTTCATCTCCGTAATGCGTTTGGCCAGCTCTTCACTGGATTTCAGGTCAGTCACATTATGCATACGATAGCTTTGCGCACGAATACCATCCATGCCATTCGTTTCCACACCATAACGGTTAATCCCGTTGGCTTGCTCACGAACACTTTGCGTATGCATATTGTTGGCATCCCGATTCGTGCCACAACCTGTCAAACCGGCCATTACAAAGATTGCAGTAGACAATGATAACGTAATAGCTGTTGCCTTTTTGACTGCTGGCATGTACTCATCCTCCAATGTTTGTTGGTTTTGATCACAAAGTTAGGATGCGCTTCTGTACGTACCGATATGCTGAAAGGATATGGTTCCTTTCCCTATAAAAAAGCAGTGCCGCATGAATTGCGGCACTGCTTTATTCTAACTTGAATTTCATTTCAAGTTAGTCATACTCCTTTTCTTATTTCTTGCTCATTCCCCGTCTGATGAGGAATTCGTTCACTCATCTGCGGAATCCGATGACTCTTCTGAAGAAGTTGTTGATGCTTTAATCGTATCCGGGAATTTCTCAGCTTCTGTCAGACTCGTCGCATCCATGGTATATGCCCACTGACCATCCGGTGTAATGACCCAGATCTGATCCGGTTCGGATGGCAGTGTGAGCCCCCGATACACATCTCGAACTTGCTGCCCATTTAGCGTCTGTTCAACAGACAAGGTGAATCGGGGGACAGTACCCTTCAGCTCCGAAGCTTTCCGCACATCATCGGCGGTAGACAGGTTTTTGATTTTGCCAATGAGAGATACGGCATCTGTGGCTTCAATGGATTTCCCATTCAGAGTCCAGGCCTGCTCTGCCGCACCTTCCCCCGATGTTGATTTCAACATCCAGGTGGCAGCTTCACCTTCCCACTCCAGAGAACCAACATTCGTCTCATCCATGTTAAAAGGGGTTGTGTCCAACAGATCACGACGTGACAAATCTATGTTGGTCATCGTCTCTGTCTGCACGGCAACCACGGGGCCCGAATCAACGCGCACATAACGTGCATCATCTGCTGGAAGCTGGCCGCCAATAGCCAGTTTGATCTCCCGATTATCTTTTAGTTTGATATCCATACGTGTAGCATCTGTTCCTAATCCATACTTTTCCAGATCCGTCGGTTCTTCTTCCACCAACAGTTCCTGATTCGCACCACTTAGAGCATCCAGCCAACTGCTCACACTGTAACCGTTCAGAGGATAGGCTTTCGGCTCAACCATCTGCCAGACGCCATTCTCAAGCTCCAAAGTCGACGATGATGCTGCACCAGTTGTCTCCTCCGTTGTGTCATGTATCGTGATGGATTGGATGTCCCCGGACTGAATGCCAAGAAACTTTGCTTGAACCGCTTCTTCTTCCCGAAAATAATTTTGACTGGCTGCGTACACCCAACCCACAATCAGTACGATGACCACCAATATCGTTGGGACCCATTTTCTCATACTCGTCTGCGCCTCCACCATAAGAGTACTCCGATTATAACAAAGATGAGCGGGAACGCGACAATTGCCACAAAGAAGATCGTTCTAGCCTGTTCACCGTTCAAATATGCCATCTCATAACCGGCTTGTACCCGCGGGCGAATCGTCAATCCATCTTCTTTTTCACTCAGATAGTTCACGGTATTCAAAATAAAATCCCGATTACCGCCATTGGCAATTTCCGAATCCTGCATGAAAATGGACGAGCCCAGAATAACCGCCTTCGGTTGGCCATCCGTCGTATCGGCTGCATATCCCAGTTCCACTGGACCCTGAATGTCCTCTTCCGGATCATTGGTCGTTTCATTTTGCAATAAGCCGCCGATATTCGTCTCACCGTAACTATCATTCAAAGAATGAATCAATGGCGAAAGTGTATATTTATCCTGTTCTTTGCCGGTCAGCGCAATCGACAGCGACAACATCGGATACAATTGGCTCGCAGCAAGTTTTTCCGTGATTGCATGTGTACCATACTCCGGCACCACCCAAAGGGGACCCATCGTACTGGCCTGCTGATTATCCACCATAACCGCATGCTCATTAACAACGCCATAGTCAGCCATGAGGGCATCGATGTTTTTCCAACTGGATTTCATATCTTCCACAAATCCGAGGGATAATAATAACTTGCCTCCATTACTCAGATACGTGCGAATAGCTTTCATTTCGGTATCACTGAGATCACGTTGTGGCCCAATAATGGCCAGCACATCTGCATCTTCGGGAACCTTGCCAGCTTGATTCAGCTGCAATTCTTCCGTTTGCACATTGTTCTGTTCCAGGGAGGACTGCAGCGTAGTCATCTGGGCGAGACTCAGCTCTTCATGCCCAGTCAGGAATAGCATTTTGTGCATCTCGGTAGAGGATATATTCATTAACGCCTGCGTTAACTTTTCCTCACCTGTGAACTGGTATGACCCATCACTGCCGTCACCTGTTGCAGTGAACAAACTGGCGATATCAATCACTTTGTGTTGATCTCCTTGTTCCAGCACAATGGAGCTGCCCGTTATGCCGTATTTGGATGCAAGCGCAGGTTCCTGCGTCAAATTATACTGTTTTAGCTTTAACTTGCTGTTGCGTTTGGTGTATTCTTCCACCATATCCGTGACCTCGCGGTTCAGGACGGTGTTGTTGGCATTTTCGACGGTTAACACCAGAATGTTGACGTCATCCTTCACATTTTTGATCGCAGTAAGGGACTGGTCAGACAACGTATATTGTTTGTTCGAGGTCAGATCCAGCTGGAAGCCGCCGAGTGAATTCAAGAACAGTGTTAGCAAAATAAAGATGCCAATCACTGCTACGGACAACACGGTACTGTTGGTATAACTTAACCATTTTTTCATCTTCTCACCTCCACCGCTTCCGTTCCACAATTTGAATGCTTAACAACAGAAACACACCCGAAAGGGTGACATAATACAAGATATCCGGTCCATTAAGCACGCCTTTCATGAAGCTGTCGAACCGGTTGGTCAGGGCAAACGGATCCAGCCACTGTTGCAAAGCAGATCCCGTATTGCCTGCGAATGAATCAAGCATCCACAAAACGAGCAAAATAATAAAACCCGCTACCGCAGACACCATCTGATGCTGGGATAACGTAGAAGCGAAGAGTCCAATCGCCATCATGCTTCCGCCCAGGAAAAATAGACCCAGCGCAGACATCCATACCGTCGTCATATCCAGTGTCCCATAGAACGACATGATGAAGGGGTACACCAGGCTGCACAGGATGAGCACGACCAGAATGGCGAGAGCAGCGAGATATTTACCAAAAATAATTTCGGTGACACGTGCTGGTGAGGTCAGCAACAATTCATCCGTTCCTTGTCTGAATTCCTCTGCAACGAGTCGCATTGTCAACAATGGGATTACAAAAAGTAGCATAGATAACGTATCACCTAGCACAAGACGATAATCGACAATGCTCGGCTGATAATATACAAAGCTTGAATAGAACAACAAACTGGTCATTAGTACGTATACGGCAAAAGCAAAATAGGAAGTCGGGGACAGAAAATAAGCTTGCAGCTCTTTGTTACATACCGCCATCATTCGTCTCATTTGGAGTCCTCCCCTTTGCGAGAATGGGACGAGGAATCCGCTGATGTACTTGTTCCCGATATGCTCGACGAGTCGATGTCCGAAGTTACGTCCTGATCCGTCTCTGCCCCAGCAACCTTATCCACATCTGCCGAATTCGCTTCTGTGTCTGTTGTCTCGGTTGTGGTCAGCTTCAGGAAGATTTGCTCCAGACTTAGGTTCTCCTTCTTCATCTCCAGTATCGGTAATCCTGCACCGGACAAAAGGTAGAAAAGCTCTTCCCGAAAATCTTCCGCGCTCTCTCCGGTGAGCAGCATTTTAACCGTATCCACTGAACTTGATGTAAGTGAAGTGTCTTTGGCGGTATTCGCATCCGATGCCTGAATGACTTCACTCCGCACCTTCTCCCATGGTGTCAGCACATTATGTAGTTGCTCCGCAGTGGCCTTCACTTCAATCGACACCTTGAACTGATCCCCCATCGCTGAGCCGAAATGCTGTGGTGAACCATCCAGCACGAGCTGTCCCTGATTAATGATCAACATTCGATTACAGAGTGTGCTCACTTCTGGCAAAATATGCGTACTGAGCAGTACCGTATGGTTCTCGCCCAGTTCCCGGATCAGATCCCGAATCTCGATGATCTGATTCGGATCAAGTCCCGATGTTGGCTCATCCAGAACGAGCAGATCTGGCTTGTGAATGATGGCTCCCGCCAGACCAAGACGCTGCTTATACCCCTTGGACAACCCACGCACCAGTTGTTTTTCCCGCCCCTGAAGTCCCAATCTGCTAACCATCTCACTGACCCGCAGCTTAACCTCACGGGCCGGGACATCTCTTAGATTCGCTACGAATCGGAGATAGGACTGCACCGTCATATCCGGATACAGTGGCGGCGTTTCAGGCAGATACCCAATTTTGGAACGAATACGCTGGCCTTGTTCATGCACCGATACCCCATCCACCATAATGGAGCCCGCGGTTGGATGCAGATAGCCCGTAATCATACGCATTGTAGTTGTTTTTCCAGCACCATTCGGTCCGAGAAACCCGACAATCTCACCACGTTCCATGGTGAAATCCAGTTGATGCACGCCGCGCTGCCCTTCGTACACTTTGCTGACCTGTTTCACTTCGAGCACATCATTCATCCTTTCCCGTTAAAATACCCGTGCACCATCATTTCAGTAGATGTTGGGCACGGGAAGTTCCTTGTATCTTACGTGAGCTATCCTAAACTCAGCTTAATGTCACTTGAAAGTAAGCTTAAAAATAATTGTCTAAAATGTGAACAATCACAGTAACACCCACACCCTGCGCGTAAAGCCAACGTACCATAGAGTACAGGAGAATGTGCTCCTGACCAAAAGTCAGAGGGTGAATCGTGTGAAAGTATTATTCACGTTTTATGTTCCAAGCGGTGGCGTGGATACGTTAAATCGACTGCGCACCGCCGTTCTGAAACGTCATGGCATAGAAGCGCACTTATTGTATCTCAACACTGGGTCGGGATTACAAAACAACAGTGATACACCCATTTTCACTGCGTCCAGTGACGAGGATATTCATCATTTAATTCATACACAACATTATGATGCCATCATTGCCACATCAGACATCGCTATGCCCGGCCGCTTGAGAGGACTCGGTTATACCGGGCGAATTATTTTTGAAGCCCAGGGACTCGGAACGCGCGACCAGGCGCTGGAAACGATCCAAATGGCTGTACCTTACTTTCAAGCCCATTGTGATGCTGCTGTTTTGCCCCCCACAGACCACCTGCTGGATATGTTCATTCATATCTGTCCTTGGCTTCATCGGTTTGTGATTCCCAATATGCTGGATACGGACACCTTTGCCCCGATCTTGGTAGATACCCCACCCTATCCGGTGCTCGCATGGGTAGGGCGACTCGAACACAACAAAAACTGGCGTGAATATCTAACCATATCCAGTGAAATCATCAAAAAAAATCCACAAGCCAGACTATGGTTGTTCCACGATCCCATTTTGGCTAATCCTGAGGATGAAGTCATGTTCCGGCATATGCTGGCAGAATACGGGCTTGAAGACAAGATTGGCATCTTCATCAATGTTCCCCATTCTCAGATGCCTACCTTCTATTCCATGATTGCCGCTTCAGGGGGCATCATGTTATCCACTTCCCTACTTGAAGGATTCGGCTATGCAGTCGCTGAAGCCATCTCTTGTGGCTGCCCGGTACTCAGTACAGATTCGGATGGTGTACGTTCATTTATCACACATAACAAGACTGGAAAGTTCTATCCGATTGGCAATGTCAGTGCAGCTGTCTCCGAAGCAATGGACCTCATGAACAACAAGAAGCTTCGTGAATATATTCGTATTCAGGGCAGACAGCATATGAGCTTGTCTTTTTCACCAGATCGATATGCCGTATCTTTCCGTGAAATGATGACCGCCTTGCGTATTTTCCATTGAGGATCGCAAAAAGGCAGCTCAGAGGGATTCTCTGAACTGCCTTAATAGTACGTGTTCAAAAAGTTTGGTTTTCAGTACCGAGAAGATGGAATGAAGATAGAAATGGAGTAGTGGAGCGTAGGAAACTACGTGAGCAACCGCAATGTTTCCAAAGGAAACATACTACGTAAGCCCCCACTTATTTCGGCTGAATTTCAACTTCGATGCTGATGTTGCCGCTAGGCATGATTCGTAATCAAAAGCGGACTTTTTGAACAACCTCTAACAGGGTTGATATTTTTAGTGTCCCATCATCATTGCGGGATCAGGCTTGTCGCCATTCTGAAGGTCTTCCTTCGGCATTGGTTTCGGTTTGCGCAGGATCAGACTGAGTAAACATCCGAACAATGCAATACAAGCGGCCAGGAAGAATGTATCATTGAAACCACCCACCAGACCTTGCACTATAGCCGTCGGCTCCGTGCTGGTTGTATTGTCTGCGATTCTTGAAGTAAGGAAGCCTGTAAGCCCTGCAACTGCGAAGGATACGACCACTTGCTGCGCTGCAGCCGTGAGCGGTGTAACCCGTCCAACCAACTTACGTGGTGCGGCATTCAATACATGTGTATTGAGCGGCATCATGGACAAGCCCATACCCAGGCCCATCATAACCAGAGCTGTAATAATCAGACCAAGACCTGTCACTGCCGTGATGGAGGAGAGAATAAACAATGCACCCGAGATAATGCCCAGACCCACGAAGGCCAGAGGTCTCGCGCCAATTCTATCAAACAATCGACCCCCGAGCGGCATACCCACGCCGGAAGCCAGAGCCTGTGGAAGCAAAATAAGTCCTGTCTCCAGCGCAGTGTATCCTTTGATCTGCTGCAAATAGAGCGGGATCAGAATCATCGCACCGAACAGCGCCACTTGTGATACCCATGCGAGTACAATCCCCCGCGAGAAGTCAGATGATTTGAACACCCGGAGTTCCAGCAACGGATTTTTATGACGTAATTCTACAATAATAAACAAAATGAGCGCTACACCACCCACAATTACACCCGTCAGTGTTGTTGCAGATGTCCAGCTCGTTCCACCCTCACTCACACCATAAGCGAGCATCGAGAACGCAATCGGAGCCAGAATCATGCCGAGCAGATCCAGTGCAGGTGTGCGTCCACGATCTGTATCAGGCAAGAACTTGATACATAGAATGAAAGCTGCAATACCAATTGGCAAGTTAATCAGGAAGATCCAGTGCCAGCTCAGTGATTCAATAAACCACCCTGACAACACCGGACCCAATGCAGGAGCAAGCAGCATGGGAATTCCGAGCATACCCATGATGGAGCCTCTTCGCTCAGGAGGAGCCAGACGAAAGACCATCGCCATACCAATAGGAGCAACCATGCCTCCACCGAGGCCCTGAATGACACGGTAAATGATCAATTGCTCAGGCGATTGGGCAATCGAGCATAATACAGAACCCAAGGTAAACATGGCAATCGTAAACAGGAATACTCTTTTGGCACCAAAACGGTCAGTTAACCAGCCTGCCAGTGGAATAACCGCAGACAAAGCAAGGGTATAACCCGTAACCGTCCATTGAATGGTCTTTAGATCTGTCTCAAAATATTGAACCAGATTCGGGATGGCCACGTTCACCACCGTGCTGTCCAGAATGACCATAATCATTCCGACGATAATAGCCAGGAGTGGCAGTATAATCGTTTTGATTGAAAACTCTGCCGGCTCCTGGGATACTGCTGTTTGTTCTTTCACGTTCTCCACACTCTTTTCCAGCCAGCCGATCACAGGTATATCCCTGTGTCTTGCTCAGCCTATATTTACGACCAATTTCAAACTATCGTTTTAAACCGTCGTTTTAAACTTTCGTTTAACACTGATCTAATTCTAATGAAAATACCTTTGCTGTCAAGCTATTTTTTTTAGAACTTTCTACTATGGATACACCACAAAAAAAATGGAACAGGCACTTCCCTGCTCCATCCACTTGCTGATCATACTATTCAATTATATCCATATCAATCTGCAAGTTTAATCATCTGATATTCTGACAGTATGCCCAACGTCTGACCGTGAATACTCCTGCAATACATTCGAATAACCAGATGATTCGGTGCTGAACTGTTGCTGATGATCCTCATTTCATAAGGCTCGGATGACACATCCAGATTATGAATGACCTGGTTACCGCCCGCTCCCCCCGAACCCGATCCGATATGAAAAAGATGTCGGTATAGCTCCCCGTGGATACTGGCCCCACCAACAAATACATCTGTCCCTTCCTCACCGCCAACATAGGCTAATTCCACGTCTATATATTTCACGGGAACAAAAGTCTGTAGCAGATTCTCATGAATTTCGAGTACATATGCGGCCACTATAGATCCCTCCTTCATTGCATGAAACTTCCTGTAGATAGGATATGCTTCCTCTCGTCCATTGCCATTTGCATTCACCCATTTTCAAGCAATTAAACGGAAATGCCCGACCTTCCGATCCTCTTTTTTCATAGAATAAAAGGATAGAAGCTCGGTCGGTGCAGGCCGTGACAAGGAGGTAGCCATGAGAGTTCTGCTCGTTACGTATTGGGAGCTTACACATATGGGTGGAATATGGACATATGTCAAACAGCTGGCTGACAGGCTGATCGCACTTGGTGTTGAAGTTGATATCATGGGCACGAACGGTGCCAATAACGAAGTATATATTCGGAATCTGAACCGGGCATTCTCCAAGGATAAAGTGTGGCCCATGCTGCAAGCGAAGCTCAATCCGACCGATCTGCCACAATTCACAGCTGATTCTCTTCTGGCTTATTATGAATTGAACAGATATGCCTTCGAGATGGCTGCCGCTTATCTGGGGGTGGACCACTATGACGTCATCCATGCGCAAGATCCGGTAGCTGCCGTCGCCATAAAACGCATCTTGAACCGCAATATTCCGCTTGTTACCAGTTATCATGGAGCACTTGCACGCGAAGCCTTCTATGATGCCCAAAATTCCAACCCGCAGCTAACCCTCTCTGCATATTTGCAATCGAAACGCGGACGTTATTTTCTCTCATTGGAAGAACGAAGTGCAGCACTGTCTGAGCTCATTCTGGTGTCCAGTCACTGGATCAAGAGTACGCTTACAGAGCTTGCCGTTCCCGAATCGAAGTTCCGGATAATCCCTTATGCCGTGGATCTGCCGGCTTACCGTGCATTAGCAGCGACGAAGTTCCGCCAGCGGCCACCCACCGGCAAGAAAGTCATCGCCTTTACCGGAAGGCTTGAATATATCAAGGGCGTTCATGTGTTAATCAAAGCCTTAGCCAGTCTGAAAAGTAAACGGTCCGATTGGGTCTGCTGGATCGCAGGGGAAGGCAATCTGTTGGATGAATTGCGGGCCCAGGCCACGGCGGCTGGTATTTCAGCCGATGTTGTGTTCTGGGGCAAGCTGGACAATATTCCTTCCTTCCTGCGACATGCCGACATCTATGTCCAGCCCAGTTTGCAGGATACGCAGCCGTTCTCCGTGACCGAAGCACAACTCGCGGGTGTACCCGTTATTGTCAGTGGAACAGCCGGCATGCCTGAGATGGTTGAACCTGGACGTACAGGATGGGTCGTTCCTCCACAGGACGTTGATTCGCTCCGTGAACTGCTGCATGCACTTCTGGAGGATGACGTCACCCGTAAACAAGTGGGTGCTGCGGCCAAAGCCTGGGCCGAACAAAACCGCTCACTGGAAGAGATGGGACTTCGTACATTACATGTCTATCAGGAAGCCATTTATAGAGGAGGGCATTCAATATGACACTGCTTGTGCCTAGTGATTTGTACAATCGCTGGTTCTCTACACCTGTCTCCACACCTCATATTGACGTGGATTACGCTACAATGAATGAACTGATGAAGAAGTTGCCTAAAGGTTACGTATTTCCCGATCCTGCATCGATGGTGATCATGAATTCAAAAGATTGAGTTTCCACTACCACGCCATGTTCATATAACATGTCTGAATACCAAACAAGGGGCTGTCCCATATGTCATAAGAATGACAGGGGACACCCCTTATTTACTTTCTTGTGTCTAACGAAACCAGAACACGCTATTTACTTCCTTTTGTGCATGTCTGACTTGTAACGAACCACAGAGACGTTATTTCGTCCATCATGGTCGGTTTTCCAGCTCGAAAGGCTTGGAACTAGGGGAAATCCTGGTCTTTTAATCTGCTGCCAATTTGGAATACATACTCAGATCGTTGAACGCTTCGCCTGCCCTCTCGTATGCTCTAAGTGTTCCTTCAAATGTAAAATTAAGCTTCTGTAAGAGCTTAATCGAATTCACATTCTCGGGATCAACCTTTGCTTCAATTCGATTCAGCTTCAAAGTCGAGAATGCGTGAGTTAACAAAGAAAAGATCGCTTCTGTAGCGTATCCTTTCCCCCAGTGGGATCTGGCAATGTCATACCCAATCTCTGCTTTTAGATTTTCAAAATCCGGCGAATTATAACCACAAGAACCAATGATTTCATTGGACTCTTGTACAATGATAGAGAACCGGATAGCCTTGTTTTCCTGAGAAAGATCATCCAGAAGATTAATCATTGCTGTGGCTTGATTTTCATCCGTAAAACTACTAACATTCATAAATTTCGTAACATCCGGATCAGACCAAATCTTAAACAAACTGGCCGAATCCGATACTTTCATTTTTCGCAATTGTAACCGTTCTGTGTGTAACTCTGTAATCAATACTTTCCCTCCATCAGTTTATTAATAGTTAGGTTTAAGATATTGATATCTGCGCATAGTCCATTCCCTTCTGTGTACAATTATGTTTCATTATACAGGGAATTCGTGCAAGTATTTTTATATAATCGAAATATGTTAAACTAATAGGGTCAAAATGTATTTCATGAAGGAGAGTTTGACCATGATCATCCAATTCATTCGCTATAGGTAATGTAAGGTGCAGATCACATAACCCGGCAATTTTGACAAAATAGCTAGGGTTTGTTTGACTGTGCCTTTTTCCATTCACCTATTATGAATGAGAGGGTGCTTCTTTGTGTTCCAAAAAAGTAAAAAGTTAATCAGTGCTGCAGTACTTGAAAAGCATCAAGACCTATTTAGATGTCCATTATGTAAAAAAACAATGCAAGTTGTCTATTTACAGAGTTTAGTATGCAGCAATCATCACTGTTTCGATATATCAAAGCAAGGATATGTAAACTTATTGTCCCGAGGTATGCGTACGAAATATGATAAAAAGACTTTTGAGTACAGAAGATTAATCAGTAAAAACGGTTTATTCAATCCATTATATGGTGCGGTAAGTCAGATTATAATGAATAACCATTTGAGCAATGAGCCGATAAGGGTGCTGGATGCAGGTTGTGGAGAGGGGTCACACTTAAATAACATACACACCGAAATAAATCGAACAAAACCTATGGATCTAATGGCTGTAGGAATCGATATTTCTAAAGAGGGAATTAGTTCTGCTGCAGCAGAAAATCCAAGTGCTATCTGGTGTGTCACGGATATTGCAAACTGCCCCTTTCAAAGTCAAAAGTTCGAATTCATTTTGAACATCCTTTCACCAGCCAATTATTCGGAATTTCAGAGGTTATTAAGTGATCATGGTTTGGTGATTAAAGTCGTGCCTAATCAGGACTATCTAAAAGAGTTAAGAGAAATCCTTTATATGGGGTCTGAGAAGCAAAATTATTCCAATTCACTTACAATCAACCACTTCAAGAAACAATTCAATTTAATTGATGTTGAAAGCATCCAATATCAAGTGAACTTAAATACACAATTAATCAAACCGTTGTTGGGTATGACGCCATTATCATGGGGGACTTCTGAAGAGCGCATTGAAAAAGTTCTTCAGTTGAATCTGAAACAGGTCACTATGGACTTTAAAGTTCTAATCGGATCGGTGAAAAGTTAACACCACATGATTAATTCATTAAACTAACGGTAAACGTTAGTTCTATAATCTATGAGCAGTCTGCAGTTTATAAGCAGGCTGCTCCTTTTTCAGCATGAATTTTGGCAAATTTAAGCCGCCGGTATTCAATATGGAATTTGCACTCGGTTGAATATTCTTACTTCCAATATCCACCCACATGCAGCAGATTAAGCAGCGTTGGCCGATGCTTCGCCTGAACCCGTTCCATCTCGGCAACTAGTGCTTTGAAATGACGCTTCGTTCCCATCGACTCATGCAAACGGTAGCACATCAGGGGTTCATTGTAATAAAACAGCTCATACATCGGAAACAGTCTCATCCACATCTCGTAGTCATGCGTGTAGCGAAAATCGGTATCGAACAAGCCGAATCGCTCAAACGCCTCCATCTCTAGCATGACAGTACAGCCGTTGATCGGACAACCTTCGAGCAGTACCTGCAGCATCTCCAGACGACTCCCCACCTCAGGCTGCACCGTATCCAACCACTCACTATCTGCGTTCACATAATGGTAGGCACCATGACAGAATGAAGCCTTGACCCCGCGCATAAACTTCAGTTGCTTCTCCACCCGATCCAGCAGCATGACATCATCTGAACTGAGCCAGACAAAATATTCCCCTGTCGCCTGCTTAATCCCCTCGTTCAATGCTGTTGCCGTTCCACCGTTTTCTTTGCGAATATAGCGGATAGAATCCATGAATGGTTGTAGCTTCTCCACGTGCTCGGTTGACCCATCATCCACCACGATCACTTCAATATGAGGATACGTCTGGTGAATGGCACTGTGAACAGCCTGCTCGATATACGCACAATTATAAAAAGGAATGACGATCGATACTTTCGGCTCCATTCGGGCCTCCCCTTCCTCCGCTTGTCTCTGCACAGCCATTGCTTTTTCTCTATTATATGAAGAACGATTCAATCGGTATCGGACATCTGTGGTGCTGTATAAGCACATTTCAATACGGATGGACAGCATATCGGCTCGCTAAACTTGCATACTTAGGCGTGTGATATAAGACCGTCAATCAATCCCCACTCTCACTATCTTCGGCAAAATTGCTGCGCAAAGAGGGCGTTAATCAGCCACCTACCGGCCTCATAACTGCCCTCCTACACTACCCGCCAAGCGCCGCTATACGCTGCAATAACGGTTCGCGATATCTGGACCATACCATGGATGCCTCTCTGCCGATGACATCCGCATGCCGAACTGATCCCATTCCTCCGTGCCAACGATACGCAGTAAGTGGCTCGTTCAGGTACGGAAACCGATGACCGTTCAGCAAAATCCGCATCCAGAGATCCAGATCATGGGTGTAAGGCAGAAGCTCATCAAACAATCCCACTCCGCTGAACAGATCCTTGCGGATCATGACAGTACAACCGTTGACCGGATTGCTGTTAACGAACACTCGCAGCCAATCCAGTTCGGCCATCGGTGCAGGCCCACCATGCATTCTGGTAACTGCCGAATGCTCATTGATATAATGAAAGTTCGTATGGGAGACGAGCACATTCTCTCGTTGCATAAACTCCAGCTGATAACGAATTTTATCAGGGTACAGATAGTCATCCGAACTAAGCCAAACCACATAGTCACCTGAGGCATGGCGGATGCCATGATTAAGTGCCGAAGCTGTACCACCATTGCTTTTGCCAAGTACATTTATATAGGGAAGATAGGGCTGAAGCAACTCTGCATGCCGGGTAGAGCCGTCGTTCACAACAATGATCTCCACATCCGGATACGTCTGGTTCAACGCACTTTGGATCGCCTGTGGCACGTAAGGGCAGTTGTAGAATGGAATCACAATGGACACTCTTGGACTCAATTTGTCGTCCTCCCTTGCTGGGCACGAACATCACTCAGAATATCCTGTAGCGATGTGGCAAATGGAATCAGCGGCTGCCAGCCAAGCTTGCGCAGCATGGATAATTCCTCCTGTTTCCCCGCACCATCCGGACCGGAAGACGCTCCATCCCAGCGAACAGGGACTTCGGCCTCCGTCATGGACAACAGCAGATCTGCAATTTCACCAAGACTGCGCTCAACTCCGGACACCACAGGATATACCGTACCATTGGTCCCTTGCACCAAGAGAGTCGCATATGCCCTGACGGCATCCCGCACATCCAGAAAGTCACGAGTACTATCTCGCCCGGACAGGCGGAATGCCTCGGTTTTACCCGCCTGCTCACAGGCAACAATATGACGTGCGAGCAGTGAACAGATACCTGTGGATGGACCGGCTCCAATTAGATTGCCCGGCTCCGCCAACATAATCTGCTGTCCGAAGAGCGACATCCAAGACAAAGACACCATCTCTTCCAGGGCTTTGCTGAGACTGTACGGGTGCGGAGGCTGGGGAATTCGGCCGGGTTCCGGTGTATATTTTAACCTTGATCCCACAATAACGGTACGTGCTGCCGGACAACTGCGAAGTGCATCCAGCAAATACAGCACAGCCATTACATTGGTCTCCAGGACCAGCAGCGGATCTGCCCACGAATCGGGTACGGAATTTTTGCCGGCAAGATGCAGCACATAGTCAGGCTGCACCTTGTCGATCAGAAGACGCACTTGCTGTTTATCATTCAGATCACAGACATAGACTTGGGCGCCTTTACCGAATGAATACACATCCGGTCTCCGGACTACCGCTGCAACTACTGCACCCGCTTCTCGAAAATAAGACACGGCATGTCGCCCGGTAAATCCGGAGGCGCCTGTGATCAGTACTTTCTTGCCTGTCAGCTCTGCTCCATCCATAATGCCAGCTCCTTCAGCATTGTAGAATAATCCGGCAGGTCTGTCTTCACATCCTCGCGAGTAGACACCAGCGTACGGTCCTGCACCATACTGTCATCACGCACAATCGTCACATCCTGCTTATTCCAGATCTGCTTGAACAACACAAGCAGGTCATGCTTGCTCACAGGTACCGGATGAGCCAGGTGGATGAGACCACTAACGGATGATGCCAGGTAGTGGTCTACCCATTTGGCCAGCTCAAGCGTGGTCACTCCGTTCCAGAATACGCGGGTATACCCACCAACTTCACCTGTGCTGGACATAAACCATTGCATCAGACCAATGCCGCCTTTCCGAATCTCGGGGCCAATGATGGACGTACGGATCGTCAGATGGCCTTCATCCTGAACTTCGCCGAGTGCTTTGGTGATGGCGTAAGCAGAGGTCCCGTCTGTGACATCATCTTCCCGGTATGCTCCCCGGTCCCCGCTGAACACACAATCTGTGCTGATATGAATCAGACGTGCACCAACCGTATCCGCAACCCGCCGCAGACGATGCGGCAGGAAACCGTTAATATGATATGCGGTAATTTTGTCCTCATCTGCGAAGCTGTTCAATACACCTACAGCATTAATAATTACATCCGGGTGCACCGCTTCTACCATTCGGTCGACCATGAAGCTGTCGTTCACATCCAGGAGCAGACCATTCGGGTCCGTGACATCCCGAGTTGTGTAGAAGACGCTGTGTACACCTTGACGGCGGAAATAGTCGACCAGGATATGGCCGGCCATTCCGTTCCCACCAAGTATCAGCAGTTTCATGACAGGAATCCTCCGCGTTTCAGAATTTCACGAATCTCCTCTTTGGTCATTAGTTGATGTTCCGAACTGAAGCTGTTGAAGGATACTGGAGGACAATTCGTGTAATGTTCACGCAGTCCCGGGATGCCGAGGGTTGGGAGGATGACCAGGTACTGCTCATCGTAGACAACGGTGGTCATGCTCTCAAACTCACTCATCAGGATCTCGTGGATTTTCTCTCCTGGACGAATACCACGTTCCACAATGGACACGTTCACCACCCCGGAATCCTCAATCAGCACTTCAGCGAGATCCACGATTTTGCATGTCGGCATCGTCATGACAAAGATCTCTCCACCGACACTTTCCACCGAAGCTTTGAACAGCAGGGTAATCGCGTCCTTCAGGGTAAGAAAGAATCGAGTCATGCTCATGTCCGTGATGGACACCTGGCCTTTTTGGCGAATCTGATTCTTGAACAGATGCACCACACTACCGTTTGTTCCCAGTACACTTCCGCCCCGCACCGTAACAAATTTGGTGTCGCTGTGCAACAAGTTGGCATACACGATCAATTTCTCGCCGATGGCCTTCGTCATGCCATAAAAGTTAGATGGATTGGCAGCCTTGTCAGTCGAGATATAGATGACTTTTTCCACCTTGTTCTCAATGGCCGCCTCGATTACATTCTGTGTACCAATGACATTGGTTTTGAGTGCTTCGTACGGCTGATCTTCACACACCGGAACATGCTTGAGTGCAGCCAGATGAAATACATAGTCCACATGCTGGCAGGCGGCCGTCAAGGCGTCCTTGTCACGGATATCTCCAATCCGAAAATGAAGACGCGAGTCTTCAAAATCACGACTCATGGCCACTTGGCTGGACTCGTTCCGGGAATACACAATAATTTCTTTGGGCTGCTGGGGCAGCAGTTGAGCCACAAGTTCATAACCCCATGATCCCGTACCGCCAGTCACGAGTATACGCTTATTTTCAAACATGCATTTTCCCTCCAAGCAGAAATTTAACCACTTTACTGGATACGTCTGTTGCTTTGTAACCTTGCGGGCAGTCCCAATCGTTAGACATCTGAGTCATGACCTTCACACAATCGGCGATGCGAGCCGCATCCAGACCGGAGACTACATTGCTTCCGCAATCCACAGTTTCCGGGCGCTCCGTTGTTCGACGCATGGTCACGGTGGGCACACCCATAATGCAGCACTCCTCCTGCACGGTACCGCTATCCGTGAGTGCACAGCGTGCATGACGTTCAAGCATTACGAAGTCGAAGAATCCAAACGGCTCGTGAAACTCCACCAGCGGGTTCATCTCCAGTTGCAAATGTTCCGCAATCCGGATCGCTGTTCGTGGATGAATGCTGCAGATCACACGCAACCCATGTTCCTCAGCGACCTGGTTCAGTCCTTTCATAATCTCCAGCAAATGAGGAGGGTGATCCACATTCTCGGCCCGATGGGCGGTAACCAAAAAATATTGCCCGGACTTCAGCTTGAGCTTCTTGAGTATTTTGCTGGAGCTTACCTGTGCATCATAATGCTGCATCACTTCATAGATGGGATTGCCCGTGAGCACAATCCGCCTGCTGGGCACTCCTTCGCTAACCAGATGTTTCTTGCTCTGTTCCGTGTAAGGCATATTAATGGTGGAGATGGCATCAATCACCTTGCGATTCTTCTCCTCAGGCACATCCAAGTCGAAACAGCGATTGCCTGCTTCCATATGAATAACAGGGACACCCATGCGTTCAGCCAGCACAGCACATAATGCGCTATTGGTATCACCGAGCAGCAACAATTTATCGGGCTTCTCCTGCAATATCAGATCTTCCATCTGCGTAAACATCGAGGACAGCTGCCGTCCCAGAGAGGCCGCTTCATCCTGGAGAACGTAATCCGGTGCACGCAGGCCCATTTCCTTGAAAAAGAGACCGCTGAGACTTTCCGTGAAGTTCTGTCCCGTGTGTACCAGAATATGTTTGGACGCGTACTGGTCCAGCTTGGAAATGATCAGGCTGAGTCGTATGATCTCAGGTCTCGTACCCAGCACCGTCATGATCTTCATCGTAATCCCTGCCTTCATCTTGTATTGGAACCTTTGCGCCCTGCTCGGCTACGTCCCGCCTTGGCAGATTTGCGTCTGCGACTAGCCGATTTTCCAGTATGCGGACGCGGTCCCTTCGTTGTCCGGAGTTTCCCCTTGCGTCTGCCAGTTCCCAAAGTTCGTTTCATCCCCTCACGATCTCGGCGAGAATGAGGTGCAAGTGACTTGCGACGACGTTTTCCCGTTCCACTCCCCTGTTTGATAAGCTTTGCAGCGTAGCGAGCCGCTGCGGCACCCTGAGCATCGTGCCCCAGTGCAATCGGTGGTAATGAGGAAAGTGGTAACGCCTGAATGACGCTCAGTGGGAATAACAATGCCCTTACCGTAGCCGGCTCCAGAGCCAATACCGTGCGTAATCCTCCATCCCCCCATGCATACACAGGTCCATTCGGAGGTTGGATATACGTAAACCATCCGGGAAAGCGTATTAACCACTGTGTCACCATCGTATGCAATTTCGTTCGGTAGGTTTCAATCCCGTAGAGCCTTTCCGCTTCTGTCCGATTGCGCCACCCCGTATCGGAGGCCAGCTCTGAATCATTCAGCAAGGTTGTCGCCAGTGTAACAAGCGCTTCGGTATCCCCCGGCGGGGCCAGAAATGCTTCACTGCCTACGGATTCCATCAATTCCTTCAGCCCGCCTTGAGCGAAGGCAATGACCGGTTTGGCAAAGTAGAGCCCCTCCAGAGCGGTCATCCCAAATCCTTCTTTGACCATGCTCGGAATAACCACAATATCCATGGCGGTATACGCCAGAGATACGTTCTCTTCGAACGTGGTGAAAGTAAATCGGCGCGAATAGCCGGATTTCTTCACCCTTGATACACATTCGTCGTAATACTTTTTATCCGAAGGGGCACCGATGATCCAGAAACGACAGCGCGAATGCGTCTCACAGATCTTCAAGGCCATATCTACAAAAGGTTTCAACCCTTTGGCATCATATATAAAGGAAGAAATATAACCGATACAGGTCTGCGATGACTTGAAGCCGAGTTCCTTGCGCTTGCGCTCACGCAGGTGAACCCAGCGGTCCGGTGCTGGTAGCGCAGGTTCCCAGGTCGGCGAAATGACGGTTAGTTTGTCACCCATGCCGGCTTCATGGAATGGGGCTACTGCTGTCTCCGATATACCGATAATCCAATCCGCATAACGGCCAATCATCTGGATCGCCTCGGTTGTATGTTCATTCGCGTGAATGATCTCGGTTATCTTCCAGATGACCGGAATCTGTAGCGATTTCGCGGCTACAGCCGGCATCACATTGACGCAAGTATTCGTTAACACCATATCAGGCGCGGTTTCCCGAATGAGAGAGACCGCCTCCTGAAACGCGGGTGTATGGCGAAGATGCTCCGCATCGTCTGCAATGCCCCGGTAAGGTGTGTACACACCGTGAAGCATCGGCAGATTGCATATTTTGACCTGAATGCCGAATCTTCGTGCAAGCCCCGCAAGCTTCCCCTCCTGTGGAGCTACGAGCACACAATCAAAGATCGAGCCGATCTCCCTCATAAAATGAAGCAGCAGCTTCTCGGCGCCCGTAATGCTGCGGGTGTTGCACACATGGGAAAACAACATCAGCTTTGGTTTCGTTGCCATGGCCGCACGGACCCTGTATGTGAATATTCCGATACAGGGTACAGTGCACACCTCCTCCCGGCCAAAATTAAGGGAATATGATGGTTAACATTTCATTAATCCGTTTGCCATACGTGTGGTCTTTCAGTGTGCGTTCGAGCCCTCGAAGTGCAATCTCCCGACGCTCCTTCTCATGCGTAAGATAATATTCCACCTTGTCGAGCAGTTCCTGCGGGGAGGAATACGTCTCAATCTCTACACCTGGTGTGTAGAAACGCGCAATGTCATCCCGTGCATCGGTCAGCTGCAGCGTCGTGGAAGCGGCAATTTCAAACGTTCTCGGGTTCGGTGAGGCTGGTGGAATCTTGAGGTGATTGTTATTGACCGAATCATCCTCATGGGATCGATGCAGGTTGATGACAATTTTGGTGCCATTGTATACGTCGTTCGTCTCCTGCGGACTCATCCAGCGGCCGAGTTCAATCTTCTCACCATAAGCGGTATAGTCAGGCAGACGGTCCCACCAGATGCCGTTAAATACGGTATTGTGTGACATCAGCTGTGCCATGATCGGGTTGAAGAAGTATACCCGGTTCCAGTAGGCTGAGCCGATAAAGCTGACTTCACGTTTCAGCGTAGATGGGGTCGTAATCGGGAAGTAATGATTGGTGAAGGCGGCAAATGGGAGGTAGTGAACCGACGTGCAACCAATCTGTCGATACAGATCGATGCAGTTCAATTCCAGTGTGAAGATATGATCAAAGTGGGTCACGATCTCCAGTGTCATATCCGTATAGTACGGATCATCCGTGAGCCAGATCGCTGTCTGAATGCCCGCTTGGCGGATTGCATCGATGTGCTCGATGGGAATATCCATTCCGTCCAGCACAAGCACCAGGTCAGGGCGTGTCTGCAGCGCAATTTCGGAAACCGGTTGACGCGGATCAGAGAGGGTTACCTGAGCTACCATACCCTGAAGTGTTGCCATAATAGCCTCATCCAGCGGAGAATACGGGAAGCCTTTACCCGAAGATACATACAGCACGTGCAGCTGTCGGAAAGGCAACGGCTCCTGTGCACAATTCACAATATAGTTGGCGCGACCGCGCAAATATCCTTCTTCCTTACCCGCATCATATCCGGCATGTTGCCCATTTTTGCGCGCTTGATCTGCCAGGCTGAGTACGGGTGCATAAACCTTTTTGGTTTTACGGTGTTTGAGAGACATACCGCCACTCCTTTATTTTTGGGATAGGGTTCTCGTTGGTACTGTACTTCAGATGGGGATTACAGATGTTCCAGCAACTGAGCGATGCGGCGCGTGAACGTGTGCTGGTTCATCGTAGTGAGAAGTCCTCGCCACGCCATCGCCTGACGCTCCTCTTCATGTTTCAGATAATAGTGGATCTTGTGTTGAAGCTCTGCCGCATTGCTGAACGTCTCAATGTCATAGCCCGGCTGGTAATAACGGGGCAGGTCTCCGCGTGCATCCGTAATCTGCATCGTGCCGCAGGCACTGATCTCATACGTCCGTGGATTAATGGAGCGGCCTTCCAGATGATGCGTATTGCGATTGTCTTCCCCATTCTCGCAAGTCCGGTGAATGTTAATGACGATCTTGGCGCCATTGTAATAATCCACCGTTGCTCCGGGATCAATCCATCCTTCGTGGATGAACCGGCCAAGGATATCAAAGCGTGCCAGCCTGTTCCACTGGCTACCCGCGATGAACACTTTTTTGTCTGCGAGAAAAGGGGCAAGCTCATCGAACAAGGCAATCCGATTCCAGAACCCTGTACCGATAAAACAAATGTCGTACTGATGCTGCGGTGCCGTGCGCCGCGGTTGAAACATGCCCGGATTCACAGCCAGTGGCATATAGACGACCCGGCCTGCTCCATGTCCCAGATAGAATGGCACAGCGGCCTCTTCATGTGTGAACACAACATCATAGTGCTGACAGAGGGTCGCTGTATCTTCGGTGAAATACGGATCATCCACAAACCACACGGCTGTTCGAATACCGAGTGCACGTATGCCATTCACCTGCTCCAGATGATCTGCGGGGAATACATGCAGACCATTCATGACGAGCACGACATCCGGCCGATGCTGATTGGCTTCCTGCAACATCGTTGCTGGCGATCCAACAACGCATTCACGTACAGACTGCTGCAGGGCCAAGGTGACACCTTCATCGATGGCATCGAAACCTTGTGGAATATACAGTACCTTCATGTCCCGCAGGGTCGGTTCAAACATCTGCACCCGCTCCATCATGGCCTGACAGCCGCCAAATCTGCGGCCTTCTGCGTATCCGCCGCGGTAAGCCGTTTCCGCTTCGGTCAGCGGACGGTGTCTTCGTTTTGCCACATTCTTCACCCTGTCTTCCTTCAGGAGATCTCACTTCCAGACTCTCCCCGTGATTGGTCTTCCCTCTAAAGGATATGCCTCGGGGTCAGATGCATCATGGACGGGTGTCCTGCAAGGCGCAAAATTGGCGCTTGCCCTCCACATCCGCCTGTACGGGCATGTCCGCTTCTGCGGCGATGCAAATAACCCGGAGGGATCTGTGAAGTGCACCCCTTAGAATAGACATTGGATTAAACCCCTGGTTTATCCGATGAAATTCTAAGGGGTGCATTTTTTATGCCAGCAGTTAAAGGTCAGAAGTTTAAACA
>NZ_JBBCYH010000016.1:0-132510 GCF_037144955.1 Paenibacillus sp. USHLN196 | reverse complement strand
TATTAGGCATGCCGCCAGCGTTCGTCCTGAGCCAGGATCAAACTCTCCAATAAAGTATTGAAAAGAGCGATAAGCTCATTTTGAATCTGACGAGATTAAAAATCTCATTTGCGCTCCAGTCGATCCAAGCCAAGGCTTATCTCGATCTTTCGCGTTCATTCTGCAAGCAGAATGTTCACTCACTCGTTGTTCAGTTTTCAAAGATCAAACTTGTTTCGTTACCGAACGTCGTTCTCTTCAGCAACTCTTATATAATATCATGTCCGAACCAACTTTGCAAGCTCTTTTTTTAAGTTTCTTTCGAAGCTTATCTGTTTCGCTTGCCGCACCGTGTAAACCGTGTTTTCTTGTCCGGATTAATAATATATCACGTATAGATATTAATTACAACACTTAATTTAGTATTTTTTTTATTTTTTTAAAATTGACTACCTTCTTACTATGATGCTCTTCTCTATCTCCGTCTATCTTCGTTGTAAAAATTTATTATTGCCTAAATGACATTCTTTCCATTCATACAACACAATACAGTTCTAATTCTTTCTTGAATTATCAGGACTAAATCTCTCTGATATATTTTAGCTTCATTAATATGTTCCAATATACTTGTCCTTTTATCGACGTCAAGTGAGATTTACGGGGTGCTCTGATAGTTACCACGTGTATAAGTAGCAACATTATATAGAAGATAAACAAAAAAGTGATGCACGCATATAACTATACGTGAACCACTTTCTTGTGTGTTATTAACATTATATATAGAAGGAAACTCTTAATGTTGTGCCTGTGCTGATGCTGGAGGCGTCATCGCCATTTGTCCATTACCTGCTTTTTGCATACCAACTCGCAGCAACGTAATTCCCCACGTAATAATCGAGATTAACAGAAGATGAACCATGTATCCCCCCACTGCTTCTCCACTATAGATCAAACGCATAAATCCCTGTACCCCATTGGAAGCGGGCAGAAAGTTTCCGATATAACGGTAGAATGGCGCCAGCATCTCGGCTGGAATGATATTTCCTGCTGTCATCAACTGGAGCGGAACCATTGCTACATTAAATAGAGGGCCTGCATTACCAAACAGGGCAAAACTCATTTGTGTAAAACAGATACAAGACAGACTCACCAGCACATGATACAGATACAAAGCGCCGAAGGAACTCGCAACATCCGTGAACTGAAGAGCTACTATATCCACAATCAGAGGAACGATCACAGCTATACACAATAACAGCAATTGCCGTGCCCAGAAGATTTCCCATTTGGAGTGGTTACGCTTCATGATATTCGACGTAATATTGAACTGAATGTTCATGGTCATCGAAGCAATGTAGGTGATAAAACCCAGAATCATGGGCAGCATCGATGTTGCAAAATCACTCACGCTGTTCGTTTTATTAATTTCAGCCTTCACAGGCCCTTCATTCATCTTCGCCATCGCTTGTCCAATAGCTGCACTCAGTTCATCGCTGTTTGTACTATCGTTATTGAGTGTCACTTGAACCTTGGATTCCAGAATCCCTTGGCCCATTTGTGCGGTCATCCCGGTCGCAGCATGTTCCACAATGGATTTGGCTACATCCGCATTTCCCTGATTGATATAAAAGGACAAGCTCCCCTCTGTACCGCTACCAATCTGGTCAGCAAACCCTTCCGGAATCACAATAACCATCGCATACTTACCTGCATTCATCTGTTGCTCGGCTTCCTTCGCAGAATCCAGCACATTTACCTTGAACGGCGCGAGCGTCTCAATCTGCTTCTGTACCTCTGTTCCCTGTGTACCATCTTCGTTCACCAGAGCAACTTGAAGTTGATCCACTCTCTCCGTGGCTTGATGATAACCCGTCATCCAGATCACAACAAATAACAGCGGAACAATCAATGCAAAAACCAATCCTATTTTTGTCTGTGGCACTTTAAGAAAATCTTTGAAGCTTCTCATTCGTTCACGACTCCCGTTAGTTAAAATTAAAATAATTGCACTACATATATATGCACATGCACATATTTGGTCAAAAAAATTTATTTCATCTTCTCATAGATGCGATTCATCACATTCATGAATGCTTCAAGCTCTTCAGGGGAACATTCGGCGAGTGCCTCTTGCTCTTGCTGTTTTGCCTTTGGTGTAAGAACGTTATTCATTTCCAGTCCTTCCGCCGTCAAACAAAGCAAAACCGCTCTGCGGTCCTGTGGATCTTCTTCTCTTGTCACCAGACCTTTGCGAATCAACTTGTCTATAATTTTACCTACCGTTGTCTGGTCCCGCACTGTTAATTCAGCCAGTTTTTTCTGTGATATATGGCTTCCAGCCTTGCTCAATTCATTCAAGACTGCAAATTGTTCCGGAGTAATATCCTGTTCACTCAGATTTCTGGTAGTTGTTTTTTTGTATGCCAGATACGTCCGTGACAGAATCAGTCCAAGTGGATTTTCATCCATATTAACAGGCATGCTGATGCTCCTTTCTCTATATAGTAGCACTACCATCTAATTTGCGTAAGCTCTATATTATTACCATATTTACATTACTGTCAATTTAATTTTTATCTTTTCAAGCAAAAAGAGACCCACCCGTTAGTCAGGCAGCTCTCTCCTCTGGCATCGTCAAGCCATACTTACTCGGGCTTGCCACTTGAAGTTTCGGTATCGTCCTTCTTCTTTGTACCTTTACTTTTATAAGGCTTCGGGGCACTTTTTGCCCGGTTTGCAGCGGCTTGCCAACGGTTCCAGCCTTTTTTACCCGTACCACGGCCGGTGCCGCCTTTTCCCTTTGCATTACTCATGTTATCACTCCAATAATCCTGTATATGCTTAAAAATGACCGTCCTCGGTAACTTATGATGCAACCCAGCCCATCTAATTCACTTCCAGCATTTCTTATTATACCAAAAATCCACGTCTTTACGTCCATTTCCAGAAATCATTGTATTGTTATTCTGTTATGAAAGCGGTATAGTGGACATAATTGAAAGAGGAAGCTGCGTCTTCTTCGGGATTGTTACTGGTAAGCAGGCGATACCCAAACCAAGGCTGTCTATTAAGCCTTAGTTTGGGTTTTTTGTTTTTATTACGACCAATTGAGGTGAAACACATATATGATCATCCGTCAGATTTTTAACAACAATGTCATCCGGGCTGAGAACCAGGTTGGTCACGAATTTGTTGTCATTGGCAACGGTCTTGGCTTCAAAAAGAAAAACGGACAGCCTGTGGATGAGGATAAAATCGAAAAAACCTTTGTGCTGAAATCGGATAAAATACCGCAAAAACTAATCGATCTGATTGGGGAGACATCGGTTGAATATTTGAAGTTAGCAGACGAAATTGTGGGCCATGCCAAACAGGAAATGGGCGATATTTTTAGTGATAATATCTATATATCATTGATCGATCATATTCAGTTTGCCATTACCCGGTACCGTAAATCCGTCGGTCTGAAGAATTCCCTTTTGTGGCAGATCAAGAAGTTTTACAAGAAGGAGTTTGGGATTGGCATGAACGCTGTGGAGCTGATTCAGGAACAATTCGGCATCCAGATGGATGAACATGAGGCCAGCTTTATTGCGATGCATTTTGTAAACGCTCGTCAAGATGCTCAAGGCATGAAACAAACCGTTGAAATTACTGAAGTTATTGATGATATCTTCAACATTGTGACCAACCATTACCACATCGCCCTGGATGAAAATTCATTTAATTATTCCCGGTTTATTACCCATCTTCAATATTTTGTCCAGAGAATGTTGAGTAATGAACAGGAGCAATTTGCTTCTGGAGATAACTTTCTGTATGAGCAGGTGAAGGAGAAATATAGCAAGGCATTTGAATGCACGCAACGGATCAATCAGTACCTTGAAGACAAGTTTGAAAGTGCCATGTCCATTGATGAAAAGGTGTATTTGACGATCCATATTCAACGGGTCACTTCCCGTAACGAGTTAGTGGACACAGAATAAAAAAAGCTTGCAAACGATTTCGGCGTCATATATAGTAGGTCTCACAACTTAACGACAAGGATTGTTACTGCTTAAGCAGGCGATACCTAAATGATTGGCAACAGGTCATCTTTCCGATGATCATAGCCATTCGTTTAGGTATTTTTTTGTTTTCAGGCAATCTTAACAACAAAGGAGAATGAACATGGATCATAAAAAAATGGGGGATGACATCGTTCGTCTCGTCGGCGGAGAAGCCAATATCAACGGTCTTGTCCACTGTGCGACCCGGCTGAGATTTGACCTGAAAGATTCAAAAAAAGCCGAACGTGAAACGTTGGAAAAGCATGACGGCATTATTACCGTTGTGGAAAGCGGCGGCCAGTTCCAGGTTGTAATCGGTAGTAATGTAGCTCATGTATATGCAGAGATCATGAAAAACCGGGATTTCGGAGGAGATTCCTCCTCATCGACTGAGTCCACAGGGGAAAAAACCTCGCTATTATCCAAAGTTTTTGAAATTATTTCCGGAAGTTTCTCGCCGTTAATCCCGGCCATGGCAGGATCAGGTATATTAAAAGCTTTGCTGACTGTCCTGACCATGCTTGGATGGATGTCTGATACAAGTGACACATACCTGATTTTATCCGCTGCCGGCAACGCTGTATTTTATTTCTTGCCCATTTTCCTCGGCATCACACTGGGTATGAAGCTGAAAGCCAATCCTTATGTAGCTGGCGTAATTGGTGCCGCTCTGATGGAACCGAGTTTCACTAGGCTCATGGATAAAGGCTCGGATGTATCGTTCCTGGGCATACCGGTTGTCATGATGAATTATTCAGCCAGCGTATTCCCAATCTTCATATCGATCAGCATCTACGCTGTTCTGGATAAGTTACTCAAAAAAATCATTTTGAAAGACCTGCAATTGTTCCTTGTACCGATGATTGCTTTGATGATTATGGTTCCTCTGTCCGCAATGGCCTTCGGACCGTTCGGTACCACGGTAGGTGACTGGATCTCCTCCGGCGTAACTTGGCTCATTGGTGTCAGCGGTATATTATCAGGGGTTGTACTGGGTGGATTCATGACCTTCATGGTTGTCTTCGGACTCCACTGGGGCTTTACTCCAATCACGATACAGAATATCGGAGTTGGCGGCGATCCAATTGAAGCCATGGCTGCTGCAGCCGTGTTTGCACAAATCGGTGTAGCCTTCGGTATTTTTCTAAAAGCCAAAAAGAATAAAACCCTGCGGACTCTTGCTGGTTCGACCAGCCTTACCGGTTTGCTTGCAGGAGTAACTGAACCAATCGTATACGGTCTGATCCTGCGTTATAAACGTGTGATTCCTATCGTGGTTATCGCTGGTGCGATCGGCGGTGCCATTAATGGTCACTCTGGTGTTAAAATGACTGCTTATGTGTTCCACAATATATTTGCCATTCCTGTCTATACACCAACGGTTGTCTACGTGATTGCGATTGCCTGCTCCTTTGCGGTAGCAGCGGTATTAACCGTGATGTTTGGTTACGAAAGCAAAACCAAAGATACAGTTTCCGAGACAAACAAATCTGTCTCCAGCACATCGGCTGAAAGTACGCCGGTAGAGCTTCCTGTCGTACCTGAGACTCAAACAACAGAAATCAAGAAAGAACAAATTTATAGCCCACTTACAGGTAAAGCCGTAGCACTGAGTACCATTAACGACCCAGCCTTTTCAACTGGTGCTATGGGCAAAGGTTTGGCGATTGTCCCTGAGATTGGCGAAGTTGTCGCTCCGGTAGATGGTGTTATCACTTCCCTCTTCCCGACTGGACATGCCATTGGATTAACAACTAACGCAGGAACGGAAATTCTGATTCATATTGGCATCAACACAGTAGCGCTGAAGGGAAAACACTTCTCTCCTGTTGTTCAAGAAGGTGATATCGTAAGACAGGGCGATCTGTTGATCCAGTTTGACATCGATAAGATCAAGGAAGCCGGATACGAAACCGTAACACCTGTCATTGTCACTCTAACGCAACAAGAAGTGGATGTGTTCGAAACAACTCAGGAACAGGTACAGAAAAATGATGTCCTGCTGACTCTCGTAGTCTGACCCAACTTATATTATACGAATTCAATTTAGGAGGAACTAACTATGAAACATACTCAACTGAAACCATTTCCTAAAGATTTTTTCTGGGGAGGTTCAACCTCTGCCTATCAGATTGAGGGAGCCTGGAATGAAGATGGTAAAGGCCCTTCTGTCATCGACATGGGGAATCATGTGGAAGGCGTAACCGACTTCAAGGTAACCAGTGATCACTATCATATGTACAAAGAAGATGTGGCGTTGCTCGCCGAAATGGGCTTTAAAGCCTACCGCTTCTCCATCGCATGGACACGCATCTATCCGCAAGGAGCAGGTGAAGTGAATCCGAAGGGCCTCGCCTTTTACGATTCCCTCATTAATGAGTTAATTAAATACGGTATTGAGCCCATTGTGACGATGTATCACTTCGATCTTCCTTATGCGCTTGAAGAAAAAGGCGGCTGGTCCAACCGAGCAACGATTGATGCTTTTGAACAATATGCCAAGACCCTATATGAGAACTACGGAGATCGGGTTAAATATTGGCTGACCATCAACGAACAAAATATGCTAATCCTGCATCCTGGCTCTCTGGGTACACTGGATACAACACTTGTTGATCCGCAAAAAACACTGTATCAGCAAAATCACCATATGCTGGTTGCCCAAGCTAAAGCCATGGTCCTGTGTCATGATATGCTGCCTGAAGCCAAAATTGGCCCAGCACCCAACATCGGTGTAATCTACCCGGCAAGTTCCAAACCAGAAGACACACTCGCGGCTGATAACTATGCTGCCATTCGTAACTGGCTCTATCTCGATATGGCGGTATATGGACGTTATAATCATATTGCCTGGAGTTATCTCGAAGAGAAAGGATATACTCCCATCATTGAAGACGGAGATATGGACATCCTGGCTCAAGGAAACCCTGACTTTATTGCATTTAACTACTACACTTCCCAGACGGTTGGTGAAAGTCTGAACGATGGCAATGACTTCTCTCATACAGGAGACCAGCATGAAATCGTAGGTGAACCGGGCGCATATAGAGGATCTGTGAATCCTAATCTGCAAAAAACGGAGTTTGGTTGGGAAATTGATCCCGTGGGCTTCCGCTCTACCCTTCGCCAGATTTACTCCCGTTATCATCTGCCATTGATTGTTACGGAAAACGGTCTGGGGGCCTTTGATAAACTGGAGGAAGGCGACGTGGTTAACGATCCATATCGTATTGAGTTCTTCAATAAACATATCGAACAGATTCAACTGGCGATTACGGACGGCGTGGATGTTTTTGGCTTCTGCCCTTGGTCTGCGATCGATCTGGTTAGTACACATCAAGGGTCAAGCAAACGTTATGGATTCATCTATGTGGATCGTGAGGAATTCGATATCAAAGAATTGAGACGTATCCGCAAACAGAGTTTCCACTGGTATCAAAAACTGATTGAAACGAATGGAGAAATCCGTTAATACCGTAATATCAAAAAAAGTCGACTGCACAGTTTTCCATGTGTAGTCGACTTTTTTTGTTAATGCTTTTCTTTTCCCAAATGAAATTACATTTCAGCCTTCGGTTGTTTTACCGTTTTGACCCCTCTGAGTACCCGCAGGGATAACAGGAAACAGATTGCTAGAACGGCAGCTGCCGAAACGTAAGGATAATTAATATTCACATCAAATAGTGCTCCAGCTACGATTGGACCTGCGATATTCCCCAAACTTGTGTAGGCCGAGTTCAGTCCGGCCACAAAGCCCTGTTGTTCTTGTGCCAATTTGGACATCTGTGTACTGATCGCCGGACGTAAGATATCCATTCCCAAGAAGACGATAAAAGTTACAACAAGAATGAGCCAGTACGTATGCACAAACAAAGTCAACAGTACAAATACCGCTACGAATAACAGACAGACCGAAATGACCATCTTTTCACCAAACCGGTTGAGCAACCAACCGATTAATGATACTTGAACAACCGCACCCGCAATGGAACCAAATGTAATAATGAATGCAATATCTTTCGTCGTGAAACCAAACTTGTGATCCACAAACAGTGAAAATACTGTCTCATAGTTCGCCAGACCAAATGCCATAACAAACACGATAATCAAGCTGAAAAAGTACGGTTCACGGTACGAATTCAGCAATTGGGCTACCATACCCGGAGCTTTAACCTTCGCTGCGCCAGCGACAGGTTTACTTTGCTCTCCTGTGCTTCGTGCCGATTCAGGCAAAATAATCATTGTAATGATCGCTGCCAATAAACCGGCAACCCCTGCTGCATAGAATGGAATTCGAATGCCAAAGTCTGCAATGTATCCACCAATTCCTGGACCAATGATAAATCCGGTTGTTATGGCTGCATTAATCAATCCCATACCTTTGCCGCGTTCTTCCTCTGTCGTAATATCCGCGGTGTATGCCATAACTGCCGGGAAGATCATCGCGGCTCCAATACCACCCAGCATCCGGGCTGCGAAGAGCAACACCGGTGCATTAACTGCACCAAACATGAACTCCGATACGGCAAAGATCAGCATGCCGCCGACTATAATTTTCTTACGTCCCCACGTATCCGACCAACGTCCTGCAAGAGGCGAGAACAGAAACTGGGTGAAGGAGAACGCCGCTACTAGCAAACCAACCGTGAACCCCGTGATATGCAATAGATCCATATACGCAGGCATGATCGGCACAACCAGACCAATACCCGTAAAAACGAGAAAAATATTAAACATCAACAGCAGCAATGCGCCCCTGTTCCGTGTTAGTAATGCCATGATTCCATCCTCCGTAGTTGTCAAAATGTTGCTTAATCTTTATCTTTTGCAATCCCGTGTAAGAATACACTGGCAGCTTGACGGTACAAAGCGAGAGCCTGATCAGACTCCATCCCGCGTGACATCTGACTAAGACCAATAATGGTACTTTCTAAAATCAGTGCGAGATGATCTACATTGTCTGCTTTGAACTCACCGCTCTCAATCCCTTGTTCTATCATTTGTTTGTTAAATTGAAGATGCCGCTTGAACATCAAGGCGATTCGTTCCTCGATATCATTTTCTTTCTTCTCCCCAGTGAAGAACTCATCGGCTGGTTTGGTCAAAGGATGATTCATGTCATCCAGTATCAGTTGTTCCGCCAAGCCGTAAATTTTCTCCGTGGAGGTGCGGTAGAGATGTTCTTTGGCGGCCCAACTCTCTTCCCACTCCCGATCCCACTCATCGATTAGATAGAGGAACAGGCCTTCTTTGCTTTTGAAATGGTAATATATATTGCCCTTGCTGCTGCCCGTCGCAGCTACAATATCCTCAATGGACGTTGCTTTATAACCTTTTTGTACAAAAAGGGCTTTGGAAGCATCCGCAAGCTTTTTCTTGGTCTGCTCAGTTTGAAGTTGCTTTTTATTCATATTCATTCCATTTCACTCCGTCCCATGCATACTGAACATTCGTTCTGTATTTTAACAGATGCACCCAATATAAGCAATGAAAAAGGAGAATTGGCACATAGGCCAACTCTCCTTACCTAATTCATTTCATCTTTTTACCCTGACCATGTAATATTTTCAGTTGACCATTCTCATAACCAATCTGATACGTAACCTTGTACTTCGCCGTTACATATTCACCATCCCTACGTTCATCCGCTGTAATTACAGCGGTGACTTCTATCTCATCATTACCCTTGTCAGAAGACGTGACCTCCCCGATCGTCACATAACCGGTGTTGAGATACCCCTCACGGAACTTGGCATAAGTTGTGCCGCCTTGCCAGTCACTTCCGAGTAATGCATAGGATTCGACGTAGTAACTCAGGTTCAGATAACTATAGAAGTCAGTAACCAATGCCTCAGCTTCCAGGGAAGAAGCAGATATCCTCGAAGTACCTTCACCAACCATTTGGACAGCTTTTGTGTTGGACGAATGGTTGGACCATGCCTGCACCTGCTTCAGTACACTGGTAATCGGGATACTGAATCCGAGTCCGGCTTCCTGTTTCACCCCTGTTGAATTAATGCCAAGCACTTCACCCGTCTCTGCATTGATCAATGGGCCACCGCTATTACCGTTGGTGATCGGCGCCGAGATTTGGTACATATTCGTATAGATGTACGGCGAAATCTCAAAACTGCGTTCGACACCGCTAATGATTCCTGTTGTTACCGTGTTTTCGAAGCCTAACGGGCTACCCAGTGCCAGGATCTCATCTCCAACCTCCGCTTTAGACTTCGCAATGGGCAACGGCTTCAATTCTTTCAAATCAGGTACCCTTATGACAGCAACGTCTGTTTCTTCCCCAATCCCGATAACGGTACCTTTATATTCCTCATGATTCAACGTACGGATGGTCACTTCCTTTGATCCTTCCACCACATGCGCGTTAGTCACAACATCTCCCTGATCATTGTAAAGAAAACCGGAGCCCAATCCACTGCTACTCTCAATTGTAACCACTTTTTTCTGACTCTCTTCAATAATCTGTTTACGCGTTTTCTTCACGGTTGTCTTGGAGGCAGACTTCGCCTTCGGGGTTTCAATCTCCTTTGCAGTAACAACAGCCAGTCTGGGACCAACCTCCAGCTCATCAGCCGAATGCTGATGTATCCATAACACGCCTCCTGCCCCAGCCCCGATAATGATTGCACTGGATATGATTGTACTCCATGTTCTTTTGGACATTTTAACTCCCCCTACTCCAGATACCATGTTGCATTCGTAACAGATACGTCTGCGGTTTCGTACACTCCATAATAATAGGTTTCAAAATAACCCTGTTCTCCGGTATCCAATGTGACTGGATAGACATATGCATCTGTCTCACCGATATAATCACCATCAGTGCTATTAATATTGATTATCAGTGCAATCGACCAAATCGGACGTGTACCCTTGTTAGCTACCATCCCACTAATATGTAGATCACCATAAATGTCCAGTTCTGCTGTCAGCTCCACAACACTTACTGCTCCTGTCCGATTTCTCAATTCTTCCTCAGCTGCTTGCTGTTCTGCTAACAAAATACGTTCTTCTTCCGCTTTCTCAAACGCCTTCTTCTCACGTAGTATCTCTTCTCGATACGTTGTCAGTTTCACTTCCTCAGGTGCATAAGACAACCCTTGATCAACGGTTTGCAGTGCCGCTGTAAAATTCTTTTTCTTCACTTGCTGCTCAGCCTGCTTATAACTAATCGCGGTCAACTTATCTACAATTTGCTTCTCTACTGCTTCGGCTTCCTTGCCATTCAAGTTGGATACCGTTTTGAGTTTCTCTGCCAGACCCTCAACCGTTGTTAAACTATCAATCTCTTTTTTCACCTTCAGTACAGCCAGCGTGACCTTTCTGTTACTTAATGCGGCACGGACTTTGGCAAAAATCGGTTCCTCTTGCTCCTTCAATACTTTGGACACAGCCTGAATGGTCTTGTCTCCTGCGGACAATTTTCCTGTTTTCAGACTTGTGGCAGCCTCGTTCAACTGATTCATCAGATTGAACGCTTTCGCCGTGATTTGGCGATCCTGTATAAGCGCATCCACATTCGGGCGTAACGCGAGAGCTGCATCCAGGAGTTGCAATGCTTCTTTATATTTCCCGTCCAGCGCAGCTTGTTCTGCTTGCACATGCAGTGCTTTTACCTCTGCGTTTATACCGCTCTCCTGATTATAATAGTACGTCAACAGAGCCCCCATTACCGCTGCCAACAGTAGGGGAATGATCCAGCTAAATGTACGACCTTGATTGGCACCTTCTTGTCTTGGTGCAGGCTGTTGTTGCCGGGATAGTGATTCGGCTGGTACTGCTTCTTTCAATTTGGTGCTACACTTTCTGCATGTTTTATCCCCCGGGCCGTTTTTAGTCCCACATACGTGACAATACACCCTGATCCCTCCATCTAAAAAACATATGTATACTTCGCTCTCTGATACTTCAGCATGTTGCATTCTTCGATTCAAATCGCCAACGTGAATCGACATTTATCATATAGCAAAAAGGTAAAATACACCATATGTTCTATAGATATCACGTTTGAACGAGTCATACTGGATGCAAAAGAACCTTCCTATTAATGTAGGAAGGCTCTACTTAATTTCATTTTGTCACTCTGAAGGAAAAGCACTTAGATCCATATAGGAGACTTCCCACAGGTGATCATCCAGATCCTGAAAACTCCATCCATACATGAACCCGTGATCCTGTGGTTCGTTGTATGGCTTCGCTCCTGCATCGAGGGCAGCTTGTACAATCACATCCACCTGCTCACGGCTATCCACAGACAGGGCCACGATGACTTCGGTTGTATCGACAGCATTGGAGATTTTTTTCGAGATGAAGGATTGGAACCGTTCCTCCACCAAAAGCATGGCGTAAATGTTCTCTCCGATGATCATACAGGTAGCGGACTCATCCGTAAAATTGGCGTCAAACTCAAAACCCACCTTAGTAAAAAAATCAACGGATTTCTTCAAATCTTGGACAGGTAAATTGACAAAAATCTGCTTAGCACGAATAGCCACCATCGATCACCTCGAACTTATAGAATAGATTCCACCTCAAAATAACATCTCGCGTATACGCTGTCAATTGAATATAATTAGTGATATTCCAACCTGTGAGGTGACACGGATGTTGTTCCGAATTGTTCGAAGTAAGTAGTCGTCGGGCTGGGTCAAAACGCGTACCAGCTATCAAGGGATACGTCTGTCCTTTTGATCCTGTTCGGCCATCTACACTCGAATGATATCGCACAACTCTCCTGCGATTCCAGCAGTTTGTGAAAGAACATCACGACGAGAAAGGCATTCGTACCAACTCTGCACGCTTTATGATTACTGCAAGGAAATAATGGCGAACCTTATCCTGAAACTATTGGAGGAAACACAATGTCAAATCAAGTTGAAATCTCTTATCGTTTCAATGCTTCACGTGAACTTGTGTTTAAGGCATTTACCGAATCAGAACATCTGCAGAACTGGTGGGGCCCAAAAGGTTGGACATTTACTATTGTTAAATCAGATTTTCGTTCTGGCGGTGTCTTTCATTACAACCAGAAACCTGCTGATGGCGACACCATGTGGGTTAAATTTGTATACAGTGAGATTATTTCATCAGAGAAAATCGTATACACCAGTTTCTTTTCTGATGAGAAAGGTGACACTGTCCGTGCGCCCTTTGACAAAAGTTGGCCTATGAAAACTCTGAATACCGTGACGTTCAGCGAGGAAGAGGGGCAGACAACCATTAAAATGATTGTTACACCTGTATCTCCAACTGAGAAAGAAAATCAAACTTTTGAGGCTTCAAAAGAGATGGTACACAACGGGTTTACTGGAACATTCCATCAATTAACCGAATACCTATCAAAGATATAAACCGTTTGGTATAGCCTCAGACAAAAAAACACCGTCACCGGTGTTTTTTGTTATTTACAACTTCACTTTATTTCTTCGCACACTTTATTCGTCTGCAAAGTTTACTTTATCCGGCATCTCCAACTTTTCCAGAAAAGGCTTCAATTTATCCACGACATAGTGGCTTCCGCCCCGGCCGTTCACTTCTTCAATCACAGCAGATAACAGGAAGTCGCGCGACTCGGTATCAAATACGACGAAAAATCCGTTCTCTTGCCCCTTCTCGCCCTTCTTTGCTTTCAGTTCAGCTGTTCCTGTCTTACCAGCGAGTCCTCCAGGTATTGAATTCAAGGTATGGGCCGTGCCTCCCTGTCGGGAGACAACTTCTCCCAAAGCATCCTTAACCGTATTTGCAACTTCGGGAGTAATGATCACCTCTGGGTCTGAAGTTTCTTTTCCCTCGATCAGGACAGGTTTCACCAGTTTTCCTTCATTAATAAAAGGTGTAAATGACGACGCCAGATGAATCGGCGACATCAACATTTCTCCCTGTCCGTAGGACGTGTCAGCCAGCAACACTTCGGATGACAGATCCAAATTCGCTTCATTAGCATACTGGCTCGGCTTCAGGTACAGTTCATCCAGTCCAAAGTTATCGCCAAAACCAAACTTCTGGATCCCCTCAATAAACTTGGTGCTGCCCATCTCCATGGCCTCCATTGCAAAGTAAATATTGTCCGAATATACCAGTGCATCGACCATATTCACCGGGGACAAACTCTTCACACGCTTGACATAGTAACCGCCCCAACTATCGTCTTTACGCCATTGCAAGCCTGATATTTCATGTGTTTTGTCCGCTGTGGTCACCTTTTCCATTAGTCCCGCTGCGGCTGTAATGGCTTTGAAGGTTGATCCTGGTGCATACCGGGTAGTGACTCTGTTGATAAAAGGAAGCTTCTCATTCGCCGAGTAAGCATCCCACTCTGCCTGTGTAAGTCCTGTAACCATCTTGTTCGGATTATAGGAAGGGGCACTGACCAACGCCAGCAGGTTGCCGTCCGTCGGATTCATCAGAACCATCGCTCCGGCGTCCCCTCCGCTGGATAATGTCTGATACAATTTTTTTTGCTGCTTGGAACTAATTGTCAGTTGAACATTCTGTCCATCTACAGCATCTTTACGAATAAGCTCAGAACGGGAGTTACCGGATTCATCGGTGATTTCAATCAGACCACCACGTTCACCGCGCAGCTGCTTCTCCATGGACTGCTCCAAACCTGCTTTGCCGATCCAATCCTCTGCGCGATAATACCCTTCTGTATCCTTATCCAGATCTTCTTTGGTGGCTTTACGTACATAACCAATCAGATGCGCAGCTGCCTCGCCAAGTGGATAATAACGGATTTCCTTACTTTGCATTGTAACCCCGCTTAAAGACGCCGGCACGTCAAACTCCTCTGTGGATGCAATCGGGACAAAATATTCCGGCTTCACCCATGTCTGCGCAAGCGCCTTGTGAATGGCGTCTTCCGAAACTTGATAATGGTTCGCAATTTGGGCAATCATCTGGTCCGGGTTATCACCGAGTTTCTCGGGTACAATGCCCCATTCATTCATCGTGCCCTTGGTAGCCAGCGGCAAACCATCACGATCCACAATGTTTCCACGATCCGGGAACAGTGTCCTTACTCGTACCTTACTGCCCTTAATCATGTCACTCAGGATCAGCGAAGGCTGCCAGTTAATTTGCCAGTTCTTGCCCCCATCCTCCAGTTCTTGTCGGACCAGTTTCAGTGTATGCGTCTCGCTGACTTCTCCCAAAAAGGTTGTCAGTTGCAGGTTATAGTCCACCTCATACGTATCCGTGTTTTTATCCTCAGCATCTGTCTTACTGCCATCGGCGGCCGTTTCGGGAACATCTACAGGCTTAACCTCCACCTTGACGGTGGATACTTCCATACCCGAATAGATCGCATTATATTTCTCAACAAATTGTTCCTTGTTCATGCCCGACTCTTGCAGTGAAGCAGGTGTCATCAAGGTATATAGCTGATCGAACTCTTTTTTTTGCAGATGCTCTATGTACTGATTCACGGTAGTCTGGGGCTTCGCTTCTGCTTCTTTGTTATTCTGCATGTATAGATACATTCCGATGCCACCTGCAAATAAGATGGGTAGCAGTCCGTACATTAACTTACGTTTGGATTTCATGGTCACATCACCTCTAATATACACTATAGATTTCCAGAGCCATTTAAACAATGAAACAAATCTGACGAATTTATCATTAAAAATAGCCGAAAGCTCACATAATATGTTTAAATAAGAAGAGTGAGATTACATACTAAAGCTTTTTTGCTATGCAAAAGGCTGAAAAGGAGCCCGATGATGGAAATCAGCTATTTTTTACTCCCCAAAGCCGAAGTGGCCTATATCAAGTCTACCGCTTCCATGAAAGATGCTATTGAGCAGTTGGAATCGCAGCACTACACCGCCATTCCCGTGATTGACCAGGATGGAAAATATGTTGCTACTCTGTCCGAAGGCGATTTGTTATGGAAAATGCGAAATACACCCGGCTTGACTTTTGATAATATGGATCAGGTTCAAGTCCATGAGATTAACAATCGGGTATATAATGAATGTGTCTACATTGAGGCTGAAATGGAGGATATGCTGACACTTGCAGCAGACCAAAATTTTGTGCCCGTAGTAGATGTCGATCGTGTCTTCCTCGGTATTATCCGTCGTAAGGATATTATTGAATATTATACGCGCAACATCTCGGATTAGATTCAAGCGGACATCCCGTAATAAACGAATATTCAACTCGAAAGGGTACGCCTATGGTCAATAATTGGCCAACGGGGGTACCCTTTTCATTTCATGCTATGGTTCGAATTACTCTACTTGCGCTTAGCCCGCTCTTCCTTGTAATAACTCAACACGTCTCTTGGGTTTCCCTGAAATGCGCGCTCTTTGCCGAACTCATACGCCTGATGCAGATACGAATACGCCTCGTCATGCTGTTCAAGTCTCATACAGATCATGCCGAGATCGATCAACGGACTCGTATCTCTATCCGTATTCCGCGTATGTAACGATATCTCAGCCCACGGCTTCGCCAGTCCATATTGCTTCAGATCGATATGCGCATTCGCGTGGCAGGATGCGATCCAGCTTGCAATCTCCCATTCCATCTTCGGCTCGGGCAGCATACCCCATGCCTGATCATAATAGATAAGTGCTTGTTCATGTTGTTGCGTCTCATCCAGCACATTACCGGCTTCTACCGTTTCAACAATTTGTCGCTCCAGTTCGGCATGTTCCGGTGTTAGATCTTTCAATGCACCGTCTCCTCCTCCAGAACGAAATACCACTCCAGAAAAGCATTGAAATCAGCCCACTGCGGCTTACTCTCGCCATTGAGAAACCGTTCGATGGACTCACCCAGTTCCACCAGCACCACTTCTCCCGTCTGACGGTTGTAGAAAAATCCACCTTCACCTTCAAAACTGTCCATCGGAATATACGCCTCGGGTAGCCCCAATGTAAGCTGTGCTACATTCATGTCTTCCATATATACGGTGTTCTCCATAAACCAGCAGATCTGATACAACTCCTGATGCCTGCTGTAGAAAGTCGGTCCATCCTCTGCATGTAAATAAAATTGTGCAAAATCCGACTGAAGATCAATCTCAAGCTTTCGCAATGCTTCTTCGTATGCTGCGGGAACATCTTCATGCCACCAGCCTTGTTCCTGGCAATGATCAATCACTTTATTGGATAACATTGTAGGCCTCCTAATTCAATTTTGCTCACACAGATTTTACAGGTATCCAGACTTGGGGAGGTGTGACTTGACCTCCGTACACTTCAAGTTCCGGAATCCTTCATGCTGACATGAAGTGGGAGGAAACCACTCAAAAAGGTGTGCTCTTCTGCCGCGCATTAAGCATCAATATCTGAAGGACTTGTTCCATATATGATATAATCTCTGTTATGTCCTACAGATACTGTATCAAAAGAGCAAGACGATTGGAAATACAACTCCATCGTCTAATTTTGGTGCAACTTTCTCCTAAGTCATTCGTCTAACTACTGATGATATCTAAAGGAGATGACTATGCGAATAACTTGCAGCCCCGGTTTCCCAGGAAGCATGATTGGATCGATTGATCTTCAACCATCGAAGTATTACACCGCCCCCTCCATAAACAGCAAGATCACAGATCATGTTGATCCTGAACTCGTTACCATTCCCTATGTAGAAGATCCCGAATTCGGATCACACTTTGACGCCATGAAGGTCATGAACGGAACTTATAAAGATGAAATGCATGTGAGCTATGATGTCGAATTTACTATTGATGTGGACAAAAAAGGCTACATTACGCAATTTGAGCATACGTTCCCACTGGAACGTTATCTGGATCTGGTCCGCACACAGTCCTATACAGTAATTAAGACGAACTGGCGTGGACAAGCTTTTCACGTGATGACATACAGTTATCTGGAGGAAGTCATTCATCCGAAGAATGTTCTTTTTAAATGTAATCACGCGGAGGATGTGTTTGTGGTAGCTGAGCTTGTCTCTAGTCACTCCGATGGAAATGTGGCAGAGCACGATATCAGGGATCTTCACTTCCGTGCATTAATCTCGTCCCGAGATGATCTGTACCCCTTAGATTATATGTGTGAGCCTGATTTTGACCTGAGTCTCGACTAAAAGAATAGATACATATGTAGGAAGATCACATGCCCGTCTCTAAGCAAAATCAACTGTAATGTCGATGAATATAGCATGATGCTGTACATGCATATGTTCTTCGTACGTTCAGAAATGAGAGGGGTAGGAAACATGGTTTATCCGAAAAGTAAAATGTATTCGCTGTTCGCTCTGCCCTTGGCAGGTCTGCTGTTTCTATTAGGGGGTGCCCAAGCAGCACATGCAGAACCGATCGACAGTTTGCTGCCTGAGCGAAGTCAGCAGGAGATTGTACAGAAATGGAATCAGTGGATGAATGACAATGAATCATCTCCCCTGTATACAGAAACACCTTCGACAAGTGCTCCCTACTCTACTGGTGTGGTAAGTGACGCCTATCTGGAGCAGGGTCTTAACGCAGCCAATTTTTATCGTTTTATCACAGGTCTACAGGGCGATCTTATCCTTGATCCGACACTGAACCGTCAAGCCCAGCATGGAGCTGTCGTGGTCTCCACCGGAGGATACCTGTCCCATTATCCCGAGCAGCCGGGAGATATGCCGAAGGATTTCTTCGATACAGGTTCAAAGTCTGCCAGCAGCTCCAATCTGTACGTTACCAGCAGTTCCAAAAATAATGTCCTGACGAAAAGCATTCAAGCTTATATGAATGATTCCGATGCCTCCAATATAGATCGACTGGGCCATCGGCGCTGGATTTTGAGTCCACAACTGCAACGAATCGGTTTTGGACTTGCCACTCGTAGTGAAGCAGGCAAGACATATGATCAATACTATAGTGCCATGCAGGTATTTGATAAAAGCAGAGCTGGGGGAACTTCGTTCAACTACAGCCTGTTCCCGAATCAGGGCGCTTTTCCAATCGAAGCATTTGGCAGTACACAGGCCTGGTCTGTTCAACTGAATACAGATGTATTCACGAAACCATCGCTAGCTGAGGTAGAGGTCGAGATGGTTCGTACTTCGGATCAACGGAAGTGGACCTTCAACGCCAAGAATCAGAACAGCGGATTCCCCACCGGATATTACAATGTGGACCCTGCGGATAAAAAATGGTTTAATCAAGCCTATTTCAATGTAGAGACAGGTGGATATGGATATGGCTACGCCATCATCTTCCGTCCTGACGATGTGCAATTGTTAAAGAACGGTGATACGTTCAACATTCGAATTACAGGTCTGCAAAAGAAGAACGGTACACCAGCGGACATATCATACTCCACACGTTTCTTCCATGTTGACGGTGTTCAGGATGCAACGCTTACCCGGATAACACCAGGACAACAGAGCCTGAACGTCAGAGCAGGAGAACAGATTGATCTGCCTTCAATTACTGCTGTGAATGATAACGGAACATCCTATGTTCCACAATCGAACGTTTCCTTTACCACGACGTCAGATCGCATTGCCATCAAGGATGGCAAAATACTTGGACTTCAGGCTGGAAAAGCTGAGATCCGCATACGTTTTGAGGGGAAAGAAGCTGTGGTCTCTGTTATGGTAACAGGAATTCCCCAATTAAGTGATATCCGCACACACTGGGCGAAAGGTGCCATTCAATGGGCCGTGCAACAAGAGATGGTTAGTGGCTACGAGGATGGAACATTCAAACCTAATCATCAGGTGAGTGAAGCCGAATTTCTCTCCATGTTGTTCAAGCTGTATGCGAACTCCCATGTCATTCAGAGCATCGATGCTGCGGAGGGACAATCAGTTAAAGGAAACATCTGGAGTGATCGTTACTATACCTATGCTTCCGCGTTGAATCTGAATCTGGATGCCAGCAGGCAGAATCCGAAGCTTCGCAATCACGCCTTGAACCGTACAGAAGTAGCTGTGATCGTGGCGGGGCTTGGCGGTAAGAACTATACCCAGGATGAAGATGCCATCCGGTATCTGCTGAACATGGGATACTCTTCCGGGAAAACGGCAGCTACGGTACAAGGTTATGCGGGACAAGAATCCTTGACCCGGGCTGAGGCCGTTGTTTTCCTACAGAACCTGAAGGATAAAGGCTTCGAACTATGGAGCAGACCGAAAAATGCTACCGAAGCTAGCGAGAATGAAAAGAACGGCGGACTTCCGGATCAGACCATGAAAGCCGTGTATTCTGCTGATCACACGCTGGTCCTTCAAGGTACGTTCCCGGCGTATGCTAACCAGACGATGCCCATTAAAATCCATGGACCTTCGCCTGCTGTAGAACACATTCAGACCCAGCAGGTTACAACAGATGCCTATGGCAATTTCAAACTAACGGTCAGTAGCCTTGATGTGAAAGAACTCAACCTCTATGTTGACGTGCGCGAAGATTATTCCTACTGGATCAGTGTAGAAGCGGGGCGTACTGCGATAAGTGATTATACCGAGTAACATGTAAAAACCAGCTTAGGAATTCTACATTGAATTCCTAAGCTGGTTTGTTTGTTATGAGGACTGATTCTGGTATGAGTCATGACATACGTTCAATATTAAGTGTTCAAAGTATTGGTGGATATAACTTTTTATGTGTAGACTTTAAATTGGATGATTGAATTGCTCTGCCTTTTCTGTCATCTTCCTCTCCAACCTCGCTCTTAGTCCGCTCATCCACTCCGGTTCATGTGACCACTGCTCTGCAACAGATCGAAGCATACGCAGATATCCGTACAAGTTGGCAAAACGACGACAAGCGGGGAACATATCCTCCAGATCATAACGTTCTCCTGCCTTGGACCAGTACCCGTTCAGAAACAGTTGCTTCTTCACTTCCCATTGCTCAGGCTCGATCTCCTCACGTAAGCTCTCCAGACTCTGCTCCACATCCATCGCGTACCAGTGATACATCGAGTCATCAAAATCAATGGCATAACAAGACATGCTTCCTTCGTCATAGAAGACATTGTCCGGTTCAAAATCGTAGTGGATGAGTCCGAAATTCTGCTGGGTCATCGGCCAAGTCGCAAAATATGTTCGGAGAAACTCCACCTCGTTCAGAGCTGCTGTCTCTGTTGGAAACTCCTTCAGGTTCTCCTGCATCCAATTCAATACATCCGTATAGGTCCAGCGTCGCTTCTCCTCCTGCTCAGGTGTGAAATTTTGCGATAGCTGGTGCAGCTCACCCAATGCCTGACCATAGCTGTACAGGATGGTATCAGTCAACTGTATGCCTCCTAACTGTGATCCGGGTACTCGCTTGAATACAGAAGCATAGTACGTTCCCCAAGGCGTGTGAGCTTCTACGAGTTCTGTTCCTGAAAGAGAAGGCATAGCCTCCATAGCTCCATAATGATTCGTTCGAAGATATCGGAGGAACTCCAGTTCCGCTATAAGATTGATTTGATTCTTTTCCTCTACCGGGGCAAAACGAAGCAATCGAACTTCCCCCTGATCTCTGAACGGATACACGGCATTGGAGGATATGCGATAATACTGAAACATGTCCAGCGACTCGGGATCATAACTCCAATTCTTCAGGATCATCTCGGCAAGGTCGTTATTTTGAAATAAATATTTTAATGTTAACATGGGCATTTCTCCTTTTTGATCGTTCATGTGCATTGCGTGTAGCCTTCGAATACCTATTTTTGCGCGCAAAAAGCCGCAGGCTATGCCTGCGGCTTCAAAAAAATTCTGAGTGTATGGGAAATTTGCACAAGCAAATAAACCTCGCATACGCCAGAAAAAAATGAGCAGTTATATCCCTATTATATCGGCAGATCTCAGATCGACTGGGAAACTGGATGTGTTCCACCCTGCATCTGATGGTCTGCCGGAATTATTTAGTTCGTTCTTACCTTCATTGTAGTAATAGAACATACCAGCTTAGACCGTCGTTTCATGACGCTCACTCCCTTCAAAAACAGCTGTTTCCATAATAACCCATAAACCGAATGTAAGCAATTACAAAATAACGATATTCCCAGCATCTTTTACTGGACAACCGCCATCCGTTCGACCGTCTCGGTGTTGTCCTTATACCACACCATAACGATGTCTTCTTCTTGAAGATCAGATACTTGAATGGATGAATTCGCATTTGGGCTGGAATTACCCGAACGCGGCGTTCCCATGCCTTCAGTGATAGCAACCTCATCAGTTATATTCAATTTCATTTCCATTCCGGTATCCTTCCATTCTATGCTTGGAGATGAGGTATCCTGCACCTCAAGCAACGCCAGAGTGACTGTGTTTCCAGTCACGGAGATGACCCTACCTGTAATATCAGCATTTATCATCCCCTGCATCATGTCCGGACTGCCTGTACGGTCATTCATGCCCACGGCGCCTCTTCCACCTCTCGATGTTCCTCCGTTCATCCCCTGGCCACCGCCATTCGGCATGCCGCCACCGTTCATGCCTTGTGCAGAACCGGTGTTGGTAATATTTTGGTCGGTTATAACATCGCAAGCCGTCAGCATCACCGAGTATCCCAGCAGCAGGAGCAGCGTAACCGATGTGAAATATCTATTTTTGCGCATATGATCACCTTTTTCTCAGGGAATATCTCTCCAAGATGCCTTTACGATGGAATATCAAATCATACGTATCTTTGAATCCCATATAGGACAGCACAACCAACAGTGGATATACAGGGTAGATGTATCTGGACTTCATCTCCCACAGAATATAAAATCCGATGAATCCGAGAATGACCAGAATCAATGAGACTTCATCATACCGTTTATGGCGAATTCCACCGACCAACCGGATGAAAATAAAACAGTACATCAAGAAATTCATCACATATACGATCCAGAGCAAACCTGTCCGATAAGCCGAATCCCCCTGAAACAGTTGTGTTATCGCATTGGTATAGCTGTAGGAGCCTGCGATTCCGCCTCCCCTTCCTCTTCCTGCACCCAAGGAACTTTCATTGCCAATTCCGTATCGGTCCATCTGGTACGTCCCTTCGGTCCAGGTCCATATAATCTTTTTGTAATACATCTGCACCAAGTCACTTGCACTTGCTTCGGACAGTTTATTGCCAATCTCTTGTTTGAACAATTCTGCGCTCTCGGCCTTATTGTAGTTGGCCTGCCTCTGATAGATCTGATAACTCTCCATATTGTCCCAGAAGCCAAAACGCTCCAGATTAATCCCCATGTTCAGCCACATATAGACAGGTGCCGCATTCTCTCCAACGGGTTCGCTCACTACACTGGAGGATTGAAGAACCCCATTCTGAGTCCAGGTTGGTACATTAAACAACATAGCCACCACACCGATGGAAACGATAACTTTCTTCGCTCCGATGCTACGTGTATTCAGCAGGATATAGATGATGGCAGCAATCAGCACGATCACGCCGATGCTTCGGAAGTAGTTGCCCATGGCAAGAAATATGGCGGCAATGATGATGGTTTTCCAAGACTTTTCACGTACAAAACGAATGAAGAAGTATAGGCATGATGTCAGAAATGCTGTGGCAATTACATCGTTATAGATCAGGTTGTTCAGGAACAGGGAAGGCAGGTACGTCGCTGCAAAGATCAACACACCGTAATCACGTTCCGTGGATCTGTCATTCACTTGTTTGTAGATAAGATAAATCATGAATGTCGTTAACGTTGAAAACAAAATATTACATAGTTTGATGACCAGATAATTGTCCGGGAACAGGTACAGCAATGTCTTCAGGTACAACACGATCGAGTAATTGAACGGGAACATGTGCAGATAACCACCCGTTTCAAACGTGGAGTAGTCTTGGTCATACAACATGTTCATGGCGAGTGAGAGAACGGTCTGTGAATCATCGGTGGGCACTCTCGGAAATACGAAAATGATGATGATCTGAATCGCCAGTGAACATAGCAGTACGATCGGGATAATAACCCTCGGACTGTATTGGTTCAGTTTCAAACACAGAGCATACAGACCGATACCTGAACCGAGAAGCAAAAGAATAACCGGGAGAAAAATACTCCACTGCTGCATGCTCAGAATGGGATTGTCCCCATACAAAGCGTAGTTGTACTGTGCCCGAACCAACAAGGACGAAACAATAAACACGGCAACAAACACGAGCAGAATGAAATAAAACGATTTTTGCAGCATCTTAGACATGCCAAAACTCCTTTTCGAATACAGGATTCCGTGAGTATTATAAAGGCTCTGGCTGAAAAATCGCTGAATTCGAACAAACAATTCAATTCATAAATCTAACGAATTATTCCTCTAATGTCGATAATATACATCGAATACATAATATAAATATTTTTAACTAAAAGGAGATCAGAAGATGGTTATTCAAAAAAGGTACATCCGCTCGTTACTCTCTCTTCCTCTGGCAGGCCTGTTATTTATGCTGCTCGGGACCCAGCAGATCACTGCAGCCCCTGTCGACAGTCTGCTGCCTGAGCGAAGTGAGCAGGAAATCAGTCAGAAATGGACGCAATGGATGAGTGGTAAGGACCAGACAGCCACATTCACACAGAACCCCTCGACCAAGGTTCCCTATGTTGCTGGTGTAGTAAGTGATTCCACATTGAAACAGGCTCTAGGTGCAGCGAACTTTTATCGTTATCTCTCCGGGTTAGAGGGCGATCTTGTCCTGGACGCTGCACTCAATCGACAAGCCCAACATGGAGCGGTTGTTGTTTCTACCGGAGAATTGACCCACTTCCCGGCTCGTCCGGCAGATATGCCGAAGGACTTCTTTGATCTGGGAGCCAAGTCGACTTCCAGCTCCAACCTGTACGCTTCCTATGGTGCTCAAGGAAACCTTGCAGTCAAAAGTGTTGAAGCATATATGGATGATTCGGATGCCAGCAACATTGCTGCACTCGGCCATCGCCGCTGGATTTTGAGTCCGCAACTGAAGAAAGTCGGCTTCGGGATTGCATTCCGGGACAACAAAAACTATGCAAGCCATTTCAGCACCATGCAGGTTATGGATACAAGCCGTTCAGGAAAACTCAATTACAATTACAACTTGTATCCGAACAAAGGGGCATTCCCGATTGAGGCATTCCATGTGTCGCAAGCCTGGTCTGCACAGCTGAACCCGGACGTCTTCGCAAAGCCTTCCAATTCCGAGGTACAAGTGGAGATCGTCCGTTCATCGGATCAGAAAACTTGGGTATTGGGATCTAAAACCCCGGTTAGCAGTGATCCTGCAAAGGCCTTTTTCAATGTAAATACCGATGGTTATGGATATAACTACGCTGTCATTTTCCGCCCGGATAACTTGAAATCCCTGAAGGCAGGCGATACGTTCAACGTTCGCATTACCGGTTTGAAAAGGAAAGACGGGGCCAAAGCAGAAATTTCATACCAGACTCGTTTCTTCTCAGTTAGCAATCCTTCACAAGAGCCTGTGACTGATCCACAGAATCCTGGGACAGAACCACAAGACCCTGGAACAGAGCCACAAGAACCGGATACGGGGAACGAAGAGTATCTCGATAATCATCTGATGCAGTTCGAATATACAGCGGCTCGTACGCTGAAAGTACGGGGAACACTCGCGGCTTATGCGAATAAAACGTTCTCTTTCCAAATCCACGGTCCTTCTCCAGAAGAAAAACATATTCGTACGGAAACGGTGAAGCTGGATGCTAACGGTCGATTCAGTCTGACGGTTCCTAATCTGGGCGTGTCTGATCTGACCATCTATTTGCAAGTGGACCCAAGCTTCATGTACTTCATTCCTACAGCAAGTAATTCAAACGTCATCTATTCCTTTGAATAGAAGTGAAGGAAGAGAATAGGAACAGAACGAAGTACAGTGTAGTAACGACCAAAGTAAAACCTAAAATCTAAAAACACAAACAGTCGAATGCATAGGCATCCGACTGTTTTTTGGTTCAGCGCAGATTAAATTCAGGAATTAAGTATACTGTTCCTTGAATTCATTCATGTATAGAACCTCAATACAACCTGACCAATTCAGAATCGAACCGATAAAATCCTGTATGTCTAATCCCTTCATTTCATACGTTTCTGCTGTATTTACTGTACCCGCCGCATCTTCAATCAGGGTTACTTTAAACCCCTCGTGTTCAGCATTAATCGCTGTAAACAGACAACAATACTCCATGTTGAATCCAACAATGAATACATGTTCGATCTGATGATCCAGCAGCCACTTTTTCAGTTCCGTATTACTGAACGCACTCGGTTTACTTTTCTCCAGAATAGGATGTTCCCCAGTATCAACTACAATTTCCAAATTGGCACTTTTCTCATAATAGAGAGAGGATTCTTCATTGTCCTGGTCCACATGTTTGGTAAACACAATAGGCCAGTTCATCTTTTCAAAAATGGTAATAACAGACTGAATCTTTGCAATTGGAACAGATACATCCCTCAGACTTGTAAGCCCATGCTGCACATCAAGTACAATTAACCCTTTATTCACCCGCTATCTCCTTCCATAGACAGGCTTTTCAGCCTCCAGTGCTACCTTTTTTGCGTTTTTTTTCTAGCGCGATCTCCACATTTTCTTTCACCCGATACTCCACAATTCGGCGGATGAGATCCTCGGGTAATGGCTGATCCAGCGGAAACTGGACAGATCCCTTAGCCCCTTTGTACTTGGAGAGTTCCTCCTTAAACGCCAAAATTCCACTCGGAGCAGGGTAAAATCCAATATGATGCTGGTATGCGGCGAAATGAACCAAATTCCCATGCTGCGCATACGTCGGCATCTTGTAACTGATCTTCTCTTCGGCGTGTGGAGCCGACTCCCGAATAATCTGTCTTAACGCCTGCAATCTCACCTGTACATCGGGCGCAAACTCCGAGATATACTCATCTACCAACATAGAATAATGGTTACTCTCAGCCATCTGGGGCTCCTTCCACCACGGGGACTGCTACTGATTCGTGGTACGGGTATATTTGCTTATATTGTACTCTAAATGGACAAGCAGAACAGCTACTTCTCTGTGAATTAAAATGTTGAATTTGATTTTTTAGATGTATAGGCTATATAATACGTTTAAACAATTAAACATTATAACGGAGTGAGCCATGAACGATTCAATGGGTAACCAAAAAGTCATTGATATTTTCGAGAATCTAAGTCCTTATCTTCAAGGTTTGGGAGATCCCGTTCGCCAGCGAATCATATCGCTGCTCATTGATCAAGAGAGCATGAACGTATCACAGATTGCAGAGCATGTACCCATGTCACGCCCTACGGTCTCTCATCATTTGAAAATTTTGCGTCAATCCGGGCTGCTATCGGTTCAGAAAAAAGGTACGGAAATGTATTACAAGCTGGAGTTCAACGATGCGATCGAATTGCTCAAACAGCTCGTTCATCTCGTGGAAGTGGAATGTCAGAGCTAGCGCGTACCGCGCTGGTGAACTGCATTCCTTTTCTTCACTCTATTATGTTTAAAAGTTTAAACATATAAGTACATAAACACATCAACGGAGGTTTATCGAATGATTAGAAAAAGAGTTCTTATCGCTGGAGGCTATGGTGCTGTAGGTGCACAACTTGCCCGCATTTTGCATGACAGGCATCCTGATCTGGAATTGGTATTGGGAGGCCGCTCTCCGGGTAAAGCAGCACCTTTTCCCTCCAACCGTGTCCACACGGTTGTCGTTGATACCCATGCAGACGATCCACTGATTCACGCAGGAGAGAATATATCGTTAATCATTAATGCAGTGAACGATCTGGATGATCGGCTACTGGTATCGGCAGTGCGGAGAAAAATTCCACTCATCGATGTTACACGCTGGACTGAGGTGTTCAATCAAGCGATCCGTACAGTAGAGCAGGAGGAACTTCATGCCCCTGTAGTGCTGTCCTCTGGATGGATGGCAGGAACAGCTTCTTTATTTGCCATGATACTTTCTAACTCGCTGCAACATGTTGAAGTAAACATACATGCGTTGTACTCGCTGCGAGATAAGGCTGGGCCTGACTCAGCCGCCTTTATGGATCGAATGAGTATTCCTTTTCAGGTGACCGAATCCAACACCAACCGGCTTGTCTATCCCATGACAGATCCAATTAAAGTACTTTTCCCGAACGGGTACACAACCCCATGTTACAGATTGGATACACCCGATCACGTCACTTTGCCTCATACCAGCCATATCGATTCCGCCAGCTTCCGTATTTCATTTGATAGTAAAGTATCTACCTATGCACTCGCCGGATTGGTCAAAACCGGTGTATGGAAGATGATCAGTGGAGAACGTTTCCAGCCATTCCGGCGGAAATTGCTCTATAATCCAGGAACCGGGAGCGCGCATCATCTGGTCATTCAACTGAAAGGATTGGATGCAAAAGGAAACGAGGTTAAACGAACGATGACAGTCTCTGACCCACTCGGTCAAACTCATATGACCGCACTCGGCGCTGCGGTACAGGCCGAAAAGATACTGATGATGCCAGCGGATGAGCCTATGGTTCCAGGCGTCTATTATCCTGAGCATCTGTTCGATGATCGAATGGACATGGATGCGGTTACTCATTTTTTCAAACAATACGGCGTTCAAGTAACCCACTCCTGATCCAGACATAACAAAAAATCCGCGAAGCCGCTCACTGCAAACAGTGGGACCTTCGCGGATTTTACGAATAATAATGGAGAATTGTATCGTATCAAGTACAAGCTTGAGTCTGGAATTACAACGTCATGGCTCGACCATTGCGCATTAGATAATCTTCTTTTGTTTTGTAATCCGGCATGATACTGCCGATCCGTCGCCAGAAGGAGCGATCATGATTCATGTGGTGAATATGGCAAAGTTCATGAATGATGACATAATCGATCACTTCCAGTGGCGCCATCGCCAGGCGATAATTGAACGTGAGTTTTTTGTCCCAGCTGCAACTGCCCCATTTGGTGGGAGAATCTACGATTTCTACTGACTTCGGCTTCACCTTCAACTCCTGCTGATAGCGTCCAATGCGCTCCCCAATCATGCGTTTACACTCGGAAAAATAAAACTTCTTCAGATTCGCTCGCAGCTCTTCTTCTGTAAGCCCCTCTACAGGAATCAATTCATGCAATGCGTGCTCTTTGCCAAAAAGCAGAAACTTCCCCTTGCCCTCATCCTCGTATTCCTTGGCTTGTGGACCGTCAAGCGCCCGCTGCATCAGAGCGGATTTCTTCAAAATCACATCCCCATGCTGCTCCACAAGTTGCCGGAGCATGTCTTCACTGGTACCATTGGGTGCTTTGATCGTGACCATGTAAGGCAAATCCATCGTGATGGAAACTTTTTTCCGTTTGCCGTATTCAACATGACAGTTAATACTGTGATTATTTAATTCTATAGTTAACATAACGCGCTCCGCTTCTGAAGTTATTCATTCAAATCAAATTTTATACCATCTCCAACGATAATGCATACTGTTCGGCGATATATATGTTTGCATTGTATTTTTATACATTATTATGTATTATTATTTAATTATGAAATCGGAGGTTTGATATGACTCATACAACGGATACAGAACACAAAACCATTGAAGAACTATCGCTTAACCACTGGCAGCCCTTGTCTACCTTACTATATGACGGCTGGGTACTGCGTTTTGCCAAAGGATATACCAAACGTGCCAACTCCGTTCAACCGATCCACAACTCCACTCTGGATGTGCATGAAAAGATTGAAGAATGTGAGCGCATCTATGCTTCCAATCAGTTAAATACCATATTTAAAATCACGCCGTTTATTCAGCCGGATCATCTCGACAAACTTTTGCAAGACAAAGGGTATGCTGTTGTGGATCTCACCCACCTCCAGACTCGGAGTCTGGAACATATCAAAGAGCCTGAGCACCATGCTGTACAGATTGACGAGCAGTTAACCGGAGAGTGGCTGGATCACTTTTGCAGGTTAAATCAGGTGAATGATCTGCAACGGGAAACGACAGAACTAATGTTACATAACATCCGCACGCAGGTAGGTTTCATCTCGCTGTTGTTCGACGGGCAAGTCGTCGCATGTGGGTTCGGTGTAATCGAGCGCGGCTATATCGGATTATATGACATCATTACAGACGCTAACTTCCGGAATCGGGGACTTGCTGAACAGATGATCCTGCATCTCCTGCATTGGGCAAAAGAGAATGGCGCTACGTCTAGTTATCTGCAAGTCGTTGCGAATAATGTACCTGCGTTAAAGCTCTACGCGAAGCTGGGTTATTCAGAGATTTACAGCTATTGGTACAGAGTCAAAGAATGGATCGAGTCCTGAGTCCTGATCAAGCTGAAATTAAAAACTGCCCTCCTTCTTATGAAGGAAAGGCAGTTTTTAATTTGCTCCGTGGTTCTTAATAACTCTTCACACCGTTCAGCAGTTACTCTGTGCGCTTTCTACAATGGTAGCTTCACCAGCACCTCATATTTCACGCCGGCTTGTATATTCTTGATGATATCGCCTTCAATTCGTTGACCGTCAACATACACTTCAATCGCTTGGACAGCTGCATCCTTCTTCATGTTCACGTTCAGCTCAGCCCCGCGGAACAACCGCGTAACCGACGCCTCGCTCCAATCTTCAGGCAGTTGTGGACGCACTTGAAGTCCTTGTGCATGACCTTGCAGTCCGAACAGGCCATCGATCAGGCAACGATACACCCAAGGCACCGTGCCGGTGTTGAACAGATGACTGGAACGCCCGGCTGTACGTGGGAATTGATGATAGGCTCCGCGATAATAATTCGGGATAAATACAGGTAGCTGACCCCGCTGGAGAATATCCTCGGCATCGGGCCCCGGAATCATTTTACGCAACAGACGATACGCCTTCTCCTTCTCGCCCACCAGGTACAACGCATAAATATAGAAAGCCGCCGCGTGATTGTACACTGCACCATTCTCTGCACTTCCCGGATGTTTCTGCGTAACACGGCCTACATCCTCCCGCATCGCGGTGAAAGACGGCGCGAGCTTCTCGACACCATATGGCGTCTCCAATTGCTCCTCTACGGCACGGATTAACTTTTCCTGTTTCTCCTGATCCGCAGCACCGCTCATAAGTGCCCAGCTCTGAGGATTGATATAGATGCGTCCTTCCACGTCTTTGCTTACGCCAAACACGACGTTATCATCTGTAATTCCGCGGGCATACCAGTCTCCATCCCACAGATACTCATTGGCTACCGCATTGGTCTGATTGGCTTCCTGACGGAATTCCGCTGCAACCTCGGCATGCCCCGCCTGTTCACCAATATCTGCCCACACATTGAACGCATATGCCGTCGCAATGGTCAGCCAGCCGGATACGCCTTTGCCTTTGTATCCCACCATGTTCATCGGATCACACCAGTCACCCTGATTGATATAGTTCAACCCGCGCGCATCACGCTCATGGATCAACCAGCGCATTGCAAGATTCATATGCTCCAGTACGGAAACCTTTTGTTCACTGTCTGTAAAAGCAACCTGCTCCTCCAAAATGCTATAGTCATTCGTCTCATCCAGATAGGTCTTCATACAGACCGGAAGCCAGATACAGTGATCGGTATGAGGAACCTGGTTGATATATTTCAGTTCTGCATCCGGGTGCAAAATAATGCCATCTGGCATGGCGCCGCTTATATGCTGCTGAGACAGAGCGGTCAAGAACGCAGCCCGTGCAATCTGCGGCTGAATGTAGCTCATGCCCATGTTGTCCTGCAAATAATTCCGCGTCTGCGGATCAGTTGTCAGACGATTCGTTTTGCCATGATAGTACATCTGTCGAGGCAGCCAGTGATTCACGACATTATCTAGCCAGCTGTCCGGTGTCTCAATCTGGATGTTCCCTTGCCCTTCTGCAATATATTCAACATATTCCTGCTCGGCTGCGGTGAACCCATCCTGTCCTGCCTCATTCTGCTTCACAAAATAATGCTGACGAATGCTCTCAATCTCTGTCTCATCATGAGCCGGGCCAAAGATAAATCGATACGCCTGCTCAGCTCCCGCTTCCAGCTCTACTCTGTATTGCAATACGGCCACAGGTGTCTCATAGCGTGCATCTCCACCAGCGATTGTCTCCGACTGAAGGGCAGAAGGATTATGAAGTCCGCCTTCGCCTTCAAAAGTCTCATGATTCACTTCCCACGCGGTCGGCTGGTGATCTGCAAGCAGATAGGTTTTGTCGCTGTAGTTTTTGATTTTGCTATAATCCTGATATTTCTGATACGGCGTAACCGCCGAGCAGACAATGCCCTGCAAATCTTCCACATATGAACCGGATTGGTTCATCCAGGACATATAGCCAACCGTATAATACGGGTAGATACTCAGCTTGCGTTTTCTCGAAGACAGATTGGTTACCTTTACACGCCACAGCTCCATAACGTCTTCCTTCGGCAGACGCAGGGACATTTCGATGCAAATGTCGTCCTGAATCACTTTCCAATGAATATCGTGTTTGCCTACAGCGAACGTATAGCTATCCGCTTGCTTGCGAACCGGTTCATACGGGGCGGAGAAAATTTCGCCGCTTACTTCATCTTTAATGTAGACAAACCGTCCGGGATGGTGGGCATAATATGGCTGCTCCGGCTGCATAAACGTCTTCGCTTCCAGGTTGGGCGCATACGAGTATTTAGCAGGTTCAGGCTGCATGAATTGGGCCACCGCGTACCCCCGGCAATTCACATGAATCATCATCTTTTCATTCCAAAGGAATCCAGATGCCTTCGGTATACTTGTTGGGCTGGTTAATTCAACATATTGATTATCTTCCGTTGCTTTAATCATCACTGAACCTCACTTTCAGATTATAGAGTCAAAAGACAGAAAACGTTTTAGGTAACTTGTATACAACTTTGTCCATTATAACACGGGAACGCTTACAAAGAACTGAAAACTAAAAAAGAGCTGAGAAACTCAGCTCCGATTACGTTCCAATTGTTTCTCGATGCCCAACCTATCGATCTGTATCCAATACTCTGCAATTCGTTCGTTTTCCACTCGGTATACCGCACTCGCAATTTCAATCACCGGGAGGTTGGTTGGACTGTATCCGTCCACTTCGCCAACATGGGTACCGGATTGTCTCCAGCGCACATAGACTTTATCGCCTTGCGTCAGCAACTCCTGAATTTCGAGTGAAAACTCCCCGTAAGCTTCGATCATTTCTCGCACATGATCCGCATAATCGGAAGGTGTTCGGGTCACCGTGACCTCTTCTTCAGATATCACTTGATGAGCCAGTACCTGTTCCGCCATCACGCTGCTTGCATAATCCGGATTTCGGCCTGATCGGACCTCTTCAAAAAAGGTTCTGACAATCTGTTCTGCTGTCATACGCCACCCCAGCCTCCCCAAATTATTCTTTTATATATATAAATATGTAGTAACTCTTCTATTTTACCATTGAACTCAAGCTACGGAATTACAACTGTTCTATTGTTCTACAGGACTTAAACCCTATCCTCTCACCTTGACAATGAGTCAATATGACCATAAACTAGCAAAGGATATCAGGAAATTAATAGGAGGTTTGGCCGTTAAGAGGTTCGAGTATGGGATTTAACCATATCTGATAATCTTTCGGTGTGTAGAAACGTAGCATTAGAGCAACTCAGAAAAACAAGAAAGCGGTGTATCATGAAACGTCTATTTTTCATTATGTTTGCGTTCACCCTGTTACTGGCTGGATGCCAGAGTAATGAACAGGAAAGCAGTCCGTCCGAGAATAACCCTACAGAAGTAGTAGAAGGTTCTACCATTTTAAGTTTGAAGCAGAAATACGGCTCTGAATCGCAGCAAGCGATCATGCCGATGTACAATGTAGCTCAGGATGAAGAATTTACGTTCAAGTTTAAAGCAGATTTAGGAAAATCTAATTGGTCCCTGGGAGATACCATATCCGTACATACCGATATTAAAGCACTCAAAGCAAGCGAAGTACCTTTATTATCAGATATTCATGACAATAGTATTTCTATTAGACCTCTTGGATGGGGCGTTTTAAGTTCAGATTCCATGATGAACAGGGGTCAAAGTTCTTGGGGTGGTGCCCCCATTTATTACATTCGTCTGAATTATGATCCTGACGCAGAGAACATGACGTTGCTCGATCAACCCATCATTATTCCTTTTACGGTGAAATCGGAGTTACCTGTACCCAACCTAAGATACGAGATTGATAAAGACAGACGGTTAAAGTTAGTCTGGGACAAGGTTGAGGGTGCAACCGAATATAAAATTTATGAACGTTCTGACCTAACCAATTTCGATACAAATGCACCTTTAACCGGCGCGGAGGATGCATTCAGCAATAGTCTGCCTTTAGATATTGCGGTAACGACAGAGACGTCTTTCAATGATTTTATGAAAGACGGAAAAGGCGGGCTCGGCACTTATAAGGAACTGATAACTTCTCATCAGAACCATGGTTTACGAGGAGAATATTACGTTACTGCAATCGGTGGAGGCAAAGAATCCAATTTTAGCAGAGGTGTCCCTACAGCTCCGCTTGCTTCCCAGTTACCAACAGCTTTGAAAGAACAATTGTATATGGAGAAATTAAAGAATATAGATGTACTTCCTCAGAAAACGACAGTTGAGTACAATGACGGCTCTCTAGCCCGTGAAACCATTGTCTATGATACCGCTAACGTAGAGATTTCAGAGTTCAATGAAACGAATATTCCTTTTCACGTTAAAGGAACAGCTCTGAAGAGTTATGTACGCGTAGAGAATGTGACTCAAGCAGATTTGGACAAACTTGCTCAGCAAACCGTAGCCGAGTCCAGTAACGGACTGGTGGAACCGAAGAATGACACACCTTACGTTCCTGCACCTGACGTGCCAACGATCATCAACAATCATGATGCACCTGAGTCTGCAACGGAAACAGAAGAAGCACCGGCTTCGGAAACTCCAACTACAGAGTCTACAACCGATACGGGAACGTCAGAAGATGCAACTGATCCTCTATCTACTGAGGCTTCCGATGATACTTCTGATAATTCTTCAGATATGGCTTCTGAAGAAGCTTCCAATGAAGCACCTGCTCCAGCTCCCGAAGCTGAAGAAGACAACCTGGTAGACGAACAGAAGTCCAATACACAGCAAAATGTAGAACAAGGTAATCAGGAAACCGTGCCACAGCCTGCTACAGGCGATGCAATGATCAATGCAGATTCCGCATTGGAAGAAGTTTTAGCCAAGAACATGATTGCGGCACAAGATAAAATTTCGTTAAAAGCTTTCCCCGAAGCTCAAAATTTCACGACACTCTCGGATGTTGTCCTGAAAGTGATGTACCAGAATCCATTGATTCTTGGTGTGGAAGGTTTTGAATATAACTATGGTACGCTTACCCTTTCCATTCATTACAATGAATCGGCTAGTGGTATTCAGAAGAAACAGGATGAGATTATTGCCAAAGCGAACGAAGTCGTGGCTTCTATCATTAAAGATGGTATGAACGAAGACGAGAAACGAAAAGCCATCTACGATTATCTGAACGATAACGCGAAGTATGATGATGCAGCGCTGGAAAATGCCGAGCAGAACAACTTCAAAAATGTCGATCCGCAGTTCAATGACTCGTTTACCACATACGGTATTCTGGTCAAAGGTGTTGGCGTATGTGCCAGCTATGCCTCCGTCTACAAATTGCTCTCCGATCTCTCGGGACTGGAAAGCATCGTCGTAACGGGAGCTTCCAGCGGTGTTCCACATGCATGGAACAAGGTCAAAATCGGGAACGAATGGTTCCATGTAGATGCCACCAACAACCTGACGAACTCCGGCATTCCATACTTCCTGTACAATGCCAACGATGAGACTGCTGCAAGTCAGAAAACGATAGCGGATAAGGATTACTGGCTTGATTCCGAGCTCGCGATGTTCAATGGCGAGAGTGATGCCAATGATTATTATGTGCAGAATGATCTCGAAGTCGCATCCATGAATGAGTACAAAACTAAAGCTGAGACTGAACTCAAAAAAGGAGAGAACCGCGTCATTCTCCGTTTCGCCTCACCTGTTGACTCCGACGAGCTGATGACAGCTGCCGGCGAAGCCCTTGCTGCAGTGGATGAAGCCCTTCTAAATACGGCGCAATTGGCCACACTCGGCAGTTATGCCATTTTGGAACCGAAACCGGATCAGAAGTAAATCCATAATCACAAAAAAATACTATAAAAATAAAGAACTCCATTCACCTTTATCGGGAATGGAGTTCTTTGTTTAACTGGCCTATAATCGCCGGTCATGTATGATCCATAGGCCTTGTATATTCAACGTTTACGGACTAACTGTACCGCCGTTAGCATTCAGTGTCTCGCCGCTCACATAGCTGGATTCCTGGCTCGCCAGGAACACAAAGGCTGGAGCCATCTCAGCAGGTTGTCCTGCACGGCCAAGCGGTGTATTGGAGCCAAACTCAGCCAGCTTCTCAACTGGTTGTCCACCCACGACCTGAAGCGGTGTCCAAACTGGACCTGGAGCAACAACGTTGACACGAATTCCTTTGCTACCCACCTGTTGAGCCAATGCTTTGCTGAACGTATTGATCGACGCCTTCGTAGTAGCATAATCCAAGAGGATTGGGGAAGGACTATACGCTTGAATGGAAGACGTGTTGATAATGGAGCTGCCCGGCTTCATGTGTTTCACAGCTGCTTTGCAGAGCCAGAACATGGAATAGACATTCGTTTTGAACGTCGCATCGAATTGCTCAGTGGTCAGATCCGCAATCTGCTCCACAAACTGCTGCTTACCCGCCACGTTAGCAAGGATATCAATCCCGCCAAGCTCTTTTACCGCAGATTCAATGAGTTCCTCGCAGTATTTCTCATCCTTCAGGTCACCTGGCATCTTGATCGCTTTCCGCCCAGCTTCCTCAATCAGCTTAACGACTTCCTGCGCATCTGCTTCCTCTTCGGGCAGATATGCCAGAACAACATCTGCACCTTCACGGGCAAAAGCAATCGCTGCCGCCCGACCAATTCCGCTGTCGGCTCCGGTCACAACCGCTTTGCGTCCTGTTAGACGTCCGCTGCCTTTATAACTTTTCTCACCCGCATCGGGAACAGGAGTCATCTCACGCTGGAGTCCCGGCTCATCCTGTTGCTGTTTCCACTCTGGTGTAGCCTTCGGATATTGGGTCGTTGGATCTTGCATGGTGTGCTGGTCTTGATTCGCCATGTTCAATTTCCTCCTCGGGGATTTACACGATACCCATCGTATAAACATATTTTTATTTGTTGTGAATTTAATTTGCGTAAAAGTTGCACTCTTTTCTTTGTAACCGAGATGGGTGGAATTTAAACTGAACCTGCTGCATTTCCTTGGCAACTATTCCGGGATTGAATCTCCCCTAACCGGAGATTGTATAATAGAACATGAGGTGATCTCGTTGAATGCAAACAAAGAACCCTATTCCATCGGTGAAGCAGCCAAACTGATCGGCTCCACGGTGAAAACGATCCGTTATTACGATGAGATTGAACTGTTACAACCCTCCAGTCATACGGAAGGCGGGCATCGACTCTATACAACACAAGACCTATGGCAACTCGAACTCATTACAACGCTTCGTTATCTGAATTTCAGCATACCGGATATTCGAAAGCTCATGTCTGGTGAACTGGCAGTAGCACAGGCGCTGGATCTGCAGATTGAAGCCTTGGAAACCCAGATCGGCACGATGAATTCCATGCTCTCCATTTTGCAACAAGCGAAGCAGCATGAAGAAGAAACTTCACTGCACTCGGATGAGTCTCTCACCTATATCTCCAGTCTGGTTGAATCCCTAACGGCCCATGCGAGCAGTCGAAAACAATTCGTTGCTGCCAAGGTGGACGAATCTCATCTACTGGACAGCATTCCGCAGGATTGGAGAGTTTCGTTCCTGCACTTTTTCGATAAATACATGATGAAAGATACGAAACTGACGGCCCAGCAGACACTGGCCTGGAAGGAAATTCAGGAACTGATCAATGATCCGGCCTATTGGGCCGATCTGGCTCGATTGGAGGTTCCCTTCTTCATTATGGCGAATCAGCCACAAGTCGAAGCAGACGTCTGGGTAAAGAAAATGGAAGCAATTCGCATTCGCACTGCCGAAGCGCTGGACAAACGTTGGGCCATCGATAGCCCTGCTGTGCAAAGCATGGTGTGGGACTTTGTGTTGATGTATGCAAGTGTCGAGCATGCGGAAGCACCTGAAGTATTTTTTCGCAAACAGGCTCAATACATGCTGGACTCCGTGACGGATCGCATTCTGCGTTTTAACAAACTGTGCAAGGTGATGAATCCTGAATGGAGCCAGATTGTAGATGGCATTAACCTGTTGCAGGAGGGCATGCAGTTACGATTACAACAAATGGAAGAAGACTGAACCTCAGTCTCCTTCCATTTTTATGTTTAGCCTTTTTTTAACGAATAGGATTCGTGCTCTCCCACTTCCTTGTCCATATGGAGCGGTTGCCCTTTCAAGTAGTGGTTGAAGAAATCAATCGTCGTATCGTTGATCAACTGTTGTGTCCCCCGCGCATCTACACCCTGCATCCATTCAAGCAGTGGAGAGATCAGGTAGAGATCGGAGAAACTCAGATGTTTGGTGTTGTTCAGCTCCATCCAGTAGTTCCCTCCTGCGGTTACCGGTTCATAGCGACAGTACACTTCCTCATAGTACTTCTCGGCTTCCGGACGAGTTGTGCCCATCGCAACAATCTCTTCGTCACTCATGACACTTGTGCCTGCAACGGTTGAGTCTGCACTCATCATCAGGAATGGCTTGCCTACACCTTCGGCAGGAATACGCTTCTCGCCAAACAATACGCCGTCCATATTCATGCCTGCTTTCACACGCGGATCATCCATTAACATCTGTACTGTCGTTGCTCCGCCAAATGAATGCCCAAACATGCCGATGTTGTCCAGATCCATATGTCCGGTAAAGCGTCCACTTGGGTCTCCCTCAGCCAACTTCTCCACCTCATCCAGTACGAACTGTGCATCCTTCACCCATGTCTCATTCAACTTGTCCATGTAACTGAACTGCAGCTGCTCAAAGCCTTTTTTCCCTTCGGATTCAAACTGCGCCACACGTCCATCCGGGAATACAGACACCAGACTGCTATACGTGTGATTGATGCCTACGACAATGTAACCTTGACTGACCAGCTGCTCGACCTGGAACGTATTCTGATTTTCATACCCATGCAGACCATGGGAGAAAAGAACAACCGGATACTCGGCTTCGGCATCAGATAATTGTGCTTCCTGAATCGCATGTGTTCTAACCTGACTCAGACTGGAAAATAAAAGCTTTGGTAGCTTCAGCACTTCATTGAAGGCTGTCCCGTAGATCTCCGGCTTATTAACATAAGGGGCTGCTTGGCCCTCTGCGTCTGGATTCGTTGGATACCAGATCTGTACCATCAGCTCGCGTTTTTCCCTGGTACTCGTCATTAATTCCTCCCGGCTGCTATCTGTCCAGTCGTAGGATACCGTTCCGATTCCATAGGGACCTGCTGGCTTGGCAAACGAAAACACCGGGAACAGCAGCGGCAAGCCAATGCTTACAACAGCGTATACCAAAACTAGCAGAGACGTTGTAATGATTCGAACACGTCCGAATTTCCCCGCCACAGTCGATGGGGTAGTGGATACCTCTGAACGTTTACTATCTAGGAAGGTTGCACCTGACTGTTGCTGGCGTCTTGCTTTTGTAAATAACACTGCCAGTGGAACCAACGTGAGCAGATACGCTGGAATCATCGGCCAACGTAGTCCTTCCACCACACTATGGATGATTAACAACACACCCGATATGGCGAACCCACCCCATGCCATTATCCGAAACTTATGATTCTGTCTCCCAATCCCAATTCCCCCCACGAATATAAGCAGGTTGAAAATAAGATAAAGCCATTCAATTGTCCTCATATGCTTAAAGCCTCCCTTTCTGCCGCGAAAAGAATTGGAATGATACTATTTGCGGCAGCTCTTCTACCTCCAATCTTAAAACCTCCAGTTACAGGAGATTCAAGGATGAATTTTACGAAAAAAAATGCACTCCCTGAATGACGCTGAATCACCCGCAGGTTCTCCAATCGTTTCAAGGAATGCACGTATAATATTAGAATATAAATTGACTTTGGAATACGAGACTAGCGATCTTCGCCGCCATCTATCCGTTGTCTTTTCCCGATACCAAATGCGAAATATCCAGCCACCACGATGGCCATAAACGTAGCTCCAACAATCAGGGGCAAGCGCGTATCCGGGTTAAACGCCATACCGATAATGACGAGAATCAGATACACAATAATGATGTAATTGCTGATCGGGAACCATTTGGACTTGAAATTATGATCGCCATCTCGTTGCCCCAACGCTTTCTGAATCGGAACTGACTGAACGCCAGCGCGAACCATGGAACCATGCCCGGAAGAACACTTGCGCTATAGATGTACAGGAACAGCTTGGAGTCTGACATCAGATAGTTCAGCACAACCCCAATCAGCAGTAAAGAGATCGTAATGACGATACTGTTGCGAGGGACCCCGCCTTTGGACAGCTTTTTGAAAAAGGCAGGTGCCTGTCCATTCTCCGCCAGTGTGTATAACATCCGTCCCGCACTGTAGATCCCGCTGTTGCATCCCGACATGGCCGCCGTGAGCACCACATAGTTGATGATTCCCGCTGCAGCAACAATGCCGACTTTGGCAAAAGTAAGTACAAACGGGCTGCCCGTTTCTCCTACTTCATTCCAAGGGTACAAGGTTACGATAACGAATATGGCACCAACGTAGAAAATAAGAATACGCCACACATGTTTTTGATGGCTTTACGCAAGGTGTATTTCGGATTCTCCGCTTCGCCTGCTGTAATACAGACCATTTCCACCCCTTGATAGGCAGCCGTTACAATACACAGCGCGAAGAGGATACCTTTGAGACCTCCGGGAAAGAAGCCACCATGGCTGAACAGATTCGACAGACCAATCGCCTGCCCCCCATTCCCCCAACCGAAGAAGATGAGCCCGGTTCCGATCACGATCATGGCCACAATGGCAGTCACCTTAATCATCGCAAACCAGAATTCAAATTCCCATAGAACTTCACGGCTACCAGATTTGCTGCTGCAATGATCAGCACCCCAACGAGGGCGGGCAACCACTGTGGAATATCCGGGAACCAATACCCGACATAGATTCCGATCGCCGTAACCTCCGCCATACCGACCGTAACCCACAGGAACCAATAGCTCCAGGCCGTCAGGAATCCGGCAAGCGGACTAATATATTTGTGAGCAAATGTAGCAAACGAACCCGTGACTGGCTCCTGAATCAACATTTCCCCCATAATGCGCATGACAAAAAAGATAACGATACCGGCCAGTAAATAAGCCAGCAGCACGGATGGACCTGCCCATTTGATCGTTTCGCCGATCCCATGAACAAACCAACGCCGATTGTACCTCCGAGTGCAATCAGCTCTACATGGCGGGGTTTTAGCCCTCTAGATAGTTGCTTTGATTCCAAACGATTCTCCCCTTTTCTTGTGTACAGCTTCCTGATGTAATTTTCTAATTTAAACGTTCACATTAACGCAATGCAGAATTGCTTCACCAAATTGTACGAGATGTGCCCCAGTAATATAACAAGGAATGTAAGGAAGCGGATTCACTACACATATAGGTATAGGATAACCGCTTAATGAATATGGCAGACAGCTCATTCAACAATTCACAGCAGCGTTGTGTACGCAACGTGACAGAGACTTTCTTATACATGACTCCACAGGGAGGTTGCAGGAACCCCCAAAGGACAACTCACGTATTGTATATTTGGGTCGCAATACCGTAAGTGACTTGTTCGCTATTGACCTGCCTGTATAAAATTGAATAATGGGAGGCTCTACATGCCTGACTTTTTACTCGTCTTATTTTTGTTTAATCTATCTTTATTTCTGCTTCATGAAATGGATGCCATCAGGCGATCCGAATGGAAATTGTTTATGGTGTTAAAAGATATGGAAGATGATAAAGCCTACAGGTATTTCACTTGGATTCATTTACCTATGTACACGATCATTCTTTCTCTACTTTTTAGCTCGTATCAGACCATTACATTTTGGGTGATAGATATTTTTTTCATCATACATACCGTGTTGCACTTCTTTTTCGAGAAGCATCCTCGAAATGAATTTAAGAATGGCTTCTCCAGATCGTTGATCTACCCTATGGGAATGATCGCTTTAATTCATTTGATACTCCTGATGATCTGATCTGATCCACTATTTACAACTGTATTTTATTGGTATATAGTATAGCCGTTAGTAATGTTAGCGCTAACATAAACTGAATAAGGAGGGGCTCCAATCCGTTTCGAAAAGGTTTTTGGTTTACATCGAGTTAAACTATAAAAACACTTCATTTTTGAGAGGATGGGCATTCTATGAAAAAACGCATTAGCACATTTTTTGCACTTATTCTAGGTATCTCCCTTTTGTTTAGCCTGACCGCTTCCGCTAATCCCGCCATCGTAAGCTATGGTGGCAGTTATTCCAATGCGCTCTCTGCCGGACAAGGATACGCCTACATTCTTCCTAATGCCAAAACGACGGGGACCAGCGTGAAAGTCACAACAAATGCAGCCAATACCCTTCAACTGCACTATTACTGGAGCTACAATAATACGACACTGGACCTCGGTACAGCCATCGTAAACAAAAACATTTACTTCGGCGGTTCAGCCTATTATAACCCTGGAACGTTGATCACTGTAGTAGAACGTGTTCCAGGTTCGACGACGGCATACCCTAACGTAGCCTACTCGATTTCTTTCAATTAGTTCAGACCTATATCACTGGTCAATCTAACCTACGACCGCTAATAGCGGTCTTTTTATATTCAACAACTAGACTCTCTTGTCTGTGGAAGTGACACACCTTGAATTAAAGGGTACTGAAGATTCAATAACTTATTATATTTTTTTTTTTAAATGGAGGTAGTAACGTGGATTACGCCAAATCAAAATATGTCATCGTAGACGAAGCAGCTTCAGCCTTTCCTGATGTAGAAAAAATCCACTTAATCGCTCCCAAGAAACTGGCCGATATTACATATGTAGCACAGTTGCATCATTTAAAGGTTTTGGATGCCAACTTTGTCCCTGTATCCAGTTTAAGCCCCTTCCACGAGCATCAAGGTATCGAAGAAATATGGCTACACCCCGAATCCAGCAGCTTCAAGGCATTGGAGGAACTGATGTTGCAGCGTGAAGGTAATCTGATCATGAAACCGGGATCTGCAAAATAATAATGAGCATGGAGGTATGCCTATGCAACAACATCATACGGAACGCTTAGAACTATTCGTTTCCAACACCCAGATTATGAAGAAGTCGTTCAAATGGCAACATGCGATGATGCACCGTCTGGCCGCTTTGCTCTATGCAACGGAGAATAAAGTTGTTGATGGGGAAGCCATTCGCCAGAGCCATGAGTTGATTAAGCAAAACACGAAACTCTTCTCTTCATTCAGAGGTAATTCTGCCATTAGCATTGCTGCCATGCTCTCTCTTACCGCGGATGAAGACACGAAGCTGGCAGACACCTTACATGTCTATGACTTGATGAAAGAGATCAAATTCCGCAACTCCGACTATCTGGTTATTGCTGCCTATCAGATTGCTACTCAGGCGTCACCTGACCAGTTTCAGCATATGGTGGAGCGGGCCAAATCATTTTACGACGGCATGAAAGCAGAGCATCGTTTCCTTACTGGGCAGGATGACTACATTTTTGCTGCCATGTTAGCCCTTTCCGATCTCGACGTGGATTCCGGTGTGGTACGCATGGAACAACTTTACCGCGAATTAAAACCGGAGTTCTCCTCCAGAAACAGCGTGCAGGCGTTAACACAGGTGTTGGTTCTTGGAGATGACACCCCGGATGCAAGCGGTCGTGTGATTGCTTTAAATGAAGCTTTTCGCAAAAGGAATCTCCGAATGGACAAAACGTACACGTTATCCTCTCTCGGAATACTCTCCCTGTTGCCTTCTGACAGAGATTCATTAGTGGATCAAATCGTCGAAACACAGGACTGGTTACGAACTCAAAAGGGCTTCGGTGGCTGGTCGATCGACAAACAGGAATTGCTCCTGTTCTCCTCTGCGTTGATAGCCATTCAATATGTGGAGAATCTGCGAAACGGTGTTCTTACTTCGGCGATCTCAACCAGTATCACGAATATTATTATCGCCCAGCAGGCCGCCATGGCCGCAGCTGCCGCAGCATCGGCTGCAGCCGCTTCTTCATCATCTAACTAACAAGTGACCATGTTACCTTCATTATGAGTTGAAAAAGACCCTCCCGAGTTTAAGTTCACTCGGAAGGGTCTTAAAGCATTCAAGCCTACACCTAAAATAATGTTCATCATTCGCTATGATATAATCCCCGTATCCCGGAACTCTTCCACGAAACTATCCAGCCAATCCGAACCATAGTCCAGCGCACCCATATCACTCTCAATAAAGGCAACATCCAGACCCATTACCCAGAATCGGCGAGCGATAATAAAGAGATCGACCGCCTGCTCATCTTCCGAAGAGAACCTTCTGACTGAACGATATCCCGCCATCAGTGCTTTCCATAACGCTTCTTTTTGCTCACCGGACTGCCTCTTTCGAGCTTTCACTTGAGCTAAATCATAGGCACGCCAGCCATTAGCTGCCCATTCGAAGTCATAATGGATGAACTGATGCTCCTGTTGAAACGCATTGTTATTCCCCTGCATATCGCCATGACACAAGCCGAAGTCGAGAACTTGATTAGAGACGGCAACAATGCGCTCTTTTAATGTTCTCGCAAACGTTTGAAGAAATGCTGCTGCTTCATTGTTCTCACCAATATAGTCGATGATTCGCACCAGAGGTTCGTCTATAAGAAACTTCAGATCCAGCTCATATCGTGGCAGCTCCACGGTCACCTGATCCATAGCCTTATGCAATTCAGCCGCAGATTGACCAAAAGCGTAACAGGACTCTTCATTCTCCAGGTTATTTTCCGTACCCTCAATGTACCTAAACATCACAGCCATCCGCTTGCCTTCCGCAACGTCCAGCACAGTATAACCCGTATGATCTTTCTTCTCGATATATTCCCCAATGTCGGTGTGTTCCGCAGAAGCTAGAACGTTCTTCAGTTGAGACAATAACGACAGCTCGTACTGAACATCTGCCTCCGTAATTTCAGTACGGTAGATTCGCAGAATATACAAACCTTTCGATGTGCGTACGCGATATGTATCATTCAATCCTCTGAGCCAAAACAAACATTCTTCCCACGTTCCAATGTCATACTGATCAGTCAATGCAGACTCCAGGTACCTGGGGTTAAGCACTGAACGCAAAGCAGTCGGTTGAGTGGACATACATATGCTCCTTTAGATTAATATACGATTTCTTTTTACAAGATTGATGACACCTATTCACCGCCCAATCTATAACATAGTATATTTTTAATCTATTTTCCAGAATATATATTTTAATCTCACAAAATAAGGTTATAATCCTATAACTCTTCTCTATTCATCCGATTAAACAGGGGTATTTGTATGGACTTGATTTCCAGATCTGAGCGTCCTCTTTGACTCTGAATCGGCATCAGCGCTCGACAATGCAATACATTCACGAAAGGCAAAATGTTTGCATCCCCTGCACTTCTGATTATCCAGATGCTTTAATGCAAAATGGATAGCTTCACCCGTGTGTTCAAACATATGATCCGTACCGATTTTTTCAACCAATCCCGTTCTCTTCAGCATCTCAAGAGGTTGCGTCTGAATGCCTGAAAATAAAACCCTTCCCCCAGATCTCTCCATGTGTTTGACCACATGGGCCAGATTGGACTCACCTGTCGTATCCATAAAGGGCACCTTGCCCATGCGCAACAGCAAAATACCTGGCCGCCGATGAATCGAATCCATGACCGACTCCTCAAACCTATCCGCTGCACCAAAGAATAACGGGCCTTCAATCGTATACAGACTTATTTGCGGACAATCATGTCCTTTCCGAACCATATGCGCCATGACTTTCTCATGTTTATGATTGGGATCGGGCAGCACTTTGGCAACCTTCATCATCTCACTCATCCGCTTAACAAATAAAAGGACCGCCAGAATCAGCCCAACCTCTACAGCTGTCGTTAAACTCGTGAATACGGTGAGTAGGAAGGTGGTCATCAGAACAAGCGAGTCGCTCGTTTTGGTTTTCATAACATACATGAACGACCTCCGTTCACTCATATTCCAGGCAACCATCATCAGGACGGGAGCCATACTGGCAAGTGGAATATGGGAAGCATACGGTGCGAACAGAACAAGTACCAGTAGAACCACGATGCCATGAATAATCCCCGACAATGGTGATACAGCCCCGGATTTAATATTCGTAGCCGTACGTGCAATCGCTCCTGTTGCAGGAATGCCACCGAATAGCGGGGCTACCACATTAGCGATTCCCTGCCCAATTAACTCTCGATTACTGTTATGTCGACTTCCAGTCATGCCATCAGCAACAACAGCAGACAGTAACGATTCAATTCCGCCCAACATAGCGATAACAAAAGCCGGTTGCAGTAAGCTCACGATTCGCTCCCAAGTGATCGCTGGCACCTGAAACTGAGGCAAGGAGTTAGGTATAGCGCCAAAGGACGATCCGATCGTAGCCACCTGCCCTTCAAAAAACAAAGCTGCAACAACTGTCGATAGAACCAAACCTACCAGTGACGCAGGCACCTTAGGCGCAAACCTCGGCACAAGCAGAATAACAGCCAGACAACTGCCTGCTGTCAGCAAACTATATATATTAACGGTTGAGATATGCATTCCGATTTCTTTCATATTGGACCAAAAATCTTCATGTTTCTCAATGCCGCTGAGTCCCAGGAAATTAGCGATCTGACCACTGAAAATAATGACGGCGATACCCGCCGTAAAACCAATAGTCACAGGTCGCGGGATAAACTTGATTAACGCCCCAAGTTTAAACAGCCCCATACATACAAGCATCAATCCGGCCATGATTCCGGCAATCAATAAATTCTCATATCCATACTGCATCACAATGGCAAAGAGGATCGGAATGAATGCCCCCGTCGGCCCGCCAATCTGGAACTTCGACCCACCCAGCAAGGAAATTAAAATCCCAGCGATCACCGTTGTGTACAAGCCATACTCCGGTTTGACGCCGGATGCGATAGCAAACGCCATCCCGAGTGGAATCGCAATGATACCTACAATTAGCCCCGATAACAGATCCTTACGAAAAGCAGAACCGTTATATCCTGCATATCTCCCCGACCATTTCATCTGACTTAACCTTCTTTTCTTTATATATTTGAATATTTGAATATAATAAGAAGACTACGCCCCTGCGAGCACTCTGTCAATCGTAATGCTCACACCTGAGACGTTGATTACATGCAAAAAACAAGAAGTTACCTGAACTTATTTCCGGTTCCTCTTGTTTAGCATGTTTATGTTTCTTTTCGGATATCTTCCAACATGGAAATGGCATCGACCAGATGATTGTCAAAGATCTGTTTGGCAACCTCCAGCAAGTCTTTAATCAAAGGGTCCCGCAGAGAGTATATGACCGTAGTCCCTTCTTTCAATCCCTGCACAACATTTTTGCTGCGTAATACAGCTAATTGTTGCGAAACGGCGGAGCCTTCTGACCCCAGGATACTTTGCAACTCATTGACGTTCTTCGCCCCTTCACTCAGCAACTCCAGAATCTGAATCCGCATGGGGTGAGCCAAGGCTTTGAAAAAATCCGCTTTAAACTGTTGTATGCTCTGATTCATACGTTATACCCCTTCATTCAAACTTTTGAATATATAAAGATCATAACATAGATGTGATCAAATATTTCATTTTATGTACAGGAATCAGCCTTGACCTTGAAGTATACTTCAACCTTTATACTGTACATATCGGAATTCATCTAAGAAAGGGCGAACCTCAAATGAGCATACAAATATATAATAAAAGACGCTCTGTAACGAGCTACCTATTCGAAAAATACATCGGAACATTAGATACCAAGAAGAATTTATCAACACGAGAACATACACAGAAACATCTGGAGCACATGGGCGTTGAGAATATTAAGCCCTATCAGTTAGGTAAAGTTAAATTAACTTCGCCTACGAAGGAGCGTTCCTATGAGGACATGCAAGTATTTACTTTGAATGACCAGGGTTCCCCCGAACAACGGGTGATTTTCTATATCCATGGAGGTGCCCATACGCATCAACCGTTATCCTTCCATTGGAAGTTCATGGATCATATAGCTCAGGCACTGAATGCCAAAGTGATCGCTCCCATCTATCCCAAATTGCCTCACTTCAACTATCAGCATACGTATCCCAAACTTCTAAATCTGTATCGAGATATCATCGCATCCATCAAAAGTCCGTTGCAGCTAACCATTATGGGAGATTCAGCTGGCGGGAACATTTCGCTGAGTCTTGCACATTACCTGAAGATGCATTCTCTTCCTCAGCCCAAAGACATTATTCTATTATCGCCGTGTGTCGATATGGTTCTGGATAACCCGGTGATATTCGACTATGAGACCAGAGATCCCATGCTGGCTGTGGAAGGGTATGATGTGATTCGGCGGATCTGGGCAGCCGATAAACAGCTCGATGACCCGCTGATTAGTCCAATCTACGGGGATTTCGAAGGGCTTGGCAAGATTAGCATCTTCATCGGAACCCATGAAGGGTTATTTCCTGACAACATGGAGCTGGATAAAAAGCTGACGGACCAAGGTATTGAGCATAACACCTTTGTTTATCCCAAAATGAATCACGTCTTCGTACTGTATCCGATTCCTGAAGCCAAGGATGCTAAGCGCAAAATCATTGACATTATCTCAAATGAGCCCATGTCGTAACGAAATCGACACTGTCATAGCAATGGCCCACGTCTCGGCTAAATCGCCGCAGACCTGGGCTTATTTTAAATATACCAATGGTAGGCACTCTGACAGTCCTACACTAATTTCAAATCACCAATCTTGCTGATCACCGTATCATATGGATCTAATTCCACGGTTTGTTTTCCATGCTCCGTATCAATCGTCGTGGATTGAACCTGATCGCTATTATTGATCACAACCAATATGTTGCTCTCTGGATAATAGGCACACTCGGTATACAAGTTATCCGGAACATACTTCGTGTCACCGACTTCATTACCAGCAAAACGAATGAGATTATGCAGCAATCTTGTATTTTCCCAATTGAATTCGAACGAAGACAGATAGATTCCTTGGCCTTTTCCGAAGGCATGCGTGGACAACGTGATGTTGCCATCTGTCTCGTGCAATACCTTGGCTGTTCCATCCGTAAGATATAGACTACCTTTACCTTTTGGCGATATATTAGCCTCTGCTGGCACCAGGCCGTGTTCATCGTGAACCTCATACGACCATTTTCCATGAACAACTCTTGCACCTGTATCCTCATCTACTCCAAGCACATGCGCCATTCTGAAAAAGTTGTCGTACCCGTGGGCCGCTGAAGGCTGGTTAATGCCCATGAAGGTACCACCTTCGTACACCCACTGGGTCAGGATGTCTACACATTGGTGGTCCTTCCAGTGCTCTCCACCACTCCAGGCAGATCCAGCGGAACCGGCATTAATGACAACATCCACATCCTTCAATGCGCCCTGACGAATATCTTCAAAATCAATGAACTTAACCTCGATCGGTAAACCGGATAACGCCTCATTCACATGAATCAGATCATGCATATGTGTTTCATGAAAATGACCGGACAAGGTCCACGATCTTAACTTGCCCCAACTATGCAGAACGGCCACCTTCGTCTTGATCTGATAAGGCTTTCCAGCCTGATGCAGCTCTTTCATTCCCCTGAATTCATGAGCGATCTTCTCGATGTAATCCACAAAGTCCGGGTAAGGCTCAACCAGATGCAAGTATCCACCCAGTCCAATCCGGTCAATCGACTCACGCAGCAGCGCACGCCGGATATTAATCCAATATTTCTTCGCATCCAGTGTAGGATCCCCGCCCTCTTTGAAGGTAGGAAGCCCGCCTAAACCAACAGGGAACAAGTATGGATGTAATCGAATCTCATGGGTATCCACCTTAACGCCCGAGCACATTCTTGCCTCATAACCGGAAAAAACACATTTGATCATGCCGTCGAATCCAAATTCCTGAAAGCGATCATTGTAAGGCTCCATGCCTACCCAGCTGTCATCATAGAAGACATACGCCAGCTTGTCATGTTTGTGCACAATATCAATCAACTGTTTACCGAATTCAATCACAAAATCATTGATAAATGCCATCCAGTCCAGTTTGCGCTGATCCGCAGGCATATGAGTGACCTGATATTTACCGCCATTCACAAAGTCTTCGGCAGAGAGCGAGTATCCATATTTCTGAGCAAACAGATCCAGCGCTCTCGAACTTACCGTGAAATCGTATGAACCCCAATCCGAGAACAGATGGCGATTCCGCTCATCACTGCCCCAGATCCAGGCGAAATTATAGAATAAGGAGGTGAAACGTACAACCGTTGTTTCCGGATGCTCTTGGCACCACTTTTCCATCCAATCCAGCAGATAGGTTTGTGTGTCCGTATAGATCGGGTCAATCTGCATCAGATGCTCTTTGTCCCAGTTATTGGTCGTATGATTGTACATGGAAATCTCTTCCCATATCCGATAGACCATGAAACTCACCGTGTATTTATGCCAAGGAGCAACCCCAGTAATGACAACATTGCCAGATTCCCTTTCATAATTCCACTGTCCTCTAGGAACTTCTTCCCCAGTCGTTCGGTCGTACACCTGCCAATATTTAAACGCTTCTTTCGAATCGTTCACCCTAAATTGATCAGCGAAGAAGTCCTCCATCAGATAGATGGATACATAATCTTGCACAGCGACCTTGGGATTCGTAATGAGAAAACATTGCTGCAGCTTATCTAGATTACGGGATGCCCACTCATTATGATCCCGAATAATGCAAATGGTTGAATAGATACCATATCCGGCATTGATAATTTCATCCGATAATTTTGTACCGTCACTGTCTCGAATCACATCGGCTCCCCAGCGATCGGCAAGTTCCAGCGTCAGTGCCTCATATCCGGATTCTCCCGGTAGTGTAAAGGAGCCTTTGGTTGGTTTGGACATTTTGGTTCCCTCCCTATCTCAACATATCGGACAGAAAAGCGAGTGCCAGGCCCTGACCCCAGCCCTGAATCCAGTCTTTTGGAATATTGCGATAGCCATCCCGATCCTTCATCACCGCTGTACCGCCAGATACACCAAGCACGCGTCCATCTTCGCTAATGTTGCTCAGGATGCCTTCCAATGCCTTTTGCACATATTTGGTATGCAGTGGATTGCCATTATTGATCATGGCTGCTGCAATGCCAGCGGAAGCCGATACCTCTTCATACGAATCTTCGTCATCCAGAACCGTACGCCACAAGCCATTCTCGGTTTGCACCAGCTTGAGAGCCGCCAATTGATCACGAAGGGCACACTCTACATCCATACACTGCGGATACAAATACCAGTCGTTCAGTTGCGGTTTCACTTGAGACATCGTATAGGCTCCCCAAGCGTTCGCTCTTCCCCAGTAAAAGCCGGACATGTGGTCCTTATTGATATTGTTATAGCCGTGATACCACAGACTGCTGCTCGGATCTTGCAGGTATTTGATATGCCAGTAATACTGATTCAGCGCATCCTGAATCATGGCTTCGTCTTTTAATTTACTACCTACGCGGAGCAGGAAAAATGCCGCCATAAACAGGGTATCCGCCCAAGCCTGTTCCGGAAAATCATTGGAAACGGATACCGTATGCTGAAGCACATTGTCTCCAAAGCGAAGCGCATGATTCTGGAGATAATCGACCTTGCTGAGGACAATATCCCAATATTTCTGATCCCCGGTTTCTTCATATAAAGTGATGAGCACATGGCCCATGGCACATGTATTTACCGTCCAACTCGGCAGCCCCAGCTCGATATATTCGTCTGCCCATTTCACCAGCCTGTCCAGAATCTCTTGGTTGCCTGTCGTTTGATAGGCTCTGGATACACCATAATAAGCCACTCCGCCGGGCCAATCCCATGTCAGATCCATATCCAGTGTTTTCTTGGTAACGTTCTCGATTACGTGTAGAATCTGTTCCCTGTCATATTTCACTTGAAGCATTGTTATTCCCCTCTCCCTGCGCACACGCCCCCAAGTGCGCCCTGAGAGGTGTCCGTCCATTTTTGTAAACGCTTTACTTATTCCATTGTACGCAGTAAAATAGTCTCAATCTAAGCATATTCGCAACAAAACTGTGCAATTTCAATCATTTATACATAGGAGTCCTCGAAAATGCCCAAACCGAAGAAACCTGTCATTGAATATCGTCACTACAGCCTGCCCATTGATTTTCCTGTCCTGTTACTCAGTGGAGACCGCTGGAGAATATCCGATATCAAGAGTGAGCATCTTCATTTCCATAACCACATGGAGATTGGTATCTGTTATTCAGATGGAGGCATCATGGAGATTAAGGGAGAATCTGTGCCTTTTCGGGCAGGCGACGTCACGTTCATTCCCCGCTATCTTCCGCACACCACGTACAGTTCACCTAATAACGCCAGCCTATGGGCCTATATCTTTTTTTCACCGGAAGAGCTCTTCCGTCATTCGCTCAAAACACCCCAAAGTCACATTGAACCGAATTTATGGGCTATTCAGGGGAGCAATTGTATTTTGAATAAGGAACAGTATCCCAAAATTCACATGCTCGCAACATCAGTGGTAGAAGAGATAAAGCAGCAGTCCCCCTATTATCGGGAGAGCGCGTACGGCTTGTTGATGTCTCTATATATCGAACTGCTTCGAATTCATGCGAGCAATGAGAGCTGGTCAGCGCAGGATCAGGAACGGGAACGTGACCTCCAAGGTGACTTGGTCATCTCACCAGTGCTGGAGTTTATCACCAAAAACTATATGATGCCTGTGACCGTCGATTACCTCGCTGATCTGTGTCATCTGAGTACAACGCATTTTCGCCGCAAGTTCCATGAAATTATGGGAACCACACCGCTCGATTTTCTGAACAGCACCCGGATTGAAGAGGCATGCAAGCGATTGAAAAGCACGGAGGCCTCCATTCTGTCCATCTCTGAGCAGGTCGGCTTCCGATCCATCTCCAGCTTTAACCGCTGCTTCTCCAAACTGATGGGAGAATCGCCTAAAGTCTGGCGCAAAGAGGCTCATTCCGAAGCACAGTCTGCAAAAGCGTCCATATTGGAATTTACGGGATGGATGTAAGACTACGAGGCAGAAAAGTAGGATCCCCCTCTAAATCGATGGCACACCAGTTCCCCAATCAAAAAACGCAACCCCGAAAGGTTGCGTTGATGTTCATTCCTTAACCATTCTCTCCTGTGTTCGCGCCGGTTAATGCCGTTTCGAATATTTTAATCACAGGCACAGATAGTCCTAAATTCCCTCGAAGGGTACTGCTTTCATATTCGGTACGGAATAAGCCCCTGCGCTGTAATTCCGGTATCACTAATTCAACAATATCGTTAAAACCCTCTGGGAAGTGGGGTGGCATAATATTAAAACCATCTGCACCTTCATTTAGAAACCATTCTTCCAATTGATCCGCAATTTGTTCAGGGGTACCTACAATTTCCCGGTGACCGCGTGCTCCTGCGATTCGCTCATAGATTTCACGTATCGATTGCAGATTCTCACGTTTGGCAATTTCACGAATGATGTTGTAGCGGATTCGCGGATTGGTCTCATCTTCAATGGAGCTCACTTCCGGAAGCGGTTCATCGACATCATACCCTGACAAATCAATATTGGTGAAAGCCGACAAATATGCTAATCCTACTTCAGGCAAAATATAGCTGTTTAATTGCTGCTGTTTCAATAAAGCTTCTGCCTCTGTTTTAGCCACCGTAATAAACACACCAGGCATGATTTTCAAGTCCTCAGGTTTACGCCCATATTTAGCCAACCGTCCCTTGACGTCTCGATAAAATATTTGCGCTTCTTCAAGTGTTTGCCAAGCTGTAAAAATAACTTCCGCAGTCTTGGCTGCTAACTCTTTCCCAGATTCAGAAGATCCGGCCTGAACAATCACAGGATGCCCCTGTGGTGTTGTTGGGGAATCAAGCGAACCCTGCACCTTAAACCAGGCTCCCTCATGGTTAACGGGATGAACCTTCTCTATATCTAAATACCGTCCTTTTTCCTTATCAATGACAAGTGCCTCATCTTCTATGGACAACCAGAGTTGTTTGACAATGTCCACAAATTCCTCTGCGCGTTCATAGCGGAGCGCATGCTGCAAATGTTTATCCTTACCGAACAGGAGAGCCTCACCCTCGTTGGCTGATGTGACTACATTCCAGGCGGCACGTCCTTTGGACAGATGATCAATAGCTGCAAATTTACGCGCTACATGGTATGGATCGTTATAGGTCGTCGTCAACGTGGCCGTTAACCCAATATTTTTTGTCACTGCCGCGAGTGCCGAAATAATAATAACGGGGTCCAGCTTCAATGATGATTGCGCATTTCCTGATAGCCTTTGACCCAATACGTCAGCAAAAAATATCATATCGAATTTACCACGCTCAGCTGTCTGTGCGATTTCAGCTAAATAATCCAAATCAAATGCACGACCCGCACCTGAAGAAGGATGACGCCAGCTTGCTACATGATGTCCGGGCAGATTAATGAAAGCTCCTAATTTCATTTGTTTTCTTATCATACGAACCACTCCCTATATTCATATTTTTATCAAGTACTTAATATAAGAAATTATTTAGCGAATGGATTATATTCGTTCGTATATAAATCTTCCGGCTTCAGTTGACCTTCTTTTAGCTCGCCATTAGCGACAAGCCAATCAATCCAAATTCCATATTCCGATGGAGTGATTACGCCGCCCTTTTCAGAAATGCCCGTACTCTTCCAATATTTAAGGTTTTCTGTCGTTTCCTTTCGTTCACGCTTATTAACAATATCCTCAAACCGCGTGATGACTTCTTCCCTAGGTGTGGTTTGGGCCCAATCAATGGCCTTGGCGACCCCGTCTACAAATTGCTTCACCGTATTCGGATTCTCCCGGATATACGCTTCACTGAAGAAATAATCGCCCGCAGTAAACTCCGTTCCAAACACATCAATATCTCTAAAAATTTCAGTGATTCCGCCTGTCGCCAAAGCCCGGTCCCGGCCGATTCCACTTAACAACACCACATCGATCTGTTTATTCCGCAGAACCTGTTCCGCACTTGAACTTGGAACCGTCACCAGAGTGACCTGTTCAATTTCTTTCTCAGTCAAATTTCCTTGCCGTAAATAGTCTTTGAGGACAAACTCCAGATGGGCACCGAGAATATTCACCCCTACCTTCTTCCCGATAAAATCTTTAGCCGACTTTATTGGTGTCCCCTCAAGGATATATGCTCCGATGTACGTATGTTCATCACTGCCGTATGAACCGATGACGGACTTTATTTTTACGTTTTGGGAGTAGGATTTGATAATAGCTCCATTAAATGCTGAACCAAAATCAATTTGTTTCGTTGCCGTTAATTGAATACTTTCCGGTCCCCCAACGCTGTCTCCTATGGATTCCAACTTCAAATTCCCTAAGTAACCCAAATCTGCAGCCAGCTCTGGAAAAGAGACACTCCCAGGGGAAGACTGATACTGCAGTATTTGATCTTCTCCACTTTTTGCGGAGGTCTTGGGATCTGAGCAGCCTGATAAAACACCACTAACCAAGCCTACGAATACAAGGATTCCTAATGTTCTTTTCATCTTGTTTCTCCTCCTCCACACGACTTCTTTCTATAACTCATTAATTCCATTGATTTAGTGAGAATTAATGTTAAAAAAAATCATTCCGGAATCCTCATTCTATCCATTCACTTGCTGCTTCCATTTAGAGAATTTACGTTCGAGCATGCTCAAGCCTTGATTGATCAATAAGCCCAGCAATGCAATGGTTAATATGCCGGCGTACATTTGAGGGATTTGGAAGTTATATTGAGAATACGTAATGAGATAACCTAAGCCTTCTTTTGCCCCTACCATTTCTGCAGCAATTAGTACTAATATCGCCCCAGTGCCTGCCATGCGAATACCAGTAAAAATGGTTGGTACGGATGCTGGTAGGATCACCTTAAGGAATAATTTAAACGACTTAATATTCATGGATCTTGCTGCCTTAATAAGCAAAGGATCCACGTTACCAACCGCTGCAATCGTATTTAAAAGAATAGGCCATGTGCAGGCAAACAGGACGATGGCAATCTTGGATGTTTCCCCGATTCCGAGCAACAGCATGAATACCGGAAGCAATGCTAATGCGGCAGTATTTCGAAATAGTTCCAACACGGGATTTAACAACTGTCTGGCTAATGGATACCAGCCAATGAGTAACCCTAACGGGATCGCAATCAATAATGCTAAGGCAAATCCACTGAATGAACGAATAATGCTTGCTAAGAAATGAGTGAAAAGTTCACCTGAGATGATCAAACTCCACAATGCCCTGATTACCTCGGAAAAGGCAGGGAAAAATGCTGGATCTACCAATCCCGTCCTTGGTGCGATTTCCCATAGTAAGACCAATGCAATTAGCACGATAGACTGTTTGAACAACTTCAGCATACTGGAAAAGGCAACAGGATTTCGTCTATTAAGCTGTATCGTTGAGTGAGCAGTCTTTACGGATTCGATAGGAATACACTCCTTTATCAATTAAATATATGCACCGCGGTATTCAGGTTCATGCAATAAACTCCATACTTCATGGCGAGCCTTCACAAAGTCAGGATGTGAGCGAATATCTGAATTTTCCAGTCGTGATTTAAGCGGAATATCAACAATTTGTCTAACCATACCGGGCCCTGGTGTCAATACAACTACTCGCTCTCCTAGATAAACGGCTTCATCAATGCCATGTGTGATAAAAATGATGGTCTTTTGGGTCTTCTGCCAAATACGCAAAAGTTCACTTTGCAGGGATTCACGTGTTTGAGCATCCAATGCGGCAAAAGGCTCATCCATTAATAAGACATCCGGGTTAAAGGCAAGGCTTCGGGCAATCGCTACACGCTGCTTCATCCCCCCGGACAGCTCATGCGGATAACGGTCACCGAACTGAGTAAGCCCGACTAATGCAAGAAAATGCTCCACCTGCTCTCTACGCTCCTGCTTCGGAATCCCCTTGGCTTCTAACCCAAATTCAATATTGCCACGCGCAGTCTTCCACGGAAATAAAGCATACTGCTGAAAAACAATGCCTCGATCAAGCCCTGGTCCAGTTATTTTTTGGCCATCTATTAAAATGCGACCGTGCGTTGGTGAGGATAGACCGCTAATCATATCAAGTAACGTTGATTTTCCGCAGCCGCTCGGGCCCACTATGGTTACAAATTCGCCTTCTCTTACGGAAAAGTCCAAGTCTTTTACCGCTGTAAATGCTTGTGTTGCCTCCTTTTGCTTAGGGTCACGGACACTGAACGTTTTGGTGACACTCTCAAATCTGATTTTTTCAGCAGCAATCATTGACTTCACCTCTTCGATTGTATTGGGAGAGTAATCAAAAAGGCTCAGGTGACAACGACAAGCGTTGCCCCCTGAGCCTCTGGATGAACCAGTCAGCTTACATCCAATTGCTAAAATTGAAATATTTCAAAACTTCATTAATCTGATGTGTTTACTATATTTTAGTCCCTCAGGATTGTCAACAACTACTTCAAAATAATGTAATTTCATTATGGGAACTCCATTCTCCAACGGTTAAAGGTAGGGAAAATAAGGGTTATCCCTTGGATACAATTGCGGGTTACTCAGCATCCAGTGCTGCCGTCTTTTAACATCTGACATACTTACGTTTGAAACCAAGCCGATTTTTATCTACGGCATTTTGAATGGTTTCGGAAGCATTCAAGAACTTGCTCTTGGGCTTGTCCTTTTGAACTTCGACGGGACCGATGGCGAGCGCCGTTTCAACGGCCTTGTCATGTAGCGGAACGTAGGACACACCCACGGTGTATACAAAACTGTTCATTGAATATTGAGTTCGTTCGGGAGATTGGTGGATCTTCGCTTGCACGTTTTCCAACATCCCGCTCAGCTTATCCTCGGAGAACTCGCTGTCCGGTCGATTGCCAAGCAGCCAACAATAACAGCTCCAACCTGCCGACATTTTCAGCTCTTCGCCACTGGCAATCCATTTGTCCGCCACTTGCTGAGCGATATCGGTCTCGGACAGTGTGACGGCAACGATGAAATCGGAGATCATGTAAAAATAAGCGTCCTCGATCCACCGATTAAAATCCTCTTCCGTCATCGCCTTGGGATCGGCAATCACGCCCGCAAAATACATCGCATCGTAATTTCCCGTGGCGTATAGCTGCTCAGCCAAGGCCTGATCCTTTTTGATTTTCCGGGCGATCGGCTTCATCGCTCCCGTAGCCACGCCGAATAGCGGTTCGTGCGCACCGTTCGACATGTATATTTTTTTCGTGCGTTCCTTGCCCAATGCTTCAAGCTCCTGCATCACTTCTTCCAGATTCATTTCGTCACACTCCTTGATTTATATTTAAATGGATTTGCCTGTTCACCACACGCGTTCCGACTTTTTACTGATCCAATCCTATTGATCCTCATGACTTTTAATTGGGTTGGCGTTAAAATGCTGGAAGCGATCCAAAAACAGACCGCCATCCAACTGAGAGATTGCGATCCGTTTTTTTAGCTGTTTTCCAAAACATCATTGAAGAGTTGTCCATCACCATCGACATCAATGATTTTTAGGCGACTTGTATTTTTGATAAAAATGGTCTTGTATTTCTCTTTACCGTCCTGATTTGCAAGAAGAAGAATGCGTTCGTTTTCGTTATCGGTTACCGTTCGAAAGGTATAATCCACCGAATCAATAGTCCACACAATCACGTCATATTCAAGAAGTGAAGACCACTCGCCTTGGTTCCGGCTTCCCTCCGCTGGTTCGAATTGCAGGCCGTCACAAGATCAAAAGCATTTTGTTCATCGAAGTCATCTCCTGTTGCGTTTGTGCTTTTTAGGGTAAGATCCCTGATCGTTGTCCTGCAATTGAACGTGGTTTAATCTAAAAGTGTCTCTGTAGTGAGCGTAAAGCCTTCGATTACGACGTCTTCGTCCACTTCAATCATGATACACCGTCTGCCTTGATGATTCACCTGCTTCACATACCTCAGATCTTGCGGGCTAACCGTAATCGTGGCAACCTTGGTTTCAATCTTGATGGACTTGGACGTAAACTTGGGCATAACACTGGTCGCTTTCATTTCATAATTCTTGTTATCCACGATGGTCTCGAAGGCACGTTCCACTTTCTCTGTCGTCAGATCCTCTACACCGCTTGCGGTCAGTACACGTTCCAGATCTTTATAATCCAGCTTCGGCGGTTCTTCCTCATGGGACTCTTCGTTAATTTCGATGACTCGGTTGATCTCCTCGTATACATGTGCAATTGTCGCTGAATCAAGCTGTTCACCGGCCACTTCCTTCACGATATCTTCGAAGATCGCCCGTTCTTCCAGTGCGGTTACGGATCTTTCTCCATTCAATACATTTTCAACAAAATGCGGATCCGGGAAATTGGATTTCCCTGTGCAATATAGTACACGATTCACATCGGAGTAGTTATCCGTCACGCTAGGGTACAGGAACCCTTGCTCTGGCGTGCTTAATTTGATAATCGGATCGACAATAACGTTGTATTTGAATTCTCTCTCCACGTAATCAAACAAGAGCGTTTTCCGCTGCTTCTCCGTGGAATTCACACTGCACAGGATGAACGGATGGGCGAACACTTCATTCTTCTCGCTCTCTTCCGTAGCTTCGTTTCTAGCCTTGGTCGGCAGATAGTACTGTCCACGCACGAACGTAGCCACCATATCCCGCTCGTACTTGGCATCCACCAACATTCGATCCACGAGCAGCAGCATCAGATCCTGCCATTCATCCGGATCACCTGTAACCAGAGCCTGGTGAAGCAGCACCTGGGCCGGGTCCTCCGCCGCTTCCTGGAACTTCAATTCAAACAACTTCTGATCCAGATCACCTGTCAGTAGCTTTTTGAAATTGCCCATGTAGAGTTCCTGCTTCTCTCTGTCCACCAGTTCGAACGGGTGACGCTCCCAGTGATAGACTTCATTCGTTTCCTTCGTAATGTACACGTTGAGAATATCGTAAATATTCAGTAGATCATGATCGAGTTTAAACTGCTTGCGTATATGCGCGACTTCTTTTTTATTCATATTGGTTTGGCAACTCCTTAGATATGTTTCTGGCTTTATAAGTATAAAGGATCGACAGAAAATTTGTTGACTATCTTGTTGCTTGACGATGACGGGATTTCAGTTACCCAATACTTGAAATTCACAACACAAAAAGGGAGGCACTCTCTACATATACGAGCACCTCCTGTATGTGTTACATCTCCTGATGTTCTTAACGAATAACGCGGTTCCTATCTAACACCTTACATATTTACGTTTGAACCCCGTCCGTCCTTTATCCACTGCCTGTTGGATATTCTCAGAGGCATTGAGCAGCTTGCTCTTCGGCTTGTCCTTGTTCACCTCGACAGGGCCAACGGCCTTGGCTGTCTCCACCGCCTGATCGTGCAAAGGTTGATACGATGTTGCAACGGTATACAGGAAGTTGTTCATCGAATATTTCGTTCGTTCCGGAGATTCGTGAATAGTATTTTTCACCTGTTCCAGCATATCCATCAGTTTATTCTCGGAAAACTCAGCATCCTTGCTGCTGCCCAGCAGCCAGCAATAACAGCTCCATCCCGCTGACATCTTCAGCTCATCACCACTTGCAATCCACGCATCAGCGACCTCTTGCGCAATATCTGTCTCGGACAATGTCACAGCAACGATGTAGTCGGAGATCATGTAAAAATAAGCGGCATCGATCCAACGATCGAAATCGGCTGGCGTCATCACTTTGGGATCGGCAATTACACCTGCAAAGTACATCGCATCATAATTCCCCGTCGTATATAGTTGCTCGGCCAAAGGTTGATCCTTTTTGATTCGTTTCGCGATTGGTTTCATCGCCCCGGTTGCCACGCCAAAGAGCGGCTCATGCGCACCGTTGGAGATATAGATTTTTTTCGTCCGTTCTTTACCCAGTGCTTCAAGCTCTTGCATCACTTCATCCCGATTCATTACACAACACTCCAAATCTTATAAAATTTTATCAAAAACGGATGGGAAAATCGCATATGATCCAACTCGAACCATCCTACCGTTTGCAAAATCATTCCGATAAGATTGTTACCTTTAGCATAGAGTATTATCACCGATCATAGCATCCATGCACTTGTTTCGCACAGATACCCGAAAGAACTAACTTCTTCGCAGGCAAGCATTTCTCCTTTTTTTGAATATCCAGACAACATTCTGAATAACAGCCATCCGAGTCTGATCGGGAGAGATGATTACCTCTGTACAGCAGAACAACATATGTCCATGTCCAAGCAACGTCAAACTATGGCAGGAAAGATCGCTCATCGTTTATGTTCAGTCTAGTGTTGTAATCAACAAGAGGAAGGATGCGAGATCATGAGCAGCAATCAAATGTTAGGCTTTGCCCCTGCTCTAGGCTGGAATTCATGGAATACCTTTACGTGGGATATTAACGAACAATTAATTCGGGATGTCGCTGATGTATTCATATCGGAAGGTTATCTGGCTGCTGGCTACGAGTATATCGTAATCGATGATTGCTGGAGCCTGAAGGAACGGGACGCGAGCGGCAATCTGGTGGTTGATCCGGAGAAATTCCCGAGCGGTATGAGAGCGCTTTCCGACTATATCCATAGTAAAGGACTCAAGTTCGGCATGTATTCATGCGTGGGTACGCATACTTGTGCCGGGTATCCAGGCAGTTTTGAGCATGAATTCCAGGATGCAGCCCTTTTTGCCGAATGGGGCGTTGATTATTTGAAGTATGATTACTGCTTCAAGCCACGTCATATTTCAGGCGAACTACTCTACAAACGGATGAGCCTGGCCCTCAAAAACTGCGGACGCGATATCCTGTTCTCGGCCTGCAACTGGGGAGCCGACGACGTATATGACTGGATTCGGGAATCGGGTGCTCATATGTACCGCTCTACCGAAGATATCCGTGACAATTGGGATTCGGTGAAATCGCTCGCCCTTTCGCAGCTTGGCAAACAAAGCTACACTGGCTCTTTCTGCCATAACGACATGGATATGCTGATCGTTGGTATGTATGGCGGGAGCAACAACGACTTTATTGGCAGTATCGGCGGATGCAGCGACATCGAATATAAAACCCACTTCTCACTCTGGTCCATGATGGGTTCCCCATTAATGATCGGATGCGACGTGCGCAAGGCTAACCAGATCACAAAAGATATTCTGCTCAATCCTGACCTGCTTGCCATCAACCAGGATGTAGAAGCGCGTGGAGCTTACCGTATTAAACCGGAGCCGCAATGGTTCCACACAGATGATGTATTTATGCTCGTAAAACTACTGACGGACGGCGATCTGGCTATTGGTTTCTTCAATCTCAGCGACAGCCAGCGGGAATTGTCTTTGCAGTTCTGGGATATGGGTCTGCCATACGCTGCCGGTTACGCTCTCTCGCTGTATGACTGCTGGGAACATAAGGAACTAGGCGTGTTCCGTGAACGCTTCGCTCCCGTTGTCGCAGCACATGATTGTCTCGTTGTGCGAGCCAAACTGGTGAAATAGATGAGTCAACATCGCCTGTGCACCACCTGCCAGGTTCCGCTCTCTTCGGACGATGTGGGCATCTACCTCAAATTGATCTCACGCTCTGCCCAGCAGTATCTGTGCATCGATTGTCTCGGAGTGAAGTTGAACTGTGGACGCGAGCCTATTGAGAAGCTGATCCGTTATTTCCGAGAGTCAGGGAACTGCGCCCTGTTCCGTTAACTTAACGTTATGCCTTTGTGTGGTGCAGCATCATGTAAGCTGTTGGCGTGTATGATGTTGCTTTCTTGAATGCTTTGGAAAAATATAACGGATCATTATAGCCCACGGAATAAGCTACCGATTGAATCGGCAGGCCCGACGCCTTCAGCAGTTCACAGGCACGCTGGATTCTGCAGGATGTAATATACTCCAAAACAGATTTGCCGGTTGATCCCTTAAACAGACGAAACAGATAGCTACGCTCCAGATTGACTGCCTTTACAATCTCTGTGACGGTCAATGTCGGCTTCCAGTAGTTCTGCTCGATGTACTTTCTCACCAGCCAGACATAATCCTTGGTGTCCACCTGCGACTCCTTCGGATAATATTCCATATAATAGGAAAGTAGCAGACGCAAACGGGCATCTGCCCGCAGCAATTCATAGGATGATGCACCCGCGTTCCAGGCAAGGTGAAAAAACGGTTGCAGCGTCTCCGGTGAGATCGTGACCACGGGTTGTGCCTCCGAAAGCTGCGTCAGCCCCAACAACCGCCCAGCGTCCTCACCGTTAAACTCCACCCAGACGTACTCCCATGGATCCTGCGGGTCTGGATAATAGTAGATCTCCTTTTGTGGAAATATGATAAAGCTTTCCCCTGTAACCAGCCGAAAAACGCGGCCGCCCGTCTCCAGCGTCCCTTGACCGCGGATAATGTAGTGCAGCGCATAAACGTCACGTACTCCTGGCCCCCATTGGTGAGGGTTGGCTGGCTTGTGACCGCCGCTGATAAAATACAAATTACTGGCTCTACTGCTCTCATGCCAAATCGGATTCACCTTGATTCCCCCATTTCTATAGCTGTCCAGTTCTGGTGTTCGGTTTATCTTATAATATCGTTGATCAGATATTCGGTAACGCTTACACGCTAAATCCAGAGAGGAGCATGTTGTGATGCTTAGAATGGTTACGGTAGAACATGGACAAGTGCAAGGACTGCCCGCGGCGGACCCGCGGATTACCAGCTTCAAGGGAATTCCTTTTGCCGCACCTCCTGTAGGTGAGAATCGCTGGCGAGCTCCGCAACCGCAGTCAAACTGGGAAGGTGTACTGCAAGCTTTTGATTTTGCCCCCATCTCCATGCAAGCTCCAACAGTCATCGATGATAACAATATCTATACCCGCGAATGGGCTGTCGATCCCGATCTGCCCATGGACGAGGATTGTCTGTATCTAAATGTCTGGACACCCGCCAAGCGTACGGATGAGAAGCTGCCTGTCTTTGTCTGGTATTTTGGTGGGGGCCTACAGGTCGGCCATACGGCCGAAATGGAATTTGATGGTGAGCGAATCGCTCGTAGAGGTATTGTCGTCGTGACAATTAATTATCGCTTGAATGCCTTCGGCTTCCTGTGTCATCCCGAGATTAGTGCCGAGTCTCCCCATGCACCTGCCAACTTTGGTCATCTCGATCAGCAAGCAGGTACCCAGTGGGTCAAACGCAACATTGCCGCTTTTGGCGGTGATCCAGACCAGATCACGATCGGCGGACAGTCGGCAGGCGGAGGAAGTGTACTCAGCCAGATGACCTCTCCGCAAAATAAAGGCTTGTTCCAGCGAGCCGTCATTATGAGCGGTATGGCTACCGAGTTGTACCCGGAGGTCCACGTGCCTTCTGTCCGTTCCACACTAAGGGATGCAGAGCAGGCAGGGGTTGAATTTTTTCAATTCCTGGGCGTATCTTCCTTGGCTGAGGCGAGACAATTGGATGCTGGATATCTCCGTGACAAAGCACTGGAATACAAAGGCTTCTGGGGGACAATCATCGACGAACAATTCTGTGCAGGCGATCCGTTTACCCGATTTATTCAGCAGGAGCGCGAGTCAATTCCTGTAATGCTGGGGCATACGTCTTCTGAATTTTGGACCCGTCCCGCCGCAACCAATCTGGAAGGACTGAAGCAGATGGCTACGGAGCTTTTCGGCGAGGATGCTTCTGACTTTTTGCAGCTATGCGAGGCCAATACTGGCCAAATCGAGCATGCTCTGCAACAAGCATCAGTCCGCATGATCCAACATGCCATTCTGCTCGCCATCCGGGCAAATAGCGCTCATCCGTCTAAGAGACCTCTCTACTATTATAACTTCGACGCCGAGATTCCGGGCTGGGACCAGCCGGGCACCTTCCACTCGGTCGATCTGTGGTTCTTCTTCGAAACACTCGCCAAATGCTGGCGCCCCTTCGAAGGCAAGCATTATGATCTGGCCCGACAGATGTGCAATTATGTGTCCAATTTTATTGCTACAGGTGACCCGAACGGTTCAGACTCCAACGGAAAAACGATGCCTCATTGGATTCCGTGTACTACGGAACAGCCGTATCTCATGGAATTTGGCGATCAGTCTCAATTACAGCAGGCTGAGCCCGGACCGATGCTCTCGTTTCTAATTGAACAATATTTCAAGAGACAACCTGTTGTTTAAAACATGAAGCCCCTCTCACCATATCTGTAAGAGCCATGCTGACGCATGGCTCTATTTACAATGGAGATAGTTAAGCCTGTGTTTCATTCGTCTACTTAAGTGCCTTCCCCACATGAATGATATACGCCACTTCACCATCTGGAGGAACTTTTATAAATAATGATTATTGTTTATCGAACCTGCGGTTATCTATGTGAGTACCCTAGCAAAATTATACACCTCATATATATGAACAAGATACTTTGTATGTAATTGATTCTAGAGGGACTGGGTTCAAGGTTTATCCACGCTGCATAAAAATAAAAATGACTCGAAGGCACACTAACGGCCCTACGAGTCATTCCTTTTAATTCAAGATGGTATGATTACAATTTAGTTGTTCCAGTATTGCTTGGCAATCTTCTGCCCCTGATCGATCTTCGCCCATTGCTGAGCTTCACTTAATTCGTTACCACCATCGCAGGATGCAAAGCCGCATTGGTGAGACAACAGCAGCCGATCCTTATCGATAATTTTGGATGCTTCGTCCAGCAAACGGACAACGCGCGCTTCATCATCGAGTGTGCTCGTTTTGGATGACAGCAGACCCAGTACAATTTCCGTATCAGGTCTGTCCTTGAACACTTCCAGAGCTTCAATTGAACCTGCACGATCATCATCCCACTCCAGGAAGAAACGATCATACTTCAATTGCTTCAGGAACAGATTCGCAATTTTGGCATACGATCCACCGCCCATGTTGCGGGAATCATAATTGCCGCGGCAGTTATGTGTCCACATTTTCAAGCCCAGGCTATGACCGTAGTCAATTACTGTATTATTAATATCAATGAATTCGGTAGCGAGACCCTTTACTTCATCTTGATTAATATTTTCCCCTGTAAAAGGAGAGTTCGGGTTGTCGTCTGCAAACAGCTCCCACAAACAATCATCGAATTGCAGGATTTTGCCGCCCACCGCAGCGAATTCCTTCACAAAATCTTTATAGGCACTCACAAGACCCGCTTTGAGCTCCTGTATGTTCTGATATACAGCATCCATTCCGCCAATGTTATCCGACCAGGAAAGTTCACCGAAGATATGGGATGGGGACGGTACGCAAAGTTTCGTTTGCTGGTCCCCAGCTGTGTCTTGCAGTTGTTTGAACAGTTGAATAAAGTGATGATTCTTGCCGCTCAATTCGCCCGTGATGCGCAGTCCAATGTCTTTGCGTGTTTCATACTTTGAAGTTCCGTCCACATCTCTGAAAAAATAACCATGATCCGCGATGTAACGTTTCACGCCGCCAAATCCCCATACAAAGTCTAGATGCCACATCGATTTGGAAAATTCGCCATCGGTAACAACGGACAAGTTATGTTCGATTTCCTTTGCAACAACTTGTTTAATTGCCTCAGTCTCGCACTTCTCATATCCATCGTAGTTTTCATAGAATGGATATTGGATATCGTCATTATGTTCAATTTGCGTTTTATATTTCAGCAGCTCTTCTGGCCGCAATAAACTTCCTACGATCTGGAACTTATCAGTCATGTAAAAAACCCCCTCGTTGTATGCAATTATCATATCATGCCAAGAGCAGTTAGAAGGGATACTTAAAAACCATAACTGGTTATAGCTAAAAGCTATAACCATCAACAAAAACCTTTCTCATATATGTTGCTTAGCATAAAAAAAGTAGACTATCCCTTTTACAGAAGGTGTCGTCTACTTGCTCGTATATTCACTTGTTAAGCTAATTTCAGTAGAAAGTTACTGGAACACAGTATGCCTCTATCCATGAGAGTGATTGAACTTCACAACGTGCTTCGTCGTAATTCATAGAAATACTGCACGGCTGGGTGCTTTAACTTGATCTGCTCGGACATGTTCAGAATTCGCTTTTTGCCAACTCGTCTATCCATTAAAGCCAGAATATTAAACAAGATATCCTTGCTCTCCAGATTATCCTCTATAGAAGTAGATAAATACGTCGTAGCTGCAACCGTAAAATTCAATTTACTTAATGCGGCCTGTGCCAACAAAAGTTCTTTGGCATGTACAGAGAGTTTTCTGCTTCTTGCCATGACTTGAAGGCGATCCTCGGGAACGGGTCCTTTGGCCTCTTTTCGGATAGCTTCAATCTCTTCATGGTTGACAGGAATGATGATCTCAGGATCATTCTTGATCTCCTGCTCTGTCTGATACCATCGTATTGAGGTTGTGGCATCACTCATATTGAGTACATTCTTTTTATCTACAGTAATATAACAATTTCCAGACTTATCAGGTGAATACCGATAGCTGGTTGCACGGTACTCCACTCTCCCAATTAACGCCGGACTAAGGAAACTCTCCAGTTGTTGCTTCAATTTGCTCCAGGACATAGCTCCTCCTATTTTCAAAAGCCTACCGCACGAATTGCGGCGATCATTTTTCAGTTATCTTTTTTCAACCCATCTCCAATATGAACACTCATCTAAAATTATAACACAGCCAAACTGAGCAACTATCATGTTGATTTGGAAGCAGACCCTTTGCTCCCTTTGTTCGTTTAATTAGACGGTTGAATCCAGTCATTGGTTTTAAATTCCTTCATGTGATAAACTTGCAGAAAATTATCTTTCTATCAATCTGTCATTGTCTATCATTACGAAAATATGATGTTATTCAGAAGGAGAGGGATATTTTAGTGGCTAAGAAAAAGACAACCTTACCTGCCCATATGGAGCAACTTATTAAAAATAATGATATCTCTGCTGTAAAAGATGTCTTTGAGCAATGTGAATGGGATGCCTCCGGGGGCTACAGTAAAGGTACAGCTCTCAGCTTTCGGCAAATTTCGGATGAATTAGTCCGTTGGCTGGTGGAGCAAGGAGCCGACATTAATGCACATGACAAATATCAACGCACGCCTTTACATGCCCATGCCTCACACTGGTCAGGAAATGTACCCCTGTTCCTTGAATTAGGTGCGGATCTGGACGCTGTGGATTACCAAAATGAAACTCCGTTACATGCAGCGGTCAATGGGTACAGAACCAAAGTAGTTCAAGAGTTGGTAAACCATGGCGCAACTATTAACGTAGAAAATAAACAGGGAAATACGCCATTAGCTAAGGGGTTAGCCAATTGCAGGAATAGCGATATAGTCAACCTGGCAGAGATTACTGCAATTCTGCTGGATGCCGGAGCATCGGTCACCCCGGAAATGAAAGAGTCTGTGAAGCGGATCGGTAAGGATTTTGAATTCGTCCGTGAGAAGTTCAATAAGGACAATGTAGATGAAGTTTCAGAAGCGCTGAACAAACTGTACCAGTTATTTGATGTCGAGCCGGTAGCGAATCGGATCATGCACGATGGGACTGCCCCCATTCAGGTAAAGGCAACCACTTGGACCAAACAGCACCAAGAGCTGTGGGAATATCTCATCCCGGCCCAGGGACATGCGCAGACGGTGCAGGGAGAGGTCATTCGCATCACAGGACGTGTGTCCCATGAAGTATTGGATAATGGCGGTGGAAACTGGGATGCGGAGTATCGCAAGATGCTGGATGCACTGATTCGTCACCTGAGCACTGGTGCGCCACTCGCCCCGGCCCTGCTCCAAGAGGCAGCAGACTTGGTCAGCAAACTTCACAATGGATACGATTTTGATGCGCCTGCCAGATTATCCGAATTAGCAGTATTATGGGTGCTTGCCAATCCTCAGCCGGTGGCTATGGAGAAGCCGGAGTATACGCGTTAAACAGCAAAGCAAAAAAAAGAAGCGGAAGAGTTGCCGCTTCTTTTTTTGCTATTAATCTACCTGAATCATACTCCGTATCCATGATTACGTCTTAATCTACTCCACCTGTTCATTACTTTCAAACTCATCGAGTAATTCACGTACTTTAGAAGTGGTTTTGGCGTTCATCAAGCTGTTTCTCAGCTCACTAGCACCACGGAAGCCACGAACATAGATTTTGAAAAACCGGGCCAGCGGGCTGAACGAACGCAGTTCAAGCTCGGAATATTGATCATGGAGATCCAAATGCAGCCGCATTAGATGAAGGAACTCTTCTGTGTTATGCTCCCTTGGCTCCTTCTCAAAAGCAAATGGATTCTGGAAAATACCGCGTCCAATCATAATACCATCCACACCATATTGCTCAGCGAGTCTGAGTCCTGTCTCACGGTCAGGAATATCCCCATTAATCGTCAGCAGTGTATTAGGAGCTATCTCATCACGAAGCTTCTTAATCTCCGGAATCAGTTCCCAGTGAGCATCTACTTTGCTCATTTCTTCTCTTGTCCGCAGGTGAATGGACAGATTCACAATGTCCTGTTGCAAGATATGGGTCAACCAGTCGCGCCATTCGTCTACAGCTGTGAAACCAAGCCTTGTTTTTACACTGACGGGCAGTCCGCCGGCTTTCGCTGCTTGAATGATATCGGCTGCAATTTCGGGACGACAGATCAGTCCGCTTCCTTTTCCATTCTCCGCTACATTGGCTACCGGACAACCCATATTGATATCAATCCCTTTAAAGCCTTCTTTCGCCATACCAATGCTCATCTCGCGGAAAAACTCCGGTTTATCTCCCCAGATATGCGCCACAATCGGCTGTTCATCTGCTGTAAACGTCAAACGCCCGCGCACACTATGGTGCCCCTCCGGGTGACAATAACTCTCTGTGTTCGCAAACTCCGTAAAAAACACATCCGGTCTTCCCGCTTCACTTACGACATGCCGAAACACAACATCCGTCACATCTTCCATCGGTGCCAGTACAAAAAATGGGCGTGGCAAATCAAGCCAAAAGTTTTCCTTTGTCATCTCAAAAGCTCCTCTATACATACCAGGACAGTCTTTGTCCTCATTAATAGTAAAAAATCGTAACTCATGCATCTGCATGCTTACCATCTACACTAGCATTAGCAGTTTCGTTGCAATTTACATTTTGGTGCCCTTGCTTATTCACTTATACCATGCAAATGAACTTCGTTCAAACATCAGTATCTGTTATTACTTCCATTAGATCATCAGATTATTGAAAGTTCGTTGAATCCCGAATTGCCCTTTCCCGATTTTAACACGTCTTGATTTGATTTTCAGAACAGTTACTCTTGCCGAACTGGAAAAGCTCCTCTAAAATGAAGCTCGGCAGGCTTTTAACCTGCGAATTGAGATTTGGAGGAGCCTGAATTAAACATGGAAATTTCACTGGATATGATCAAGGATAAAGTCGAATGCTTGCAGGCTTATGACTTCCGCGAACTAGAACGAGCCATCGAAGAACGAATCGGAATGAACAAAGCATTGCTACTGCGGGTGAAGCAAGTTCAGCATCAAGTGACGTTTGACCCTTTTCGCAACAAAATGTTATATAGTGCAGTCATACATTTTGCCGTAGATTGATGGACTAGAGTAGGGAATATGCGATTTCGCAAAAAGGAAATGGGCAGGTTATCCAATAGATAACCTGCCCAGCCAAAGCAACATGTAGCTAACCAATGCTCGCTGTTTCAGTTAATAAGCGGGAATACATCATGAGTGCATTGTTCTCTGTGATGAATTCATCTCTAATCAGTTCATCCTTCTGATTGAAAACCTGCCGATGACTCACATTTCTCCTCACGTAACCTCCCCAATGCTGGCCAGCTGGACAGAAGTACACTTCTCGCTCAGTTCAAAAGTAAACTTCCATTTTGGATACAAGCGATACACATGATCCGTTCTAGATTTCTCCAATCCATAGTATACAAACGATCATAATTCGGGATAAAGTTAACTTGATTGGTCGGAGTAAGGGGATGGAGCACACCTCTAAGGTATAATTTGAAATTGTTTTTTACATAGTGAAGCTTTCATAGGAATAGACCGGGTATAATGAAGTCAAATGACAGTTCAGCATGATCTTATTATCATAATGAAGGAGGAGCATCCGTGGCATTTATTCCGTTAAACTGTCCCAATTGCAACGGAAGAATTGAATACAAGGAGGATGAAGTTTTAAAGTGTCCCTATTGTGAAACAGAGCTTTTATTGAAACAAAATCATGTCTACTATGTGGATCAGACCATTAATCATTACCACGGGACAGTTCCTGAGGCTACGCCGAAGCCGTCCGTCTCCGTCTCCATCCCCCTAAGGCTGGTATTGATCCTGCTGCTCGTCATATCAGGCGCCATCGGTACTTATTTTTATTACAGCGTCAGCTCCACTCATCCAAAAACAGAAGCCAATCTGCCTGTGCGGAAGATGCCTGAAAGCGAGGTTCTACTCTCCTTTTTGCGGGATATCTTCGATAAAGGATCTGCCTTGCCGACAGAGGAGGAATTGGCTCGCCTGCGCTATTTGACCGTAGAGTATTCGGATAATGACCAATGGCAGTTTACCTACAGCTTCTCCGATCCCTTCAGCGATGAACAGGCCGAGAAGATCACTTATATTACTCAGGACAAGAAACTGAATACCCAGAAGATCGATCAGCGAGATTTTGAAGCTTTTAAGGGACTGACGGCATTGGACCTGACGAATAACTATGAAATCTCCCAGACGGACCAAACCACTTTGGCCCATATGCCCGGATTAAAAAGTTATGGAGGCGCTTTTAACGAATCCTTCAGTACATTTTCGGGCTACTTCGGTGACAAGTCTAAAATTACGGAGCTTTCTACCCAGCTTCGCAGCAATCAGGAATTAGCCTTACTTCTGGAATTCCCCAATCTGAACTCTTTGTCCATTACCTATGTGGATGAGTCCGTAACAGATTTTTATCTATTGAACAAGCTGCCGCTCAAATCCCTGTCGCTCACCTATGTAAATGAACTGGGATGGTTGTCGTCCATGACCGGGCTGTCATCCTTGTCCATTCATTACAGTGAAGCCACAGACCTACAGCCGCTGTATGCCTTAACCCAGCTTCAGGAGCTTCAGCTTTCCTATTTAACCAACGTAAAGTCCATCGACTTTGTGCAAAATATGCCTGCTCTACAAACGCTAGATATCGAAAATGTAAACTTCTCCAGTCTGGAGCGCTTGACCGGCAAAAACTCTATTACTACGCTGCGCCTGGCTTCTCTAAGTCAGCTTGGCTCGGTAAAGGCCATAAACAGTCTGTCTTCTCTACGGGAATTAACGTTGTCCGGTTACTACGAGAAAGCAGAAGCGCTGACATTGCCTAATGCAGGGCGGGTGGAAATCCCAGGTTCCTTTCTCTTTGGGCTGAAGGCACCTGCTGTAACTAGCCTGACGCTCCGAGGCGGAAGCGGAGAGTTGAATATGGCTGCTCTGGCGAAATTCCCGAAACTGGAGCAACTGTCCCTTTGGGAAATCAGTGAAATAACCCGTCTTGGCGCCCTGGACGGCTTGCCACGCCTACAGACTCTGAAAATTTACGACTCGTCACTGTACAAGGAAAGCGATGCTTTATTTCGTTTGAAGCAGGTGAAATCTCTGGTGTGCTCCGAATGCAGGCTGGATTTTGAACAAAAGGGTGCCGCAACGAACAGCGTGCTTGAACATTTGACCTTAGAGCAGCCATATTTCAGCATAAACAACACCTCAGTTACTGAAGTTGACCAGATGATGCCTTACTTTGCCAAAATGTCCGCTCTACGTTCCTTCACTCTGCAAGACAGCAATTTGGCTTCTCTCGAATTTATGAGTAACTGGCAGGCTATAGAAGAGCTTCATCTCGAGAACAATGCCATTTCCAATATCGAGACCCTAAGCCGACTTCCTAATCTGCAAAAGGTATTTCTAGCCGGCAATTCCGTGCAAAACAAGTCCATAGTTGGTGCGGGCGTGCACGTATATTAATGGCCGCCTGGGATGATGGGGGAGTTTTACACTACTGTAATTAATGAAGTAAAGAGGAGCGAAGGCTCCTCTTTACTATTTTCGCTAATACATCTGTATGATCAGTTTGTATGACACAGATTGAAACAAAGACAAGAAGGGGTTCGAGAATCATGTATCAATTCTCGAACCCCTTATGTTTATGTTTAGTTTCTAACCAACATTGCAACCGACTCCACATGCACCGTATGCGGGAACATATCCACTGGCGTTACCTCCACCGTGCGATATCCGCCATCCTCCAGCACACGCAGATCACGTGCCAGCGTACTCGGATTACAGCTCACATACACCACTCGCTCCGGCTTCATCTCCAGGATCGTTTCCAGCAAACGTGGATCACAGCCCTTCCGCGGCGGATCGACAACGATCACGTCGGCTTCGATGCCTTGTTCTTTCCAGCGCGGAATAACGTCCTCGGATGCACCAACTTCGAACTTCACGTTACGCATTTCGTTCAAGAGCGCATTGCTGCGAGCATCTTCGATCGCTTCAGGTACGATCTCTACCCCATATACCTGATCAGCATGTTGCGCGAGGAAAAGAGAGATCGTCCCGATGCCGCAATAGGCATCAATGACAGTCTCTTTGCCGCTCAGTCCTGCGTACTCTACCGTCTTCCCATACAGTACTTCCGTCTGCACCGGATTCACCTGATAGAACGAACGCGCTGAGATCGCAAACTGCACATCACCAATATAATCGTAGATTACATCACGGCCCCATAGGACGCGGGTCTCATCGCCAAAGATAACGTTGGTCTGTTTTTTGTTCACGTTCTGGCAGATACTCGCCACATGGGGAATCGCTTCGCGGATACTGCCAATCCATTCGTCCTTGTATGGGATGTCTCGGCCATTGGTGACCAGTACAAGCATCATCTCGCCTGTACGGAATGCCTTCTTCACGACCACATGGCGCAGCAGACCGCGACCTGTCTCTTCGTTATATGCGCTGATTCCAAAATGACTACCGATCTCCTTAACCTTCGCAACCACTTCGTCATTGTGCTCATGCTGAATGAGACAGCTCTCCATATCAATGATCCGGTGACTTCCTTTAGCGTAAAATCCACCCACCAAACCGCCCTCGGTCACACCAATCGGTACCTGTGCCTTGTTGCGATAGCGCCATGGCTCGTCCATGCCCATCGTAGGAAGGACGCGAATGCCCTGCTCCGCATCCTCCACCATCACGTTCAACTTGCCAATCCGTTGCAAATTATCGACTACTAACTGGCGTTTCCACGCAAGCTGTCCGGCATAGCTCATATGCTGGATCTGGCAGCCACCGCACTGATCGTAGATCGGGCAAGGTGCGGACACACGATCCGGGCTTGCTTTCACAATCTCCAGTAACTTGGCGTAGCCATACTGCTTCTTGGTCTTCATCACGCGCACGCGCACGGTCTCACCTGGAAGCGCACCCTGCACGAAGAGCGTGTATCCATTCGCACGACCTACACCCTCACCGTCATGGTTCATGCCAATGATGTCGATGATGATCTCTTCATTTTTGCTAACGGGCAGTCCTTCGATTGGTGCAGATTCACGCGCTCTCCCCTTTGGACGAACGGCAGAAAGAGATGCGCCTTGTGGCCGCACCTCTTTTCCTTGCTGACGTGTAGATGGACGAGATGATTGACTTGGCTGACGGGACGTTGAAGCGTTCCCTTGCCCCTGAGAGGCAGCCGAATTCCGGCGGTTTTTTCCACGACCGCTGCGGTTCGTATTAGACAACGTACATTCACTTCTTTCTTTTTAGTATTTAACGATACAGCATCAAATGATGACGCAAATTTGTAAACGTAGCTGGCAGCGTGCCACCCAGTTCTCCATCGAGGTTCAGCTGCACATAACCCGGCGACGTAACTTCCATATGACTCGTCTGGAAATGAACCACTTTCTTATCGTTCAGATGTTCCCCACGCAGCGCGAGCGTTACGAGGCGGATCATATCGGCCAGATTACATTTGCGAACACCGATCACATCGAACAGACCATCATCAATGGTTGCACCCGGAGCCAACTTCTCGAAGCCCCCGACCGAATTGGTATTGGCGATGAGGAATAACATGAATTCATCATGAATCTCTTCCTGACCGTCGGCGCGAATAATCAGCTCCTGAGGAGACAGGCTCGCCATTTTCTCAATACCCTTCATATAATAGGCCAGTTGCCCAATCATCGTTTTCAGACGACTCGGTACTTCATAGGTCAGTTCAGTCAATGATCCACCACCGGCGATGTTGATAAAATATTTATCATTCGCTTTGCCCAGATCGAGCGGACGAAGCTGCTGGTTAATGACCAGATCCACGTAATCTTCCCACTGTCTTGGAATGCCGAGTGCACGTGCAAAATCATTCGTCGTTCCCAGAGGAAACACACCCAGCGGAGGACGATTCTCCCGCTCGGCCATACCATTAATGACCTCATACAACGTGCCATCACCGCCAGCAGCAATAATCATGTCATACCCACGCTCAATCGCGAGTTCCGCTTCCCGGGTTGCGTCACCTTCACCCGTTGTTGCGTGACATGAAGCTTCAATACCACCTTGATCCAAACGCTGCAAAATATCAGCCAGACGTTTCTTCATTTCTTCCCGGCCTGAGGTCGGATTATATATTAAGCGAGCTTTTTTCATCTCATACGCCACCTATTCCACATTATCCATGAGTCTGAAAGACCTCATAATCTTACGTTGCACGAGTCCACAGAAGGGTATATTTTTTACATATAAATGATCTTCCGTTCATTCTGCTCGAATCTTTCGTCTTACCTATATCTATGCATTAGGAATTCCGTCTCATTCCAAAGCCTTTATCTCCTATCATATCATCAAATGTAAAGATGTCCTAGCCTGTAATATATAAGTATATTTTTTCATATCCGTATCCACTAAACGATTCATTACCCAATAACCTCTCGCAACGACCTTGAATCTGTCCCACTGGAATTTTTGTAAAATCATCTCATTAGTCATCCATTCTGCCCGCTTGAACAAGAATTAGTCTTCGACACTTGATATCTAGTAAGACATATATTTGATACTAATTTACAAATCTTAATATCAAAGGATAAATAAAATACATCTTTTTCCTATATAGTCTTAGTGCACGTTAACCATTTACCACACCATACCTGTGAAGGAGAACTGAAAATGAAAAAATTCGTGTTAACGCTCATGGTTTCGCTTATGGCCTGTATTCCTTGGGTCACCGTTATTGAAGCGGCAGAAATTAATCATGATCAGGTTGTCGGATTCCAAGAAGTTACGCCTCTCACCGTAACACAACAAGCAGCCAAGCGTTTTCAGCCTTTTCTAAAAGTCTATCATGGATGCGTGCCTTTCCCCGCAGTGGATCAACAGGGTAATACCAGTGCTGGCCTGAATACTTCCGGGTCATCCAATGGAAACTGTAGCTCAAGTACAGGACAGATTTATTCCCGTTCCACATGGCACAATGGGGTATGGGCCATCATGTATTCGTGGTATTTCCCCAAAGACTCTCCTTCCACTGGACTCGGCCATCGTCATGATTGGGAAGGAATCGTCGTGTGGGTCGATAATCCGGCAGCGGCCAATCCTCAAATCCTTTCCATCGCGTATTCCGGTCACGGCCAGTTCACAAAGGTCACACCGAGCAATACCAATACTCAAGGCAACAATCCGTTGATTTCCTATAATAGTACATGGCCGCTAAACCATGAGCTTGGCGTTACTAATGCTGTTGGCGGAACTCAGCCTTTAATCGGATGGGATGACCTGACTCCAGCAGCCCGTAATGCGCTCAACACCACGGACTTTGGCAGTGCCAACGTGCCTATGAACGATAACAATTTCACGAACAATTTGAATAAAGCCTGGTTTAGATAAAAAGAAAATCCCCTTCGAGTGAACAATTCACTTGAGGGGGATTTCATTATAATGCGATCGTATTCCGATCGCCATATAGGTCCAGCTAAAAGCTTGCCGCAAGAAAGCTCCTCGGAAATGACTCGTCTTTATGCTTACTCGAAGAATAAGTTATTCTGTCATCGTATCGCTCTTCAGGCAACCTCAAAATCCGATTTTTCTGCCTGCACGCAGCTGTTTGTACCAGAAATACACGGTGCAGCCCACACAATACCCGAGCAGGGCCGCACTTGCGGCCGCGAGAAGCATTACAGAGAACACATAACCTGCAGCAACCCAGCCGAGCGAGAACGAGATGAGTGCCAGAGACAGGAAGAGCACGGCCAGAATATTGTTGAATCGCTGCAGCTCCACCGCCTGCGTCTCTGTTCCTTTACCCGTCAGCACAGCTTTAGCAATCTGTACGAACAGATTAAGCTTGCCACCGGAAGTCAGACCAACCACCTGAATGATCCACAGCACACCCAGAATTACCAGCGGATTAAACACAAACGAGAGCAAAACAAACAATACAATACCGACCTGATTTGCTTTCACATAGCGCATAGGCACTTCCCGCATTTATATATCTCCTTATCCCCATTTTATTAGTTGGTTTTATTGTAGTCGGTATGCAGGGAATGAGCAACACTTCATTTAAGGATAGTATAATCTCTTTTCAGCACATCCCAATGGGGAGTCCGGATGCCTGTTGTCTTTTTCCAATCCGTGAATGCGTCACTTAAGGCTTCGATTTCACCAAAAGCACCAGCAAACAGTTTATGCATCGGAAGCAGGCTATAGATTTTCAACAATAGATACAACATGCGTTTATGTTTACGAATCACTCTGGCCTGAATCTCGGGTATAACCGATATGCCCATAGCCTCCAGTACGCTGAGACCTTCATCCATCGCCCCGATCATATGTTGGATTTGCTTTCTGTTCCCGTCCAACTTGATCAATTCGCGCTTCTCATTAAAGCTCACCGCATTAAGCATCAGAATGGGGATGATATGGCTTTTAAGCCAGGCATCAATATCGCTCAGAACATTCAACTTGTATTTCACATGTTGGAAAGCTTGATCCAGCAAAGGTTTGAAGCCTATATCACCATCCAGACTGCCGATCACCATTTGTCCGCTTCCAGCACCGATAGATAACATGCGGTCCTTTTCACGCCTCCCTCCACTCACATGGAATCCGAACGCCACCTGTTTCTCTATCCGACTATGCTCTTCCAGGTAGGTCTGCATGCTTCGCGCATCTGCGTTGTTTCCCACGATTACAATATTGCTGCTCTGATTATCTGCCAGAATAGGTAATACGGAAGGAAAATCGTTATATTTCATTACAACAAAAATCAGATCATATTGGTCATCCACCTCCAACGTTCTGGCTACCCGAACCGGATCAACGGTTGTTCTGAATTGAAAAATATGCCGGATGACGATTCCATCCTTCTCCAGCTCCTCTGCCCGCTTCCCTCTAGCCAAAATAGTGACATCATTGCCACCGCGCACCAGAACTTGCGCCAGTTGAGTACCCAAAACACCCGCGCCATACACTAATATCTTCATTGGCTATCCCTCTATTTCTTATTTTATCAATATTCGTTGCTTTATGAACATTTGTTGATAAAATAAGAGTATCAAAGCAACTGCCGTGCTTCAATCGTTAAAATATCCGTTTTTGTTGAATAATCAACGAATGATTCCTTATTGTTGAAAACCATCATAGGAGGGGCCATGGACAGACGAGTACTCAAGACACGAAAGGCGATAATCGAAGCTTTTGTGGGGTTATTGGAGGAACAGGATTTTGAGCAAATTACGATAAACGAAATTGCTGATCGGGCTAATGTAAACCGAGGAACAGTCTATTTGCATTACGCTGACAAGTTCGACCTGTTGGATCAATGCATTGAGACCTATTTGCAGCAGTTGTTGGATGCCTGTATGATCGAAAGCTCTACTACAACACCCGTTACGGCCAAGGATGCGTTGCTTCGAACCTTCCGTTATCTGGAACAGCATGCCACTACCTATACCACACTTCTAACCAAAAAAGGTATTCCGGCATTCCGTAGTAAGTTGATGACATTGTTGGTCCAGGGAGTGGAGGAACAAATGGATGCCTGTGGCATCCAGGAAGGTATGAAAAAAGAGATCACCATACAGTTTCTTGCTTCCGCTGCAGTGGGCCTCCTGGAATGGTGGATTATGAATGCCATGCCTTATCCGGCTGAGGAGATGGTTGACCAATTAATATACCTACTGGAGCTTCATCTGAATTTGCATGCTCCCATAAGTGGATAATTTAACCTCCGTTCGAGTGATATACAACAAATAAAAACCACGTCCTCAGGACGTGGTTTGATTGTTAATGAAGCTATAGTGTTTAGATGTACAGACGACATTACTGTGAGCGGTATTTACATACCTATGCCAAAGCAATCACTTCAAGAAGAAGCTTTAACCTCATTACATCTCTCCAGCAAAATCTGGATCTGGCGCTCCAGCCACTGCCCAAGCAATGGATGGGGCAACAGTGTCTCGCCGCTGTACACATAGTCCAGTTCCTGTAGCCGATCCGGAATTACGTTCCTTGTGAAGTAACCGGCACTCAAAAACAGAGGCGCCACAATGACTCGGTTCCCCCGCTCTTCGCTCCAATACTTCACTTTGTCGTACACACTCTCTGGATTCAGCAATGCATAATCCGTATGGGCTACGCCACTAACTTCCTGTACACGCTGCGCAAGGGAAGAAATCCCGGCTTCCCAACGCTCGCGGAATCCATCATGAATACTTCCGTGCCCAACCAGCAGAATCGTCTCCTGCTCAGGCTGCTGCGAGAGTGACTTGACCTTATCCCACACCATCACGGCGATATCCGGATCATTATCCACTGGATAACCAAAGTGAACCCGAGCCTTCACGTCAAATGGTTCAAGATCTGTTTCCCGTTCCGGTGCTTCCTTCGCACCAATCGCAAATTCTATTTCATCCACATGTGTACTACCGGACGAAACGAACAGAGGTACAACCAGAATATCCGTTACGCCTTGCGCTTCCAGTCGGTCGATACCGTCCTGGATCAGGCGTCCTTCCACAAGTTCAAGAAATCCAGCTTCAACCGGCAACGGACTTGGCAGATTCAACCGGGAGATCGCGTCATCGACGGATTCCACCCAGGTCTGCTCCTGAGAACCGTGACTGATGATGAGTACACCCGGCTTCTTCATATTAACGTCCCAGGCGTTCCAGCGTCATTTTATAACCATCATTGCCGTAATTCAGGCAGCGTTTCACACGTGAAATCGTGGCTGTACTCGCGCCTGTCTCTGCTTCAATCTGGTTATACGTATTGCCTTTACCCAACATACGAGCCACTTCCAGCCGCTGGGACATGGATTGGATCTCGTTTACCGTGCAGAGGTCATCAAAGAAAACATAACACTCTTCAATATCTTTTAGAGTCAAAATAGCCTCAAATAGTTGTTCAATGCTTTTATCATTTAGCTTTTTCAGCTGCATTTCATCATCATCCCCTAGCGGTTACTGTGTACCTACATTGTACTCACCCTGAGTTGGTATTTCAAGCGTTACCGATTTCACGCACTACAGAATAAAAATACATGTTACCGCTTACAAAAGGTACTATTGTCCTCCCCTCACGCACATCCAGCGAAATTATAGCGCTAAAACCCAGTTTTCTCCTGTATATTTCCGATTACTTATGTAGGAATTCGGCCGCCCTAAATGTTACAATTTTGTGTCTAAACTGCATTTTCCTGTATGGAAACCTGCCAGCATGTCTACGCGCCCAAATCCGCAAATATCCCGTTTTCCGGGATACTCGCCTACGCCGTCTCTCCGCGAATGACATACAGTATAGCAAAAGGGAGTTCCACTAGGGTCTATGATGTACATCTGTCATGCAACTCATGGAACGCAATTCCGAAATCCAACATAGAAGGAACGTGATCGTTCATGCCACAGCATTATTATCACCGCCAGCCAGCACCAAGGCAGCGTCCGTCTTCTCATGCTCATCGGCAGGCGCATACTTCTGCCTATATGCCGCCCGGTGTGGTTCCGCGGTCGTTGAATGAAACCCAGATCCAACCGATGTATCCTGGCATCGAGCCACAATACCCTGATTTTGGCGAAGTCGAAGCATCTGCAATCGTACCGTATGGGCAAGGGGCTCCTGGCGGGAACTTTTATGGAGGGGGAGCTCAGGTGGTACCCCCAGTTCCGGTACAGGCGCCTGCTGCTTCAAGCAGTTCCGGATTTTCATTAGCCAACATCGGTGAGTTAAAAGGAATGATCGACCGCTTCGGCGGAATTGACGGGATCATGAGCGGAATAGGCAAAATGCAAAAGGTCGTCGGTGGTATCCAGCAGATGGCTCCGATGATGAAGCTCGTTATGGGCATTCTGCCTTTTGGAAAAGGAAAAACGAATAAAAGCGCGGCCGATGCAGACTATGAAGAATATACGCCGCCACGGAAACGTACGCGCAAGCGTCGGAACAAACCAACAAGTCCCCCACGTCGCCGCAATACGACGCCAACCCGTCGCAAATCCAATTCCACGAAGCGCCGTCCCAAAAGTCGCAAAGGTTAAAAAAATCCAGGCACCCTCTTACAGAAGGCGGGTGCCTTAACTCCGTTCATCCATATTCATAGAAATTCCAGGAACTTATGTTCTTATTCCTGTGAATTGAGGTATACTGGATAATAACGAAGGAGGCGGAACATGGAACTTTTCAAAGACAAATATACTCCCGCATTAATTGATCGGACCGGCGAACTGTTGCGTCAATTCTATCCTAAGCTGGATACACAGCAATTTCGTGAATTGGTTTTCGCTGAAGGCTGGGAACAGTTGGAGTTCAAAGCACGGATTCGCCGAATCACACTGGCCTTGACCGAAGTGCTGCCCGGTAATTATGAAGAAGCCTTACATATCATCGAACAAGCAGCCCCCAATATGAGAGGTGTTGAATATCTGTTTGTACCGGATTATATCGAAGTAAACGGACTTGAGCCCGAAGACTACGAGCTATCCATGAAGTATCTGACCGTCTTCACACCTTATTCCAGCTCCGAGTTCGCGGTACGCCCGTTTATTGAACGTTATCCCATCCAAACCATGAAACACATGATGGCGTGGGCAGATAGCGACAACGAACATATCCGCAGACTAGCCAGTGAGGGCAGTCGGGCCCGTTTGCCATGGGGTGCCAAACTCCAGGGATTCATCACCGACCCAACACCTGTACTGCCAATTCTGCATGCGTTGAAAGTGGACGAGTCCCTGTATGTTCGCAAAAGTGTGGCGAATCACCTGAATGATATCTCCAAGGATCACCCTGAACTCGTCATGGACCTTGCCACGACTTGGTACGGACAACATGCGAATACAGACTGGATTGTCCGGCATGCAAGTAGATCATTATTGAAGAAAGGACATCGCAAAGCGCTAAGTCTTTTTGGATATAATGAGCAGGATTCCATTCACATTGAGCAGCTTCAGCTTGCTCAAGATACAGTCACTATTGGCGAGGATCTTCATTTTTCGTTTGATGTGGTCAACGAGAGTGGCGAGTCACAGATGCTGAGAATTGAGTACGAGATGGGCTATATGAAAGCAAACGGCAAACAGGCCCCTAAACGATTCAAATGCTCCGATAAAATGTATCCTCCTGGCACATCCAAGGTAGCCATCAAACAATCTTTCAAAGTCATCACAACGAGAAAATATTATGCCGGTCTGCATACGCTTACCATTCTTGTGAATGGCAAAGAAGCAGCTACAACTTCTTTTGTTCTTGAAATGGAGTAACAGGAAGACATCGTAAGTTATACACAGCTTGTTGTAGCGGAATAGTTATTCACATGTGGATATCATTAAAAACATATTTAACCGAATGCAAAAGTCTGATACAGACGGGTATTCGGTTATTTGTGCACTCCCGTCCCGATTGCTTCTTCCAAATTCCCCTGTTGACTTGGAGCACACTCCAAGTTGTACCATTCGGAGATCACCACCCCACATGCTTATACATTACTCATGAAAAGAGGAATAACAGGATGCAAACGAAAAGGTACGCTCTAATTACCGGGGCCAACAAAGGAATCGGATTTGAAACCGCTCTGCAGTTAGGAAAAATGGGATATGTCATTCTCTTAGGAGCGAGAAATGAACGAAAAGGCGAGGAAGCCGCTCAACTCCTGGTTAACACAAATATCGAGGCTCATGCAATCATGCTTGATGTAACCAGCCAAGCTACCATTGAGGCAGCTGTCAGTCAGATTAAGCAAAAGTTTGGCTCCCTGGACGTGCTGATTAATAACGCAGGAATCTCTGTTGGAGGGGCCACTCCACCCAGTCAGATCTCTCTGGAGGACATTCGTAAAACCTACGACACCAATTTCTTCGGTATGATCTCCGTTACTCAGGCCATGCTGCCTTTATTACAGCAATCCTCTGCAGGCCGAATCGTCAACCTGACAAGTGGCCTCGGCTCACTTGCATATAATAGCGATCCCAAGCACGAACATGCCCAATTTAACCTACTCGCTTACAACAGCAGTAAAGCAGCCGTTAACATGTTCACCGTTACGCTTGCCAAAGAATTCAGAAACACACCGCTCAAGATCAATTCTGCTGATCCCGGCTTTACAGCAACCGACCTGAACGGCTTCACAGGATTAGGCACCGTGAAGCAAGCAGCTGCTATAGTTGTTAAGTTAGCTGTCCTGGATGAAAATGGTCCCTCAGGAGGATTCCATGGAAACGATGGAGAACTACCTTGGTAATTCCAATACTAAGGAGTCTGATCTCATGCAGAACATTCCAGACATCGTCACTTCCATCCGTGAAGCCGCCAATCTAACCGGTTTAACTGAAGATACCATCCGATATTATGAAAAAGTAGGCCTCTTACCTTATGCAGAGCGAAAAGCGAACGGGCATCGACAATATAGCAAGGATCATATCCTTGGCATTATTTTTTTGACAAGGCTCAAGGCCACCGGGATGACCATAGAACAAATGAAGCACTATCGAGAGCTATCTGAACAGGGACCTGAAACTCTGTCTACGAGATACTCCATCCTTGAAGAGCATCAGCGTAAAATTCAGCAGGAGATATCGAGACTGCATGAAACCTCAGACATTATAACGTATAAGCTCCAGCATTACCGGGAGATTTCAGAACATCCCAATCTTGATGACCCTCACTGTGACGCTAAATTCTAAAACATCCAGCGGCCTGCTGGAATTTTGGAGACCATAAGCGATGATCTTTTTTGTGCATCCACATGTGCCAAAAAGATCATCGCTTGTTACATTATATACATTTTGATAACTGACACCATTTGCCCTACTTAAACCAACCGCGCCTTACAAACCAGGCCACCATGCTGCAACCAAGCACAAACATCAACAGCAACACCGCCCCATATCCGAACTTCCACTGAAGCTCAGGCATATAGGCAAAGTTCATACCATAAATTCCGGCGATCAGCGTGAGCGGCATAAATACCGTCGTTATTACCGTGAGTGTCTTCATGATCTGGTTCATCCGGTTGGAGTTCAGGGAAATATAACTGTCGCGCAGATCAGCCGTCATCTCCCGATCAGCTTCAATCATGTCCGTCAGCTTCAATAAATGGTCATAGATATCGGTAAAATAAGCTGTGTGTTCCCCTGAGCGCTGCACATGCTGGGAGTTCACCACCCGATAAAGCAGATCCCGCATCGGTACAACGGTTCGTCTGAGCTTCAGCAATCGACTGCGCAGATCAAACACCTGGTTCATCAAATTTTCAACTGACTCTTGTCCACCGCGGTTTTCCAATTCAGCCAGTTCATCCTCAATGGCAAATAAAGAAGGAAAATAATGATCGACCAACTTGTCCATCACTGTATAAGCTGCTGCCACCGGACCTCGCGCCCAGATGGTTCGTTCATGTGCATGATGCAACAACCGTTCCCACGCTTCATCCACTTCTTCCAATACACCATGATGAAAAGAAACAAGGAAGTTCGCTCCGAGAAACAAGTCAACCTCCTCGGCTTCCAATGTGGATGGGTTCAGTGCATGCAGCACAAGAAACTGCAAATTATCATAATAATCGAGCTTAGGCCGTTGCAACACATGCAGACAGTCCTCTATAGCTAAGGGGTGAAAATGAAAATATGTATCCAGCAAACGGCTTTCCTCTTCCGTTGGCTGGTTAAAATCCGCCCATACCCAGGCATAATCGTTCAGATCCAGCTGTGTAAGCGGAACATTAACGGAGACTTGATGTTCTCGTGTAATGGCGAGTGTACGAATCATAAATTAGACCACGTCCTTGTCCTGTATCTTTACGTTATTGTACACAGGTACCTTCTAACTCGACAACAAAAAAAGCCAACCCTGTTGGCTTCTCTCATTTCCCTATCCACAGTTCCCTGTATCCACAGGGAATATCTTCTTTTGGTTTATCATTCCACGGATGGCTATCCACATATCCAGCCTGTCCACACGTTCATGCACAGGCGTCTCTTGATTTTGGTTGTATAATTGTCCACATATCCCGATATTCACACAGTTATGAACAGATTGTCTGATAACCCCGAATTCGTTCGGGATAACTTCTCTCTTTAGAAAATAATCCAGTAGAGCAATCCTGCCAGTCCCGCAGTAATCGGAATCGTAATGAACCACGTAATAATGATACGTCCGGCAAGTCCCCATTTCACAGCAGAGAAACGTTTCGCGGAACCTACACCCAGAATAGCCGATGTGATCGCGTGCGTTGTACTCACTGGAAGATGAAGCAACGTTGCTGTGAAAATAACGGATGCAGCTGACAGATCCGCGGCAAATCCGTTAATCGGTTCAATTTTAAAGATTTTGGTACCCATGGTTTTGATGATTTTCCAACCACCAATGGATGTACCCAGAGCCATCGCGGTTGCTGCTGAGATTTTAACCCACAGCGGCACTTCCAGATGATCTTGTACACCTGCTGCAACCAAAGCAAAAGTAATAATCCCCATCGCTTTCTGTGCATCATTCGTACCATGTGTGAATGCTTGCAGCGCTGCCGTGAAAATCTGTACCGTACGGAAACCTTTATTCACGTTATGCGGACTGCGTTTGGCGAAAATGTATTTGAGAATCGTCATGACCACATAACCGATGGCAAATGCGATCAGAGGTGATAATAGCAAACCTCCAACGATATCAATGAATCCGCTCCACTTCACTTTGTCAGCTCCTGCGCCAACAAGCACGGCACCTGCAAGGGCTCCGATAAGTGCGTGTGATGAGGAAGAAGGAATACCAAACCACCATGTAACCAGGTTCCAGATAATCGCTGCGATCAAGGTGACTATGACGACCTCGATCCCGTTATCCAGCGTGGTGGGGTCGGTCACACTCCCCCCAATCGTCTTCGCAACGCCTGTAAACATCATCGCACCGACAAAGTTCATCACCGCTGCCAGAAGGATCGCACGACGAGGCGTTAGTGCCCGTGTCGAGACCGAAGTGGCAATGGCATTGGCTGTGTCGTGAAAACCGTTGATGAAGTCAAACGCCAGTGCAAGGAAGACGACTATACCTAATACCCAAATCGTTGTTTCCATTATTCTCTGGCTCCTTAAGAATTACGCATAATGATGGATTCGAGCACATTCGCTACGTCTTCACAAGCATCCGTTGTTGTCTCAAGACGCTCGTAAATTTCCTTACGCTTGATCAGTTCAATCGGATCAGACACGGTAGCAAAGAGATGTTTGATACACATGCGCAGCACTTCGTCGCCCTGGTTTTCCAGATCATTCAAACGAATGGTGTACTCACGGATGGCCAGCAATTTTTTCTGTGACAGCAAATGAATCGCCTTCTGAATTTCGTAAGCCGATTGGCGCAAAATTTCAGAGAACTGAACGATGAATTCGTCCGGATCCGTCAGTTGGTACATATAGAAACGGGAAGCCGTTGCTTCGAGCCCGTCCAATACGTCATCAAGAGTTGTTGTCAGCTCCATAATATCATCGCGTTCGATCGGCGTGATAAATGTTTTGTTGAGTTCTGTAATGATCGTATGCACGTAATCATCACATTTCGACTCGTACTTCTTCATTTCATTGGCAAAAAGAGTCACATCCTGAAGGTTGGAAACATGCTGGGAGAAATAATCTGCCGCTTGAACAACCGTATCTGCCATGTTCTCCAGTGTCTCAAAAAATATATCCTTCTTCTTCTTAAGCTTCATAGCTCTATCCCCTTTACGAGAAATTGCCGATAACCGATGAAACATGAAATGACAACCTTTGATATCTTATCATATTTGTTTCATGGTTTGTACAAAAGGTGCGATCCTTTTTTATATTCTTATCACATTAATCTGAAATGAATCTTAATTATTTGGAATAATGGCAAATTCAAGTCGAGATTTTACACTGCGTTTACAATTCGACACCAAAATTCAGATCCGACACCATTCTGCTTTTCATGCAAAGGTAGAATTTAATGCCTTTTAAATGACAACATGGATAATTATTTCATCGTTTTCTTTCATTGCATTCGACTTTATTGAACCGCCAGCTTAACATGACTCGCAAATTCAGGTTGATTTGGGACAATGCTGATAAAGGTTTTGCCTGGCACAAGAGCCACTTCACTGCCACCCTGAACAAAACGGATAATGTCCCCCTGCTTCTTCACCCACTGTCCACGGATCATCTTGCCCTTCTGAAATAGCATGGCCTCACCGCCCTGTTCCAAATTAACGGACAACCTGCCTACGCTGTCGAGCACCTTGTGATCTGCACCTGCCACTATAATGTTCGCTGCACCAAGCGGATTCCCGTTATCGAGATCCTGATCTGCTTTACCATTTACCATTCTCATATATCGTCCGCTAACTTCATCATAATCATACGTCACCCGATAACTATCCAATAAATAATGGATATCGAATTGCTTTACCGTCTCACCTGCGGACGTTGCACCTTCTTCGTTATAGATGTATACCGGGGACTTGAAGTCATGGCTGTAACCCTTGATATCTGACCCTTCTCTTAGCTTGTCCGCTGAAGTATACAGATTATGTGGAGCTTTACGATCAGAGGAACGCCAGAAATATGGTCCACCATTCGAGATCTCATCCATATGCTGTTTCTGCTGCCTTTGCAAAATGGAATACGCCTCCGGGCTGCCTCCAGCATGAACAAGCACCCCATCATAACTCTCACCCAGTTCAATCAGATACGGACGTATGCTGCGTACAGGTCCAACTGTCTCAGCGCCACCTTCACTCTGGAAAATGGCTATGAAACGGGTGATGCCTCCCTCTGCGAGGACTTCCAGAATGATATCGGCTGAACTCAGACCCGATTGGGGCCGAGCTGCAGGGGCATTATTAATCATCACAGCGAGTGGACGCCGTGTAATGGCCTCATCTGCAGGCAAGCCTGTTAGAGGTGCTGTGTAAAGAGATGTGCTGGGTTCCTCTACGACCTGTTCTTCTTGCACAGGTGCAGGTGTCGGTTCTGGCTGAAGTGGCATCTGGGTCGCCTCCTGATTTTGGCAGGCAACAAGGCTCAATGAGAGAATAAACAGTGATGCAGCCGATGCTGCTTTGTTCCATTTAAAATGCTTCAATATAGGACCTCCTGAACGATATGGCCTAGTTCTAAGTTGTGATATATGTCTCATGTAGGCAACCATTTCACGTATTTCTTTCCATTTAATCACACCCGATCTGATTTGTCTGCGCCCAGAAGGCCTTGATACAGCGTGTAATTCACACCTGAAACAGCATATCGCGAGAAAAATATGTCCTAAATGTGAACTTCTCAAACCTTACTTAAAATTTGAACTAGATTGTGATTTTAATCACAAACAAAACGACTTTTGAACTATACAATAAAGACATCAAAGGTGATCACTTAGAAAAAGAAAAAAACAACACACACTAAATTCCATGAAGGAGTGGTTCATATGTTCAGCTTCAACCAATGGCTTAGAGAAAACAAAGTGGCAATGTGGATTTTGACAGTACTTCGGGTGTATATCGGTTATGATTGGATGACTCACGGATGGAGCAAATTGACTGGCGGATTCCAAGCTGGCGGGTTCCTGGCCGGAGCAGTCGGCAAAGCAACTGGTGAAAACCCTACAGTTCAAGCATGGTGGGGAACATTCCTCGAGAAATTCGCTGTACCGAATGCAGGACTGTTCGACTTCATTATTCCTCTAGGTGAATTCCTTGTAGGTGTCGGACTCTTACTCGGCTGCTTCACAACACTGGCTGCCCTGATGGCTCTCGTAATGAACTTCGCGTTCCTCTTCTCGGGTACAGTAAGCACGAATGCTCAACTGGTTCTGATGCAAATCTTCCTGGTTGTGGCTGGTGCAAATGCAGGTAAAATCGGTCTGGATCACTGGGTACTGCCTTACCTTCGCGGATTGATCACTCGCAACAAAGGCAATCATCCTAAAGACACACCAACAATTAGCCCAACGCAAAAAACAGCTTAAGCAATCATTCATAGCATTCTCGGCCCTGCTCCCAATCCCCCTGGGAGCAGGGCTTTTTGTTTTCCAAGCTCATCCTGAATGTCCTGCCTGACTTGCCCATCCATAGAAAACCGTATTATGATGAACGTAAAGTTGAACATCAAAGGAGTACACGATATGCCGACCCAGCGACGTCTTGAGACTGATGCGGACTTTCAGGAAGCCATGAATATGAAGTATAAGGTTCGTGTTTTTAAAGATAATCACCAGATTGACTCCGGTGGCATCATTATCCGTTTTGACAGCAACACCGTAGTTGTACAATCCAGTGTCAGTGAACTCGCTTATCACTCGCGTACCGACTGTGAATTGTTCGAAATCCGCAAATAAGGACCCATTGCATAAATAAGGCTTCGTATCGAAAAAAGGTTCCTGTAGCCCATCATGCGGGCACAGCAACCTTCTTTTGTTTATTTATTATAATCGTATACTTTAACACAAGTTATCCATACCAACCTGACTTATTAGCCATAATCAGGCTGTTGTCTGTTCCGAGTTACACGCCGTCTCCAAACTGCCAGCAGTTCAAACTGAGCGTTCCGTAAGGATAAGACTGGAATAGACGCTTCGCTGTTCGGGACATGTCCGCTGTGCCCATCGCGTAGAACAAAGGCGCAAGATGTTCCGTACCATACGATGGAACTGCCGTACGTGCATGAGGGGCTTTTTTCTCATATTGAAACAACTCTCTCGTGTTCCACTGCTCCAAGCGCTCCCCGATCCAGTTATCGAATTCCACTGCCCACTCTTGCGGTTCATCATTATTGCCAAGCAATCTTAAATTGTGAACTGTTCCACCACTTCCGATAATCAGGACATTATCATGACGTAACTGTTCCAGCATACGGCCAATATCATATTGTTCCTGTGGTGTACGCAACGAATCAACTGATACGGCGATCACAGGGATATTAGCCTCGGGGTACATATGCAGCAGTGGTACCCATACGCCGTGATCCAGTCCCCGGCCTCGAATCGGCTGATGTGCCAGATTGCTGCGGGTGAATAATGCACATATCTCGTTCGCCAGACCTGGCTGACCAGATGCAGGATACTCCATGGTATACATCGTAGAAGGAAATCCGTAAAAATCATGCAGAGTCTGATGTGTATCATCCATCGTCACGGACGGTTCGGGACAATCCCAATGTGCCGTAAATACAACAATGGCCTTCGGAGCCGGCAGCCTGTCTCCAAGCTGGTTCAGAAAATGAGTGTAGTCATTGCTCTCCACCGCCAGAGCGGGAGAACCATGCGCAATGAAAAGTGCGGGTAATGTCATTGCTGCCAACCTCCAGACACGGATAGAATGCTTACTCTTCTATTTTACCCTTAAGAAGGCGCTTTTCCAAGCTGACATCCCCAAACAGTTGTAATCCTGCCACTTATATCATCCAGTGCTGCCAATCCTGCTCGATCTTCTGGCGCTCGCCCAGCCACTCTCTGGTACGCGTAATCAGCTGTTCCCGCTCTTTACCTGAAGAGAAGGTGTGATCGCCCTGGAAGATGATTTCCTTGTCGCAACGGCCCTCCTGGCGCATCCAGAATACCTTTTGATACAGGAATGCGTAGTCTACAGGGATAGTCTCATCTGAAGTACCATGCACGACGAGTACATCGCCGCTAAACTTGACTGCTTCCTGGAATGGCTGTTGTTCAGCGAGCGACTCGAAGAAGGTCGGTGTGAATTTGTATCCGAGGTAATCAGCCGCACCCAATTTCACACCTTCATCATATACTTCCCGCCCCGTAATCTTCACGATATCATTGAATGGATAACCTACGGAGGACCACATGACCAGGTTCTTGACACGTTTGTCACGCACAGCAGTTAGTAATGCAACGGCACCACCCAGACTATGACCAATTAGTGTGACACGAGTCGGATCCACATCACTGCAATTGACTGCGTAATCTAGCACCGAACGGGTCTGTAACACCATGGACTCCAGTCCCTCCGCTCCATACTCACCACTGCTCTCTCCGCAACCGATATAGTCGAAACGCAGAACCAGATAACCGTCCTCAGCCAATTCACGGGCAGTCTTCACAAACAGACGATCCACGCCGATGCGGCTACCAACAAAGCCATGGCAAATGACCGCCAGAGGTACTCGTTGCTGACTCTTCTCCTCCTTGATGTCTTTCACGACCGGATAATGAATCGTGGCTGTTAATTCTTCCTGTCCATGACGGATACTGATCTGACGTTCCATACCGATTTCCCCTTTCCATGCGTTGCCTGTCTATGTTCAAATCATTAATTATATATAATCCGATATGTTTAGTGTGTATTAAGATCGTATTCATATATTATCATTCCGCAACCTGCAAGTCAATGTAAGTAAGAACCCTATATAAGTCTATTGCCAGTCAACTTTTTATCGGTTAATGAACGCAAAAAAATGAGCCAAGCTGATTACAGCTGGCCCGATATGTTTGGACTTCAATCTACTTGGTAAAGTGTCTCTATTCGTAGCTTCTACGGAACATCTCGTGAGTTTCCACCCGTCCATTCCATTCATGCTCATGACCGGAGTCACTGTTATCCCAAAAGCTTCTTCCTTGCAGATTACCGTCGGTCAGTTCTTCTGAATATTCGGTATCCTCCAGGCTCTCCTCCATAGATACAACCTCGTCCACGACTCCACGGGAGTTGCTGTTTAGCAGCAGCTTACGCGTCAAATCTGTTTGTTTATCCATAACAAGCACACTCCAATCTCGGATTTCTGTTGGAAATGCTACTATTGTGATGGATTTGGCTGCTCTTTATGCATACTTCACACAATCGTTAGAACTGGAAGGCGTGGGGTATTTTTTTACATGAACCGGGGAAAATAAGCCATAAAAAATGCAGGCAGAGATGCCTCGAAATCCTTCCGCCGAAAGGAATGAATTCATGGAACATCTACTGGAGTGGATTCAACATCACGGAAAACTGGTGCTGTTGTGCACCTGTGTCATACTGGCCTGTGTGTGGATATGGGCTCACCATGAACAGCTTTTTTATAAGGAATGACTTTGCGAAACGAGAGCCCTTCCCGTATACTAAAATACCGTCAGGGTCTTTGGACTTTTGGAAGATCAGAACGTGTGTAGACAGGGGGAGCAGTCATTGGGGATTTCCTATAAGAAGCTTAAAGAAATACAGAATCGGCAAATTACCGAGATGAGTCGGATGACACCTGAAAATGTGAAACTGTATGACCAGATCAGCATGATTGCGCGCCATGCGCCAGCAGACGAGAGAGTACAAGAAGAGTGGATTCTCTCCGCAGGAAGAGCGATCGTACAAGCTCAGAAAGATAACAAGTCCGCTCGCGAGCTATACGGAGCTGATCTGGAGCAAGATATCCATACCCAGCTCGGGGTAACAGGTATAGCCCCTGGGAAGACGGCTGCCGTTGAGGTGGGTAAACCGGGTGTATCCCGTAGTACAAGCCCATCAACTTCAGCAAAAAAGAAAGCCAACGTTGTGGAACCGCAACCAACTGAGAATCCAGCACCAGTGAAACGGACACCGAAATGGTATGCCATGATCGCGTGGGCGGCTTTATCTTTTGTCATGCTGATCCAAGGTGGTGTTGGACTGTTCGTCGGCTGGACTGGCGGAGATACAGAACCTTTCCAACATATTAGCCTATTCTCACTGATCGTTGCCGCTATAGGCGGGATTGCTCTGGTTGAGATGCTTCGTCGCCTTGCAGAGCGACCGGATGATGAAGGAGCGGACAAGAACACCATACCTAAGGTTAACCTTAAGGGAATCATCATCTATATCGTAATCGTGGTACTTGTGCTGTTTGTAGGGTATCCACTGCGTGATAAACTTCCTGTATTTACGCTGGCTCCATGGGTGAGCACTGTAATCGGAGTTGTGGGACTTGCAACGTTACGTCCGTTCTTTGGAGAGAAGAAAAAAGCATAACATGGTAGATGATCGATTAAGGGCTTCACGAATTCGTGAGGTCTTTTTCTATTTGGAGTTGATTGCGATGCTTGATTCCTTGGCCTGGCGTCTCTCCAAACTCTCGCTTGTACATCCGAATGAAATAGTTCACTTCCATGCCTACGGTCTCTGCCGCCTCCCGTACACTTGCTCGTGGATGGTTATCCAGCCAGTCCGAAGCCTTCTGCAAACGCAATCGCTGCATATACTGATGTCCTGTCACCCCATAATGCTGGTGAAATAATCGGTTGAGATGCTGCACCGAATAACCCACTGCGTCAGCAACATGTTTCAATAACAGGTCGTCCTGGTAGTGCGTATGCATCAATGCTACTGCTCGGATGAGCGCCTCCTTGCCCTGATCGGACTCCTGATTAGAACGTGGTACAGCCACGTTCTCGGCCATAGATGATCCAGTACCTACGACACCAACATCAGAGGGGATTTTGGATTGTGCTATATCCAAAATAAGCTGGTAGATGAGGGCTGATGTGTTCCACATCTCCGTTGCTCCTTGATTCAGTGCGTGCCAGAGATCTGTCATGCGTGACCAGATGATTTCAAAACCGGAGATATGACACGGCTCGATCTGAAGCAAACCCGCAGATTGAAGTACCGATCCCGCCGATGCACCGCCAATACCGATATAACCTAGCTCCCCTTTTGAATTGGAATGAGGTACATACTCATGCGAAACCTCGGGTTCCACGATGAATAACTGCTCCGCTCCCATCGTCCATGTCCCTTTTCCCGGTAGCCTGAACTGCCCTTCGATGCCGCGTGACAAAAACAGCTGATACACCGGAAATCCATCCGGTCTATGCAGAACTTTCTCTTCCTGTGAGCCCACAGAATACAGGTATAGCGGCAACCGGGAATCCGGCAGGCCCGTCAAACGAAATGCAAGCATTCCATCATTCCTTTCGCCTCATAGGCCTCTACATAAGGTGAACTAAAGATATTTACACTGGCCACTCCGTTTCGTGTAAATGTTTAATTCGATCTATTCAACCAACTTTCCTTTATTATCCATTATTTGTTTCCGATGTAACAATGGTCTTAGGAACCTTTTTGGCGACAAATTCTTTCAAAGTAAGCCCGGAAGTCACGCCGAGGAGTATTGAGGAAAGTATGATAAAAAACTCCCCTTCCAAGTGGAAAGGGAGTTGAGATTAAACTACTTCATAGTATTAAACACGAGAGCCACATATTTATGGTGATGTTGTATTATTTGGATCCACCACTGGGGCATCAGAAGCTGGACTACCTGTTGCTGGCAGCTGCTGAGCAGCTGCCAATTGCACTGAGGCAGGAGCGGATAAAACGTTAACCGTCGCTTCCTGTTGATTAGCAACAGACAGAACATATACTTGATAAGTCTTTCCAGCAGCAATTGCATCACCATCTGTATCTTTCGAAAGGGTCAGTGCCAAGTCTCCTTTAGATCCTTTTGGAAAAGTATGGAATCGATCAGTATCGTTTATACCGTTTGCTACAGGTAAAGTAAAGCTAGAACCGTTTTTCACAACAAATACTTTATATTGAGAAATTCCTTGTTCGTTCGTATCAGGAGTAAGATTAATTTTTATTGCAGGTCCTTGAGCTCCTGTTGCATCGGCTGCAGAAAGGCTTGCGGCCTTCACTTCGACCGGTTGTTGCTGTTTCGGATTCACACTAAAGATATTGGAAGCCAGGGAGAGACTAGACTCACGTGAGTTGCTGTCAGACACGGATACAACAACGGCCCGATAGGTTTTGCTAGAGTCAATCGGAGTTCCGTTAACATCCGTTGTAAATGCAAAAGGCTGTACGTTCGTACTGGATTCATTCTTAGGTAAATTAAGGTAGTTGCCCAATGATAAAACAGCCTTAGCTGAATTTAAATTAAATGAATTGATCTGTCCTGACGGCACTATCATTATTGCATAGTTGGATATTCCAGTGACGTTCTGAGGCTTAGCGAAAGTAACCAGAATATCCGTTGCATCCCCCGATGCTTGCGCTGCAGCTTTCACAGTTACGTTCACATTGCTCGCCGTCGCTACAGCAGTATTTGAAGTCAATGTGATTACACCGGAAGGTGAAGAAATTGCATTCACCAGAGAAGCATTGTTATTCACGGCCATTACATATACTTGGTAGGGCACATCATTTCGAATCAGTTCGTTATCCACTGTTCTCGAATTACTTGTTAAAGTAACAGTCTGATTAGCTCCCGTTTTGCTGACGGTTCTGTAATAGGCGCTATTCACTGCATTCGCTGTGTTCAGATTAAACGTGCTACCCGCCTTCACTACAAACACCCGATAGTGATTCACATTCGTCTCATCCGCGGATTTAGTAAACGCTACACGTAGATCACTACCATTTCCAGTATCCCCAATATCAGATGGCACCACATTGCTCGGAGCTGTTATAGCCGCGTTCTGTGTCAATGTAATCTGTGAAGAGTAACCAGACAAAGCATTCTGACTGGAGTTTCCGTTGTTATTCACCGAGAGCACGAATACCCGATAAGCAACGTTATTGGTAATGGTATAACCATTGGTATCTACAGCATAGTTCGGGAGCGTAACGGACAGGTTACCACCCGTTTTGTTTACCTGCGTGTAGTTGTTCGACGCATTAGCTGCGCTCAGTGTAAAGCTTCCCACGTTAGCTGAACGAACTACATATACTCGATAGGCAGAGATTCTGGATTCATCCGCAGCTTTGTTGAAAGAAACCCGCAGATCACGCCCATCAGCGTAGTCGCTGATATCCGCAACAGCCAGGTTGCTAATGACACCTGCATTACCGTTCGTTGTCAGTCTCAGAACCGTAGAGGAAGCTGACAGCGCATTGGTGTATCCATTCTGCTGGTTGCCCACCGCCATCACGAAGATGCGATAATCTTGCAGATTCGTCACGTTATAACCACTTGTGTCCTTCATCGATGAAGGCAAAGTCGTTGTAATGTTGTTTCCTGTTTTGTTCACCGTATAGTACAGACTGGAAGACAGATTGCTTGCTGTCGTCAGATTGAAGCTGCTGGCAACTGAGTTACGCACCACGAAGACACGGTAGTTCGCCACCTTGGACTCATCCGATGAACGGTTGAAGCTCACCTGAATATCACGACCATCTCCATAATCCGAGTTGTCTCTCACCTGTGTAATCACTGGAGACGTTGCTGTGTTCACCGACAGCGTAAGTGAAGATGATGCTGCTGACAGCTTGCTCTCTGTCGTTGTATTTGTGCTTACCGACAGGATGTAGACCACATACGCTGTGTTACTTTTGATCAATTCGCCGGACGTATCCCGTGTCGAAGAAGTCAGCTTGCTTTTGACCGCAGCAGTGTTGCCTTTGTATATGATCGTGGAGTTCGCACTGGACACTTTGTTCGCTGCAGCCAGATTGAATGCGGAAGAGTCCTTCGCTTTGACTACAAAAGCACGATAATACGTAATGTTCGATGTCGTGCTCGGCTGGGTGAAGTTAATCTCCAGATCGCGTCCATCGCCATAGTCGCTAACATCTGCAGCACGCAGGCTTGTAACCGCCTGTACTGTGGATTTCACATTATTGAGCTTCAATGCTTGGGAAGACCAGTTCAATGCATTTTTATAATTATTGCTGCTGTTACCAACAGTCAGTACATACAGGCGATACGTTTCATTGCTGTTAAGCAGATCCCCGTTTACGTCACGCGTCTGTGCATTAAGTGTCAGTTTCGGGTTGCTGCCATTTGGTGTAACCGATGTATAGTTCGCAGAAGGTACGGCAGACGCTGCCGACTCCGTAAAGCTATTCACATCGCGAGTTTTCACCAGCATAATTCGGTAAGCAGATACAGCCTTCTCTGAAGTTGGACGTGTGAAGCTCACAGTCAGGTCACGACCATCTCCATTACTTCCGGATACCGAACCGTAGATGTTCCATGCAGCATATTGTGTCTCATCCACTGGAGGCGTTGTGGTTGTCTTGATATCTACACGCTGATTGCGCGAGTTCCAGAATACTTTCTCTCCAAAAGCTTCACTGACAAAACGAATTGGAACCATCGTGTTGCCCTTAATCGTGTTCGCAGGTACATCCAGCGAGATCGCTTCTCCGTTGATGTATGCCGTTTTGGAACCAAGTTTCAAAGTAACTTCCTGATCATCGCGAGTTGCAACAATCGTTTTGGTTCTGTTGGTGTACGATACCTTCGCGTCCAATCCTTCAAAAATCGACCGAAGTGGAACCAGTACCCGTCCACCTTTCATGACAGGTGCCTGAGCAGATGATAACTCTGCATCATTAATATATATACTGATTCTCGCAGCTGCATCCATAACCGACGTTGGAAGTGCGGACATCAGCATGGCCGATACAGCCAGAGCTGACATTACCTTCTTCACTTGTTTTCCTCCCGCTTTCCTCATATCCCATATCCCCATTCTCGCAATTAGTTAACATCGAAATAGATTCGCTGTTCATTTCATTAATTCCTGTATTTTCCTATGCACAACTAAGACGTTCCGATCAGCTCAAAGGTTTCCAGTTGTACAAAAAATATTTTCGCAGATACATTCCTCTATCTTCCACCCTCCAAAAGTTAAAAATAACAGAAGAATTTGTCACCATTCCGCAACCACATCCTGCCCCAATTGGGTTAATGTAAAGTAACTAGTGAACAACGCCTATCATTTTCTCAACTACGGGAGGTTCATATCTATGACATCATCGTTTCAATCTGCCAAACGTACAGGCATGCGCACCTTCATTACAGCCACCGCCATCCTCATGCTGCTCCAAACGGCTGTCGCTCCATTATCCGGAGTCGCTGCTGCCGCATCTTCCAGTACGAATACCAAAGTCACGACTGCCAGTTCAACAACGATATATAAAACATTTCAATCCATGCTCTACAAAAAGAACGGCTTGCCTGCCGCGGATACTTATCTCGAATCTCATATCAAAAAAGTAACAAAGCATCACGCCACCCTGATGGTGCTTCAATTGGAGAATGCTCGCCTGAAGGCGCTAAGCGCTATGACGGACCGTCTGCTCGTTCCTAACGTTCAGGACAAGATGATCAAGGCCTACAAGTTGAATGATAGCTTCACCAAACTCATGGAGCGCACCAAAGACAGCCGTCTGCGTGCACTACTTCAACAGGCACGGGATAGCGGCTATCGCCTGGTCATGCTGGAAGGTTCTCTCTATCCAATCATGAACTATATGGCTTTTCAGAAATATGTCTCGTACGTGAAGCCGGACATCAAACAATACATTAATATCATGGCAGTCGAAACCAGTAACCTTGCCGCCGACGATGGTGCACTCGTCATTGGCTATCAGGAGATACTCAATCGCGCTATGAATCAGGAACGATTCCTGAACGAATATCCCAAGTCCAATCGGGTACAACAGGTGAAAAACCTGATGAATAACTATACCTTGTATACGTTTTATGGCCTGAACAACACACCGCTATTCGACTATGAAACGAACAAAATGACTGCCAACGCCCAGAAAGGTTACAAAGCTGTCTTACAACGCAACTCATCCGAAGATAGTGCCTTCCTGACCAAGCTCAAAAAGTTCATGGACGTCGTAACTGAAGCCCAATTCGAGAAAACGGTTGCTGTCGAGAACTGGCTCGAGCAGAATGTGCCGGTTAGCGACTATGCGAATTATTGAGTTTATCCGTTCCCAGGGTTAATATCCGGGCCAGCATTCAGGCTACATTACAACAGATAACCACAACAAAAACCGCCACAGGATTCGCTCCTATGGCGGTTTTCTTCATGCCTCTATCATCAAAACTGACTTAACCCGTCAGCGCTCTGTACTATTGAATCGGTTTGACCATATGATTATACTCATGTCCTGCGATGACAATCACATCGTCTTTGACATATCCCTGCCGTTCATAGAGCATTAGCGCACGGCCGTTGTCCCGTTCTACAATCAGGGATACCTGCGAGTGACCCAGCTCTCTGCCCTGCTGCTCAAAAGCAGCCATCAGTGTCCGGCCGATGCCCTGCCCCTGATAAGCTTCACTTACCGAGAGAGTATCCAGATAATACTCCCCCGGACGGGTTTCTTTAACCAAAGCATACTTCTCTTCCTGGCTTCGTCCAGGTCGATCCAGAATCGGCTGGTCCAGACGATCTGCTTCTCCGCCATCATAGGCTACCAGAATCCCCGCAATCAGCCCATCCTGCTCCATCACTGTCACATGACAATAGCTAATCCGGTTGTCTTCCTGTACATAGAACTCTTGCAAAATCTGCATCGCCTTCTCATGATCCGCCTCACCTGCAAGCGCGTATGCAATGTCCCCTATCGCCTGATACAGCAACGGAATGACCTGATCTGCATCTTCTACGCGCGCAGGTCTGATCAGAGAAGATGTTTCTTGGTGATCTGACTGCATACTGGAATGTTTCATCATATTAACATGTTGAACAGATTTAGATTTTTGTTCAGTTCGGTATAGGCGATACCTTTGCGGTTCATGCGTTCAATGAGCGGGTGGTAATCTTCCTTGTACATCAGCTCGATGCCCACCAAGGCAGGGCCATTTTCCTTATCATGTTTTTTCGTATATTCAAACCGGGTGATATCATCATTCTTCCCTAGAACTTCCTCCAGGAATTCACGTAAAGCTCCTGCACGCTGCGGGAAATTAACCATGAAATAATACTTCAGACCTTCATAGATGAGGGAGCGTTCCTTGATCTCCTGCATCCGGTCAATATCGTTGTTTCCGCCGCTAATCACGCAGACCACCGTCTTGCCCACAATTTGCTCACGATATTGCTCAAGCGCCGCAACAGCCAAGGAACCTGCAGGCTCGACTACAATTGCATTTTCATTATAAAGCTCCAGAATGGTCGTGCAGGCTTTGCCTTCTGGCACTTTCACAATGTCATCCAGTGCACTGCTGCAGATCTCAAAGGTCAGATCACCAACCCGTTTCACCGCGGCACCATCCACGAATTTATCAATATCATCCAGTGTAACAACCTGTTTGCGGAACATCGCCTCACTCATGGAAGCCGCCCCAAGTGGCTCCACACCAATGATGCGTGTCTCTGGACTCACGGTCTTCATATAGGTTCCCACGCCGGCTGCCAGCCCACCGCCGCCAATCGTGACGAACACGTAGTCGGCATTCTCATTGAGACTTTCCATGATTTCCATCGCTACCGTACCATTACCTGCAATAATCTTGGGTTGATCAAAAGGATGGATGAATGTCATGCCCTGTTCGTCACATGCACGCATTGCCTCTGCATAAGCATCGTCATACGTATCTCCGATCAGCACCACTTCAACGTTGTTTCCGCCAAAGCGGCGTACCTGCTTCACCTTCTGGTTCGGCGTTGTACTCGGCATGAAGATTTTTCCATTAATCCCGAGCGCATTACAGCTAAAAGCAACACCTTGAGCATGGTTGCCCGCACTCGCACAGACAATACCCTTCTCCATCTCGGCTGGTGTCAGACTGCGAATCATATTATAGGCGCCCCGAATTTTGAACGAGCGCACCACTTGAAGGTCTTCCCTTTTCAGATACACATTACAATTATATTTGGCCGACAATACAGCATCCCGCTGCAACGGCGTTCTTACAATGACCTCACGCAGCACATGATGTGCGCGCACGATATCTTCCATGCCAACACTGGCACGACCGGGACTTGTGGTTCCCGTTGGTTCTTGTTCAACTGGTTTCATGTTGTCTCCACACTCCGCTTTTATGGTCTATATAAGTTGAACTAAAGTTTATTTACACTGACACTACAATGACAGAATAACCCTCCAATCGCTGTTATCCCCAGATTTCCCCTTTTTCCAAGGGAAAATCCGTTGATAAAGGCGCACGCTTCGCTTTTTCAGGTTCTTTCTGTCCTCTCCGTTATCGTGTAAATCATTAATTCAACTTATCTAGCAATGTCGCGCACTGCTTTTCTTTGTATTGTATCACTTTTGTTCTGTTCTTGCGCCTGAGCTCTCATCATTAATCATTCGTAAAATTTCAACAATAATGACCTGTGGGTCTGTATACATAACCATATGATCAGACTGATCAGCTGCAATCCATCTCCCATTGGACAACTGGCTCACTGTATGGCGATGCGCCGTGATGAGGGCTGGTCTGATTTTCCCCTCTCCCTTGCCCGGTTTCGTACCCGAGATCACGTTGACTTCCAGATCACCCAGATCTGGAGGATGTTCCAGCAGCGCTGCCATGTCATTCAGAAATGTTTTGCCTTCCGCAAGCATCGTGCTGGCTGCCTGTACAGTGAAATCCTCCTTGAGGTGATCCACCGCCACATCGTCAGGCTGAACGCGTCCAGCCTTGCTGCCGAGTAACCGGTATAAGCCTGTTCTCGCCATGATTGGAATGAGGAAACCATTGAGAGCAAAACTCTTTATGGCCGTGTTCGAAAAATACAATTCACAATGCTCGTCTGATGGATCCACCAGAATAACACCTCGTAATCGAGACCGATGTGCAGCCGCAGCAGCCCGTACAATCGGACCTCCCCAGCTATGTCCAACCAGAATGAAAGGGCCCGGGCCCAGAGCTGTCAGCAGATCCCCAAGATCCCGTGCAATGCGTTCAAGGCTGCGCGGAGCCGAGTCGACATCACTTCGTCCTGCCCCTGCCCTGTCATACACGACTGCACGTGCATGCTCAGCAATGGCTGGTGCAACCAGTCCCCAGTTTGATCTGGAGGCGCCCATACCGGACTCAAACACCACCGTCAGGTCTCCTGTCCCCTTGGACATATAATGTAGTTTGCGACCATCACGGGTCTGAACAAACGCACTTGAACCAAACGTATGTGAGCTAGGGTTAGGATTCATGTTCCCTCCTGATTACGTGCATAGTCATCTTTCACCGAATCTAATTGAAAATGATTATCAATTACTTCATTATAGAATAATCCATGCTTTACGACAACCATGTTGCTCAGCAAGTTACAGCCGTTCTGTCGCTTCTATCACGTTTCAAGGATCATTCCCTGCCCCACCGTTCTGCTAAGCCTCCTTTTTCCTTATGAAAAAAGAAGACCCGATCCATGATTAGATCGGGTAACTGTCCCAGCCACTATGCAGCTGGGCATCACATATAAAAAAACAGCCCGATTTCAATTACAATCAGGGCTGTTTTTAACTGCTTTAGCTTTACGATACCTAGGATTAAACATACCGCTCATTCAATAAGGAAACACACAATTTATGCCTGTGTCTTAAACCAAGTTGCCGCGGCTTCTGCCTCGGTACGAGTCAACTGATGACCCTGACGCTCCCAATGCGTGTTTACATCGGCACCTGCACCGCTGAGCAGCGAAGCAAGTTCCTCCGTTTCACGTCTTGGCACAATCGGATCATTCTCGCCGGCACCAATGAACACCGGCAGACCTTTCAGATCCGGCAATTCCAGTCCGCGCAGCGGTACCATCGGATGATGCAAGATTGCACCTTTGAATACATCTGTTTGATGGAAGATCAGGCTTGCCGCAATGTTGGCACCATTAGAGTAACCCAGTGCATACACGTTGGACCGATCGAAACCATATTCTACCGCAGCTGCATCGACAAAAGATCCCAGCTCAGCCGTACGAGCAATCAGATCCTCTTCATCAAAAACACCTTCGGCCAAGCGACGGAAGAAACGGGGCATCCCGTTCTCCGATACGTTCCCCCGCACCCCAAGTATGCCAGCTCCTGGTGCGATCATCTCCGCCAGACCAAGCAGATCATTCTCGGTTCCACCCGTGCCATGAAGCAACAGGATTGTTGACGCATCCGGCTGAGCACCTGCTTTATAGATATGTTTCATTGTATTGGTTGTGGTCATGATTTGGACTCTCCTTTCCATTCACGTACTTCAATTCGTGGCAACAATTGTTCAATCTGCTCGCGCTGTGGCTCATACCATTCAGGCAACATCAGTTTCTCACCCATGCTCTCTGCTGGTTCATCCCGTGCAAATCCCGGAGGATCCGTAGCCAGTTCGAACAGTATACCTCCCGGCTCCCGGAAATACACAGCGTTGAAGTATTGACGGTCAATGACCGGCGTTGGATGATATCCCGTTTGTTCAAGATCCTGCTGAATTTGTTCATGCTCCGCGTAATCTTTCGCACGCCATGCAATATGGTGGACTGTTCCGGCTCCGCCAATCCCGCGTTGGATGCCTGTGGACTGAATATCGATGATCTGACCAATATCGCCGCTTGCCTGAAGACGAAGGAGTCCGTTCTCTTCACCGACCTGCTCCAGACCTAGTTTGCTCACCAAGACGTCCATGGTTTTCTCAGGAACGTGGCTGAACAATACGGCTCCGCCAAATCCTTTGATGGCATGCTCCGGTGTCACACCGTTGAAAGTCCAGCTGCTTGGCTGACCACCTTCGCGCTCTACCAGTTCAAGCAGCAGACCGCCTTTGTCGAAGAAACGAATGTACTGCTCACCAAATCTGGTTTTATTTTCATATGGAATATCGAAGGAAGCAAGACGTTCTTTCCAGAAAGGCAGGCTTCCTACCGGAACCGCATATACGGTAACTCCAGTCTGACCGGAACCAATGACACCTCTTCTTGAATTTTGCTGTGGGAAAAAGGTAATGATTGTGCCCGGTGCACCCTGCTCGTTCCCGTAATACAAGTGATATACGTCCGGTGCATCAAAGTTAATTGTTTTTTTCACCAGTCTGAGCGCCAATACACCTGCATAAAAATCAACATTTTTCTGCGCATCGTCAACAAAAGCTGTAATATGATGAATTCCTGTAGTTCTGAACATAATCTCCACTCCCTTGTTTTAGTTGTATCATAGGTTGTTTTTGCTTCTTTTATTTATTGCTTTTCGTTATTTATCTTTAAATTAAGATTCTTTAAATTTATATTAATCCATTAGACCTCAATATGCAAGCTTTTATTTTAAAATTAAGATTTAATACAAAAAGCAGGCCCCGATCACTCCGGGAACCTGCTTTTATAGTTAGAAGAATTATGTTTCTTCGCTAATACTTTATTACGTTTGTATCACTGCTTGTTAAACCAGTTTCATTCTTTTTGGTGGATTCACCAAATCTTTATGCTCGTATTCATCCTTGATATCTCCGACAATCTCTTCAAGGATATCCTCCATCGTAACCATACCTACCGTAGCACCTGCCTCGTTTTTAACGGTTGCAATGTGTACACGGCTTTGCTGCATCTGGATCAGTACATCCTTTATTGGAGAACGCTCGGAGAAACTCGGCGTATTGTGAACAAATGTCTCCATATTGAAGTCTCTGCCCGCAGCCACACTCGTCAGCATTTCTTTCGTGTTAATGAAGCCAACAAAATGAGCCTGATCCCCATTCGCAATAACAGGGTATCTCGTGTATTCGTGTCGATTCAGCGTCTCAATGATCTGATCAAGCGGCATTTCTTTATTCAAGGTAACGATTTTATCTCGTGGAATCATGATCTCCTGCAGCAGACGCTCATCAAAAGCAAAAATGTTTTTGAGGTAGTCCAGCTCCGTCTGGTTGATCTCGCCACTCTCATAGCTCTGTGCCATAATCAGCTTCAGCTCTTCTTCCGAGTGAACGGTATCATGCCCGGCAGGTTTTACACCGAATATGCCAAGCAACAGACGTGCAGCTCCATTCAATGCATAGATGAACGGATTCATGATTTTACCGAACCAGTACAGTGGTGGTGCCAGCAACAACGTCATTCTCTCTGCAAACTGGATCGCCAGGGTTTTCGGTGCCAGTTCACCAATAACCACGTGCAGGAACGTAATGATTGCCAGAGCGATACCATAGGAAAGCACGGTAGACAACGCCGCTGGAACTTCCATTCGCTCAAACAGCGGATGCAGCATTTTCTCAACGGTTGGTTCACCCAGTGCTCCCAATACCAGCGCCGTGATGGTAATCCCCAATTGACATGCAGACAGATAATAATCCAGGTTGTGCGCCACTTTTTTGGCCAGTACTGCCTTTTTGTTCCCTTCCGAGATCAATTGATCGATTCGGGACATCCGTACTTTAAGAATTGCAAATTCGGCTCCAACGAAAAAGGCTGTCAGACCTATAAATACGGCTACTAAAAATAAATTCAAGGCTATTATTCCGTCCAATGATTTCCCTCAGGTTGAGGGATTCACCTCCAAGTAAAATTTATATTAAGGTTGCACGAGTGATGTTCCGGTGACGGCTCGTTCTTCCGATCGCCATTGCCTCCAAATTTTCCTGATTGTTGTTTTCAAAGGTTTAAAATTGGTTTGCAAACGCGAACGCTACGCTTCTTCAGAATCGATTCCGTCTCCTACACTGTTACGTTGCCAAAACGCTTTAAATTTCTGAGGGCAATCACGCCAGATCGCTTGTAGCTTCCTCAACCTGCGCACCGCTCACTCGTTCCAGAAGAACTTGTTTGATGTGATAGTTTTCAGTGTCCACAACGGTCCAGACATAATCACCATGTTCTACCGTGTCGCCTTTTTCCACACCTACACCCTTCTGGTATTGAATCCATCCGGCCACGGTATCCATCTCTTCATTTCCTTCAAAGCTAAGCCCGAACTGCCGCTCCACTTCATCCAAAAGTACCCGGCCGTTGATGAGATATTGGTTTTCTCCGGTCTCCTGAATATCGGCCACCTCATCAGCATCGAATTCATCACGAATCTCACCGACAAGCTCCTCCAGAATATCCTCCATCGTAATGATTCCCGAGGTACCGCCGTATTCATCCACGACTACAGCCATGTGTACACGTTCCTGCTGCATTTTTATCATCGCATCTTGGATACTTGTAACTTCTGAAACGAACGGGATCTCGCGAACGAATTCACTTAGTTGATACGATCTTGCAGCAACCATGTCAGGCAAAATCTTTTTCACATTCACGACGCCGACAATACGGTCCTTGTCCCCATCCTCGATGACAGGGTAGCGTGAATAATTATGTTCATCCAATATAGGAATAATATCGTCATAGGTCATATCCTGACTTAATGTCACCAGTTCCGTGCGCGGGACCATGATGTCTTTGGCATCACGTTCATCGAACACAAATACATTTTCCAGATATGAAAGCTTGGTCTTGTTGTTCTCGTCACCTTCATAACTCTGGTTCATAATGATTCTGATCTCGTCCTCCGAGTAAGCTTGATCATGTTCCGCAGGTTTCACACCGAATCCCCGCAGAAGAACACGTGAGGCTCCATTCAGCGCCCAAATGAACGGGTACATGATTTTACCAAACCAGTATAGCGATGGGGAAAGCATCAACGTCAGTTTTTCCGAAAACTGAATTGCCAGCGTTTTGGGCGCCATCTCACCTACAACCACATGCAAGAACGTGACGAGTATAAAGGCGATCGCATAAGAAGCAATCGACGAGATTGAAGCAGGTACGTCTAAATAATTGAATACCGGATATAACAATCTCTCAACCGTCGGTTTTCCGAGTGCACCCAGTCCCAGTGCGGTGACCGTAATACCGAGCTGACAGGCTGACAGATAATAATCCAGGTCCGAGACAACTTTTTTGGCGAGTACAGCCTTTTTATTGCCTTCCGCGACCAGTTGATCCACTCTTGATGTACGAATTTTGACTACAGCAAACTCTGATGCTACGAAAAATGCAGTCAATGCAATCAAGATAATAAGTAATGCGATATTCAATATGGTAATTATGTCCAATGATTTCCCCGGTTCTCAGGGATTCACCTCCAGAGATAGTTACAGCGTGATCCGTTAACTACGTTAACCATTCATCCGCTGTTTGTCGTTCATCATGGCTTATGCCTTATATGAAATCGAATAATGATCATATTTGTATATGTCATACGGTTTGACCTTGTAAAATACAAAACAGGAATTCAAGATGAAGTCAATGACTTGCAGAAACTTCTCCATTCAAATCGGGTTACCCCTCATGCTGTCAATTGTTCCTCGCTTAACTCCACCTAGATTCGCCATTTGGACAATTTACAATATCGCCTACCCAATAGATATCCACCTCCCCTCATACGCATTCCTGTTTCCGAAAAGTATACCATGATTCCAGCACAACCATCCAGTTGCACGTTATGGTTTGGCACAAGCTTACAGTTTAATGTTCACAAATTAGTCTTTATGTATGTTACGAACTTTATATAAAGATATGTTTGGTATTACCTTATAATGTGATATTCTTCACATAATTAGTATAGTCCAATTTATAAAAATACTACCCTTTACTTTAGGTCATTAAACATGTGTGTTTACATAGCATACATCTATATACGCAACAAAGAGCCCGCAGGATGCAACAACCTTACGGCGCACATCTTGACGGGCTCTCCTATTTATCCTAAACCAATGCTTTAGCAGCAATATCCGTCCGCTGATGTTTTCCATCAAAATGGATACGTTCCGCCTGTGCATAGGCTTTGTTTCTAGCTTCCGCAATATCCGCGCCAAGGCCAACTACGCCCAGGATTCGTCCACCATTCGTGACCCAGTCTCCTGCTTCACTACGCGCTGTACCTGCATGGAATACCACGGCATCATGCACTTGATCCAGTCCTTCAATGACTACACCTTTGGCATAAGGACCCGGATAACCTCCTGAAGCAAGCACCACACATACCGCGGCTTCATCGCTCCATTCAATTTCAATGTCTGCCAGCTTGCCATGAACGGTTGCCCAGAAGATATCGAACAAGTCACTCTTCAATCGTGGCAAAACAACCTGTGTCTCGGGATCACCGAAACGTGCGTTGAACTCAATCGTTTTGGGTTTACCATCTGGTGAAATCATCAGCCCGGCGAACAACACGCCTTGGAACGGACGCCCTTCGGATACCATGGCCTTAGCTGTTGGTTTGATGATTGTCTCCACGGCTTCTTCAATAATGGATGCAGGGATATGTGGCAATGGTGAATATGTACCCATACCGCCTGTGTTTGGCCCCTGGTCATTATCGAATACAGGTTTGTGATCCTGTGCTGCAGCCATTGGACGAACCGTCTCACCATCGACAAAAGCCAAAATCGACATTTCCTGTCCTGCGAGGTATTCCTCAATAATCACTTTGGCTCCTGCTTCACCAAATACTTTCTCCACCATAATACTGCGAAGTGCCTGATCAGCCTCTTCACGGGAATAAGCTACCGTCACACCTTTGCCCGCTGCCAATCCATCTGCCTTGATGACAACTGGAATCGCTTGCTCATTCAGGTAAGCCTGTGCCTGTTCGTAGTTATCGAATTTCTCATAGGCTGCGGTTGGAATGTTGTATTTGTGCAGCAGGTCCTTCATGAATGTTTTACTTCCTTCGATCTCTGCTGCATTACGACGGGGTCCGAATACTGGAATACCTGTCGAATCAAATGCATCCACGATCCCATCCGCGAGCGGATCATCCGGACCAATAACCACCAGACCCACTTTAAGCTCTACAGCAAGAGCCGTTAGTTTATCGAATTCATTTACCGCAATGGCATGACACTCAGCGAGCTGAGCAATACCTGCATTTCCCGGTGCACAGTGAATCTTGTCTACCTTTGGACTCTTTGCCAGCGCCCAGATGATGGCATGCTCCCGGCCACCGCCACCTACTACCAAAATATCCATTCGTTCTGTTCCCCCTCCGTGCATAACTGGATTTGTTACGTTATTGCGTGTTGATAAGCCTAAAAAAGAGGGGGTGTACCATAAGTCATAAATATGACTGGCGACACCCCTTATTAAACCTTTTTCGCTCTAGTGCTTGAAGTGACGAACGCCTGTGAAGACCATGGCAATTCCATATTCATTCGCTACTTTGATGGATTCTTCATCTTTGATCGAACCACCCGGTTGAATCACTGCTGTAATTCCGGCTTTTGCTGCCAGTTCCAGCGTATCACCCATTGGGAAGAACGCATCAGATGCTAGAATAGCACCTTTTGCTTGCTCGCCAGCTTGCTCAATTGCAATTTTGGCTGCACCCACACGATTCATTTGTCCAGCGCCCACACCTACGGTCATATCATTCGCAGCAAGTACGATCGCGTTCGATTTCACATGTTTAACTACTTTCCAGCCAAACAAAAGCTGTTTCAGTTCTTCTTCCGATGGCGCACGATCCGTTACCACGTTCAGCTCGCTCGCTTCAATGGAGTGCACATCGGACTGTTGCACGATCATACCGCCGTCGATGGACGTAACCACGAATTGGCTCTCCCGTTTACGAGCAGCATTCAGTTCGCCCGTTTTGAGCAAACGAATGTTTTTCTTCTTCGTCAGGATATCGAGAGCCTCTTGCGTAAAGTCAGGAGCAAGTACGATTTCCAGGAAAATCTCGCTCAATTTGCCTGCTGTATCGCTATCGATAATGCGGTTCGCTGCCACAATGCCACCAAAGATCGACGTTGGATCTGCAGCATATGCTTTGCTGTAAGCTTCATAGATACTTACGCCAATGCCCACGCCGCATGGGTTCATATGTTTAACCGCGACAACGGCCGGTTCTTCAAATTCTTTGACAATCTGCAAAGCTGCGTTCGCATCGTTGATGTTATTGTAAGACAACTCTTTGCCATGCAATTGCTCGGCAGTTGTCAACGTATCTTGAGCAGCCAGCGGTTTGCGGTAGAATGCCGCCTGCTGGTGTGGATTTTCGCCGTAACGCAAATCTTGGAGTTTCTCGTAAGTAACCGTCAGACGCTCTGGCAACGGATCACCGTTCAGGTTGGAGAGATAGTCAGAAATAACTGCATCGTAAGCCGCTGTATGGCGGAACACTTTTGCCGCAAGCCGTTTGCGTGTTTCGAGTGTGGTATCTCCATTGCTGCGCACTTCTTCAAGCACCTTGCCGTAATCTGCTGTGTCAACAACGACACTAACAAAAGCATGATTTTTGGCAGCAGAACGAAGCATGGTTGGACCACCGATATCGATGTTCTCAATCGCGTCTTCGTACGTAACATCCGGTTTGGCAATGGTATCTTGGAAGGGGTACAGGTTTACGACAACGAGGTCAATATAATCCAGTCCGTTTTCTTCCATCTGGCGCTTATGCTCTTCGCTATCACGAACAGCCAGCAACCCACCATGCACTGCTGGATGTAATGTTTTGACACGTCCGTCCATGATTTCCGGAAATCCGGTCACATCCGAAATTCCGATGACAGGTACGCCTTCCTTCGACAACAGGCTGCTTGTACCTCCTGTCGAAATAATCTCCACACCCATTTGCGACAGTTCGCGGCAAAAGTCCACGATGCCTGTTTTATCCCATACGCTGACCAGCGCTCTTTTGATACTCACAATATGCTCCTCCTTTAATGTCCCATGGCTTCGCGTTTCATGACGAAACACAGCCGATTTATTTCCCGAGAAATATCACAAAATGCGTACCAATATTCGACTTCTGTTATAGAAGTTGAACCAAGATGTTTACACGGGACACTCCGATGACAGAACAACCTTCCAATCGCTGTTATCCCCAGATTTTTTGATTCCCTTTTCTTAAAGGGAAAATCCGGAGATAAAGGCGAAGCCTATGCTTCCGATGCAGCTTTCCTTCAGAAAGCTTTTAGCTTCGCTTTTTCAGGTTTTTTCTGTCCTCTCCGTTAATGTGTAAAAAATTTTCAACTTATATCAAACCGGTTTGTTAACAGTGACGTGACGTCCATCTAACTGAACCAGACCTTGAGCGAACCAGGACACTACTTCAGGATATAACTGCTGTTCGGCCGCATGAATGGAACGGCTGATTGATTCAGCAGTATCCTCTGGCAAAATGGGAACAGGATGCTGGGCAATAATCGGCCCTGTATCCATGCCGCCGTCCACAAAGTGCACGGTCACACCCGTAACTTTTACACCGTATTCCAATGCCTGTCCAATCGCATCCCTACCTGCAAATGCCGGTAGCAAGGACGGATGAATGTTAATCAACCGCCCTGCGTAACGATCCACCACAACCGAAGTCAGCAATCTCATATATCCCGCAAGAACGACCAAGTCGATCTTCTTGGATTCAAGCACTTCCACGATCTCTGCCTCATAGGCTTCACGGGAAGCATAATTTTTCGGAGTAAACAGATGACAATCCACGCCTGCGTCCTGTGCCCGCTGCACAACACGTGCAGCCGGTTTATCACACACGAGCAGATCTACGGATGCATTCAGCCCACCGTTTCGTACTGCATCGACCAAAGACTGAAAGTTAGACCCTTCACCCGAGGCAAATACAGCTATGCGGTAGTTCGCCATTAAACATCCGCTCCCGTGAAGGTTACTCGCGCATCTCCTTCAGTAACACGGCCAATGATATACGCTTCTTCACCAGATGCTTTCAGTTGTTGCAGCGCTTCCGTTGCATCTGCTTCATTAACGACCAGTACAAGCCCAATACCCATGTTAAATGTGGTGAACATGTCACGGTTCGAGACAGCCCCCTTCTCCCGTAACAGGTTGAAGATCGGCAGGATCGGCCAAGAGCCGTAGTCAATATCCACATTCACGTTACTAGGCAACATACGTGGGATATTCTCAATGAAGCCGCCACCTGTAATGTGAGCCATACCTTTTACTTTTACCTTTTCCAGCAGGGACAACAGGGGTTTAACATAGATCTTCGTAGGTTCCAGCAGGGAATCACCCAGCTTACCGCCCAGTTCCGCTACTTCATCATGCAGATCAAGTCCCGCATCTTCCAACAAAAGTCTGCGTACCAACGAGAATCCGTTACTGTGCACCCCGCTGGAGGCAAGTCCTATCACTGTGTCGCCAGGGGCAATGGTTGTGCCGTTGATGATCTTCGCTTTGTCCACGATGCCCACCGTGAATCCGGCAATATCGTATTCGCCTTCACTGTACATGCCCGGCATCTCCGCCGTTTCGCCACCGATCAACGCACAGCCGGACTGATGACAGCCTTCAGCGATTCCCGCAACAATGGCTTCGATCTTCTCCGGAATGACTTTGTCACAAGCGAGATAATCCAGGAAAAAGAGTGGCTCTGCGCCCTGTACCACAATGTCGTTCACACACATCGCTACCGCGTCGATTCCGATGGTATCGTGACGGTCCATGGCAAATGCAATTTTCAGCTTGGTGCCTACGCCGTCTGTACCGGATACAAGCACAGGCTCCTCGTATTTATCTTTGTTCAAACCGAACAGGGCACCGAATCCGCCCAGATCTGTCATCACTTCCGGACGGAAGGTACGCTTCACGTGTTTTTTCATCCGTTCAACCGCTTCATTACCTGCCGCGATATCGACGCCGGCCTTTTTATATGCTTCGGACAAGTGGAATCATCTCCTTTTTTTCACCCCTCCTAAATCCTCCCGCCTGGGAGAACCCCATAGGACCTTGGCAGGCCCTCTGGACACCCGCCAAACAAGCGGTGCAGGGGTGGCTGGTGTGATCTTGCTATGGTTGATTCGTGCGTGTGCTCGCGGGATTGTTCGCCGATTCCGGTGCCCTCAGGCCACCGGACGGCGAACCCCGCTTGGCTGCGCTGCGGGACAAGCCCGGTGGGCAGCTGCTTCGCCTGGCTGCCCTGGCCCCTATTGCTCCGCAAAGCGGGGCTTGAGGGCTCGGGCTATGCCCGGGGGCAGCTGCTTCGCCTGGCTGCCCTGGCCCCTATTGCTCCGCAAAGCGGGGCTTGAGGGCTCGGGCTATGCCCGCTGGGCAGCTGCTTCGCCTGGCTGCCCTGGCCCCTGTTGATCCGCAAGGCGGGGCTTAAGGGCTAACAGCTGCAGCCGAATTTTTCTTCACCGCCGAAGTCGAGGCGGGTTGGGTAATCATTATCAAAACATGCGAGGCAAAGCCCGCCCTTGGGATCATTCTGATTATCTCCCTGTATCGATGCAATCAGTCCATCCGGACTGAGGAACGACAGGGAATCCGCATTAATTTCACGGCAGATTTCTTCCACAGACAGCTGTGAGGCGATCAATTCGCGGCTGTCAGGCGTATCAATGCCATAGAAACACGGGTTTTTGAAAGGTGGTGATGTAATGCGGACATGAACCTCGGTTGCTCCTGCATCACGCAGCATGTTCACGATCCGCCGGGAAGTTGTTCCCCGTACAATGGAGTCGTCAATCATGACCACACGTTTGCCTTCCACGACGCGACGCACAGCGCTCAGCTTCATCTTCACGCCCTGTTCCCGCAGTTCCTGGCTCGGCTGGATAAACGTACGTCCGGTGTATTTGTTTTTGATCATACCCATCTCGTAAGGAATACCCGTTTGCTCCGCATAACCTATTGCCGCGGAAATACTGGAGTCAGGTACACCTGTGACCAGATCCGCATCCACAAACGCCTCAATCGCCATCCGGCTTCCCATCCGTTTACGGGCAGCATGCTGGTTCGTACCATTCATATCACTATCTGGACGGGCAAAATAAATATATTCCATCGCGCATAATGCCTTGCGGTGTTTGTGATGATCAAAGCGATCCTCGTGCAGACCATCGGCATCCAGCACAAGCAATTCACCCGGCTCGATATCACGAATCAATTCTGCGCCGATCGTTTCGAGTGCACAGGTCTCGGATGCAAACAGATAGGCATCACCGAGCTTACCCATCGTGAGCGGACGAAGTCCGTGTGGATCAGAAGCCACAAGCAGCTTGTCGTTGGTCATGATCAGAAATGCATAACCGCCCACAATGCGCTGGAACGCCTCTTTCGCCGCTTCTACAAGCCCTTTGGAGGAACGTGCAATTAGATGCGCAATGACCTCGGTATCACTTGTTGTTTGGAAAATGGAACCACTCTGCTCCAGCTCACGCCGGATCGTTGGTGCATTCACAATGTTTCCGTTAGTCGCCACTGCCAGATCACCATCACGGTATTTGAATACCAATGGCTGTGCGTTCGTCAGTTTACTGTCACCACTTGTTGAATACCGGACATGTCCAATGGAAATATCCCCGGTCAACGTCTGCATCAGGTCTTTGGTGAACACTTCCTTCACCAGACCCATGCCGCGGTGATAGTTAAACTGGCTACCATCACTCACACACATGCCTGCACTTTCTTCGCCCCGATGTTGCAGCGCATGCAGTCCATAATAGGAGAGCGAAGCCGCGTCAGGGTGTCTGAACACCCCGAACACGCCGCATTCTTCCTTCAATTTGTCGAGTCCTTCCTTGCCGGACCCTTCATTATAATAATCGCCTGTCCACAACGGTCCTGTCGTCAGTTCATGAGACATGGAATCGCATCCTCCCAGACCTGAGCCAAACCTCCTACAGGTTCGCTCACGGCTGATGTTCCGTTCAATTCAATCGTCAGGTTACTTCCTTCTACACGTCCAATCACAGCTACAGGTACACCGCGCTCACGTACAAATGCTTCAAGTTTCCCCGCTTGCTCTGGCGTAGCCGACAACAAGATACGGGATTGGCTCTCACTGAACAGAGCGTGATCTCCACGCAATGTCGTCTCCACATTCACCTGTGCTCCTACGTTACCACTGATGCAAGACTCTGCGAGTGCAACAGCCAATCCGCCTTCAGACAAGTCATGTGCCGAGCGAACGAGACCGGATTGAATAGCTTCCAGCACCGTGCTGAGCAACGCTTTTTCCGTTTGCAAATTCAGCTCTGGCGGACGGCCTTCTGTTTGACCATGAACCGCGTATTGCAGCTCGCTGCCACCCAGTTCAGCTTTTGTCTCACCGAGGAGGATGATAACATCACCTTCGGATTTGAATGCTTGTGTCGTGATATGATCCGTATCATGAACGAGACCTACCATACCGACAACTGGCGTTGGATAGATGGAGCCTTTGGCGTTTTCGTTATACAGACTTACGTTACCACCGATGACCGGCGTATCCAGCACACGACAGGCTTCTGCCATACCGTCTACGGCTTTCTCCATTTGCCAGAAAATATCCGGCTTCTCCGGATTACCGAAGTTCAGGTTGTCCGTGATCGCCAGCGGCTCCGCACCGGAACATACAATGTTACGCGCTGCTTCACTCACGGCAATCCGTCCACCAACTTCAGGATCAAGGTACACATAACGTCCGTTACAGTCCGTTGTCATCGCGAGACCTTTGCGTGTGCCACGAATCGTAACTACGGCTGCATCCGAACCTGGACGAACGGCAGTACTTGTACGCACCATGTAGTCGTATTGATCATACACCCATTTTTTACTTGCTACTGTTGGGGAAGCCAGCACTTGTTTCAACGCTCCGCCGAGATCCGACACTTCGTCGTAACGAAGCGTGTCGATGGAGGCACTTTGCTCGTAGTACGCAGGTACAGAAGACGGTTTGTCATACACTGGACATTCGTCAACCAATGCCGTTACTGGCATATCTCCGACCACTTCGCCGTGGTGGATCAATTTCAGACGACCGTCATCCGTTACTTTACCGACTTTGGCACAGATTACGCCCCAACGTTCAAAGATTTCCATCGCCTGCGCCTCGTCCTTCGGCTCAACGACGAACAACATACGTTCTTGGGACTCAGACAACATCATCTCGTAAGGCGTCATGCCTTCTTCACGCTGTGGTACCTGATCCAGATACAATTCCAGACCGTTACCCGCTTTACTTGCCATCTCTGCACTTGAACATGTCAGACCCGCAGCACCCATATCCTGAATACCGAGCACGATGCCCGTGTCGATCAATTCCAGACAGGATTCCATCACCAGTTTCTCCATAAACGGGTCACCGACCTGAACCGCTGTCCGTTGGGACTCGGATTCTTCCGTCAGTTCAACCGATGCAAAGGTTGCTCCATGAATACCATCCCGGCCTGTTGGTGGGCCCACATAGTAAACCGGGTTACCTACACCTTTAGCTACACCGCGCTGAATCTTGTCATGATCAATCAGACCCACACACATGGCGTTAACCAGTGGATTACCTTCGTAGCTCTCATCAAACATGACTTCGCCTGCAACGGTAGGAATACCGATACAGTTACCGTATCCAGCAATACCCGCTACAACATGTTCGAACAAATATTTAACGCGATCGCTCTCCAGCTTGCCGAAACGAAGGGAGTTCAGCAAGGCTACCGGTCTTGCGCCCATGGAGAAAATATCACGGATAATGCCGCCCACACCTGTTGCCGCACCTTGATAAGGCTCAACCGCGGAAGGATGGTTATGGCTTTCAATTTTGAATACAACGGCCTGGTTATCACCGATATCCACGATACCGGCACCTTCACCAGGTCCCATCAGGACACGTGGTCCAGTGGTTGGGAAACGGCGCAGCAATGGCTTGGAGTTTTTATAAGCACAATGCTCGGACCACATTACACTGAACACACCGATTTCCGTGTAGTTTGGCTTGCGCCCCATGAACTCACAGATCAGCTCATACTCGCTGTCAGATACGCCCATTTGTGCGTAAAGTTTATGTTCTGCGACCTGTTCTGCTGTTGGTTCCTTAGCGGATAGCTGCTGCGTCATGCCGATCCCTCCATGCTTTCAAAATAGATGTAAACATACGTTTGCCGTCTTCCGAACCAAACAGTGAATCCACTGCACGCTCTGGATGCGGCATCATGCCGACCACGTTTCCAGCCTCGTTACAGACTCCTGCAATATCACCTAGGGAACCGTTCGGGTTGGTGCCGTACGTAAATACGATCTGGTTGTTCGCTTGCAGACTCGCGAGCGTCTCCTCGTCGCAATAATAGTTGCCTTCACCGTGAGCAATCGGGATGATAATCTCTTCGCCCGGTGCATAGTCACGTGTAAATGGTGTACCAACGTTCGCCACTTTCAATACCGTATCGTGACAACGGAATTTCAGGGAAGTGTTGCGGATCAATGCACCTGGAAGCAATCCGGCTTCCGTCAGGATCTGGAATCCGTTGCAAATACCCAAAATATATTTACCTTGTTCAGCAGCTTTCGCTACCTCGTTCATAACCGGTGCAAAGCGGGAAATCGCTCCGCAACGCAAGTAGTCACCATAAGAGAAACCACCCGGAACCAAAATACAATCATAAGCCGAAAGATCTGTAGCCGTGTGCCATACATAATCAACCTCTTGCCCAATAGCATCTTCTACTGCCTTGTAACAGTCGATGTCGCAGTTGGAGCCAGGGAACACAAGAACTGCAAATTTCATGAGATTAACCCTCCAATTCGTAGCGGTAATCTTCAACAACGGTGTTGGCCAGTAGCTTTTCACACATGACTTTCAATCGTTTCTCCGCTTCCGCACGATCTGTTGTATCCAGGTTCAGTTCCATGACTTTACCGATCCGTACACTTTCCACTTCGTTGAATCCCATGGAATGCAGGGCTCCTTGAACAGCTACGCCTTGCGGGTCGAGTACGCTTTGCTTAATAGTGACATATACGGTTGCTTTGATCATGATCCTTATGTTCCTCCTCAGTAATGAACGGGATAAATGCTTTATGCTGTTAAAAATGGGGTGTGGAGCTCGCCCCGGGGCGGATTGTTCTTCCGGTCGCTTGTTGTCCCCAGGTTTTTTGATTGTTTTGAACCGCTGTGCGGTCAAAACCCGGGGACAAAGGCGAACGCTTCGCTCCTTTAAGAACAATTCCGCCCCTCCGCTAGTCCATGCGACGTTTTTTTAAAGGCTCAAACCTTTACGTTGCACGGTGGGTAATGGTCTAGCCTGACCATTACTTCAAAACAGTGAATGGTCTTTAAGTTACTTTAGTAACCTTACTATTTTTATATTGGTAGACTTCCTGTATGTGAAGAGAAGTCTTTGTTTTTTAATTGCCTCATCCCCCAGTTTGACACTGGCGGAGGGAAAGATTTGAGCTGGAGAAGCGTAAGCGTTCGCCTTTGCAACCGGAATGTTTCCTTTTGAAAAAAAGGATTCCAATCAAAACATTCCGGGGGCAACAGCGATCGAAAGCCAAACTTTCCCATAGCTCGCTCAAACGTTAGCTTCCTCAAACTTTCCTGTAGCCCGCTCAAACGTTAAACTTTATTATCTCGTTAAACGGTTATAAATATCGACGTATCTTGCGGTTGTTGCTTCAACTACCTCTTTTGGGAGTGGATCAGGTTTACTGTTCTTGTCCCAATCGGTTCCGGCGAGATAGGTGCGCACTGGCTCTTTATCCATGCTGTCGATTTCGATGTCCAGCTCATAGTTCTCTTTGGCCCAGAAGCGTGAAGCGTCTGGAGTGAAGATTTCGTCAATCAGGATGACCTTGCCATCCACGATGCCGAACTCGAATTTGCAGTCTGCGAGAATGATGCCACGCTGATCGCAATAGTCACGAGCGAATTCGTACAGGCGCAAGCTTTTTTCCTGAAGCTCAACCGCGAGGGCATCCCCGACTAGCTCTTTCATGCGAACCAATGGAATGTCTTCATCGTGACCAACATCATTTTTGGCTGCCGGTGTGAAAATGGGCACTTCGAGCTTGGCGTTTTTGCGAAGTCCATCAGGCAGCTTAATACCGTTCACTTCACCGCTTGTCTCATATTGTCTCCATCCACCACCAGTGATGTATCCACGCACGACACATTCAATATCAATGCGTTCCGCTTTGCGGGTTACCATGATGCGGTCTTTGAGCAATTCAGGGTCTGTGATGAGATCACCCAGTTGATTCACATCGGTATGCACCACGTGGTTCTCCATCATGTCACCCGTTAGTTCGAACCAGAAGCTGCTAAGTTTATTTAGTACGTTTCCTTTCTCAGGAACCGCCGGATCCAACACGTAATCGAATGCCGAGATTCGGTCGGTAACCACGATCAGAAAATGTTCACCCAGATCGTACAATTCACGTACTTTTCCTTTATATAACAGAGGTGCTTTAACGAGATCTGCCGCAGTGGACAGTGCCATGGGCTCACCTTCTTTCAGGAGATGTAAAGTATACGTCCAATTCCCCTTATCACGCGGGTCCACTCCGAATGCAGAACAACCTTCCGATCGCTGTTATCCCCAGATTTTTTGATTCCACTTTTGCAAAGTGAAAATCCGGGGATAAAGGCGAGCGCTTTGCTTCTTCAGGTTTTTTCTGCCTTCTCCGTTCCAGCGTGAACACATAATCAACCTATACTTTTAGGGAGTATAATAATTCAAAGCCTTAATATATTAGTCGTTCAAGCCGAGCTTTTTGAAGATCGTGTCTACGTGCTTCAGGTGCCAAGACGGGTTAAACGCATCTGCGATTTCTTCTTCGTTCAGCACTTCCGTGATCTCCGGTGTGGATTTCACGATATCCTGGAACTGACGTTGTTCTTCCCATGCTTGCATCGCACGTGGTTGAACGGTATCGTATGCTTGCTCGCGGCTGAAACCTTTGTCGATCAGCTTCGTCATGATGCGACCGGAGAATGGTACCCCGTAGGTACGCTCCATGTTGCGTTTCATGTTTTCAGGGAATACCGTCAGGTTCTTCACGATGTTACCAAAACGGTTCAGCATGTAGTTCAGCAGCATCGTTGCATCCGGCAGAATGATACGTTCTACGGAAGAATGTGAGATGTCGCGCTCATGCCAGAGCGTTACGTTCTCGTATGCGGATACCATGTGTCCACGAATAACACGGGACAGACCTGAGATGTTTTCACTACCAATTGGGTTACGCTTGTGCGGCATTGCTGAAGATCCTTTTTGACCTTTAGCAAAAGCTTCTTCCACTTCACGGAACTCACTCTTCTGCAGTGCACGTACCTCAGTAGCGAACTTGTCCAGGGACGTTGCGATCAACGCCAGTGTAGCCATATATTCCGCGTGACGGTCACGTTGCAATGTTTGAGTCGAGATCGGCGCAGGCTTCGTGCCGAGCTTCTCACAGACAAACTCTTCGACAAACGGATCAATGTTCGCATATGTTCCAACTGCGCCTGAGATTTTGCCATATTGTACATTGTCTGCTGCATGACGGAAACGCTCCAGGTTCCGTTTCATCTCTTCATGCCACAACGCCATTTTCAGTCCAAATGTTGTTGGCTCTGCATGCACCCCGTGCGTACGTCCCATCATTGGTGTGTGCTGATAAGCCAGTGCTTTTTCACGCAGAATTTCAATGAAATTCACGATATCCTTTTCCAGAATCTCATTCGCTTGACGCAGTACATAACCCAGAGCCGTATCCACGACATCTGTGGAAGTCAGTCCGTAGTGCACCCATTTCCGCTCCGCACCCAGACTTTCAGATACCGTACGTGTAAATGCGATAACGTCATGACGTGTTTCCTGTTCAATCTCATAGATACGGTCGATGTCAAAAGATGCATTCTGACGAAGCAATGCCGCTTCTTCCTTAGGGATTACACCCAGTTCGGCCCATGCCTCACATGCACAAATTTCAACTTCCAGCCACGATTGGAATTTGTTCTCTTCGGTCCAGATGGCTCTCATTTCGGGTCTGCTATAACGTTCAATCATGAATTTGTATTCCTCCAGAGATTAGTTTGTTCAATCCATTGTAATCCTTCTTCAACATCCTGACAGAGCAGATTCACATGCCCCATCTTCCGTCCTGTTTTCGCTTCGGTTTTACCATATATGTGAAGCTTGGGAATCACACCGAGTTCTATCGCTTCCGCATCAGGCTGCCCTGTTCTTGCGATAATGCCTTCGAGATGTTCTCCAAGCACATTGACCATAACGACCGGACTCAATAACGAAGTGTCACCCAGCGGTAGTCCGCAGATCGCACGGATATGTTGTTCGAACTGTGATGTTGCACAGGCTTCCATCGTATAGTGTCCCGAATTGTGGGGTCTTGGTGCCAACTCGTTGACGTACAGTCTTCCATCCGCCGCTACAAACAGTTCCACAGCCAGCAGTCCAACAGCCTTCATCGATTCTGCCACTGCTGCTGCCAGTTTCTGTGCTTCAATCTGGATGTCTGCTGCGACTCTAGCCGGCACGATTGACGCATGCAAAATGTTGTTCACATGCATGTTCTCCGCTGGCGGGAACGTCTTGATCTCCCCATTTGTGCTACGCGCTACAACGACCGAAATCTCGCATTCAAACTTGATGAATTGCTCCAACACCAATTCCGCACCAGTAGCTGCAAGTTCTTCGTATGCCGCAACAGCCTGACTCGCTTCCCGGATGACCCGTTGGCCTTTGCCATCGTAGCCTCCAGTCACCGTCTTCAGTACACATGGAACGCCAAGTTCGCTTACAGCTGCAAGCATTGTATCCGCACTTGTGATTTCCCGATAAGGCGCGACTCTTACTCCAGCCGCTTCAATCGCTCGTTTTTCCCGCAACCGATGTTGTGTGGTGTACAATAACGCACTTCCTTGCGGAACGTAGGACTCACGTTCGAGTAACGCAGCGACTTCTGCATCTACATTTTCGAACTCATACGTAATGACATCGCATTGCCGAGCTAGCTCAAGCGCAGCTTTGGCATCGTCATATCCTGCTTCGATCTGACGAGCGATTTGACCACAAGGTGCATCCGAGGCGGGATCAAGGGTAACAAATCGATAACCCATTGCCGTGCCTGCGAGCGTCATCATGCGTCCGAGCTGTCCGCCTCCAAGAATGCCAATGGTTGTTTTCCCGGGCAGCAGGACTTGCTGTAGTTCTCCTGCTATACCGGATTGGTTCCCGGCTCTACTCATAGTTCTTCACTGCTTTCGAGTACTTCTTGTTTGATGCGCTCTCTTCGAGCTTCAGAGCGACGTTGGACATCCGGGTCAAATGCACCGATCATCTGAGCTGCGAGCAGACCTGCATTGGTAGCCCCCGCCTTACCGATTGCAACGGTTGCAACGGGAATCCCGCCAGGCATCTGAACAATGGACAACAAGGAATCGAGACCGTTCAATGCTTTGGACTGAACCGGAACGCCAATGACTGGAAGCATCGTTTTGGCTGCTACCATACCTGGTAGATGTGCTGCCCCGCCTGCACCTGCAATGATCACCTTGAATCCTCGATCAATCGCTTGCTCTGCGTATTCAAACATCAAATCCGGTGTACGATGGGCGGAGACCACCTTTTTCTCATACCCAATCTCCAGCTCGTCCAGCACCTCGCACGCATATTTCATCGTTTCCCAATCCGACTTGCTGCCCATAATTACAGCGACTTGCAGTGACATGAATACATCCAACTCCCGTCTGAGCTTTTTTGATTACATCTGGTATTAATGAATTCATTTTACGTGTGAAATGAAAAAATCCGCTACCCGCGAAAACATCACATTTTCTCCGGACACCGGACTCCAAGAAATACGTATCCCTCATTTGGGCATGCCAAAAGGGGCTTGCTGTCCGCATCTAGTTGCATGCGACTCTCAGCCGTATCTCCTCGTAGTCCGGAAATTTACGGTTCCCGGGTAGATACTTCCGGGCCCTATTCCCGGCGTTATACGAGCAAATATCTATTCAAACCAGCTTGATTCGTTTTGTTATATCTTATTACACATTTCGTTCCTACTCGACCTTATTCTTACCTGATCGACACATCTAACATTCTAACAATCCCCTACAGCTAATGTCAACTTAAAGACGAACATTTAACATATTGACAAATATAATGTTCGGGAATTGCTTCATTACATTCACTTAGTCATCCATTTCATCCCATAAAAGAAAGCCGGCTCCTCTTCAATCTCTCGAAGACAACCGGCTTCCTGCTTTTAGTGTGTTCACACACTTCATCTATTATTTTACGATCAGTACTGGAACCTGAGCATGCTGAACCACATTGTGACTGACACTACCCAGGACAAATTCCCGAATTCCACCCAGTCCGCGGCTACCAATAATAATGATATCAGAATTATTTTCTTTGGCAAAATCAAGCAACACTTCTGCAGCAGCCCCTTGAATCAGGTCCACGTTGGCCGTTACACCAGCAGCCCGGATTCGCTCTTTCGCTTCATCCGTCGTCTGCACCGCCAGATTGTAATAATCATTATTAAGTGAAGGTGGCAGCGGGGCCAACCCCTCACCAATGAATATACGCGGGAAATCAAAAGCATGAATGACATCCAATACAGCGTCCGGGGACACTTTAGCTAGCTCAATCGCACGATCAAGAGCTTTATTTGAAGCTTTGGAACCATCATAAGCCACTAATATTTTGGAAAATAACATGTGAATCCCGTCCCTTCCTTTATATGTAGAACACGCGAAGCAAGCTTCGGTCTGACATGCAATAAACTAACCGTTAAATAACAGAACCATATAACTCCTTAAACGTTCCAGAGCCACACTGAACCATTCATACGAATGAATTTACATATCAAACAAACCATCGATACATCCTTCACTGATGCTTATGCTCAATCCGATATCTCCAATCCTATAAAACCACAGAAGGAATGGTTACGCATGTGTTCCATGTGTTCATTGAATAAAGTAACCATAGATTACTGCATTCAGGAACAACAACAACGGAATACCAATGGTGAAGCTGGGATGTTTGGTTTTGTGCCTTTTCCGATACATCGCGATCCAGACTCCTAGAGCTCCGCCTATAAATGCAAGCAGGAATAACGTCCGTTCAGGTGTACGATCACGACGTTGCTGTGCACGCCTCTTATCATCCGACATCACCAGATAACCAACTACATTAATAAATAAAAACCACAATATAAGTCCAGTTAGCATAAAATTCTAGCGGTCCCCCTATCCCGGGACATCTCCCTGTCTCCATTATAATCCTCAGCAGAGACATGTTCAACGCGGGCAGGGAACCGCATCATTTTGAAGAGACAATCTTGTTAGATCGACAGTTTAGATGATTTTAGGACTCCTGCTTGGGAATACCGTTCAGACTTGGTACTCTTTTGGCTGCTTTGGCTGGACGAACAGCGATGTTTTCTTCCCGAATGCTATCTTTGTTCTGCTGGTTATGGATCTTTTCGGGTTTGTTATGCGGCATATGGGTATCACCTCCTTGGCTTACGTTGCCTGAAAACAGAGGATCTTATACCGCATCACATGTATGATTAGGGATAAGCGCAGCAATCACTCTCCATAACATTAGTTATTCGCAAATAACGTTACATGCGTGATGCGATCTGCACTAACTCAGAGCCTGCTCTACTCTCCCTTTTTCTCCATAGCCGCCTTCAGCAGATCTCCAAGGTTAGACCCAATGGACTCCTGCTTCGCATATTGTTTCACCAGCTTTTGCTGATCCCGTTTGTTCACATGCTGTTTGTCCTTATCCAATGTTTCTGTGATACCGCATGGCAGACATTGCACGTACAGCCCCGCCTTGCCTTCTTTGATTTCCATCTTTTTGTGGCACTGCGCACAACGACGATTGGACAGTCTCTTCTCTGCCGAACGACGATAACCGCAGTCCTCGGTAGGACATACAAGGAATTTGCCACGCTTGCCCTTCTTCTCCAGTAATCGTGCATTACAGTCGGGGCAATGGCTATTCGACACATTATGCGGCTTATACTCCGCTTTGCTGCCCTTTACCGTAGACACAAGCTCTTTCGCCATTGAACGGATACTATCCAGGAATGGTTCCGGTTTCCCTTGCCCACGAGCGATGCGTTCCAGTTCAGCTTCCCAGCGGGCAGTTAGATCCGGTGTACGTAGCTGCGGAGCAGCCAGTTCAATCAACTGTTTTCCTTTGCCGGTTGGATGCATGCTGTTGCCTTGACGATCAATGGTATCAGAACTAACCAGCTTCTCAATAATATCCGCTCGTGTCGCCGGAGTACCCAGTCCATACTTCTCCATTTGGGATAGCAAAGCAGCTTCGGTATATCGTTTGGGCGGCATCGTCCGGCCACTTTTAATATGACAACGCTGAACTGTCACAGACTGTCCTTGCTGCACATCTGGCAAAAGCGCACGCTCATGGTCGGATGTATCATCAGCACGGTCATCGTCATCATCGCTGTAATCGCCGCCGTAGACTTCACGCCATCCACTTTCTTTCACCGTTGTGCCTTTGGCATGGAAGGAATCGCTCCCCACCTGCACCGTGATCGCAACCGAATCATACTTCGCTGCCGGGTAGAAAAGGCTGATAAAACGACGTACGATCAGATCGTACAACTTGCGTTCCTCAGGGTTCAATTGATTCAGAAGCACCGTCTGCTCTGTTGGAATGATTGCATGGTGATCGGTCACTTTGCTGTCATCCACAATACGTTTGGTGATATTCAGATTTTTGCGCAGCAAAGGACGTGCCAGCGATGCGTAAGGTCCAATGGCTACACTGTCCAGCCGCTCTTTCAACGTTGCTGTCATATCCGAAGTCAGGTACCGACTGTCCGTACGCGGATATGTCACAAGCTTGTGTTGTTCATACAGACGTTGCAGGACGTTTGATGTTTGCTTCGCCGAGAAACCGTATTTCCGGTTGGCATCCCGTTGTAGTTCCGTCAGGTCATATGCCAGTGGATGTGGCTCCACCTTCTCGCTTTTCTTCACTTGAGCAATCGTGCCCTTGCGTCCGTCTACCCGTTTCTTTAATTCCTGAGTTTCTTGAGGGTGGAAGATTCGCGAATCTCCTCCCGCCGCCCGCCACACAGCCTGAAAACCTCCCAGATCTGCCGTTAATGTCTCATACTCCTGCGAGCGGAAACCGTTAATTTCATTTTCCCTGTCCATAATCATACCCAAGGTTGGCGTCTGAACCCGCCCAGCAGATAACTGTGCATTAAAGCGAACGGTTAGTGCCCGTGTCACATTAAGTCCAATCATCCAATCGGCTTCCGCCCGACAACGTGCTGATTCGTAGAGACGGTCGAACTGACTGCCTGGCTTCAGCGAGGCAAATCCGTCTTTGATCGCCTTATCCGTCTGGGATGAAATCCACAGGCGTTTGAAAGGTTTTTTCCACCCCGCCATCTGCATGATCCAACGGGCCAACAATTCTCCCTCACGGGCCGCATCCGTGGCAATGACTAGCTCCCCTACATCCTGACGCTTCATCAGCTGTTGGACCGCTTTATATTGATGGTTGGTCTCTTTGAGCACCTTCAGTTTCGTACGCTCTGGCAGAATTGGCAGGTCCTCCAGATTCCATGTTGCATACTTCTTATCGTAATCCTCCGGCTCAGCTAATCCAACCAGATGCCCAAGCGCCCAGGTAACGATATATTTTGGGCCTTCCATATAACTTTTATGTTTATCACGCGCACCCATGACTCTGGCTATTTCACGTGCTACAGATGGTTTTTCTGCGAGTACTAATGTCTTCACTTCATATCTCTTCCTCTCTGATAAAACCTTATGTCACTTTTATTCTATCTTTTCATTATATCATTTCGTGGTAAAGATATGCTCTGTCTTCGTTCTTGCCTTGTCTACTTTCATCATCTAACCTCACGTTTAATCATTATGTAATACACATGTTATATTTAATTACACAAAAGTCTTTGATAGTTTTCCTGAGTACACGTAATCGGAAGCATCAATTAGTATTAATACTGTAAAGTATTGATGTATACGTTTTTTTGGATAAATATAAACATTGTAAGATTACCTAACATGACTATAGAATGTGTCAAAAGCATATAAACCAGATTAACGAACACACACATCAATGGGACACACGAAGGGAGCGTGGATGCATGACTTATCATGGATCTGTATTAAAAAAAAGTGGGGCTTTGTTATTGGCGGGGGCTGTTGTTGCCACAACATGGGGAGGAACGGTTCCATCGGCATCCGCCGCAACAGCAACGTCTACGAGCAAAACTACGGTTGTAGCTGTAACCGCAGGTAAAGCGCCTGCTACTGCCGCAGCATTTGCTAAGGCTATGGAAGAAGCCGCAACACTTGCAGGTGTTCCTTTTACCATGGACAAGCTCTCTGGCTCAAGCGTACAACGTAAAGATGCTGCGGTCGCCTTGCAACAATGGCTCGAACTTGAGTCTGCTTCCGAATCATTCAAAGATGTTCCAGATCAAGCTTCCTATTCGGGTGCTGTCGGGGCATTGAATACTGCAGGTTTAATGAGAGGTTATACCGAATCCCTCTTCCTTCCAAACGCTGTGCTTACGGAGAATGACCTATCTGTACTGAAAGACCGCATTTATAACTACATAAAACCGTTTGTCCTGGAGGAAGCAACCATCATGGATCTCCAGGCCGCCATGACGCAAGGAAAACTGACATCGAAAGAGCTGGTTCAGAAATATCTAGATCGCATTGAAAAATACGATGACCAAGGTGTAAGCATAAACGCTGTATTAACACTGAACCCGGATGCACTCCAAATTGCAGAGCAATTGGATGAAGAACGTGCAGCTCAAGGTGCTCGTGGACCTCTGCATGGCGTTCCGATTCTAGTCAAAGATAACTTCGATACCAACGATATGCCGACAACCGCAGGCTGTATCTGTCTGAAAGATTCCATTCCTGCTCACGATGCTGAACAAGTGAAGAAGCTAAAAGCAGCTGGCGCCATTATTTTGGGTAAAACAAACCTGCATGAATTCGCATTTGGCATCACGACATCCAGCTCATTGGGTGGACAAACACTGAACCCTTACGCCCTGGACCACTATCCAGGTGGCTCTAGCGGAGGAACAGGTGCTGCCATTGCATCTAACTTTGCTGCAGCTGGGATGGGTACGGACACTGGCGGTTCGATCCGAATCCCGTCCAGCTTCAACAGCCTCGTGGGTATCCGTCCAACCATCGGACTGTCCAGCCGTGAAGGCATTATCCCATTGGCGTTGACACAAGATGTCGGCGGACCTATGGCTCGTACCGTTAGTGACGCTGCAATCATGCTGGATGCTACAGCCGGATATGATAAAAAGGATGTGGCTACAGCTTACGCAGTTGGAAAAATCCCTACCAGCTATACAGACTTCTTGGATGTAAACGGGTTGAAAGGTGCACGCATTGGTGTGGCCACTGAACTCATCCCAAGTACCAAAGCTGAAGAAAAAGCCGTAGCTGACGTGATCAACACAGCTGTGGAAGAATTGAAGTCACTGGGCGCTACTGCAGTTCCCATTTCCATCCCCAACTTGACTGAGATCAATAAATACCCAAGTCTCAGCGGATATGAATTCAAGTTCCAACTGAATGACTATCTGGACTCATTGGGCGCAGATGCTCCATATCACAGTCTGTCCGAGATCATCGCTTCCGGAGAGTTCGACAAATCTCAGGAGCAATCCATGAAGACGCGGGATGCTCGCCAAACGTTGGAGACTACAGAGTACAAGGACATCGTTCTGAAACGTACCCAAGTTACACGTGAGTCCCTGCTGAAAGTTATGGCAGACAACAACCTGGATGCCATCATCTATCCTACATCTACGCAGGCAGCTGGTGTTATTGGCGAAGGACAAAACTCTGGTGGTAACAACCGTTTGAGTCCTTTCTCCGGCTTCCCGGCGATCACGGTCCCTGCTGGTTTCACAACCGATGGGTTACCTGTAGGTATGGAATTCCTGGGTCGCGCCTTTGATGAAGGAACCTTGATCAAGCTGGCTTACAGTTACGAACAAGGAACTCATCACCGCCAAGCCCCTAAGCTTACACCATAAAACATTTATGGGATTAAGCAATTCGTGTTAACTCAAAAAGAAACATAGCCATAATCGCATTCCTTCAAACGAACTACCTCAAAAAAGAGACCACCCTCTTCATGACTGCATGAAGTCCGGGTGGTCTCTTTTGTCTATTCTATTTATCTATTTGTTACATACAGTCGTGTGTCATTCATTCCTAAACCCTGTCCGGTACGCCCCATTTGAGCACCAGGCCAGCGTAAGTCAAGCCACCGCCAAAGCCAAAGAGAGCTACGCTCTGTCCTTCTTTTAACTTCCCTTCATCCACTGCAATCTGCAGTGCCAGCGGAATGGAAGCGGCAGATGTGTTCCCACGATACTCAACACTGGTTAACGTACGTTCCAAGGGAACCGGTCCACGTTCGCATACAGCCTCAATCATTCTCATGTTGGCACTATGCGGGACAAACCAGTCAATCTGCTCAGATCTTAACCCAGCTTTCGTTATAAGATTACCCAATTGCTCTGGAATCGTCCGTACAGCCCACTTATAAATCTCTCGGCCATTCTGAACCAAACAACCTTCACCCTGTAATGGTACACCATTCATTTCTGAAGACAAGCCACTCTTATAGAGATGTACACCACCATCTCCATGCGTGCCTGATATGGCTGCCATAAAGTCACCTTCTCCAGCTGCTGATCTCTCCACCAAGAAGGCTCCCGCTCCGTCACCAAACAATACGCAAGTCGTGCGGTCAGTGTAATCCGTAATTTTGGATAAAGTCTCTGCTCCAATAACCAGCACTTTACGGTACATTCCACTGGTCACCAGACTATCAGCTAGCTGTAGCCCGTAGGTAAAACCAGCGCATGCAGCATTTAAATCCAGTACGCCCGTGTGTGGGATTTTAAGGTTAGCCTGTACCCGGGATGCCGTACTTGGAAAAGCATATTCAGGTGTGCTTGTAGCTACAAGGATCATATCCACATCTTCTACACTTACTTGGTAACGATGTATCATGTCTTCCACAGCCTTCGTAGCCAGGTCAGATACAAACTGATCCTCGGCTGCAATTCTTCGTTCTCTCATGCCTGTACGCTGTACGATCCATTCGTCACTTGTCTCGACCAATTTCTCCAGATCAGCATTCGTTAATATTCGATCCGGTACATACGTCCCCATTGCCGTGATGGTTGCCTTTGATTGATGATTCATACCGGTAGTCACCTCTTTTGTTTTTTATTATTATAGCACTAAGTCTTAGAACTTGGTACTAATTTATGAAAAGACAGCTCAATTCTTTGCGAAATATAAAAGATGTACTCTGCTTGTGGAAGGATGGAAGCATCGTTCAAGAGCGTTCAACACTGACTTTTGCCAGATTGCTGGACTGTGGTTGTGTCCTGGCAATAGCTAGTTTACGAACTTCACCTCCGGAAAGCGGCTATCCGGTCCTTTCATTAAGTTTCCGCCTTGATTTTTCAGATACATATTGAAGAAATCCAGCATATAGGCATTGATCACGGAGTTCGCTCTTTCGGGCGCAATCTTTCCTGTAATGCCCAGCATGTTAAAAATCGGAGAAATGAACTGTACATCGGCAAAATTCAAATGCTCCGTATTATCGATATAGAGGACTTGTCCCCCTTCGTCCACCGTTTCGCGCATCCGTTCAAGCTCTAACTTTTTATCTTCCGTTACTTGATCCTCCCACTCTCTTGTCGAGCCCATAAGGTTAAGCTCTGCATCCGTGTAGACCTGTTTATCCATCACCCTTTTTAATTTTTCGGAATAGCTTTCCGAGTTGATGAACAAAAACGGCTTTCGCAGCCCCTCTCTTTCACGCAGTCGATAAAGCCCTCCATCTAAGTCTATTCCAACCGTGATTCTCGGATCGTAAGAAGCGTCATAGGCCGTCGCTCCGCCTATGGAATGACCGAACACCCCGACATGACCGAGATCGATCCTCCCTTTTAGATGACTTGGAATCTGCCCCGATTGAATGAGGTCAAATTGGTCCAGCGCAAATGCCACATCTTCGGTTAAAACTTTTCCCAACTTGTCTCGAACTTCCCTTCCCGTCTGGTAATCATGATCGGGCGAGAATAAGTTGTCGGTTGTACTGGTCGTGATTCGGCCATCCGGAAACATGGTCGCAAATGTATTGTAGGTGTGGTCGATCACAGCCACGATATATCCGTGACTCGCTAGATTTTCGGCTTGCGAAGTATGGAGGAACTTGGAAGAGACGTTTCCAGGATTTGCAAGGATTAACGGGTATGAGGCCTGTTCCGAAGAGACTTCGCCCCCCGAATATGAATGACTGGATACATACTTCAGGTGTTGAAAAGTAAACCCGGGAAGACCAAAGTTCTCCCCCATATAAGATAAAATCCGGGTATCAGGGATAAAGGGAGCGTACTCCCCAGTACCAGCTTCAGTCGGATACCATACCTGAACCATCAATTCTCTCTTGCCCGTCGTGGTTTTTCCAAATGTCTCCTCTCGGTTAGGGTCGACGAAATGGAAGACTTGCGTACCTACCTTCAACTTGCCGGTTGGCGCAGGAAGGTCGAATACGGGAAACACATAGTTAAGGCACGCTGTTGCGATTAACCCAATCACAATTAAAAGGGGACCCAGCACTTTACGGATTCGCGAGGTAGTCCGTACGGTTTTCTGCGTTATGAAAATATTTATAATTGAAAGCATAAGCATCAGGATCGTAAATCCGTATAAAAGTAAAAGCTGAAGCCTGTATCCTTCGACAAGAAGATGTATCACTAAAAAAATGGAGCCTGCTCCGCTTGTCAGGAGCAAAGCAGATCTCCTGATACGTTGATTGAAAATAAATGGGATTGCCACTAATAAAACACTTGAAAAGAACAACAGTATTTCAAAAAGCCTCACGACTACTCCCCCTAAAAATTAATCCTATTGATGGATAGGATTAATATACAGGAGCAGCAAGATTAGTACCTATTGATCTAGATTACAATCACCTTACACTCTTGTAAGATTGTTATCAAGTATGTATCCAGGTTGCTGGTTAAGTGCACATCTGGATATCTGAGGTGAATTGGGTAATAAAAAAACAGCCCATCAAATCTGAGCTGTTCCTAATTTCATAGATCCAATTAGACAAAAATAAAAACCACCACCGAATAACATCGGCAGTGGTTCTTTGCTTGGCGGCGTCCTACTCTCCCAGGACCCTGCGGTCCAAGTACCATCGGCGCTAGAGGGCTTAACGGTCGTGTTCGGGATGGGTACGTGTGGAACCCCTCCGCCATCG